>NZ_JARRAG010000002.1:1316825-1975238 GCF_029589435.1 Paludisphaera mucosa | reverse complement strand
CGCCCCCTCGGCCACGGCCTGGGCGAGCTGATAGACGTGCGTGTAAAGGCTGTAGAAGACGACCTGCACCTTGACCGCCATGCGAAGCTCCTAGCGATGGCCCGAGACGCGACCCCGACCGCCGGGGGGTTCATCCGCGACGCCCCTAAGACTAGACTTTCGGTATCCGTTGGCAAGTAGGCACCGATCGGATACCAACCCCATGACGCCGACGACCCCGCCCCGCCCGACCCCGGCCGAGCAGACCGCGCCCTCGGGGGAGGCCGCCGCGCCGACGGCCTGTCCCGCGGCCTTCGCGATGGAGCTGGTCGCCCACAAGTGGACGATCCACATCCTGTTCGCGCTGCACAGGGCCGACGCCCCGATCCGCTTCCGCAAGCTCCAGCGCGAGACGGCCCCGATCACGCAGAAGGAGCTGACCAAACGCCTCCGCGAGCTGGAGCGCTCGGGCCTGGTCGCCCGCCGCATTTTCGCCGAGGTTCCCCCGCGCGTCGAATACAGGCTGACGGACCTCGGCCGGACCCTCATGCCGGCCCTCGTCGGCCTGCACCGGTGGGCCGAACAGCACGGCGGCGAGGTCGTCGACCACTGGCGACGCGCCGAGCGCGAGTCGGGCTGAGAGAGTGTTCCTGAAGGCCGTAGAGCGGTCCCGTTCCCACGCCTTCCCCCCTCGCGGGGGAAGGCAGCCCCCGCAGGGGTCCGATGAGGGGGAGGCCGCGCGAGCCCCCGTTGGAACCCACCGGCAGGCCGGACGTTACGGCGACGGTCGCCGTGCTCGTCTCCCCCTCATCCGGCCCTTCGGGCTACCTTCCTCCAGAGGGGGGGCAGGCCGTCGTCCGGGGACCCGGCCGACCCCTGGGAACAGCCCCTGAGCGAAACGCCGGCGCGAAATCGGTCCCCATCCGCGCATCGTGGACCACAATGACGGTAAGGGACGGTGCGCCCGGCTTGGTCGTTTCTCAGGAGGGCAGGGCATCGGGGGAACTGCGAAAACAAAAAAAATTCCCGCCAACGAAGCCAATCCGAACTCTTACCAAGCCTTTATAAGACAACATCTTGCGTCGAAATCGCGATCACCCGCGGGAGACGAACGGACCCGAATCGAAGCCGTCGCCGGATCTCCGAGTTCGAGGCTGCTGCTACACCGAGTGACGAGGCCGAGGACGGATCCCTCGATCCTTGCCCCGGCCGGGCCGACGCGCTAGACTCGGGGCCGCCGCCACTCCGCCTCTCTCGGCCTCGAACGGGGACGCATCGACGATGACGCGATCGACCAGGGCATTTGCAGGGATCTGGGTCATGGGGCTCTTCGCCGCGTCCGCGACGGCCGCGCCGCCGGGGCTGGTGAAGCGGGAGATCTTCGGGCAGGAGCCGAAGCACAACCACGCGTCATGCGTGATCGAAACGCCCCGCGGCGACCTGCTCGCGGCCTGGTACTCCGGCAGCGGCGAGCGGACGTCGGACGACGTCGTGATCAAGGCGGCCTGGCTGGCGAAGGGCGCCGACGCGTGGTCGCCCCAGTTCCAGGCGGCCGACACGCCGGGCTACCCCGACTGCAACCCCGCCCTGTTCGCGGCGCCCGACGGCCGGGTCTGGATGTTCTGGCCGACGATCCTCGACCACCGCTGGGAGGGCGCCCTGCTCAAGTACGCCGTCGCCGACCCCTCGCAGGGCGCGCCGGGGCCGATCCGCTGGGAAGCGTCGAACGTCCTGCACATCACGCCCGACGCCGGCCGATTCGCCAGGACCGTGGCCGACTCGGTCGCCAAGCTGACCGACGAGCAGCGGTCGAAGTACGCGAAGGAACTGGAGACGTTCTCGAAGCGGTCGACGGACCTTTTGTATCAGCGGCTGGGCTGGATGCCGCGCGTCCGCGCGGTCGCCCTCCCCTCGGGGCGCTGGCTGCTGCCGCTGTACTGCGACACCTTCTCGCTCTCGCTGATGGCGATCAGCGACGATCAGGGGAAGACCTGGAAGGCCGGCGAGGTGACCGACGGCTTCGGCGCGATCCAGCCCAGCATCGTCCGCAAGAACGACGGCACGCTCGTCGCCTACTTCCGCGACAACGGCCCGCACCAGAAGATCCGCATGTCGACGTCCCCCGACGAGGGCGTCACCTGGACCGAGGTCGCCGACACGGCCCTGCCGAACCCCGGCGCGGGGATCGAGGCCACCCGCCTGGCGAGCGGGGCCTGGGCCATGGTCTACAACGACCTCCCCAAGGGCCGCCACTCGCTGGCCGTGTCGCTCTCCGACGACGAGGGCGCCACCTGGCCCATCACCCGTCACGTGGAGCTGGACGAGCCCCGCGCGTCGTTCCACTACCCCTCGATGATGCAGGCCCGCGACGGCGCGATCCACCTCACCTACACGTACAACCTCGGCAAGGCCTCGGGCGCCGACCGCAAGAGCACGATCATGCACGCCACATTCCCCGAGGAGTGGGTCCGCCACGGCGACTGAAACGCCCGGGCCCCGATCACGCCCGAGGCAGGCGGCGCAAAGGGATCCGGAACGTCGGTCGTCGGACCGCGACCGAGACAGGCGCGGCCGCCGGGGCCGGCTACAACGGGGCGGGACTCCTCGTGACCGGACGTCGGTTGAGCCCGTAGAAGAAGTTGATGCGGCCCTTCGGGCCTTTTCCCGGGTTCTGATCGGTCCCGCCGCCACCACCGCCATCGGTTGGAGGCGCGACGACGTTCAGCCGCGCCAGGGCGAAGCTCCCCAGGGCCACCGAGGGGGACGGCACCGAGTCACCCGCCAGGACGATCCTGCCGTCCGACTGAATGGCCATGGCGTAGGCGTGGTCGGAGCGGGGGTCGCCGGCGCTGAAGTCGACGTTGGTCCGGCCGCCCGATCCGAAGGTCATATCGAGCGGCCCCCCGGAGTTGAGCCGAGCCACCACGAAATCGTCGACCGTGCTAAAGGACGACCCGGCGGTCGTGGCGGCCGAACCGGCGACGATGATGCGACCGAGGCTGTCGACGGCGACCGCATAGGCGTGGCTCGCCCCGACGAACGAGACCGTGGCCTGACCGTCCGTATCGAACGTGGCGTCGGGGCTGCCGTCGGGATTGAGCCGGGCGACGCCGAACTGCCACCCGCCGCCCTTATCGAAGTCGACGCGCCGCCGGGCGATCCCCGGCGTGGTCGATTTCCAGGGCATCGGCCGGGGCGGGTCGGGGCCGTGTTCAAGGCCCTCGCCTCCGGCCTCCCGCCGCCGCTGCTCGCGGTCATCGCCGCCTGACCGCTCCAGCCGTCCCAGGGCGAGGACGAAGACGATGCGACGCAATCCTTGGTCGGAGCGATTCTGGAGCTGGCTCGGGCGTCTCGCGACCACTCGATCCGGCAGGCGTCGATCGCCGAAGCCGAGGGCCGGATCCGAGACGGCATCGGCCGCTTGGAGTGGCTCAGGTCGGCAAGTGAGGACGGCCTCACCTTTCGCAACGAAGCGAGCGTCTGGGGACGTTGCGCCCGCCTGCTGAAGATCGAACGCGAGCGAGCGTCCGTCGACACGGACTCGACGGTGTTCGGTCCCAGGCTGACCGAGGGGCTCGCGGCCGAGTCTCGCGACGGACGACACCCGATCGACGGCGGCCGGCTGCTTTCGTTCCGCGAGCGTTTGCTCTCTGAAAACAGGTGGCTGACCCTTCCCTGCGTCGACGCCGGGAAGGATGAAGCGGCCCGCCGCAACCTCCTGGTCGAAGCGACGTTGGCCTTCGAAGAGGGCTTGCGTGAACTAGAGAAGAACCAGCCCGTGGCGTCCCGAGTACGACTCGCCGACGCCCTCGTCCTCTCCGCCCGGGCCCATCGCCTCGGCGGCGATCGGCTGCGTAGCCTGCAACTCTGCGAACAGGCCCGCGAGACGCTCGGGGCGACCCCGGAATGGGGGCCGCCCGCCCATCGCCTGCTTGCCCTGAGCGAGTCCTGGACCGAGACCGTGAAGGCGCTCAGGAACCACGCCGAGCGTCCGCGAACCCGCGAGGCGATGATCCATGCCATCGACGCCTCGAAGGGCCTCCACGCCGCCGCGCCCGACGACATCGGCTGTCGGAGGATCCTCGACAGGGCGTTCGAACGCCTCGGCGATTTCGAGCGCGAGGGGGGCGACCACGACTCCGCCGAGGCCGCCATGGCCCGCCGCCGGCCGCTTTGGGCCCCGAGGACGGCCGAGGCCGTCATCATCGACGACGACCTCCGAGAGATCGCCGAGGCGCGGAAAGGGCGGACGGGTCGAGACGCCGTCGCCGCATCGCGGTAGACTGGCGTTTCTTCGAGACGAGCCCGGCCCCTCTCCCCGCCGCCGAACCCCGGATCGTTCGGGCGCGCGCCGGTCGAACTTCCGGCCCCAACAGCCCGCGAGGGGACGCCGCCGTGAGCATCGCCGCCGCACCCGCACCGAAACTCCGCGACCGCGACAGGTACGAATGGGCCCGGACGGGCGACGTCAACGCCTTCTTCGGGCTGATGATCGACAACATCGGCGACATGATCCTGATGACCAGCCTGCTGGTCGTCGCCTTCGGCTTCCCGCGCGATTTCATCCTCACGCGGATGATCCCCGGGACGGCCGTCGGCGTGCTGGTCGGCGACCTGATCTTCACGGTCATGGCCTTCGCGCTGGCGCGGCGGACGGGTCGGTCGGACGTCACGGCGATGCCGCTGGGGCTGGACACGCCCAGCACGTTCGGCTCGGTCTTCCTGATCCTGGGCCCGGCGTTCGTCGCCGCCAAGGGGAGGGGGCTCGACGCCGCGGCGGCGGCCGAGCACGCCTGGTTCCTGGGGATCGCCATGCTGCTGGCGTCGGGGCTGTTCAAGCTGGCCTGCGCCCCGTTCTGCGGCTGGATCCGCCGCGTC
The DNA here is from genome assembly GCF_029589435.1 of Paludisphaera mucosa. Classification (NCBI taxonomy): domain Bacteria; kingdom Pseudomonadati; phylum Planctomycetota; class Planctomycetia; order Isosphaerales; family Isosphaeraceae; genus Paludisphaera; species Paludisphaera mucosa. Next base: position 1,970,381 of record NZ_JARRAG010000002.1, on the reverse strand, counting down.
GTCCCCCGGGCCGGGCTGCTGGGCTCGCTCTCGGCGATCGCGCTGGTGCTGATCAGCTTCCTCCCGCTGCTGGACGTCGCGGCCCAGCCGGTGGCCGGCTTCGCGGCCCTGATCGTGGTCCTGGCGACGCTCTCCGCCCGATGGAAGCTCCCCGACCGCGCCCCGGGGATGGTCTGCGCGGTGGGCGTCGGGTGCGCGATCTACTACGGGATGTACCTGGCGGACCTGGGGCCGGGGGCCGAGGGGGGCCGGCCCGAGAGCTGGCTGCGGTTCTCGCTCCCCTTCCCGATGGCCGGCTGGTGGGCCTGGTTCCAGCTCCACTGGCGCGAGGCGGCGGGCTACCTGCCGGTGGCGATCCCGCTGGCCCTGGCGACGATCATCGGCGGCGTCGACTGCACCGAGAGCGCGGCGGCCGTCGGCGACGAGTACCCGACCGGCCTGATCGTCGCGGCCGAAGGCCTGGCGACGCTCGTCGGCGGCGGGCTCGGCGGGGTGATCCAGTCGACGCCCTACATCGGCCACCCGGCGTACAAGGCCATGGGCGCCCGCGCGGCGTACACCCTGGCGACGGCGGTCTTCATCGGGGCCGTCGGCGTGCTGGGCTGCTTCGACTGGATCTTCTTCCTGCTCCCCAAGGCGGTCGTCTTCCCGATCCTCATCTTCATCGGCCTGGAGATCACCGCGCAGTCGTTCCAGGCCACGCCGTTCCGCCACTTCCCGGCCGTCGCCTTCGCGTGCGTGCCGGCGCTGGCGTACCTGGCGCTGCTGGCGGTGAACCAGGTCCTGCCGCTGGTCGACAGGCCGTTCGACCAACTGCCGTCGAACGTCCAGCACTGGATCGGCTCGGTCACCACGCTCTCGGGCGGCTTCATCGTCACGAGCCTGCTCTGGGGCTCGGGCCTGGCGACCCTGATCGACGGCCGGGTCCGCGCCACGGTCGCCGTGCTGCTGCTGGCGGCGGCCTTCGCCTGGTTCGGCGTGATCCACTCGCCCCTGCCCTCGGGAGCCGTGATGCCGCCGGCCGCCGTCGTCGCCGAGCTGAAGGCCCTGGGCCGGGCCGAGGCCTCGGCGCACCAGACGCCCTATTACTGGTCCGCCGCGTACCTGGCGATGGCGGCCGCCGTCCTGGTCCTCGCCCGCTTCGCCGAGATGCCCGAGATCGAGCCCGACCCCCACGTTGCGCCGACGAAGGCCGTTTGAAAACCTCGTCGGCCGCCCCGAAAAGTCGGCCCGACCGCCACGAAGACCCGTAGCCTTGTGCTGCCGCGAGATTGTCTACTATGATGATCGAAATTTCGCGGGTGGCGGTGTGAATCGAGCGACGCGTCGCAGCCGATCTTCTCGGGGTATCGGGATCGCAGTGCGGGGCGTCGAAGGGGACGTGATATGAAAGCCGGGGAGCAGGTCAGGTCGCACGGACGGATCTACGACGACATCACCCAGACCATCGGCGGCACGCCGCTGGTGCGGCTGCGTCGGGTCGTCGACGGCGCGAAGGCCACCGTGGTCGCCAAGCTCGAGAACTTCAACCCGCTCTGGTCGGTCAAGGACCGGATCGGGGTCGCGATGATCGACGCGGCCGAGTCCGAGGGCCTGATCGACCCCGACACCGTGATCGTCGAGCCGACCAGCGGCAACACCGGCATCGCCCTGGCGTTCACCTGCGCGTCGCGGGGCTACCGCCTGATGGTGACGATGCCCGAGAGCATGAGCCTGGAGCGGCGGCGGCTGATCAAGGCGTTCGGGGCCGAGATCGTGCTGACCCCGGCCTCCGAGGGGATGCCCGGCGCCGTCCGGAAGGCCGAGGAATTGCTCAAGAGCCTCCCCAAGGCCTTCATGCCCCAGCAGTTCAAGAACCCCGCCAACCCGGAGATCCACCGCCGCACCACCGCCCAGGAGATCTGGCAGGACACCGAGGGCGCCGTCGACGTCTTCGTGGCCGGCGTGGGGACGGGCGGCACGGTCACGGGCGTCGGCCAGGTGCTCAAGAAGCTGAAGCCGAGCGTGAAGATCATCGGCGTCGAGCCGGCCAACTCGCCGGTCATCAGCCAGTTCCGCCGGCACGACCCGCTGCGGCCCAGCCAGCACAAGATCCAGGGGATCGGCGCCGGGTTCATCCCCGACGTGCTCGACGTGGGGATCCTCGACGACGTCATCGGCGTCCGCGACGAGGACGCCTTCGAGACCACCCGGCGGCTCGCCCGCGAGGAGGGGATGCTCTGCGGCATCTCGTGCGGGGCGGCGGCGTTCGGGGCGGTCGCGCTGGCCAAGAAGCCCGAGTACGCCGGCAAGCTGATCGTCGTCCTCCTGCCCGACCTCGGCGAGCGCTACCTGTCGACGCCGCTCTTCCCCGAGGCCTGAGCCCGTGGCCCGACCGCCGTTCGACCCCGAGGGCTTCGCCGGCCCGCTGGCGATCCCCGCGGAGGTCGTCGCGGCGATGGTCGACCATTGCCTCCGCGAGTCGCCCCGGGAGTGCTGCGGCCTGCTCGGGGGCGTACCGCCGCGGGTCTCCTCGTTCCACCCCCTGCGCAACGCGGCCGGGTCGGCCGAGACCCGCTACGACGCCGACCCCCGCGACCTGATCGAGGCCGTCGTCGACCTCCGCCGCCGCGACGCCGAGATCCTGGCCATCTACCACTCCCACCCCCGCTGGGAGGCGATCCCCAGCCGGACCGACCTGGACGAGAACCACTACGGGGCCGTCCCCCGCATCATCGTCTCGCTGCTGAACGACCCGCCCGACGTCCGCGCCTGGCGGCTCGGCCGCGACGACTTCCGGGAGATCCCCTGGGTGATCGCCGACGGGACGTTGCACGACCCGCCGGCCGGCGAATAAACTACCTCCCAGCCGTTTCGGTGACCGATCGGCCCGATGCACACCCTCTTGTCCCCCCCCATGAAACGGCGCACGCCGCGCCGCGAGCTTCCTCTCATGCAGAAGACCCTGATCATCTTCAAGCCGGACGCCGTCCAGCGCCGCCTGGTGGGCGAGATCCTCGCCCGGTTCGAGTCCAAGGGGCTGCGGGTCGCCGCCCTGAAACTGCTGCAGGTCGGCCGAGCCCTGGGCGAGAAGCATTACGCCGAGCACGCCGGCAAGCCCTTCTTCGAGGGCCTGATCGACTTCATCACCGGCGGACCGGTCGTGGTCGGCGTGCTCGAGGGGAACGAGGCCGTCGCCGTCGTGCGCTCCATGCTGGGCGCGACCAACGGCACGGCCGCCGCCCCGGGCACCATCCGCGGCGACTTCTCCAGCAGCAAGCAGAACAACCTGATCCACGGCAGCGACAGCCCCGAATCGGCCGCTCGCGAGATGGCCCTCTGGTTCAAGCCCGAGGAGGTCGTGGAGTACGCGATCGCCGGCTCGCAGTGGGTCTTCGACGGGGCCTGAGCGGACGCCCGCCGATGGCCTCGCGAGCCCGCAAGAGCGACGTCCTGGCGAACCCGTTCCACCTGGTCCTGCTGGCCCTGGCGGTCGCCTTCGTGCTGACGGCCCTGGCCTACCTGGCGAGCGGATTCGCCCTGGACGAGTCGAGGCCCGTCGCCCCTTCCGAGGCGTCGCGCCGGGCCGCCCGCTGGATCGACCGCAACGGCCCCCGGCTGCTGGCCGCCGAGCTGATCCTCATGCTCCCCGCCGCCGCCCTGCTGATCGCCTTCGACCGCCGGCTCGACCGTGCGAAACGCCGGCGACGGAGAGGGTGAGGGTGAGGGGGCGGAGGAGCTCGGGCCGCCTCGAAGCGCGACGACCCTCATCCGGCCCTTCGGGCCACCTTCTCCCGGGGGAGAAGGGCTGAGAATCGAGAACCCCATCCAACCTGGAGACGACACCATGCGCGTCCTGAACTCCCTCGCCCTCGCGGCGGCGATCGGCCTCGGCCTCGGCCTCTCGGGATGCGGCGGATCGCCCGAGGTCGGCGACGCCGTCGTGGTGCCTCCGGCGTCGACGCCCGCGCCGACGCCGCCCGCCGAGAAGCCGGCGGAGACGCCCGTCGACAAGGTCGACCCGTCGGTCGCGCCCGGCGACCCGCCGAAGACGGCCCCGGAGCCCGCCAAGCCGAAGGCCGAATGACCGGCGGGAGGCCGCCGGCCTCTCGGTTTTCGGGGGTGGCGTCTCAACACGGCCGGGCCGTCCTGGTATCGTGAGGGGACGGCGACCTCCGATCTTGACGCCTCGCGCGGCGCGGTCGGACCGAGGCGGTTTCCACGGCCCGGTCGCTCACACCCGAATCAACCCGCCCGCGGATCGCAGTGAACACCCACCATCCCCCGGAGGATCCCGCCATGTCCCGTTCCGCGCGTCTCGTCCACGCCTTCGCCCTCGCCGCCGCGACGGCGGCCCTGGCCGTCGCCCCGGCCGTCGCCCAGGAGCCCGGCTCGATCAAGGGTAAGGTCGTGTGGGCCGGCAGCACCGTCCCGGCCGCCAAGGTGCTCGTCGAGAAGGGCAAGGCGACGAAGGACCTGGAGGTCTGCGGCGTCAACGGCCCGATCGTCTCGCAGGAGTTGCAGATCGACCCCGAATCCAAGGGCGTCGCCGGCGCCCTGGTGTATCTCGTCAAGCCGACGGGGACCAACCCCGACGCCGTCAAGGCCCTTCTGAAGGCCCACCCCAAGGCCGTCCTCGACCAGAAGGACTGCGAGTTCGTCCCCTATATCCAGGGGATCTACAAGGAGCAGCCGCTGGTCATCAAGTCGAGCGACCCGGTCAACCACAACGTCCGCTACAACGGCTTCAGCAACGCCTCGCTGAACCAGATGCTGGGCGTCGGCGGGACCATGGAAGTCAAGCTCGAGGCCGAGCGCCGGCCGCTGATGGTCGCCTGCGACATCCACCCCTGGATGAAGTCGTACATCGCCGTCTTCGACCATCCGTACTTCGCCGTGACCGGCAAGGACGGCTCGTTCGAGCTGAAGGGCGTCCCCGCGGGGGCCCAGAACCTCGTCGTCTGGCAGGAGAAGGCCGGCTGGATCAACGAGGGCAAGGCCAAGGGCGCCCCGGTCGCCGTCAAGGCGGGCGCCGCGACCGACGTCGGCTCGATCAAGCTGGAACCGAACCAGATCAAGTGACCCGCGAAGCGGACCGGATCGGTCGAGCCCCGGTCCGGCCCGGGGAGGGAGCGGTGGAATCGCGGAGCGTCGAGACTCCCGGCCCCGTCTCCCCCCTCGATCGCGCCGCCGGCTATCCCGAGCTGCGCTACATGGGGTCGAAGCATCGGCTCCTGCCCTGGATCCACGAGGTGCTCGACGGCCTGCCGTTCGAGACGGCCGCGGATCCGTTCGTCGGCGGCGGCTGCGTCGCCTACCTGCTCAAGGCGATGGGCAAGGCCGTGGCGGCCTCCGACTTCCTGAACTTCCCCGCCGTGCTCGCCGAGGCGACCCTCGCCAACGACGGCGACCGCATCGACGACCGGGCCCTGTCGCGTCTGCTGGCGCGTCGCTGCGACGGCCCCAATTTCATCGAGACGACCTTCGCCGGCGTCTTCTTCACGCCCCCCGACCTGCAATTCCTGGATCGGGTCTGCGGCAACATCGACGAGCTGGAGAATCCCCGCCTGCGGTCCCTGGCCCGCGCGGCGTTGATTCGATCGTGCCTGAAAAAGCAGCCTCGGGGAGTGTTCACCCTGTCGGGCGACCTCTCGCGCTATGACGACGGCCGCCGCGACCTGCGGCTCTCGATCGAGGAGCATTTCCGCGAGCAGGTGGGCGTCTTCAACGGGCTCGTGTTCGACAACGGCGTTCGCCACTCGGCGCGACGGGCCGACGTTTTCGATCCGGATCCGCGGGGAGTCGACCTCGTCTATCTCGACCCCCCGTACGTCCCCCGCTCCGACGACAACTGCTACATGAAACGCTACCACTTCCTGGAGGGGCTCTCCTGCTACTGGAGGGGCGTCCAGATCATGGAAGAAACGCGTGTGAAGAAGATCGCCAAGCCGCACACGCCGTTCAGCTATCGCCGAAGCGCCGTCGAGGCCTTCGACCGGCTCTTCCGCACGTACCGCAACGCGATCATCGTCCTGTCCTACAGCTCGAACGGCTATCCCGACCTGGAGCAGCTCGAGGGCCTGCTGCGCCGCCACAAGTCGGAAGTCGCGATCCACAAGAAGCCCCACCGTTACCACTTCGGCACCCACGGGAAGGTCGAGCGGGCGCTCGTGGAGGAGTATCTCCTCGTGGGCAGATGAGTTTCGGCCGGTCGTGTGGCGAAGCATGGGTGTACGCCACATGTCGATGCCATGATGCACAACGGCGCGGCATGGAAGGGCCGGATCGGTATCGATCGTCGCTCTGTTAAGAAAGGCGAGGCTTGATCCCCGGCCTGCCAACCCTCCTCGCGCGGAAAATAGGAGAGCGGTACCGGATTTGCCAATGGGGTTGCCAAGGGCGTGGAGTCGGCGCGTACAATGTGAGGCTGAGGCGAAGACGGACGCCCTTCGACGGGCGAGCGGTTCATGAGTGGTTGATCGAGGCTTCGGACCGTATCCGATCACGACGATCGGGAAGAGGGGAGCGAGGATGACCTGGTCCCGGCTCGACCGGCGCGACCGCGCCGCGGCTCCGTCCCGAACCTTCGGAGTCTTCCTGGTCTGCGTGGTCGTCCTGACGGCGGCGGCCCGAGCCCAGATCCCCGGGCGGAGCGCCTCGAAGTTCTACCCCGATTCCAGCGAGGCCGCGGAATCCCTGCTTCGCAACGCCGCCAATCACGCCAGATCGAGCCAGTGGTCTGAATCCGTGGCCATCTATCAGCGGATCATCGACCAGTTCGGCGACAAGGTCGCACGGCTCCCCCGCGACCTGGTCGCGCCCGTCGGCGAGGCGGCCCCCAACGCGAACGCGGCCCGCCGCGACGACGACTTCACGCTCTACGTCGACCTCCGGGCTTACTGCCAGCGCACCCTGGCGGGCCTCCCGCCCGAGGCTCTGGCGGCCTACCGGACCCGGCGCGACCCCCAGGCGGAGCGCTGGTACAGGGAAGGCAAGGAGCGCCGCGACGCCTCGCTGCTGCGACGGGTCGTCGACGAGGCGTTCTGCACCTCGTGGGGCGACGACGCGCTGGAACTGCTGGGCGACCTGGCGTTCCAGGACGGCCGGTTCGGCGAGGCCGTGGCGATGTACCGTCGCCTCGTCCCCGACGATCCGGCAAGCCCCCTGAACTTCGTCCACCCCGACCCATCCGTCGACCTGGTCCGCGTCGAGGCCAAGAAGATCCTGGCCCACGCGGCCCTCGCGGGGGCGCCGGCCGTGGCCGATGAGGTCGCGACGTACGCGAAGCGGCGGGGCGAAGTCGCCGGCACGTTGGCGGGCCGGAAGGGTCTCCTGGCCGAGAGTCTGGCGGCGGCGGTCGCGTCCGATTCGCTGGCCCCGCCGGCCCAGAGCGACGCCCGCTGGCCGACCTTCGGCGGGTCGCCGACGCGGGACAAGGTTTTGGCCGAGGCGGTCGACGTCGGTTCGATGCAGTGGCGGGCGCCGCTGGATCGGATCACCCCAGCGCGCGGGGGCTATCCGGGGCCTCGGGGCATGGGTCAGGGGGCGTCGTTCCCGCCCGACCGCTTGCTGGGATATCATCCGATCGTCCTGGGCGACCAGGTGGTCGTCTGCGACGGCTCGAAGGTGCTCGCCTACAACCTGAGCGACCGGCCCGACGCCTCGGCCGAGGACGCCGCGGCGACGGTCCAGCCTGCGTGGACCTACGACGCCGAGGGGGGCGACGCGGGCCTCCAGGCCAAGCAGCCGTTCTGGACGGCCCCGCGGTACACGCTCACGGCCGTCGGCCGTCGGATCTACGCCAGGATGGGCCCGTCGGCCCCGAGCTTCCCGAACATCCCGAGGATGGCCATGCGCGACGGCGGCGGAGGCGCGGGGAGCTGCATCCTCGCCCTGGACCGCGACCGGCCGGGCGACAAGAAGTTGTGGATGCGGCGTTCGAGCGAGCTCTCCCTCCCCGACCGGCCGGGCGACCAGGGGAGCCGGACCGTCGCCTTCGAGGGGGCTCCCGTCGCCGACGCGCGGAACGTCTACGTCGCCGTCACCGACCGCCGCGAGCAGACCGCGACCTACGTCGCCAGCTACGACGCGGTCGACGGTTCGCTCCGCTGGATCCGCTACCTGGGGGCCGCCGCGTCCGAGAACGACGCGTTCATGGGCATGATGGGGGTCGGGACGGGCGACCCCGGGAGCCGCCTCCTGTCGCTCGACGGCCCGGCGCTCTACTACCAGACGAACCTGGGCGCGGTGGTGTCGCTCGACGCCGAGACCGGCTCGATCCTCTGGGTGGCGACCTACCCGCGGCACGAGACGGGGCGGGGCGCGGCTGCCAGCGAGCGCGACCTGAACCCGGCGGTGGTCCACGACGGCACCGTCTTCGTCGCGCCCGGCGACGCCTCGGCGATCTTCGCGTTCGACGCCCAGACGGGGCGGCTGCGATGGAAGACCGAGTCGATCCCGGAGGACGTGAAGATCGCCCACCTGCTGGGCGTGGCCCAGGGCCGGCTGGTCGCCACGGGCGACCGCGTCCTGCTGTTCGACGTCCGCGACGGCCGGCTGCTGCACGCCTGGCCCGACGCGGGCGGCCGCGAGGGCTTCGGCCGGGGGCTGCTCGCCGGGGGTCGGATCTACTGGCCGACCCGGACCGAGATCCACATCCTCGACCAGACGACCGCGACCCTGGTCGCGCCGCCGATCCGGCTGGCCGAGACCTACCGGACGACCGGCGGCAACCTCGTGGCGGGCGACGGCTACCTGATCGTCGCCCAGAACGACGGCCTGACCGTCTTCTGCCAGAACAGCCGGCTGATCGAGCGTTACCGCGAGGAGATCGCCCGCCGCCCCGACTTCGGGCCGGCGCACTACCGGCTGGCGCGGGCCGCCGAGGCGGCCGGGGGCGCGGACCTGGCGCTGGCGTCGTACGAGGCCGCGGCCCGGCACGCCAGGCCGGCCGAGACCGTCGACGGGGCGCCCCTGATCGAGGCGGCGCGGGACCACGAGTTCCGGCTGCTCCTCCGGGTCGCCGCCGACCTCCGGCGCGACAAGAAGCCCGACGAGGCCCTGACGCGTCTGGAGTCGGCGACGAAGGTCGCCCGCGAGCCGCTGGACCGCCTGAAGGCGCGGCTGACGCTCGCGGAGGCGTACCTCGACCTGGCCCGGCCGGCCGAGGCCGTCGACGTCTTCCAGCAGCTTTTGGGGGACGACCGCCTGGGGGCCCTGACCGTCGCCTCCGACGACGGTCGCCGCGGCGTCCGGGCCGACCTGTTCGTCGGCGACCGGCTCGCCGCCGTCGTCCGCGAGCGAGGGCGGGCGTCCTACGCGGAGTACGACCGCCGTGCCCGCGAGCTGTACGAGAAGGGCCGGCTGAACCGCGACGCCCGGCTCCTGGCCGAGGCGGCGCGGGCCTTCCCGGCCGCCGAGGTCGTCCCCGACGCGCTGATCGCCCTGGGCCAGGCGCTCGAGGCCGAGGCCCGGCCGGCCGAGGCCGCGACCGTCTACAAGCGGCTGCTGGCCCTGTCGTCCCCGGACGACGAGGCCCGCGCCCGGGCCCTCTGGCGGCTCGCCCGCGCCTACGAGGCGCAGGGGTTCCTGGTCCCGGCCCGCGACGCCTACCTCCGCCTGCAGGCCCGATTCCCCGGCGTGCGGATCGAGGCCGAGCCGGGGGCGAAGGAGGCGGACGCCGCCGAGCTGGCCTCGGCCGAGCTGGCCCGCGAGCCCCTCGCCCGGATCGCCGCCGACCGCGCCCGGCCGTCCTCGCCCTCGCCTTTGGTCCGCCGCTGGCTCTGGCGCGGGGGCGACGGGGCCGACTCGTCCCGGCCCGTGACCGCCGTCGGCGTCCCCCCGGCCGTCGATTCGGGCCGGACCTTCCTCGCCTCCGCGACGGCCCTCGCGGCGCTCGACCCGGCCGGCGGCGAGGGCCGCTGGACGGCCGACCTCGGGGCCCGCGCCGCCTGGGTCGGCTACCTCGCCGACAAGCTCGTCGCCGCCACCCCGGCCCGCGTCCTGGGGCTCGACGCCCGCACCGGCGCCGTCCGCTGGCGGTTCGGGCCCGAGGCCGAGCCCGGCGCGCGGCCCGGCCTCGACCCCTTCGCCCGCGACGCGGCCCCCAGGCCCGACGCGCCCGCGGCCGGCGAGCCCCTCGCGGCGCCGCTGCACGGCTTCCAGGCCGTCGGCGGCCGACTGTTCGTGCTCCGCGGCGACGACGAGCTGCTGGCCCTCGACGGCGACACGGGGCTGGTCGACTGGTCGTTCTCGGCCCGCGGAGGCGGCATCAACCCCCTCGTCTGGATCGGCCCGGAACGGCTCGTGATCCAGACCGGGAAGCCCCTGGAGATCGTCGTCCTGGAGACCGAGACCGGCCGCGGCGTCTCGCGCCGGCCCCTCGCCGAGGGCGAGTCGCTCCAGCGGGCCGCCGTGCCGCTGGACGACGAGCACGCGATCGTTGTCACCGACCGCCGGACCGTCAAGAAGCTCGACCTGACGCGCGGCCAGTTCGACTGGGACTACCGCGAGAGCGCCGAGCTGCCGGTGAACGGCCCCCCCCGGCCGATCGTCGACGCCGAACGCCTGCTGGTCATCCACGACGGCCGGACCCTGGTCCGCCTCGACCCGGTCGGCGGCCTGCGGCGCTGGTCGGCGCTCCTCGGGGTGGACGACCTCGGCGAGCGTCCGGACGCCTCGGCGATGGACGAGCGGCGGTTCTTCTGGTCCAGCGAGCAGCAATTGAGGGCCCTGTCCCTGGAAGACGGGACGACCCTCTGGAGCCGGCCGCTGGCCGGGCCGAAGCTCGTCCGCTGGTCGATCGCCCTGAGCGACCGCGCGGTCGTCGCCTATCCCGAATCGTCGGGCATGGCCGAGGACGCGACGGAGTCGCTCCCGGTGGTCGTCCGCCGCCAGGCCGACGGCGCGCTGGTCCAGCGGTTCATGCTGCCAGCCCCGATCGAGGACGTCGCGCTCCGCCTCGACCCCCGCGGCGCCGTCGTCGCCACGCCGCACGCCCTCTGGGCGCTCGGCGACCGCCCGGCCGCCGGGTTCGCGCCATGAGCCGACGACGGCCGGGCGGACGCCCCTGACATCCCGCGGCCGACCGCGATACACTACCGATCCGGAGGCCGGACGGCCCCGCAGCGACCAACCAAGGGAGGACCCCGCGTGAGCGACGCCGACCCCAAAGACCAGGAAGCCCCCGCGACGCAGGGCCCCCCGCCCGGCCAGGACGACCTGGCGGCCGTCGAGCGCCTGAAGTCCGCCTACGACACGCTCCTGGCCGAGATGAGCAAGGTGATCGTCGGCCAGAACAAGGTGCTGGAAGAGCTGCTGATCTCCATCTTCGCCCGGGGCCACTGCCTGCTGATCGGCGTCCCCGGCCTGGCGAAGACCCTGATGATCCACACCCTGTCCGACGCCCTCAACCTCACCTACAACCGGATCCAGTTCACGCCCGACCTCATGCCCTCGGACATCACCGGGACCGAGGTCATCCAGGAGGACAAGGCGACCGGACTCCGCCAGTTCAAGTTCCTCCGCGGCCCGGTCTTCGCCAACATCGTGCTCGCCGACGAGATCAACCGGACGCCCCCCAAGACCCAGGCCGCGCTCCTGGAATCGATGCAGGAGCGGCAGGTCACCGTCGGCGGCGAGCGGCACCGCCTGCCCGACCCGTTCTTCGTCCTGGCGACCCAGAACCCGATCGAGCAGGAGGGGACGTACCCGCTCCCCGAGGCCCAGCTCGACCGCTTCATGTTCAACGTCCTCGTCGACTATCCCGAGGAGCACGAAGAGGTCGACATCGTCCGGATGACCACGAGCGCGACCCGGCCGTCCGTCAGCAAGGTCCTCTCGGCCAACGAGATCCTGGCGCTCCAGGAGATCGTCCGCCGCGTGCCGGTGGCCGACCACGTGGTCAAGTACGCCGTCCGCCTGACCCGCGCCACCCGTCGCGACCGCGACGAGGCGCCCACGTTCGTCCGCGACTACGTCAGCTGGGGCGCCGGCCCCCGCGCCAGCCAGTACCTGGTCCTGGCGGCCAAGGCGCGGGCCGTCCTCCACGGCCGCTTCCACGTCTCGATCGAGGACGTCCGATCGGTCGCCCAGCCGGTCCTCCGCCACCGCATCATCACCAACTTCAACGCCGAGGCCGAGGGCCTCAAGCCCGACGACGTGGTGGAGCGCCTGATCAAGACCGTCCCCGTCGACGAACGCGAGGCCGAGCAGAGTGGAAAACTACCAAAGCTATTTAGATCCGCAAACGCTAGCTAGCGTCGAGGGCCTGGACCTGCAGGCCCGCCTGCTCGTCGAGGGCTACGTCGCCGGCATGCACCCCAGCCCGTACCACGGATTCTCGGTCGAGTTCGCCGAGCACCGCGAGTACGTCCCCGGCGACGACGTCCGCCACGTCGACTGGAAGGTCTGGTCCAAGACCGACAAGCTCTACCTCAAGCAGTACGAGGAGGAGACCAACCTCCTCCTCTACCTGCTCCTGGATACGAGCGAGTCGATGGCCTACGCCGCCGAGGGCCGGGTCTCGAAGTTCAAGTACGCGCAGTTCGTCGTCGCGGCGTTGGCCTACCTGGTCCTCCAGCAGCAGGACTCGGTCGGCCTGGCCCTCTTCGACGACGCGGTCCGGCGCTATTTGAAGCCGGCGGGCCAGCCATCGCACCTGAAAGAGGTGATCCACCTCCTGGACGTCACCCCCGCCCGCGACAAGTCGGACCTGGGGGCCGTGCTCCACGACCTGTCCGAGCGGTTCAAGAAGCGCGGGGTGGTCGCGATCTTCTCCGACCTGCTCGACGACCCGACGAAGGTCCTCGCCGGGCTGAAGCACTTCCGACACCGCCGCCACGAGGTCGTCGTCTTCCACGTCCTGGATCCCGACGAGGTCGATTTCCCGTTCCGCGACCCGACCCTGTTCCTGGGCATGGAAGGCCTCCCCGACGTCGCCGCCGACCCCGTCGCCCTCGGGGCCGCCTACCGCAAAGAGGTCGCCGCGTACCTCGACGCGCTCAAGAAAGGCTGCCGGATGATCGACATCGACTACGTCCCGCTCCGCACCGACCAGCCCCTCGACCTGGCCCTCTCCGCCTATCTCGCGGCGCGGGCCTCGCGCACGCGCTAGCCCGAGCGGAAACCCGTCCGAGCCCCGAGTTCCCGTCCCCTAAAAGGTGTCCATGCCCACCTTCGCACCGCTCCTGGCCCTCGGATTCGCCAACGCAGGGCTCCTGTACGGGCTCGCGGCGGCGTCGATCCCGATCCTGATCCACCTGCTGAACCGCCGCAAGCGGCGCGAGGTCCGGTGGGCGGCCATGCGGTTCCTCACGGCCGCGCTCGCCAAGAACCAGCGGCGGATCCGGATCGAGCAGTGGCTGCTGCTGGCGCTGCGGTGCCTGCTCGTGGCCCTGGTCGTCGGCGCGATGGCGAAGCCGTTCCTGGAGACGTTCGGCAACGTCATCCCGGGGCGTCGGACGCATCGGGTGATCGTCATGGACGCCTCGATGAGCATGGCGGCCAGGGCCGGCGGGACGACCCGGTTCGACCAGGCCAAGGCCGTCGCGGCGCAGCTCGTGAAGGACTCCCGCCGCGGCGACGCGATCAGCCTCGTCCTCATGGGCGACCCGCCGCGCGTCGTCGTCGGCGACCCGTCACCCAACCTCGACGAGGTCCGCAAGGAGGTCGGCGAGCTGACGCAGGGGCAGGGCGGGGTCGACCTGGCGGCCACCTTCGAAGCCGTCGAACGGGTCCTCGAAGCGTCGACGATCTCCCAGAAGGAGCTGGTCTTCCTCAGCGACCTCCAGTCGACGAGCTGGCGGCCCCGCAACGGCGACGCCGGGGGCGACGAGGGCCTGAAGCGGGCGATCGCCAAGATCGAGGCCCGCCGGCCCCGGTCGACGGTCATCGACCTGGGCAAGGCCGGCGCGGGCAATCGGGCCGTGGTCGGCCTGTCGGCGAGCCCGCCGGTCGTCACGCCCGGGACGACCGTCGTGGTCACGGCCCTGGTGCGGAACTTCGGCCCTTCGCCGTTCCAGGGCGTCCGCGTCCGGCTCACGACCGACGGCCGCGTCGGGCCCGAACAAGTCGTCGACCTGCCCGTCGGCGAGGACGTCCCGGTCGTCTTCAACCAGCAATTCCCCGCGCCGGGGGACCGGGTGGTGGAAGCCTCGATCGACGAGGATTCGCTGCCCCCCGACGACCGCCGGCTGCTGGTGGCGACCGTCCGCGAGGCGGTCCGCGTCCTGCTCGTGGACGGCGACTTCAAGACCGAGGCGTTCCAGGCCGAGACCGATTTCCTCGCCCAGGCGCTCGCCCCCGGAGAGGAGTCGGGCGACCAGCCCGACCCGATGCGGGTGGAGGTCGTCCCCGAGAGCCAGCTCGCCCGTCGCGACCTGGGCGCGTACGACGTGGTCGGGCTCTGCAACGTCGCCCAGTTCAGCCCCGTCGAGGTCAAGGCGCTCGAGGACTTCCTGGAGCAGGGGGGGGGCGTCGTCGTCTTCGGCGGCGACCAGGTCTCGGCCGAGAACTACAACCGCCTGCTGTTCGCCGACGGCAAGGGCGTCCTGCCGGCGTCGATCGGCGAGACCGTCGGCGACGCCGCGAAGAAGGAGGCGGCGTTCCGCTTCAACCCCCTGGGCTTCCGCCACCCCATCCTGGCCGCCTTCCGCAACCAGGCCGACCCGGTGGTCGCCGGCCTCACCCAGACGCAGGTCTGGAGCTATCACAAGCTGACGATCCCCAAGGACTCGACGGCCCAGGTCGCGCTGGCCTTCGACGACGGCGACCCGGCCGTGATCGAGGCGCCCCGCCGCCGCGGCAAGGTCTTCCAGGTCGCCCTCCCGGCCGACATCGGCTGGTCGAACTGGCCGGCGCACCGGAGCTATCCGCCGGTCATGCACGACCTGGTCATGGAAGCGGCCTCGGGCCGGCAGGCCGAGCGGACGATCCGCGTCGGGCGGCCTTTCGACCAGTCGTTCCCCGCCGCCGCGGCGGGGGCCCCGGTGACGATCATCCCTCCCGGCGGGGGCGGAGTCGCCGTCAAGCTCAAGGCCGAGGGGGGGCTCGCCCGGCTCCACTACGAGCAGACCGACGCCGCCGGGGCCTACCAGGTGAAGCTGGGCCCGCCGGTCGCGACCGAGCTGGCCTTCGCCGCCAACCCCGACCCGGCCGAGAGCGACCCGGCCAAGCTCGAGCGCGCCGGGCTCGCCGAACGCCTCCCCGGCTGGAAGTTCGTCCTGCTGGACGACGGTCGCGAGCTGGCCCGGAGCGCCGCGTCCGTCGGCCGTCGCGGCGAGCTGCACCGGCCCCTGCTGTTCGGCGTCCTGGCCCTGCTGATGCTCGAGTCGTTCGCCGCCTGGCGGTTCGGCCGCGCCGGGTCCCGTTGACGTTGATTTGAAGAGGTCCTCGTGCTGTTGATACGAACCGCGACCGCCCGACCGAGGGACGCCTGAGTTGATCGACTCGCTGCTCCAGTACCTGGCCGACCGCATGGGCGTGGAACCTCCTCGCGCCGGGGAGGCCGTCGCGCCCCACATCCGGTTCGAGCAACCGTGGCCGCAATGGGCCCTCCTCTCGGTCGTGGTCGGCGGCTCGGCGTTCGTGATCTGGCTCTACCGCCGCGAGACCCGCGCCTCGGGGCTCATGAAGGCCGTCCTGGCCTCGCTCCGGATCGCGCTCATCCTCCTGACGGTGTTCCTCCTCTCCGAGGCCGCCCTCTCGGTGGACCGCACCGGGCTGCCGTACCTCGCCTTGCTCGTCGACGACTCGGCCTCCGAGCAGATCGCCGACCAGTACGAGAAGCCCGAAGCCCAGGCCCAGGCCGCCGCGCTCGCCGCCGACGCGGTCGCGAAGGCGGCCTCGGCGCCCGGCGCCCCCGGCAAGGCCGAGCCGAAGAAGGCCAAGGACGACGAGACGACCCGCCTGGCGGTCGCCAAGGGCTTGCTCCTCAATGACGACGCGGCGATGCTCCGGACGCTCCAGAAGCAGCACCGCGTCCGGCTGTACCTGGTGTCCAACGCGACCCGGCTCCTCGCCGAGATCGACCGCCCCGAGGACGTCGCGCCGGCCGCCGAGAAGCTCCGCGCCGTCGAGCCCGTCGGCGCGCAGACCCGGCTCGGCGACGGCCTCCGCCAGGTCCTCACCGAGCTTCGGGGGGCTCCTCCCTCGGCCCTGATCCTCGTCAGCGACGGCCAGACCACCGAGGGCGAGCCGCTCGCCAAGGCCGCCGAGGTGGCCGCGCGAAAGGGCGTCCCGCTGTTCGCCGTGGGCGTGGGCAGCGCCGAGCCGGCGCGGGACCTGGAGCTGACCGACCTGCTCGTCGATGACGTCGTCTTCGTCGACGACGCCGTCCGCTTCCAGGCCAAGCTCTCCGCCCGCGGCTTCGAGGGCAAGAAGGTCGTCGTCCGCCTCCGCGAGCGGCCCGCGGGGGCCAAGCCCGACGAGCCCGGCCGCGAGATCAAGTCGATCGAGGTCGACGCCCCCCCCGACGGCAAGCCCGCCCGGGTCGAGATCGTCCACGACCCCAAGGAGACCGGCGACAAGTCGTTCGTCCTGGAGGTCGAGCCCCGCCCCCGCGAACTCCAGGTCGACAACAACCGCATCGAGCGCACCGTCTCCGTCCGCAAGGAGAAGCTCAAGGTCCTGCTCGTCGAGAGCGAGCCCCGCTACGAGTTCCGCTACCTGAAGAACTACCTGGAACGCGAGGAGACGATCGACCTGTCGGTCGTCCTGCTCTCCTCCGACCCCGAATACAGCGAGCAGGACCGGTCGGCCATACCCGTCTTCCCGGCCTCGAAGGAAGACCTGTTCGCCTACGACGTCGTCCTCTTCGGCGACGTCGACGCCAGCTACCTCAGCCAGACCCAGATGCGGAACCTCTCGGAGTTCGCGACCGAGAAGGGGGGCGGCGTCCTGTTCATCGCCGGCGAGCTGTTCAACCCCCTCTCCTACCGCGGCACCCCGCTGGAAGCCCTGCTGCCGATCGAGCTGGCCGACGCCCGCAACCCGTCCGCCGTCGGGTCTCCGGTCGCGCCCTTCCACCCCGAGCTGACGCTCGAGGGCCGGACCAGCCCGATCTTCCGCTTCGGCGGCGACGAGGCCGAGAGCGCGCGCATCTGGCAGGACCTCCCCGAGTCGTTCTGGTACCTCGAGGCCCCCCGCAAGAAGCCCGGCGCGCTGGTGCTCGTCGACCACGCCTCGGCGACCGGCAGCGACGGCAAGCTGCCGCTGATCCTCTACCAGTTCGCCGGCTCGGGCCGGACGATGTTCCACGCCTTCGACGACACCTGGCGCTGGCGGTTCCGCTCGGGGGACAGGTATTTCGGCCGGTTCTGGGTCCAGACGATCCGGTTCCTGGCCCGCTCGCGGCTGGCCGGCAAGCGCCAGGCCGAGCTGCAGACCGACCGTCGCGCCTACGAACGCGGCCAGCCGATCCAGATCCGCGTCCGCTTCCCCAACCCGGGGCTCGTCCCGCTCGACGACGAGACCTCGGTGCAGGTCGAACGCCAGGGGGGCGCGGGCCGGACGCTGAAACTCCGCCGCTCGCCCACGGCGCGGAACGTCTTCGAGGGCGTCCTGTCGCAGGCCGCCGAGGGCGAATACACCGCGCGGCTGCTGCCCCCCCCCGTGCTCGACGGGCCGATCCCCACCGCCGGGTTCCGCGTCGAGTCGCCGGCGGGCGAGTTCGAGAAGGTGCAGATGAACGAATCCGAGCTGCGCCGGGCCGCCGCCGCCACGGCCGGCGCGTACTATCCCGCGACGGCCGCGGCCGGCCTCCTGGGCGACCTGCCGAAGCCCTCGAAGGTCCCCCTGGAGACCGACCCGCCGATCCCGCTCTGGAACTCGTGGCCGATCCTGGCCCTGTTCCTGACGCTGCTGGCCTCGGAATGGATTCTGCGGAAACGGGCGCGGATGGTATGATGAACGACATGCCACCTCGCCCGATGCTGGACCCAAGTCACCGCCGCCGGCCGGGTGCCGGCGCGTCTCCGGGAGGGTCTCGATGAGCCGGTCTCGCACACGACTGGAAACGCGCCTGACCTCGCTGCGCAACCGCGTCCGCCGGCTGCTGCTGGCGCACGGGGCGAGCCGGGTGCTGGCGGTCGCGGTCCCGCTGATCCTGGCGGCCGGCCTCGCCGACTGGGCCTTCCACCTCGACCCGACGGTCCGGCTCGCGATCCTCGCCGCCATCGCCGCGGCGGCCGGTTGGACGGCCTGGCGCCGCGTCGTCCGACCGGCGATGGTCCCGTTCGAGGACCTGGACGTCGCCATGCGGATCGAGGAGCGCTGGCCCGGGCTCGAGGACCGGCTCGCGAGCACCGTGCAGTTCCTCAAGCTCCCCGCCGACGACCCCGCGTTCGGCTCGCCGGCCCTGCGCGAGGCGACGATCAAGCAGGCGATGGCCGAGGTCGAGACGCTCGACTTCCGCGAGGTCGTCGACACCCGCCCCATCGTCCGCGCGGCCTCGCTCGCGGCCTCGGCCCTGCTGCTGGCGGCCTCGGCGGCCGTGCTCGACCCGACCTCGGCGGGGATCGCGGCGCGACGGCTCTTCGCCCCGTTCGCGGGCGACCGGTGGCCCCAGCTCACGCACCTGGCGCTCGATCGCGCCGCCACCACCTTGAAGCTCGCCCGCGGCGACGCCTTCAGCCTCGTGGTCCGTTCCGGACAAGGTAGCCGCGTCCCCGATTCGGCCCGGGCCGTCTATCGCTTCGCCGACGGCGAGACCGTCACCGAGGTCCTGTCGGCCGTCGAGGGGGGCGAGTTCCGGGGCCGGATCGAGACCGTCGATCAGCCGTTCACGTTCTCCGTGTCGGGGGGCGACGACGGTTCGTCGATCCGCGACGTGGCCGTCCGGGTCGTGACCCCGCCGGCCCTGGCGCGCACCGACGTCCGGCTGACGCCGCCCGCCTACACGGGCCTCTCGCCCCAGACGCTGGCCTCGGGGCTGACCTCGTTCAAGGTGCTGGAGGGGACCCGCGTCGAGATCGACGCCGCGGCCGACAAGCCGCTCTCGGCCGCCACGATGCACCGCAGCGACGTACCCGACGCGACGGCCGCCTCGCTCGACGCGATCGCGACCGGGTTCCAGACCGCGTTCACCCCGGCGGGCGATCTGACGTTCTGGTTCGCGCTGGCCGACGTCGAGGGGTTCACCAGCCGCGAGGCCGTCCGCTACGACGTCCGGATGGTGAAGGACGAGGCGCCGAGGGTCGCGATCGTCGATCCCAAGACCGACCGCGACGTGCCGCCCGACGCCAGGATCCCGGTCGCGATCGACGTCGACGACGATTATGGGATCCACTCCGTCCGGATGCTCTTCCAGGTCGCCAGCGGCGACTCGGAGCCCCACGACGCCGTCGCCCTGCCGCTCTGGTCCGCGCCCGAGGCCGACCCGGCCGGCGTCGGCCCGGGATCGGCCGGGACCGCCGCCGCATCCTCGACGGCCATGGTGAAGCACCAGTCGGTGAAGCACGACTGGGACCTCGCCCCCCTGAACCTGCCCCCGGGCGCGATCGTCACGTTCCACGCCGACGCCCGCGACTTCGACGCGATCGGCGGGCCGAACCTCGGCAAGAGCCGCGAGCTGCGGCTGCGGATCGTGGCCAAAGAGGAAGCCGCGCGGCAGTTCGACGAGGCCCGACGAGCCCTCCGCGAGGAGGTCGCCCGCACCCTCGCCATGCAGAAGCAGGCCGCCGCCCCCGTCGCCGACGCCGCCCGCGCCCTCGACCAGGCCGGCGCCCTGTCCCGCCCCCAGCGCGACGAACTCGACAACGCCGGCCTCGTCCAGCGACAGGTCGCAGGCCGGCTCAACAACCGCGAGGACGGCCTCGAACGCAACCTCCGCCGCCTCCTCGACGACCTCCAGAACTTCAAGCTCGACAACGCCCCCGCCAGGGAACAGATGGAACGCATGCTCGCGCAGCTCGACCAGATGCGCGACAAGAACCTCGGCCCGGCCGAGCAGGCCCTCTCCCGCGCCCGCAAGAACCTCGACGCCGCCAAGGACAGGGCCGAAACCGACCCCGCCAAGGGCCGCGACGGCCAGCCGACCGAGGGCCCCAAGGACCAGGCCGGCGACACGTCCAAGAAGGCCGGAGAGGCGGCCAAGGCCCAGCCGGGCGAGTACGCCAAGGCTCAACCGGGCGACGCATCCAAATCTCAGGCGGGGGATCAGGCCAAGGCTCAGTCCGGCGATGCGGCCAAGTCCCAGGCCGGCGAACAGGCCAAGAACGAGCCCGGCGACGCCTCGAAATCCCAGTCCGGCGACGCCTCGAAGAGTCAGCCGGGACAGCCGGCGAAGACTCAGCCCGGCGAGGCCGCGAAGCCTCAGCAAGGCGGCTCGCAGCCGCCGCGCGAGGCCGCCAAGGAGGCTCTCGCGCAGGCCAAGGAGAACCAGGGGGCCATCGCGAACGAGCTGCAGAAGATGCTCGACGATCTCGGCGAGTTCGAGACCTATCGCGGGGTCGTCAAGGACGCGCAGGACCTCCTGAAGAAGCAGGAGGAGGCGATCAAGCAGGCGACCGACGCCGCGGCGAACATGAACCTCGCCGGGAAGGACCAGGGCGACCTGTCGCCCGAGCAGAAGGCCGACCTGGCGAATCAGGGCGCGCGACAGAAAGAGCTGGCGAAGGGCCTGCAGGACCTCCAGGACAAGATGGACCAGATGGCCGGCCGGCTCGACCCGTCCGACCCGCTGGCCGCCTCGGCCCTGCGCGAGGCCGCCCAGGCCAGCCGCGACGCCCAGACCGCCGCCAAGATGGAGGAGGCCGCCAAGGGGGTCGAGCAGAATCGGATGGGCGAGGCGCGCGCGGGCCAGGAGGCCGCCAAGCGCGACCTCAAGGAGCTGGTCGACCTCGTCCAGAACCGCCGCGAGCGCGAGCTGGCCCGGCTGGTCAAGGAACTCAAAAAGGCCGAAACCGACCTGCGCGACCTCCGCGCCCGCCAGGCGAAGAACCTGAAGGCGACTCGCGACGCCAAGAACATCGCCGACGCCCAGAAGCGCAAGGAAGAGCTGCAGAAGCTCGGCAAGGAGCAGGCGCAGATCCAGCAGGAGCTGAAAAAGCAGCTCCAGAAGCTCGCCAAGCTCAACGCCGACGCCGCCTCGAAAGCCGGCGGCAAGGCCGCTTCGAAGATGAGCAAGGCCCAGGAACAGATGGACGCCGACAACGCCGAACAGGCCGGCGGCGAGGAAGAGGAAGCCCTGGCCGACCTCAACGACGCCCAGGACGAGCTCGAGCAGACCCGCCGCGACGCCGAGGAGAAGCTGGCCAACGAGCAGCTCGCGCGGATGGGCGACCAGCTCAAGTCGCTCGCCGAGCGGCAGTCCAAGCTGGTCGGCGACGCCGAAGGCTTCGACAAGCTCCGCCGCGAGGCCGGCGACCTGACCCGCGGCCAGCGGGTGGGGGTCCGCAACCTCGGCCAGGTGCAGGGCGGCCTCAAGGACGAGACCGGCGACCTGGTGAAGCGACTCGACGGCGCCCCCGTCTTCGCCCTGACCCTCAAACGCGCCTCCGACGACATGGACGCCGCCGCCGCCGGCCTCGCCGCGCTCAAGACCGACGGCTCCACGCTCGACCCCGCCCGCGCGGCCGCCCGCCGTTTCGAGCAGCTCATGGAGGCCCTCAAACGCGACGACGGCAAGAACGGCGGCCAGGGGGGCGGGGGCGGCGGCGGTGGCGGCGGGGGGGGCGGCGGCGGGGACGGAATCCCCGCGACGGCCCAGGTCAAAATGATCAAGGCCCTCCAGCAAGAGATCAACGACCGCACCGAGACCCTCGACGAGCAGAAGCGTCGTCGCAAGGAACTCGCCCCCGAACAGGTCGCCGAGGCCGAGCGCCTGGCCGTCGATCAGGGCGCCCTGGCCGACATCGTCCGCGACATGACCCGTCCCCGCCGCGACGACGGAGAGGAATGAACCCATGCACGAGAATCTCATCAGAACGACGTCGCCCGCCGCCCGAGTCGGCGGAATGACGCGGCTCGGCCTGGCCCTCCTTGCCGCGTACGCCTTCTTGGGCCCCGACCCGGCCCGAGCCCAGGATCCCTCGGCCGACGCGGCCCTCGACGCCCTCATCAAGGAGATCGACGAGGACAAGAAGCCCGCGGCCAAGCCCGAGGAGCCCAAGAAGCCCGACGCCCCGGCGGCGAAGGGCGACGAGAACCCCAAGCCCCAGGCCCCCGCGGACGACGCCAAGCCCGACGACAAGTCCAGGCCCAAACCCAGGCCCGACGAGCTGTCCGGGAAGGACAAGGACCTGGACGCGCTCCTCGAATCGCTGGGCCAGACCAAGGACGAGCCGACCGCGAAGGACGAGCGCAAGCCCCCGGGAGGCCCGGGCGACGAGGACAAGGACCAGGGTTCGGGCCAGGGCGACAAGGATCAGGAGAAGAAGGACCCGAGCCAGGGCGGCGATCGCCGTCCCAGGCTGACCGACAAGGACAAGGCCATCGACGAGGAGCTGGAAGAACTCTCCGGCCGCCGCCGCAAGCGCAATCAGCGCGAGGAGGGGCAGGGGGAAGGCTCCGGCCCGATGGGCGAGATCATCAAGGAGATGCGCGACGTCGAGAAGCGCCTGGGCGAGCCCGACACGGGCGACGAGACCCGCGGCCGGCAGCAGCAGCTCGTCAAGCGGCTGGAGACGCTCATCGAGCGCATCCGCCAGGAGAGCCAGCAGCAGTCGAAGATGACGCAGCGTCAGACTCAGCAGCCGGGGGGCAAGCCCGGCGATCAGCCGGGCGATCAGGACGGCAACAATCCCGGCGGCGCCCCCAACCAACGGCCCCGCAAACCCACCGACCAGAGATCGCTCGCCGGCGGCAAGGACGCCTGGGGCCACCTCCCTCCCGAGCTGAGGCAGGAGATGGAGAACGTGTCCAAGGAAGACTCGCTCCCCAACAGCCAGGAGCTGATCCGCCGCTACTACCTGTCGGTCTCCCGAGGCAAGCTCAACCGAGGGGAATGACGCCATGATCCTCCCAAGCCGCATCCTCTGCCTCGTCGCCGCGACCTCGGTGCTCGTCGCCTCCCCACTCGCCGCCCAGGAGGCCCCGAAGGCCGAACAGCCGGCGGCGAAGCAGGAAGCCCCGGCCCCCAAGGGCGAGGCGCCCAAGGCCGAGCCCGCGAAGGGCGACGCGCCGAAGGCCGAGAAGGCCCAGTCCGTGGGCGTCTTCGGCGAGGCCGTGCGCGGGGACGTCCCCGACGGCACGCGCGAGATGCTCACGCCCGAGGCCGATCGAGCGATCCAGAACGGGCTCGCGTGGTTGGCCCGGTCGCAGCAGCCCGACGGCTCGTTCGGGAGCGGCACCTACCGCGGCAACATCGCCGTCACCAGCCTCGCCGGCCTGGCCTTCATGGCGGGCGGATCGTCGCCGGGCCGGGGCCCCTACGGCTCCCAGGTCGACAAGGCGCTCGCCTACGTCATGGCCAACACCTCGCCGGCCGGCTTCATCGCCGTGGCCGCCGCCTCGACCCACGGCCCCATGTATTCGCACGGCTTCGGCGCGCTCTTCCTGGCCGAGGCCTACGGCATGACGCGCCGGGCCGAGATCCGCGAGAAGCTCCAGAAGGCCGTCCGTCTCATCATCGACACCCAGAACCACGAGGGGGGCTGGCGCTACCAGCCGGTGCGCCACGACGCCGACATCTCCGTCACCATCTGCGAGATCAACGCCCTGCGCGCCGCGCGGAACGCCGGGCTGTTCATCCCCAAGGAGACGGTCGAGGCCTGCATCAAGTACGTGAAGCAGGCGCAGAACCCCGACGGCGGCTTTCGCTACATGCTCCAGGGGGGGGCGAGCGCGTTCCCGCGTTCGGCGGCCGGCGTCGTCGCGCTGCAGAGCGCCGGGGTCTACGACGAGAAGGAAGTCGCCGAAGGCGTGGCCTATCTCAAGCAGTTCATGCGCGAGATCAAGCTGGGGAGCCGCTACAGCCACTACTTCTACGGCCACTATTACGCCGCGCAGGCCATGTGGATCCGCGGGGGCGACGACTGGAACGAGTGGTTCCCGGCGATCCGCAACGAGCTGGTCCATCGCCAGTCCGCCGCCGGCTACTGGAACGACAGCATCTGCAACGAATACGGCACGGCCATGGCCCTGATCATCCTCCAGATGCCCAACAACTTCCTGCCGATCTTCCAGAGATGAGGCGCGAGGGCGTGCCGCCCCGGACGTGGATCACCATGCGTAAGCACCTTTGCATTTCCTTGCGACTCGCGGCGGTCCTCGCCGCGTCGGGGGTCGTCGACGCGTCGCGAGCCGAGGGCCCCGACCTCGCCGGCCCGGCATTCGAGACGCTGACGACCGCGGGCCCCGGGCCGTCGGGGCGGATCACATTGCTGGCGGTCGACCGGATCGAGATCTCGCCCGCAGAGAGCCCGCCCAGGGCGTTCGCGACGACCGAGCTGGTCCACCTGTCGCGCGAAGCGGCGACCTCGACGGGAGAAGGGGCCTACGTCGTGCTCCCCGAAGGCGACCGGGTCGTGCGGGCGCTGGTGGGCTCGGCGACGGACGCCAAGGTCGAGGTCCAGGCGCTCGCGCTGGGCAAGGCCTCGATGCCGCTCGACGCGGTGCTCGGCCTGGTGCTGAATCCGCCGAGCGACCCGGATGCGTTCGACCTGCTCGTCCGCCGGCTCCGCACGGAGGCCCGGACCAGCGAGGTCGTGTGGCTCGCCAACGGCGACCGGGTCGCCGGCTCTTTCCTCGGCATGGACGATCGCGTCGTCCGCCTGCAGGTCCAGGGCGCGGCCCGCGAGCTGGCGCGCGACGGCGTCACCGCCGTCGGCTTCGACCCGGCCCTGGTCTCCTATCCGAAGCCGGCCGGGCCTTACCTCGAAATCGGCATGCTCGACGGTTCGCGGCTCGGGCTCGTCGAGGTCAAGCTCGAGCGGGGTCGGGTTTCCGGCGCGACCCGCTTCGGCGTGCGCATCGACGTCCCGCTCGCCGACGTCGTCCGCGTCGCGCCCCGCACGCCGACCGTCGCGTACCTGTCGGAACTCCCGGTCGAAGCCAAAAGCTACGTGCCCTACTTCGACCTCGTGCGGCCGTTTCAGGCCGACGCCAGCGTGGAGGACCGTCCCCTGCTCCTGAACGGAAAGACGTACGATCGAGGGATCGGGACGTCGAGCCGGACGCTCCTGGCGTTCAAGATCCAGCCGGGCGACCTGCGATTCCAGGCGACCGTGGGCGTCGACGAACGCGCCGGCGCGCTGGGAAGCGTCGTCTTTCGCGTCCTGACCGACGGCAAGGTCCGGTACGCCAGCCCTTCGCTCACCTACCGCGACGCCCCGGTC
The DNA here is from genome assembly GCF_029589435.1 of Paludisphaera mucosa. Taxonomy (NCBI): domain Bacteria; kingdom Pseudomonadati; phylum Planctomycetota; class Planctomycetia; order Isosphaerales; family Isosphaeraceae; genus Paludisphaera; species Paludisphaera mucosa. The sequence goes on along the minus strand of NZ_JARRAG010000002.1, from coordinate 1,945,128 downwards.
GCCGTCGACGTCGACCTCGAGGGGGTCAAGCATCTGATCCTCGCCACCGAGTTCGGCGAGCGCGGCGACGTCCGCGACCTGGCCGATTGGGTCGAGGCCCGGATCATCCGCCGTCCTTGACGCCGCGCCGATCGTCGCCGAAGCCGTACCCACCGAGGCGAGCCAGCCCTATCATGTCCGACCCCAGCACCATCGGCCGATCGACCGCGGCGAAGACGTCGGAGCCCATGCCGAACGTGCTGGGCCACGTGGCGTCGTCGGTCGTGCACAGCGTCATCAACCATTTCAGCGCCATCGTGAGCCAGGCGGAGATGCTCAAGACCCGCGCCTTGCCCGCCGAAGAGGTCGCCCGTCGCGCCGACGCGATCATCGGGGCCGCCCTCGTGGGCTCGACCCTGGGCCGGCGGCTCGCCGAATACAGCCGACGCGCGACCACCGCGGACCTTCAGCCCGTCGACCTGGACCGCCTGATCGCCGACCGGCTCGAAGCCCGACGCGAGGACGCCCCGGCCGGCGTCGCCCTGGCCGCCGACCTCTCCGCCCGCGCCGTCTTCCCCGGCGACGCGCCGCGCCTCGTCATCATGCTGGACTGCCTGCTGGACAACGGCTTTGAAGCCTTGGACGAGATCGGAGGCGGCGTCCTGACGGTGTCGACGCGCCTCGACCCGCTGGGCTGGCTTGAGCTGGACGTCCGCGACGACGGCCCCGGCATGGCTCCCGACGTCCTCGAGCAGGCGCTCGAGCCCTTCTTCAGCACCAAGCCCGACCACCCCGGACTGGGTCTCCCCCTGGCGCGGAGCCTGTGGCGGCGCCACCGAGGCGCTTTCTCGATCGACGCGCCTCAGGGACGCGGCACCCTCGTCCGCCTCACCCGGCCCCCGGCCGAACCGCCCTCTTCAACCTGACCGCTCCGACGACGAGGCGTCGTGGCCCTGCGAGTGCGGAGGGACCTCTGAGGCCCCGAGCGGCGACCGCATCCCCTCCCGAACGGAGCCTTCGGGACCGTGAAGACGCCGAGCCTTCGCCCTCCCCGCCTGGGGCCGCGGCGAAGGCCCGCGATCGACGGGATCAGCGAACGCCCAGGAGTTCGACCTCGAACAGCAGCGTGGCGTTCGGCGGGATGACGCCGCCCGCACCCCGCGCGCCGTAGCCGAGCGAAGGGGGGATTCGCAGCTCACGCTTCCCGCCGACCTTCATGGATCCGACGCCTTCGTCCCAGCCCTTGATGACCTGGCCGACGCCCAGGGTGAACTCGAACGGCTCGTCCCGATCGACCGAGCTGTCGAACTTCTCGCCCTTCTTGCCGTCTTCCCAGAGCCACCCGGTGTAGTGCATCTTGCACTTCTGCCCCTTCTTGGGAGCGGCACCGTCCCCTTCCTTCGTATCCTTGTACTCCAGGCCGCTCTCGGTCTTCGTCATCTCTTTCTCCTTCTCGCCCTTCTTCCCGTCCTGGGCCGAGGCCGGGATCGAGAAGCTCAGGGCGAACAGTCCGGCCAACGATGCACAAAGCAGCGTCCGGGCCATCGCTTCGGCGGTCTTCAAGCGAAACACTCCTTCCCAACGTCAACTTACCCGCGTCCCTCCACGTCAGGGATCGCGACGAACGCCGAAGCTACCATATCCCTGGGCCCCCGAAAACCACCCCGAAATAGACCTGTACAAATTTCTCATGGACAACACGGCGGACACCGATATACTGCACGTCCGTATCAAGCCCGTGTTGTTCTCAAGGGTTTTCTGGCATGCCCAGTCGCGAGATGTTCATCAAGCCTATGAAACGGGCCCAGGACTAGGTGGCGAGCTTCGAGACCGATTCCGCGCCGGCCACGACCGGTTTTCGACAAGGTTCCGCCGGGGGCGGCGAATATTTCGGTGAACATTCGCGTCTCCAACAGCGTCTTGACGGAAACGATGAAGCCGACCCGAGTGGACGCGTCGTGCTTCGTGGCCTAGATGACTTGCAGAGACGGGGACGAGTCAGGACGGGCGGGAGGTGCTCCCAAACGATGCAACGATGATCTTGCGTCGCCCACTCGGGTCTCTCGCCGACTGAATCCTGCAACGGATCCCATGGCCACGATCGCGACGACGACCTCTCACCGCAAGGACGTCTTTGATGTTGACCCCAGTCCCCACGAAACGCTGGAAACGGCCGTCCGCCGGCCCTGCGGAGAGTATGGTCCCCACGGCCGCCGAAATGCCTTGCGACGCCCCGACCGAAGAGTTCTTTGCGGCTCCCGCCTCCTCGGCCGGTGAGGTCGCCGACGTCCTGCGCCGAACGACCTTGAAGGCGCACCACGCCTTGAAGGAAACCCACCCCAACCTGGAGACCCTCCGAGCGATTCGCGCCGAGGTGACCGGGCTGGAAGGCGATATCGAGCGGCTCGGGCTGCGAGGTCTCGGTCCGTTCATCGGCTCTCTGCGACGTCGGATCGAATCCTTCCTCTAAGGGTGGATCGAGGGTGGATGTCCCCCACGGAAGGTGGACGACCTTCTCGAATGAAGTCCGGGAGCCCACCCGACGCACGGAATTGGGTTGTCAGGGCAGCTGATTCAGCCTATCCTCTTATCCCACGCAGCTCCCGCAAGCTACGTAATCCGTCTGTCATAAACGGATTTCGAGCGCCGAGACAACGAGGCGAGTGGCGGCGTCCGCCGGGTGTAACGGGAAGACGACGGTCGAGCGATCGACCGTCGATCTCATCGGACTCGACCGCGAGAACCGCGGCAGGGAACCGACACCTCAGGCGGCGCCGCCCTCGTCTCTTTTCATAGCCCCGGGCGACGGCCACCCCACGATCCGTCCGGATGGATGGGGAGGGCTCCAGGGTCGACTTCATTTTCCGCGACGTCCGCCGCCCTGCTGACGTCCGGCCTGCTGGTTGCCCCGACCGATCTCGACCATATGGCCCCGGAACGAAGCCTCGGCGTTCTTGGCCTCCGCGGCTTCCAGCGCCTCGCGGGCCTGTTCGGCGGCAGTCGCCTTGGTCTGCCCCTTGGCCTTCAAGGAGGAAGTCCTCGAGGACTTCGCGGGCCCGCCTTCGGCGTTGCCGAGGGCGTCGCTGAGCTTGAACTTGCCGATGCCGGACATGGTGCTTCTCCTTTGGACGTTAGAGGAAGATACGCTTAGCGTACTCGCGAAAGACCGAGGGGTCGAGCGGACGTGCGCGGAAGGCGATGAAGCCGTCTGGCCGAACGAGGTAAAGGCATGCTCCTTCGGCGCCGAACCGACGATGCAACCCGTTGGCCGGGTCGGCGAGTCGCTCTCCTCGCCAGGCCTGGAAGCCCTCGAAGTCGGCCCTGGGCTCGACCAGAATCGGGTGGATGCGATCGTCGAGGTGAGGCGGGACGAAATCCTCGATCGGGAATCCCTCGAGAAGCGTTCCCGACGCGGGCAGAGTCCCTGGGAAGATGAGGAGGATGTGGCGAACCACCGGATCGGCCTTGGGGTCGAGGTCCGCCCTAAAGACGACGTCGGACAGCCGCAAGGGTCCTCCGGTTACAGGGTCGATCTGGGCGAGCAAAACGTCCGGCATGCGGTCGCCGGGCGCAGGGCCGCGGAGCAGCGAGCGCGTCGCCCGGCAGCCCTTGGCGCCTTCCTGAACCACGGCCCCGAACCAGCCCGCCCGGCTCTCGGCGACGATCGGGCTGCCGGAGTATGAGACGGTCAGCTCCGCGACCTCGCGCGAGATCCGACGGCGAACCCCCTCGATCCTCCCCAGTGCAGCCAGGACCGCGTCCCGTGCGGCGCGGGTCGGGGGATTCCGGGCGGCGAACATCCTCATGATCCGGTCGGTCCCTCGGAGCACGCGTTCGCCGACCGGTCGACGCTCGGGGTCGTACGATTCCAGCAGGGACTCCGGGGCTTCCCGGCGAATCACCATCGCCAGCTTCCACGCCAGATTGGCCGCGTCCTGAACCCCCGCGTTCATCCCCTGTCCCCCGGCCGGGCTGTGCAGGTGGGCGGCGTCGCCCACGACGAAGCCGCGCCCTGCGCGATAGCGGTCGACCACCCGCCGATGGATCACGAACGACGACGTCCACGAGGCCTCGCCCACCTCGCCGCCCAAGCCGGAGATCGGTCCGGCCAGTTCGCGCAACCTGGCAAGGATCGCCTCGGGAGCCCGGACATCCGACTTCCCGGTTGCGTCGATCAGCCGCCAGCGCCCCTCCTCCGGCAGCGGGATCGCGACGAAAGGCCCCTCCGACGTCAACACGACGGCCGCTTCGTCGGGCGTCAGCCGCCAGGAGACGTTTGCATCGGCCGACAGGTACCGTTCGGGATACTCGTCTCCCGCGGATGTCAGTCCCAGGCCATGCCGAACCACGCTTCGTCCGCCGTCGCAGCCGATCAGCCACTTCGCGCGGACGGACGACGACCGGTTCGAGCTGCTTTTCAGCTCGGCGGTCACCCCGTCGAGATCCGCCTTGAACGAGGTCAGCCGCGTCTCCCACTCGATCCCGCCGCCCAGCAGTTCCAACCGCTCCAGTAAGATCCGCTCCGTCCGGCTCTGGGGGAGGACCAGGATGAACGGAAACCGCGTCTCATCGGGCGCCAGGGTCAGGCGGACGTCCACGATTCGCGACGATGCACGATAAAGGCCCACCCCGTGGGCCACGCGTGCCTCGTCCCGAATCCGACCGGCGATTCCCATCCGATGGAAAACCTCCATCGTCGCCGCGTGGATCGTCAGGGCCGGCGACTCCCGCTCCGACGAAGATCCTGCCGCCTCGTCGACCAGCAAGCACCCGACTCCGCGCCGCCGCAGCTCGCACGCCAGGCTCAGCCCCGATGGGCCCGCGCCTGCGACCAGAACCTCCACATGACGATCGATCCTGTCCGCCATCCACGATTCCTCGCCCCTGGGCCTGGGCTCCCTTCGAGCAGCTCAGGTCCACTCTGACACAGTTCCGGCACCCATGCCACGCCCGCAGACGATCCTCGCTCGTCCCGCATCCGCATCAAGCTTAATAAGAAACGCCCGCGAGAGGGACAACCCGAACCAATCCCCCGTATCCGGGAGTTCGACCCAGCCGAACGAGCGCGGGGATTTCAGACCGAGCCAATGTCGACGAATCTCCCGCATATCGGGCCTGCAACGAAGAACCCGCCTGCGAAAGTCCGTGTCCCGCCCGCGCGCCGTCGCGGCGGGACTATGATTGAGGCACACCTCGCCGTGCATCGTGACCTACGTTCCACACGCGGAGAGCAATGAAGCTTTCCCGCGTCCGGTCGCCCCTCGCGCGATCGACGATTCGGTACGGACGCCCTGCTCGACGACGTTCGATCAGCAATGCCAGGGAGTCCGACCATGAAGAAGCGCGCAAGGCCGCGGCGGTTCACGCCCGGGATGACGTCCCTGGAACGACGTCGGTTGCTGACCCTGTCCGCCCTCTGGCTCGGCCAGGACGGCGGCGACTACGTCGGAACCGAGGGGACGCTCGTCCAGCAGGCCCCCAACGACTACCAGGATATCCATTTCCGGCTGACCGGCCTGTCCGGAGCGCCGGTCGCGCAGATCGAAGTCCAGCGCTACGGCGGCGGTGGTTGGGACTGGAGCTCCGCGGGCGGCAAGAACGCGATGCTGCTGCCGGACGCCGCCGATTCCACCGACGCCGACCTCTATCTGGAGCCGTATTTCGCCGACCCCGCCGGGACCCTCTACCAGGCGATCCGCGTGACCTACGCCGATGGCTCGGTCGATCAGGCCCAGGCGACCTCCACGACGGCCGTCGACCCCAACCTGCGGACGCCGGGCAAGTCCCTCTCGGCGACTTTCCTGGGCCAGGACGGTCAGGATTGGACCGGCGCGACGATCGCTGTCGGCCCAGACGGGATGCAGGACGTCCACATCGCGATCGCCAACCTCTCGACGGGTGCCTCGGGCACGGTTCGCGTCACCGCCGCGACCAACCCGCCGCGGTCCTGGGAGACCGGGGTCAACCCAGACGGCCGCTGGAACGCCGAGCCGTTGAATCGGACGGGGACGGGGTCGACGCTGGGCTCGACGGCCGACCTATTCTTCTCCTCCGACGTCGACTTGACTGACGTGACGCTGACGATCCAGGTCTTCTACGACCACTGGAACCCCGACTACCAGTCCTACACGAACCGCAGCGGCAAGACCGACTCGGTCACCATCATCGCTGGTGCGACGGATCCTTCACTCGCCATGCCGCAGGTCACCGAATCGGACCTCGCGACCTTCTCGGCGACGAGCCACCCGCAGGATCCTCAGTATCCCGGATGGTCCCACGCCGCGATCGACGCCGCCAGCCTCGCCGCCCTGTCGACGCCGCAATCGTTCGCCACGGTCCGCTCGGCCGTCCTCAGCGATCGCCACGGCGCCGCCTGGCTCTACTTCAGACCGGGCTCGCCCGCGCCATATACCGGCTTCCCCGATCCGACCGCGATGCGTTTCGACGCCGCGGGCGGGACGTTCGATTTCCCCCCCGTGCGCAGCGAGGATAGCTCGACGCTCACCCTGCTGTTGACGTTCGACGACGGCTCGCAGGCCGTATCGCGTTTCGCGGGATCCGCCGCCGACCTCGGCCGCCTGGCCGTCGACACGCGCGTCGGGACGACGGCTCAAGACGTCGCCGACGCCGCCGGCCTGTTCGCCGCGCTCGACGCCGACGCCCCGCGGATCCACCTTCGCGCCGGGACGTACAACCTCGACCGGCCCATGGTTCTTGATGCACCCGTGCAGATCACGGCCGATCCGGGGGCCGTCCTGAATTTCGTCCTATCGGACGCGGCCGGGTCGCCCTGGAAGACGAGCACGGGGGCCATCCAGGTCCGTGCGAGCCATGTCGCCCTCGACGGGTTTTCGATCCGCTTCGAAGGGACGACCGCGCAATGGACGTGCTGGGCGCGGAACGTCATCCAGGCCGGTTTCGGCACCGTCGACGTCGACCTGGCGTTCACGAACCTGGACATCGGCGCGCCCGCCGCCGCCGTCGCCGGCACGTATGAGATGGCGGTGCCGATCATGAACTTCGACGACGGTGACACCGGAGTGATCGCCGGCAACGTCCTCAAAGGTGGTTGGATCCAGCTCGGTGCGGCGCCATGGCAAGTCCTCGACAACGACTACCAGGGCGCCGTCGCCGATACGATCGCGCCGAGCTTCCTCGCCGTGCATCGGAGCTTCGACCTGACGATCCAGGGGAACCACGCCCACGTGGTGGATCCTCGTGGCATTACCCAGCGCTTCCTCGTGATGGGCAACGCCGACTCGGGACAGGGGATCGACGACCTCATCGCAGGCAACACGATCGACGGCGGCATCGGCACCCCTGCGACCGGGGCGCCCGCCGGCTTCAACAACAACCCCGAGATCATCCTCACGGAGACTTATCAGCCCCGGTTCGAGGGCCTCCCGTCGGCCGTCTCGCCCGACGGTTTCATCGTCCAGCTCCCCTATTTGCGCGGGCCCGCCGCTCGCACGGGCGACGTCGTCTCGATCGTCGACGGCCCTCACGCGGGCGAATGGCGCATGATCGCCCAGGCGCTCAGCCCGACGCGCTACTTGCTCGACCAACCGCTTCCGGACGGCCGCTTCGATATCGCCGTCGGCCGAGGCTTCGTGAACCAGACCTACCGCGGCAATACGATCGACATCCGCGGCATGAGCCCGAGCAACGTCGCGATCGTCGTGAGCGGCAATCACTGGAATCAGATCATCGAAGACAACACCTTCCTCGGCGGCGCGGCGTTGCGAATCGGCGCCGGCTCCAGCGAGGCGGCATTCGAAGGGCGATACCCCGCGCCCTGGGGCTGGTCGCGACTCCCGGTCTTCGACATCGAGATCGAGGGCAACACGTTCGTCGACGCGGAAGTCTCCCTCGGCGTGGCGCACAACCGATGGGCCGACAAGGCGAGTGCGGGGCGGACCTATCTGGAAGGCGATTTCTCCGACAATACGATCATCTGGACGGACCCGTCCGGATCGGCGGTGACCATCGGGGCGGGCCCCGACGTCAGCCGCGGCGATCCCGCCTACACCCTGGCGAATTACCCCTGGCTCACGCCCGAGGAGATCGTGCTGACGACGCACGACAACTGGGGGCGAGACCCCGGCACGGGCGCGGCGGCGACGATGAGGATCTACGCCGCAAGGATCGACGGGGCCACGGCCGACGACCTTCTAGTCAATCTTCCGACCTCCTCGGCCGTCTCGGCGATTACCCATGGTCAAGACGGCCTGGACTACATCGGCCCGGGGGCGGACGCCGCCGGGCCCGACGGGTTCCAGGACGTCCATATCACGCTCGCCGGCCTTCCCGCCGACAGGACGATCTCGCAAGTCACCATAACCGGGTATGACGGCCGCAACTGGAGCTACGGAGGCGTGTCGGGTGACGACGAGATCGTCCTCATGCGCAAGGGTGCGAAAGCAGACCTTTACATCCAGCCGTATCAGGACGAGAACGGTCGCTTCGTCATGATCGACGTCCGATATTCGGACGGCTCTTCCTCGCGAGCCCTAGTCGACGCCCTCTACGCCTCGGCGACGCTTCCGATGCCGACGAACGTCGCCCTCGGGGCCGCGCCGGCCGTCGTGTCGGCCCGGGGTGACAACGCGGGCGCCGGCGAGGACAAGCTCCACGCGTTCGACGGCGACGTCCGCACGAAGTGGCTCGATTTCTCATCGACCAGCTGGATCCAGTATCAATTCGCGGGAGGGATCGAACAGCTCGTCAAGAGCTACTCGATCACCAGCGCCAACGACACGGCGCTTTATCCCGGCCGAGCGCCCAGGAGTTGGGTCTTGAAGGGCTCCAACGACGGAGTGAACTGGACGATCCTCGATGAGAGGACCAACGCCGCCGTGACGGCGAACTATCTGAGCCGCACCTACGTGGTCGCCAACCCGGCCGCCTATCGCATCTACCGGCTCGACGACATCGTCAGCAACGGCGACCCGATCATCCAGATCGGCGAGATTCGATTCGACGGGGCGCCTGCCGCCACGTCGATTTCCGCCGCACGCGGCGACAACGCCCGAGCCGGCGAGGGGGCCGCCCAGGCGTTCGACGGCGACGTCCAGACGAAGTGGCTCGACTTCTCGTCGACAAGCTGGATCCAGTACGCTTCGCCCGACGGAGTCGCCCGAATCGTCTCGCAATACGCGATCACCAGCGCGAACGATACGGCGCTATATCCCGGCCGCGCCCCCAAGAGCTGGAAGCTCGAAGGGTCCAACGACGGACAGAACTGGACGATCCTCGACACTCAGACGGATGCGGCCGATACGGCCGATTTTTCGACGCGAGTCTATCACGTATCCAATCCGGGGCCTTATCGGTACTACCGTCTGAACGACATCGTCAGCAACGGCGACCCGATCATCCAGATCGCGGACGTCGCGTTGCAGAGCAATCAGGTTCTCGCCATAGCGGCCGGTGCTTCGGCCCCCTCATCGTCCTTCGGGGCCGACGCTTTCTACTCGGGAGGCGCAGCGGCCTCCACCGCTCATCCCATCGACGTGACCGGCGTCGCGTGTCCCGCACCACAGGCCGCCTATCAATCCGAGCGATATGGAGACTTCACGTATACGCTCCCAGGCCTCACTCCGGGCGCGTCCTACATGGTGCGTTTGCACTTCTCGGAGAACTACTGGTGGCAGGTGGGCCGCCGCACCTTCGACGTGACCATCAATGGGAGGAAGGTCCTCGACCATTTCGACATCCTCGCCGCGGCGGGAGACATGTACAAGGCCGTCGTTCGAGAGTTCAGCGCGACGGCCGACGCTTCCGGGCGCATCGTGATCGCCTTTCTCGGCGAAGGTCAGCCCGACCATCCCAAGGTCGATGCGATCGAGGTCCTCGTCCCTTCGCTCGACCTGGCCCGGGGAAGGCCGGCGACCTCGTCTTCCGACGAGGACGCGGCCTTCTCACCTGCGATGGCCCTCGACGGCGACGCGTCGACGCGGTGGTCGAGCGGGCAGTGGATGCGTCCCGATGAAGCCGCCTGGCTCGCCGTCGACCTCGGCGCCGTGAACGACATCGGACGCGTCGCCATGAACTGGGAGGACGCCTTCGCGGTCGACTACCAGATCCAGGTGAGCGAGGACGGCCGCTCCTGGACGACCGTCCGCACGATCGCCGGGGCGACGACCAGGGGAACCGTCGCATATGCGAACCTGCAGGCTCGCGGTCGTTACGTTCGCATCGCGATGACGCGCTATAACGCGACCAAAAACTACTCCCTCTACAACTTCAGCGTCTACAACTCATGAGTCGGTCCATCTCGGCGGGCCTTGCCACATCGCGGCGAGACCGTTAGCATCGAAGATCGACGGGTGCCCGACCTCGGCCAAGAGCCGAGGGGGGAGAATAGGGAAGCCGGTGCGAATCCGGCGCGGGGCCGCCGCTGTGATCGGCCAGGCTCGGGACGCTACGGCCACTGCCGCGAGGTGGGAAGGTCGTCCCGGAGCCGTTACGAGCCGAGAGCCAGAAGACCTGCCCGTCGAAGCCACGTCGTGACGTTCCGGCCGCGAACGTCCGCGCGAGCCCCGACGCCAGGTATCGTCCTGGATCGAGCCCGCCGGATGCGGTCGGAACGCCGACTCACCCAGCCCGACCCGGCTCGCTCGAAAGGCTCCCCATGCGTCCTCATCACGTCCCCCGCGGCCTGCGCCGGGGGTTCACTCTCATCGAACTGCTGGTCGCCATCGCGATCATAGCCGTTTTGATCGCGCTGCTCCTGCCGGCCGTGCAATCGGCCCGCGAGGCCGCACGCCGCATCCAATGTCGCAACAACCTCAAGCAGATGGGGTTGGCGATGCATCAGTATCTGAGCGTCTACAACGTGCTTCCCAAGGGAGGACCCGGGGGGATCGTCTCGACGGCCGTCATCAACGCACCTTCGAGCCATTCGCTGCGCATCCAGAGCTGGGGGTCCGCAGTCCTCCCCTATATGGATCAGGCCGCGATGTACAACGCGATCAACCAATCCCAATGGTACGTGCAGGACGAAAATCTCACCGTCAGCCAGGCGCGAATCGCCGCGTTTCTATGCCCGTCGAACCCGGCCGGGTCCGCAGGTAAACCGAGCGGTGACATGCCGACGTCCCCGATCCTGATGGCTCGAAACGACTACGGCGGAAACTGGGGCGAGCGGGCCCTGCGTTGCTATCCCTCATCGAATTGCCAGAACAGCTACGACGCCGGCGGAGAGGGGCGTGGCGTCATCATGCAGCGCACCGAATCAAACATCACGCTGACGGAGATCAGCGATGGGACGACCTATACCGTCGTCCTCGGCGAGGCCCCCAATGCAATCCACGGCCTCTGGATGGGGCACAAGAATTTCTTCGATCAAAGCGCCCCTCTCAACTCCCGTTACAGTTCGTCGGTCGCAGGCACCTTCGCCTCCTGCCAGGTCTTCGCGACCGACCAGAGGAACGGCCAACTCGGCTGCGACTTCGGTCAAGAGTTCCACTCCTATCACGTCGGCGGCGCCAATTTCTTGATGGTCGACGGCTCCGTGCGTTTCCTCAAGGATACGATGGACTTGAAGGTCTTCTCAGCCTATCTCTCCCGCAGGGGAGGGGAGATCATCGGCGGCGATTCGGAGTGAGCCCAAGGCTCTCCCAATTGTGGACCGATTTCACGACATTTATGCTGCCGCCCCGACAGTATCGTCGTTGCCGAAGGTTCTCGCTCGGCCTTGAGGAAGTCACTTGAGGCCTACCTCTGTCGACGGCGAGGCCGCCGGCCGATCCCTCCGCTTCTTTCTCGGCCCACAGGCTGGAGAAGTTCGGCGCGACATCATACGAGCGGACGACGCTCGAGGCCTGCGGCTTTCCGATGCGACGGTGATTCAGGGTCTCGTCATCACGGGTTGGAGGTCATGAGATGCTCGAATCTCGACGGTGGGCCTGGATCATGCTGGGTACGCTGGCGATCCTCGCGGGCCATGGGATCGCCGAGGAGTCGCCGAAGGGTTGGAATCTCGTCTGGAACGATGAATTCGACGGCGACGCGATCGACAGGACGAAGTGGGACTTCGACCTTGGCGACGGCTTCTACGATTACGGCGCGAACGTTTGGATCGGCGGCTGGGGCAACGACGAATTACAATACTATACGGCCGAACCGCGCAACATCTTCGTGCGTGACGGATCGATCCACATTCGCGCGTTGAAGGAATCGTTGCAAGGCCGGGGCTATACTTCGGCCCGGGTCAAGACGCGGGCGCGCGACGGCTCGGCCCTCTTCGCGAAGGCGTACGGTCGTTTCGAATTTCGCGCCAAACTACCGACCGGCCGAGGGATCTGGCCTGCGCTCTGGATGCTCCCCCAGGACGACGCCCACGGAAAGTGGCCCTGCTCGGGCGAAATCGACGTGATGGAGGCTCGAGGCCAGGATCCGCATCGGGTCTCGGGCACGATCCACTTCGGGTCTCCATGGCCGGCGAATGTACACGCGGAAGAGACCTATGCGTTCCCTCCGGGGCAGTCCTTCGCCGACTACCACGTCTACGCCGTGGAGTGGGAGCCTGGCGAGATCCGTTGGTTCGTCGACGACCGATGCTTCGCGACCAAACACTCGTGGTGGACGAGCCGGAAAACCGGGCCCGACGGTCGCGGCGTGAAGGCCGAGGCGGAAAGCGACGTAGCAGCGTGGCCCGCACCATTCGACAAGCCCTTCCACATCATCATGAACGTCGCCGTCGGCGGCCGCTTTCTGGGCAATCCCGACCCCACCACATCCTTCCCGGGCGAGATGCTCGTCGATTACGTCCGGGTTTATGACAAGAACGGTGGATACGGCTCTCCGAGTCCTCGCAGCGACGAGGCACTTCCCTGGCGACGGTAGGCCGAGCCGGCGACTCGGCCTCGAATGAACGACAGGGGGGGCTTGGACCGCCCTCACGGCGGATTACCGAATCTCGGCGCGGGCCTTGTCTCTCCTGGCGGGGCGGATGGACGAAGCCACCATGCCCTCGCCGCCGGCGCCCGATCCCGTTGACCCCCAGGCTTCGCTCGCCTCGGAGCCCGCTGGCGGCTGGAGACCGGCGGGTATAAGCTCGGCGGAGTGCGACGGTCCCGAGCGTGCGGATGAGACGGGGGTGAGGACGATGGCAAGCGAGGCTGCGGGTCGGGGCGAGGAGTGTCGGCCGGGCTCGGGATGCTGTGGGTCGAGTCGTCGGCAGTTCATCCAGGTCGTCGGCCTGGGCGCGGGGGCGGTGCTGGCGGGGGCACGACCGAAAGGGGCGATGGCCGGTCCTTTCGACGGCACGGAGTTCGAACGGCTCGTTCCGGGAGATAAGAAGCTCGACCCGGAATGGGTCCGCGCGCTGTTCGCGCGAGGAAGGCCGACCGTTTATCGCGGCGTCGACCTGGATCTGATCGGGATGCCGATCGGCGGGATCTGCGCGGGGCAACTCTACCTCGGCGGCGACGGGCGACTCTGGCATTGGGATGTCTTCAACGAGACGATCCGGACCAACGAGGCGCACTACGCGAACCCTCTTAAGCCGGCATCGCCCGTGGACCAAGGGTTCGCCGTGCGGATCAAGAGAGCGGAGTCGGAAGAGGTCCGCGTCCTCGACCGGAAGGGATTCGCCGACGTCCAATTCCGGGGGGAGTATCCGATCGGCACTGTGATCTACGAAGATCCCAGCGTCCCGGTGCGCGTGACGCTGGAAGCCTTCTCGCCGTTCATCCCGCTCGACGTCGACGCTTCCAGCCTGCCCGCGACGACGATGAATTTCACGGTCGAAAACACGTCGGCGGAACGGCTCGAGGTCGAGCTGGGGGGATGGCTTCAGAACGCGGTCTGTCACGCGACGGGCGAGGCCCGAGAGGGCGAACTCGTCAACACCGTCGTCCGCGACCCAGGTCTCCTGAGTCTCGTTTGTCGCGCCGAGGCCGCGTCAACCAAACCAGGATCGAACCGACCGCCGATCGTCGTCGCGGATTTCGAGGGGACGGGTTACGGCGACTGGACCGTTGAGGGGAAAGCCTTCGGCGACAGGCCCAGCGCGGGGCAGGGGCCCGGGCAGTTCCTCAAGGGCTACGAGGGCAAAGGGCTGGTCAACACCTGGACCGGATCGGACGCCCTGACCGGCCGAGCGACGTCCCCGCCTTTCACGATCGAGCGGAAGTACGTCAATTTCCTGATCGGCGGCGGGAATCACCGCGAGCAGACGTGCGTCAACTTGAAGGTGGATGGACGGGTGGTGCAGTCGGCGACGGGCGAGCGGACGGACGCGATGACATGGCGTTCGTTCGACGTCCGCCGGTTCGCCGGGAAGTCCGCTCGGATCGAGATCGTCGACGCCCATTCCGGCGACTGGGGACACATCGACGCCGACCAGATCGTGCAGGAGGACGAGGCTCGGAACGGCTATGGGCCCGTCGAGAAACGGCGCGATTACGGCACGATGAGCCTGGCTTTGCTCGCGGCCACGGATCGCGACCAGTGCCGGCCGGCGACGCCGGCCGGCAGCCCGGCCGACGGCCTCTTCGGCGCGGCCCTGCCGCCCCGCGCCCCCTTCGGATCGAAGCTTGTCGGATCGATCGTTCGCCACATGATTCTGAGACCGGGCGAGAAGCAGTCGGCCGCATTCGTCGTCGCGTGGCACTTCCCGAACCTTTCGCTCCCCGACACAAAGCTGCCGAAGGACCTCGGGCGTTTTTATGCGACCAGGTTCCAGGATGCCCACGCCGTCGCGCGTCACGTCTCGACGCACTGGGACCGGCTTGATCGCGAGACGCGGCTCTGGCGCGACGTCTGGTACGACTCGACGCTGCCGTTCTGGCTTCTCGATCGGACGTTCGCGAACACGTCGGTCCTCGCCAGCTCGACGTGCCACCGCTTTCGCGACGGCCGGTTCTACGGTTGGGAAGGCGTCGGGTGTTGCGCGGGGACGTGCACGCACGTCTGGCATTATGCGCAGGCGGTCGGAAGGCTCTTCCCCGAACTGGAGCGGATCCTTCGCGAACGCGTCGACTACGCCGACGGCATCGGCTTCGATCCGAAGACCGGAGCCATCAGCCACCGCGCCGAGGAACCCGTAGGGCCGGCGATCGACGGACAGGCGGGGAACATCCTGCGCGCTTACCGCGAGCACCAGACTTCGATCGACGGCAAATTCCTGGAGAGGCTCTGGCCCAAGGTCAAGCGATCGCTGGAGTATCTCATCGGCCATGACTCGGACGGCGACGGCGTGCTCGACGGCGGCCAGCACAACACGCTCGACGCCTCGTGGTTCGGCGAGGTTCCCTGGCTGTCTTCGCTGTACCTCGCGGCGCTCAAGGCGGGCGAGGCGATGGCCCGCGAGCGAGGCGACGTCGCCTTTGCGGACCGCTGCCGCGAGATCGCGGCGCGAGGAGCCTCGAACCTGGAAAAGCTGCTCTGGAACGACGATTTCGGCTATTTCGTGCAACGCGCCGACCCGGCCCATGCCATGGCCGTCGGCTCCTACGACGGCTGTGAGATCGACCAGGTCTTCGGCCAGCATTGGGCCTTCCAGGTCGGACTCGGGCGCGTGCTCGATGAAGGCCGAGTGCGACAGGCGCTCCGCTCGCTCTGGAAATACAATTTCACCCCCGACGTCGGACCGTACCGCGAGGCGTATAAGGCGGGCCGTTGGTACGCCATGCCGGGCG
This sequence comes from Paludisphaera mucosa, assembly GCF_029589435.1. Taxonomy (NCBI): domain Bacteria; kingdom Pseudomonadati; phylum Planctomycetota; class Planctomycetia; order Isosphaerales; family Isosphaeraceae; genus Paludisphaera; species Paludisphaera mucosa. The sequence goes on along the minus strand of NZ_JARRAG010000002.1, from coordinate 1,929,502 downwards.
AAGCCGGCCTCTTGATGGTCACTTTCCCGAAGTCCCCCCGCCCGCCGATCGACGACCCGTCAGGCGGATGGTCGGCCATTTATTTCAACGAATGTATGAACGGCTTCGAGTATCAGGCCGCCGGCCACATGATCTGGGAGGGACTCGTCCAAGAAGGGCTTGCGATCACCCGGGCGTTGCACGATCGATATGACGCCTCGCGGCGAAACCCCTGGAACGAAGTGGAGTGCGGCGACCATTACGCGCGGTCGATGGCGAGCCACGGGGTGTTTCTGGCAACCTGCGGCTTCGAATACCACGGGCCGAAAGGTCGGATCGCATTCAAACCCGCGATCGGCGCCGATGACTTCCGGGCCCCCTTCACGGCCGCCGAAGGCTGGGGGACCTTCTCGCAGCGACGAGACCATGACGCGCTCTCCGCAACCCTGGACGTACGATGGGGACGTCTGGCGCTACGATCTCTGGACCTGAACCTTGGTGGACGTCGACAGGAGGTTCACGCGGTGGCCAGTCTGGGCGGGGTGCCGATCGACGGCGTCGTCGTCCGGCCCGCGGCGAGGTCCGGGGTGATCGAGCTGGATTTCCCCGTCGAGGTCCTCGTTGAGCCGGGACGACCTCTCTCGACGCGGATCGAACATCGAGCCGCGACACGACGCTAGGATCCTGATGCGGTCGTCCGTGAGCGCCGAGCTATCCATGGACACCGTCGCCGATCCGGCCGATCGGAGGTTGCAGAGTGGAATTCACCCGCCTTTTTCACCCAGCAAGTTCGAAGGATCTGGACGAACTCGATCGCCTCCGTTCGTCCGCAGTCGGACGTCCCGGGACGACTTGCTGAAGGAAGGCGACGTGTTGCAAGGCATTGAGAGGATCGGACTCATCAGCTACGCCGCTTCGAAGTGAAGCGGAGACTCTCCGCCATCCCACCTCGATGTTCAATCGTCATCTTGGACCCGGGAGCCGTATTGACATCGGTCGGCGTCGGAGTAGATTGAAGACATAGGGTACTACTCTATTCAGGGGTTCTCTCCATCGCGGAGGTTCCCCGGTCGTGCTTCACGCGGACCTCTGCCCTCGCTGGCTGGGCCCGCCCCCCCCAAGAAAACCTGTCTCGTCCCCGACGTCCGTCGATCCCCACGGGGTCCTCGCGCGCCGCTCCGGGCGGGTCGTCGGGCTCCGGCCCGCGGGGGATGACGTCAGCCTGTCGGCTCGGCCCGCGACGGTGCCCCGAGTCCATCCCGAATCGAGGGCTCCGGCCCTCGTCGGCCCCCCTGATTCAACGACGAATCGAAAGGCTAAATTATGATGACGCGAAGGACTTTCGGGTCCGCGTGCGCCTGCGCGGCGTTCGCCGCCCTTGCGGCGGCGGTATCGGGCTGCGACGACGCCGGCGTGCAGACGTCGCCCGAGATCAAGAACGAGGCGGAGGAATCCCGCCGTCGGTCGATGGAGGCCATGCAGAAGAAGGCCGCCGTCAAGCACAAGCCTTGAGACGTCCCGCCCTCGCGGCCCCGCACTCGCAGGGCTCGGTCCGGGGCGGCGTCCGGGGAGTTTGGGAGTCTTGTCTGCACTCTTTCCTTTCTCATCCGAGGTGTCTGATGCATCCTTCCTCGAAGCGTGGATTCACGCTGATCGAATTGCTGGTCGTGATCGCCATCATCGCGGTCCTGATCGCGCTCCTCCTCCCGGCCGTCCAATCGGCCCGCGAGGCCGCGCGGCGGTCGCAGTGCGTCAACAACCTGAAGCAGATCGGCCTGGGTATGCATAACTACCACTCGGCGATCGGCTCGTTCCCCCTCGGCAATTCCAAGGCGGTCGGCGTCGTGGGCCAGGCCCCTTACAACTGGGGGACATTCGGTCACCTGGCGATGCTCATGCCTTACATGGAACAGACGGCCGTCTACAACGCCTGCAACTTCAACTGGACCGTCTGGACGATGAACGGGGGGCCGGACGTCAACAGCACGGCCGCCCAGACCAAGCTGAACGTCCTGCTCTGCCCCTCCGACGGCGCCGCCGCCAAGCCCAACATCAACAGCTACCACGGCTCGATGGGCCCGACGACCGAGCCCTGGGGTTCCACCGGTCCCGGCGTGTTCAACACCCAAGGCTCCGGCACGACCTTGGCCGACCTCACCGACGGCAGTTCCAACACCATCTCGCATGTCGAGTCGCTGGTCGGCGACCCCAATCGGCGCACGAGCAAGTTCCGCGGCGGCTTCGCGGGAGGCGTGAGCAACAGCACGAACCTCTACGACGTCCGGGCGAACCTCGCGCAGGTGATGCAGGCGGCGCAGGGCTGCCAGACGGCCTACGTAGGAAATCCCTCGGGCTCGTACCCGAACCGCGGCGAGATCTGGGCCCTCGGCGCCCCCGGGTTCAGCCTGACGAACACTGTCTTGACGCCGAATTCCGGGCAGTTCACGTTCTCCTACTGCCGATGGGATTCGTCTTGCTCCAACTGCGGCTCCGACTTCGGACACCTTTTCGTCAACAGCAGCAACCACTCCGGCGGCATCAACACGCTGATGGCTGACGGCTCCGTCCGATTCGTCAAGGACTCCGTCAACCAGCAGTCCTGGATGGCGCTCGGCTCGGGCAACGGCGGCGAGGTCGTTTCGTCCGACAGCTACTGATTCCTGGATCGGAGAATCCGATGTCGAATCGTCGCGAGCCGGGGGGATCTCCCCCCGGCTCGCGACGCGCGCCGAGGGATCAGTTTGGTCTCCCTGTCGCCGAAGCCGGGTAGGGCCGTCTGACCGGCCCCCTCAGCTCGTAACCGCGCGACGAGGCGCCACCTGGCTTCAAGACCTCGGCGAGTTCGATCCTCAGTTCGACATCCTCCCTTGGAGAAGTGGCTCGGCGATTTCCCGGCCGGCCCACCTGGTCGTCCCACGTTCGCGATCGACCACCCTTTTGCGATTCGGCCCGCGAGATGCATGCAAGGAGAGGGAAACCGCGGAGTCGACGGCGGACCACGACGCGCCAGTCGTCGTCCCCGCGTTGTGACGATCAACACTCGTGCGGGTCGGGGCGGGGAGGGTAGGTCATGAAGCGGGACGAGGCGGGTCGGAACCAGTCGAGTTGGACGGCGGACGAGACGATCGGCGAGCGGAGGTCGCTCGCGGAAGACCTGGAAGCGGACGTCTGCATCGTAGGAGCGGGCCTAGCCGGGATGTCGACGGCGTATTTGCTGGCGCTCGAGGGTAAGAAGGTCGTGGTCCTGGACGACGGCCCGATCGGAGGCGGTGAGACCCGACGCACCACGGCGCACCTTTCCAACGCGATCGACGACCGTTACACCGAGATCGAGCGTATCCACGGCGTCGAGGGCTCGCGACTGGCCGCGGAAAGTCATTCGGCCGCCATCGAGAAGATCGCCGAAATCATCCGCGACGAAGGGATCGAGTGCGAGTTCGCCCGCCTCGACGGCTACCTGCTCCTCGGGCCGAACGACCCCGGAGACTTGCTCGCTCGGGAAGAGGAGGCTGCACGTCGCGCGGGCCTCTCGCGCGTGGAGCGACTCCCCGGCGTGCCCCAGGCCCCGTTCGATACCGGGCCCTGCCTGCGTTTTCCCGATCAGGGTCAGTTCCATCCGCTGAAATATCTCGACGGCCTCGCGAGAGGTATCGAGAAGCGGGGCGGACTCATCTTCAACGGCACGCACGTCAAGTCTATCGAGGGGGGCACCCCTGCCAAAATCGAGACCGCCGAAGGGCATATCGTCACCGCCGCCGCGGTCGTGGTCGCGACGAACTCTCCGATCAATGACATGTACGCGATCCACACGAAACAGGCCCCTTATTTATCCTACGTCGTCGCCGGCCTAGTCCCGCGTGGGATCATCCCCAAGGCGCTTTACTGGGACACGATGGATCCTTACCATTACGTTCGCATCCAGGACCTTTCGGAGGATCCGGAACACGCCGATCACGACCTGCTGATCGTCGGCGGCGAGGACCACAAGACGGGCCAGGCCGAGGATCATGAGACGCGCTACGCAAAGCTCGAGAGTTGGGCTCGGGAGAGATTCCCGATGATGCAAGAGATCGAATTTCGGTGGATGGGACAGGTCCAGGAGACGATCGACGGTCTGGCCTTCCTGGGCAAGAACCCGTTGGACGATGGAAACGTCTACATCGCCACCGGGGACTCGGGCATGGGGATGACCCACGGCACGATCGCCGGCCTCTTGATCACCGACCTGATCCTGGGCCGCGAGAACCCATGGGCGAAGCTGTACGACCCTTCGCGGAAGCCCATGGGTGCGATCAAGGACTTCCTCAAGGAGAATGTCAACGTCGCCCGCCAGTATACGGACTGGCTGACCCCCGGCGACGCCCCCGATGCGGGCGCCATCCCTGCCGGTGGCGGTGCCGTCCTTCGCCGCGGGCTCTCGAAAATCGCCGCCTACCGCGATGAGCAAGGCGGGATGCACGAGATGTCGGCCGTCTGTCCCCACCTGGGATGCATCGTCGCCTGGAACGACGACGACAAGACGTGGGACTGCCCCTGCCACGGCTCGCGGTTCGACCGCATCGGCCACGTCGTCGACGGTCCCTCCACGTCCGACCTCAAGCGCGCCGAGTGATCGAATCGAGTCAAGTCGGGCCCGCCCGCAGGCCGAAAAGCGGAGGGACGCGATCCCACGCGGAAGCGCCTATCCATTTCATGAAGAGGTGCCCATGCCGCCCTTCGCCCTGCGGGAACCTGTCAGCACGTGGACGCACGTAGTAGGACTGGTCGCCGCCTTCCCGACGACCTGGATCCTCCTCCGTGCGACGTTGCGACAGGTTGCGGCGGACCCCTCGGCCATCGCCTTCAAAAAGGGGAAGGTCGCCGCCATCGCCGTTTTCGGGTTCGGGATGGCGGCCTGCTACGGGGCCAGCGCGTTGTATCACGGCATGAACGCGGACACGACGACGGTGGATTTGCTGCGTCGCCTGGACCTCGTCGGGATCTTCCTGCTCATCGCCGGCACGTTCACGCCCGCAGCCTGGGCACTCATGCGGCCGAGTCCTCGGCGCATCGGAACGGCGGTGGTTTGGGGCATCTCCGCCGCCTGCTCGGCCGCCGTCCTGATAGGCCGATCGTTCCCGACGTGGATGGCGACGATCATCTACCTATCCCTGGGCTGGGGGATGGTCGTGTGCTACATGGACATCCGCCGCGATTACAGCCGACGCACGCTCCGCCTTCTTCCCATCGGAGGTGCCTTCTACAGCGTCGGCGCAGCCCTGAACCTTCTTCATGTCCCCACCCTGACACCGGGATTCGGCCCTCATGAGGTCTTCCACCTGTTCGTCCTGGCCGGGACCGCGGCACATGTGACCTTCCTCTACCGCGTCGCCATCCCGGCACCGCCTCAACACTCCCGAAATCCCACGACACATCTTTTGCGTAAGGTCCAAAGGGTCACGATCGACGCTTGACCTGACCGGCCCCACCTGTCATCCCTCCTGGAGAGCGTGTCGAGTCTCGGGATCGGGTCGAGCACACTCGCCACAAGATTCGTCGGGACCGCGACTCGCGGCGGCAAGCCTCGTGTCGGCGGACGCTCTTGCAATTCGTCAGTCCAGCAGGGCGGAGAGGCGTTCGATCGTCCCCTCCTTCTCAAGGTCAGCTTTTCCGAAGCCAGGCTCCGCGCCAGCGACGACGGCGGCATGCTGGGCGTCGGGAAAATTGCTCACGAGCATGACGGGAACGCCCGAAAGTTCCGGGGCGGCGTCCTTTTTCAAGGACTTGATCACGTCCACGCCCGGCGACTGGTCGCGATCCATCAGGCGATTGACCAGTACAAGGTCGTAGCGCTCGTTTTCAAGCAATCCGCGTGCATCGTCCAGGCCGTGGGCGCGATCGACCTGGGCGTCAAATCGCTTCGCCAGGAAGCCGGCGATCCGCCGATGGTCGTAATCGCACTGGCCTACATCCAAAATCCTCCGAGGTCCGCCACCCGTCTTCGCCATCGCCTGGAGCCTCCGTCACTTCATGAACCTTAATCATGTCTCGCCTCTTGCATCCCATCCAACTGCCCATTCTTCGCGACCGCTCTCCCGCCTTCAAGTGACTCATCCTGGCCGCTCGCGCCGGACGTCGGATTTCGGGTTGCCCGACTTGAGGAAAACGTGATAAAAGTCCGGCGAACGCATCGCACACGTCGGCACTCCAAGTCTCCACTCCCTTCGACCCGCCGCGCGACGCCTCGACTCATCGCCGACTCGCCATGGACCTGCTCCCTCGTTTCGTGGGGGCGGAGGAAGGACGGATTACGTGACCAACGTATGCAGCGGCCGCCGCACGGCCTGGCTTACCAACCCGGCGACGACGGGCCTCTTGGGGCTGGGTATCGGACTGGGCTGGTTCTCGGACCGATCCGCCACGGCCGCTCCGCTCCGGCCCTTTACGGTCTCGGCCGAATCTGGACCGGCGGTCGTCCTCGATCAGGACGGCCGCCGGATCGCGATCCCCCGCGCCGGTCGCGAACTCCTCGCGGGCACGACGCCGACCTACGTCGCGTTCCGTCTAGCCGGCCGATCGCAATTGCCCGAAGGGGTGCCGACCGTCGCCGCGGGGACCGGCCGTGATGCGGTGGGTCCGCTCAGGCTGGACGCCTTGGCCCTCCGTACGTTGGATGCCCGGCTCGCCTCCGCCGACCAGGTGGCCGTCCTCGGCCCACGACAGACGTTCCTCGTCGAGTCGGCCTCCTCCGCGGGCCTGGCCGACGGAACCGGATCGACCCAGTTCTGGCGAGCCGGCGTCGCGGCCCCGTCCGGAGGCAAGTCGATCGGCGATACGCTCGCAGGTTGGTACGAGTCGAGCGCCGACGCCGTCAAGAAGTTGAACGATCAGATCGCCGGAACGATCAAGAAGACCTTCAGCCCCGCCGCCCCCCAGGCGGTCATCATCCCCCCCGCCAAGGTGGCCGCGCAGGTCCTCTCGCAGGAAATGCGTACCCTTCCCCTCTCCCAGTCCATATCCGACTCCGTCCAGCCCGCTCCCGTGCCGGAACCATCGGCCTGGCTCATCTTCGCCGCGGCAACCGTCCTTGGGCTTCGACTACGTCCGCGGAAAGGCACCTGATAGAAAGCTCCTCCGGAGGGAGCCCTCGAAAACACGTCCGCCCTCGCGGTTCGACGGGTAAAGGGTTAAGCCTTCGGATCCCACCAAGCTTCGATGAGACGCCGAAGTTCATCGACCTTCGCGGGTTCGCGGCGGGCGAGGTCCCGGGTCTCGAAGGGATCGGCGGCCAATTCGTACAACTCGGCGGCGAGGCCGGGGGAGTTTCGAGGATCGGGCAGGATGAGCTTCCACCCGCCGGACACGGCCCAGCGGAAGCGGAGGCTCGACGCAGGGCGTTCGAGGTCGACGGCGTCGTGCGTGAAGACCTCGCCGAACACGGCCGGTCGACTCGTGACGGCGGCTGAGTCGAGCAAATCGACGCCACGCATCGCGGAAGTCGGTTCCATGCCGACCGCGGCGAGGATCGTTGGAGCCACGTCGATCGAACTGACCGGACGATCGATCGTCCTGGGCCGAACCTTGCCGGGCCACCGAACGATGATGGGCGTCCTCAGACCTCCGTCGTATGGCGACTGCTTCGATCGGGCCGCGTATCGCGGGGCCTCCGGATCCTGGACCCAGCCGTTGTCGGCGAGGTAGACCACGAGCGTGTCGTCCGTGATTTCTCGGGCGTCAAGATGGTCGAGCAAGGTACCGCAAGTCTCGTCGAACCAATCGATCATCGCCCAGTACTTCGCGACATGCTGGCTCGGCGTCCTATCCCGATACTTCGCGAGCAGCCGCTCGGGCGGGTCGTGGGGCTGGTGAGGCATCATGGGAGCGTACCAGAGGAAGAACGGCCGGCCGCCCTCGACCGAGCGGTCGATGAAATCGAGCACGGGCTGCATCGTCCGGCGACCAATCTCTAAGCCGTCGTCGCCGTGACGGCCTCCGCGCGCGGCGTCGCCGTGGGTCATGCCTTCCGTGAAGCCGCCCGTGCGGAAATTCCCGCCCCACCACTTACCCGCCTGGAACGATGCGTATCCGCGCACCGCGAGCAGCCGCGGGAGCGTCGGCGCGGCCTCCAGGAATCCGACCATCCGCCGCCGACCGTCGCGCAGCGCCCGGCCGCTCGATGTCTCGGCGTGCCCACCGGACGTCCCGGGCGGATCGTTGCTGGTCAACATGTGCTGATGAGCATAGAGGCCCGTCAAAATCGTGGCCAGGCTAGGTGAGCAAAGGCTCGACGGCACGTATCCCCCGCGGAAGGTCGCCCCCTCGGCGGCCAGCCTGTCGATACGTGGCGTCTGGACCTGTGGGTGCCCCATGAACGAGTAGTCCGTCCAGGCGTGGTCGTCCGCTATGATCAAAACTACGTTCGGCCCATGGTCCCTTGCGAAGGCGGAACCTGCCCACGCCACGATTGCGACGAGCGAGACGATGCATGCACGTGTCACGATCGAAGGCCCTCATAATGTAGTACAGGACGCCGCGCCATCGGTGGACCACGAAAACGTATCCGCCGGTCAACCGCGCCGCTAGCCTACTGGAGCGGTTCCGTTCCTTCTCTCGATCAGGGAAATGTGCTCACAAAGCCCACGTCCGCTCGCAGGCCAGCGACTTCGAGAAGGGACGCCGAGGTTAACGCCGTTTAGATCCGGCTCGAAATCCGCGAACAGGGCTGGCCCCGTGTCGTCGCGGAGGAGGTGAGCCTCGGAGGTCACCGCAACGCGCAGGGCAGCAGAGTCGACCGCCCGCTGGACAGCCCAACACGGACGCGTGTATACTAATCCTCCTTAGTGGGGTGGAGAATTCCGGCAGGCAGCAGGGAGGTTTTCCAAGGATGGCGGCATCGGACGTGGTGATCCGGGGTGCCCGGGAGCATAACCTCCGGGATGTGTCGCTGACGCTGCCTCGAGGGCGGCTGATCTGCCTTACCGGAGTATCGGGTTCGGGCAAGAGCTCGCTGGCATTTGACACCCTTTATGCTGAAGGGCAAAGACGTTACGTCGAGAGCCTATCTAGCTACGCCCGACAGTTCTTGGGGCAGATGCCCAAGCCCGACGTCGATCGGATCGACGGGCTCTCGCCGTCGATCTCGATTCAGCAGAAGACGGGCGGTCGAAACCCGAGGTCGACGGTCGGCACCATCACCGAGATCAATGATTACCTCCGGGTGCTTTTCGCGCGCGTGGGCCAGGGACATTGCCCGCTTTGTGATCGGCCTGTCGCCGCACAGACTCGTGAGCAAATCGTCACCCGGATCCTCGACCTCCCCACCGGCACCCCGTTCAGCGTTCTCGCCCCTGTCGCCCGCGGACAGAAGGGTGAGTACAAGGACCTGTTCATCGACCTCGCCAAAGCTGGGTATGTCCGTGCTCGAGTCGATGGGCAGGTCCACAATCTCTCCGACGACCTGCGGCTCGACCGCCAGATCAAGCATGACATTGAAGTCGTCGTGGACCGTCTCAAGGCAACGACGGCGGAGAACGCCAGAGGGCGGTTGGCCGAGGCCGTCGAGCAGGCCCTCCGCCTCGGTGACGGCACCCTTGTGGTCGCCATCGAAGGGGAGCCCGACCTGGTCCTTTCGGCCCACTTCGCCTGCACCCACTGTGGGGTCGGCTTCGATCCGCCCAGCCCTCAACTCTTCAGCTTCAACAGCCCCCAAGGGATGTGCCGAGCCTGCGACGGGTTAGGCGTCCGGCACGACTTCGACCCAGACCTCCTCATCCCCGACCCATCGCTCTCCGTCTGGGAAGGCGCGATCGCCCCGCTCGGCCCGGTCAAGGGGATCGGCAAATGGCGCAAGCATATCTTCGAGGCCGTAGCCAGGAATTTCGAGTCCGACCCCGATGGTCCGGGCGTCGGGAAGATGCTTCGAGGTCCTTGGGCCGGTCTCGACGAAAAATCTCGTCAAGTCTGGCTTTACGGAGCTGGCGACCGGACGATCGTGTGCCATTGGAAGACCAAGGGCAAGGTATGGACGCACCCCGAGAAGTGGCAGGGCGTCGCCGTCGACCTGCTGGATCGTTACAGGAACTCCGGCGGCGCCCCTACCCGCGCCATGCTCGAACCGTTTATGCGGACCATGAACTGCCCCGATTGCAACGGCACCCGACTTAACGCCCGTGCGCGAGCGGTTCGCGTGGGAGGAGAGACGCTGGTCGACCTCTCCGCGAGGCCCATCGGCCGCGTCAAGAAGTTCTTCGACGCGCTCGTCGAAGCCTCGCCCGAATCTTCGAATGGCGAGGACCCTGCACCGACGCCGTTGGATCCCGTTTCGCGCACGATCGCCGAGGAATTGCTGAAAGAGATTCGAGGCCGCCTTGGTTTCTTGATCGACGTGGGCCTGCATTATTTGGCGCTCGACCGCTCAGCCCCGACACTCTCGGGCGGCGAGGCCCAACGGATCCGTTTGGCGAGCCAGGTCGGCGCGGGGCTCGTGGGCGTACTGTATATTCTCGACGAGCCATCCATCGGGCTGCACGCCCGGGACAACGACCGTCTCATCTCGGCCCTCCAGCAACTCCGCGACGTCGGCAACACGGTCATCGTCGTCGAACATGATGAAGACACGATGCGCGCGGCGGACTGGCTCGTGGATTTCGGCCCCGGTCCGGGAGTCAAGGGGGGCGAGGTCGTCGCTCAAGGCGACCTCGAGGCCTTGAAGAAGTCCAAGGATAGTTTGACGGGTGCGTACCTGGCGGGCCGTACGAAGATCGAAATCCCCAAGGAGCGAAAAAAACCAGACGGCCGAGAACTGGTCGTACGAGGAGCCAGGCAGAACAACCTGCAGGGGATCGACGTCGCATTTCCCCTGGGGCTTTTCATCTGCGTCACGGGCGTGTCGGGCTCGGGGAAGAGTTCGCTCGTATCCGACATTTTGCGCCAGGCCTTGGTTCGCGACCTCAACGGCGGCCAGACGGCTCCCGGCGATCACGACCGCATCGACGGCCTGGACCAACTCGACAAGATCATCGACATCGATCAGTCACCGATCGGTCGTACTCCGCGGTCGAATGCGGCGACTTACATCAAATTATGGGATCTCATTCGCGACCTATATACGAAGTTGCCCGACTCCCGGGCCAGGGGTTATCAACCCGGCAGGTTCAGCTTCAACGTCTCCGGCGGGCGATGCGAGGCTTGCGAGGGCAACGGCTCCAACAAACTCGAAATGGATTTTCTCGCCGACGTCTGGGTCGTCTGTCCCGTCTGCGAGGGCCGCAGATTCACCCGCGAGACCTTACACGTCCGGTTCAAGGGCAAAAGCATAAGCGATGTCTTGAATATGGACGTCCAGGAGGCGTTAGAGCATTTTTCGAACGTCCCCAAGATCTCCGCGATGCTGCAGACCCTGCACGACGTCGGCCTCGACTACTTGAAGCTCGGACAACCTTCTCCGACCCTTTCGGGCGGAGAAGCTCAGCGTATCAAGCTCGCCCGCGAACTCGTTCGAAAAGGGACGGGAAAGACGCTTTACATCCTTGACGAGCCGACGACCGGGCTCCATTTCGAGGACGTCCGCAAGCTCCTCGACGTGCTTCATGGTTTCACGAAGCGGGGCAACACCGTCGTCGTCGTCGAGCACAATCTGGATGTCGTCAAGACGGCGGACTGGCTCATCGACCTCGGGCCCGAGGGGGGGGCCGGCGGCGGCCGCGTCATCGCGCAAGGTCCCCCTGAAGCCGTCGCCCAGGTGGCTGAGAGCTATACGGGCATCGCCCTGGATCGGGTATTGAAACCCGCCTCAAAACGTCGCGTGACGAATGGTCGGCGTATCGCCGTCAAGAATCGCAAGGATGGCAGATCCAAATCATCCGAGGCGGGATTCGATCTCATCTCCGTCCGCGGAGCCCGTCAGCACAACTTGAAGGGGATCGACATCGACATCCCCCGAAATATGATGACCGTCTGCAGCGGCCCCAGCGGTTCCGGTAAGAGCTCGATGGCCATCGACACGCTCTACGCAGAGGGTCAGAGACGCTACGTCGAAAGTCTCTCGAGTTACGCTCGCCAGTTCCTCGCCCCCCTCCCGAAGCCTCGCGTTGAAAAAATCACGGGCCTTTCGCCGGCCGTCAGCATCGAGCAGAAGACGACGAGCAAGAGTCCTCGCTCCACGGTGGGCACCGTTACCGAGATCCACGATTACTTGCGGATTCTCGTCGCCCGACTAGGACAGGCCTATTGCCCCTCATGCGGGATACCGATCGGCTCGCAGACGGCCGACGAGATCGTCGAGAAGATCCTTCAGCTCCCTGAGGGATCTCGCGTCCATGTCATGGCCCCGATCGATCGCCGCGACAACGACACTTATGAGGATCTATGGTCGTCCCTGAAAGCGTCGGGGTTCGCCCGCGCCCGAGTCGACGGCCGAACCATCGAGCTCGATTCTCCCCCGAAATTAAGCCGCCGTCGCAAGCATCAGGTCGAAGTCGTCGTCGATCGCGCGATCGTCCGGCGATCGACGAGATCGCGGTTGGCCGACGCGGTCGAGTCGGCGCTCGACCTTGGTAAAGGAGTGATCCTGATCGCTCGTGTGGGCGACGAGGTCGACGAGGCGAGGTGGCCCGTCGAACGCTACAGCCAGCATCGATCATGCGATCGCTGCGGGCGCAGCTTTGAGGAACTGTCACCCCACCATTTCTCCTTCAACAGCCCATTGGGATGGTGTCCAGTATGCGAAGGGCTCGGGGTCCAGCAAGGTGCCAATCCGGCTGTGATCATCCCAGATCCGACGCTTTCGCTCCGAGAAGGCGCCATCGCCGTCTGGCCCAAGATCGAGGAGAACCGGGCGTTCGGTCGCATGATCGAAGCTTTGGCCAAGGCCGAGGGCATTAACCTTGATTCTCCCTTCGACGACCTGGAAGCCCGCCATCGCCGTACGCTCCTCCACGGACGCATCGACGCCTCGTACGAGCTTCCAGCCTCCTCGGACGGCCACGGTTACGCCTTCCAGTACAAAGGGCTGTTCCCCGCGATCGAGGAGGCGGGTCGGGTCTCTTTCCAATATCGCTGGAAACTGCAAGGGCTCGTCGACGACGTGCCGTGCGCGGCATGCATGGGCGCCAGGCTCCGGGATGATGCGGCCGCCGTCCGTTTCGAGGGTTTGACGCTCGATCAGATCAGTCGCATGGCTTTGTCCCAAGCCTTGGCTTTCTTCGACGGGCTCAACTTGAGCGTCGAGCAGCGGCACATCGCCGGCGATCTGGTCCGCGAGGTCCGCGACCGACTGTCCTTCCTGGTCGAAGTCGGCCTCGATTACCTTTCGCTGGCCCGCAGCACGCCCACGCTATCCGGCGGAGAGAGCCAACGGATTCGGCTCGCGAGTCAAATCGGCAGCGGCCTGACAGGTGTGCTCTACGTCCTCGACGAGCCGACGATCGGGCTTCACCCCCGCGACAACGGCCGACTTCTGGGGGCGTTGCGACGGCTTCGCGACCTTGGGAACACGGTCGTCCTCGTCGAGCACGATCGGGAGATCATCGAGAACGCGGACGCCCTCATCGATTTCGGCCCCGGCTCCGGCCGATTCGGCGGAGAAGTCACCGCCAGCGGCTCGCCCAGGAAGGTGGCGTCGAACCCGAGGTCCTTGACGGGTTCTTACATGAGCGGCGTGAGATCGATCCCCATCCCCTCCAACCGCCGGCGTGTCGACCTCGATGCAAACGCCCCCAACCTCGCGATCAAAGGCGCTCGTCACAACAATCTGAAGGATCTCGACGTCCGCATCCCCTTGGGCGTCTTGACGGTGGTGACGGGCGTGTCGGGTTCGGGCAAGAGCACCTTGGTGGAGGACGTCTTGTGGAAGACGGCCGCGCGGACGCTCCACCGGGCGCAAGTCACGCCCGGCGCCGTTGAGGCCATCGTGGGCCTGGAACAGATCGACAAGGTCATCCGCGTGGACCAGTCGCCGCTGGGAGTCACGCCGAATTCCACCGCCGCCACGTATACGGGCGCATTCGATCTCATCCGCGAGTTGTTCGCCAAACTCCCCGAGTCCAAGGTCCGCGGATACACGGCTCGCCGCTTCAGCTTCAACATGCCGGGAGGCCGTTGCGAAGCCTGCGAGGGAGCGGGGCAGAAACGGATCGAGATGCACTTCCTGCCCGACGTCTGGGTGACGTGCGACGCCTGCATGGGCCGTCGTTTCACGCCCGAGGTCCTCGCCTTGACGTTTCGCGGCAAGACGATCTCCGACGTCCTCGATATGTCCGTCGACCATGCTCTCGAACTTTTCGACATGGTGCCGCGGATCAAGCGGATACTCCAGACGCTCCACGACGTCGGCCTGGGTTATCTGCCGCTCGGCCAGTCCGCGCCCACGCTTTCAGGCGGCGAAGCTCAACGCGTGAAGCTGGCGACGGAACTGGCCCGTCCCGATACCGGACGGACCCTTTACATCCTCGACGAACCGACGACCGGCCTCCACGTGGACGACGTCAGCAAGTTGCTCGACGTGGTCCATCGGCTGGCCGACCTGGGAAACTCCGTCGTCATCATCGAACACAACCTGGATGTCATCAAAACAGCCGACTGGATCATCGACCTGGGCCCCGAGGCCGGTCGGGGGGGCGGAGAGATCGTCGTCGAAGGCCCGCCCGAAGTCGTCGCCGCTTGTGGCCGAGGATACACATCGAAGTTCCTCGCCCCGCTCATCGCCGCCGGCCCTGTGGCGGAACGTCCCCGCTATGATCCCAAGGCCGCGGCCAAGAAAGCGGCCGAGGACGCGAAGGCGGCTCGCCTGGCCGCCAAGGCTGAGGCCGAGAGGTCGCTCGACGCTCCAACTCCCGGGCGAGCATCGCCGTCCGAGTCGAATGGCCGGACGAAGTCCGACGTGAGTTCCACGGCGTCCCTCGCGCCCTGGGAACGCGACGGTCGGAAGTGGCATCTCGAGGAGCGAACTTCACGCAACGGCCGCCCGGTTCGCTGGGATGGACGGATCCTGGCGCAAGTCGTCGATCGAATCGAGGAACTCGGCCCCGTCCCCGAAAAGGGGTCCAGGGGCCTTCGCCCGATCGATTGGAATCAACGTGGCATCGTCCGCATCGACTTCGTCGAACCCGATGCAAAGTCGGACGTCACATTCTTCCAGGCTACGACCGGGAGCGAGTGGATCGTTACGCTGCGTTTCCGCATCCCCCGCAATACCTTCCGCGAGAAAGAACTGGCAGCCAAGCTTGGCCTCGCTCCTTTTCACGACGCCCCTACTCCTGTGCTCTCCGACGCTCCACGTCTCAAAGTCGCCTCCAGGGCGGGCTACCAGGAAGTCGCGATCACCGGCCACGCCTTGGCCGACTTCCAGACTCAAGCCTTCGACGATTTCCTCGCGATGGCGATCTCCGCCTTGACCAAGCAACGGGGTCGCTCTCGACTCAAGACGGCCGCCGACATCTGATCCCGGCGTTCCGCGCGGCTGAAACCCATAATCCAGCCTGTCGGGTGATTCATCGGACCCATCGAGGTATTCCGTTCTAGAAGCGTTTCGAGAACGACGACGTCGATCGAGGGCCGGGCGGGCACATGCAGATCAAGATCGTCACCGACGCAAGGCCCGTTCCAACAGGCAGCAGGCCTTCGTCTCCGATTCATACTGTGGGCGATGTCCCTCCAAGCCTTCACAAGTTTCTCCTGCGGCAAATTTTCTCTGCTACCTTAATCCTTTCCAACAAAACACTTAGGGAACCCCGCGAACTTCGCGGCACGAGTTGCATTTCCTTGACTCGTTTTGTATAGCACAACTGAGTTAGACGTCGACGGAGGGCCGGGCGGGCTGGGAGCGACGTCATGGCCAAGGCGACGAGATGGAAGCGGGCCTACGGTGAGGCTCGCGAGGCTCGCAATCAGGAATGGTTGCGACTTTACGAAAAAGGTAAGTCGACATCGGCGATCGCCGAAGCGGCCGGCGTGAGCGTGCAGCTCGTGCGGAGGGCACTATCCCAGGCTCGCGCAGGGGACTTAGACTCATCCCGCATTCAGGATATCGACGGTGGACCAATCCTACCTATCAGGGAACTCGACCCGAATGAGGAAGGAATTAGTTCGCTGCGGCCGGCCGCCCCTCGGACGCCGTTGTGGCTGCAGTTGGTGCCCGCGTTTCCAATCGGCCCGTTCACGCCCGCCTCGGAATGCCCGCATCGCGGGCCGATCCAACCCGGGTCGCTAATCTGCTGCATGGTCTGCTCGGCGTCGGGGATGGACGATCACCCCGCCCTGAAGCGCGACCCGGCGACCGATCCCAAGCCGGAGCCACGAGCGTCCACGCACCGCCGAACCTCGGTCGAACCCGCTCGACGAGTCTTTGTTGTCACCCTGCCCCCTGCGGGCCGGGAGACGAGGCGGGAGCGGCGACGCCGCTCGGCCCGACCTCAGCTCTGAAAATCCCTCTTCGTCTCCCGAGCCCGAACCAGGCGTGCGAGGAGCGGGCGAGGCCGTCTTGCAAACGTCCTGACACCTGCAACTGCAATCGGGGGTGATTCGCCATGCCGCGCTCGGGAATCCGCATGACGCTCCAAGCCGCCGTCTCCGCGACGTCCCGCCTTCTGGGAGGTTGGGGGCCGACGATCGTGGTGGCCGCGGCCGCCGCTTCAGCGGGCGTCGCCTGGACGACTTACAGGATGAGCCCCGGCGAAACCGATGCGGTCGCGAACACCGCGGCTGCCGGAAAGTCCTACCCCAAGGCCCTCGCCGCCGTATACGCCGACGCCTGGCGTAAGGGCGCAGACGCCCTCGAAGCCGGACGGAGCGTCGCCGACGCGCTCGGAGTGGTCGGCGAGGCATGGCGCTCGGGACGGACGACGCTGTTCGACCGGGTCGTGGGCCCCGCCTTCGCCGTGGTCGTCCCCGAGGGCACGCCCGAATCCGACGTCTCCAAGGCCGCAAAGACGCAGCTCGCCTCACACTGGCGAGCATTCGCGGCCGGGATGATCGCGGCGAAATGAGGGGCTGATCGCAAGACTGGCTCCACGGCACACCCTTCATGGCGAGGCATCGCATGATCGACCCTATACATCTTCACAAGATCGAAGGCTGGCTCGGCTCCGACGGGGTCCAACAGAGCTTCGCCAGCCGGAGGCCGACGCTCTCTGGGGCCGCTCCGTGGTTAGTCGGGGACGAGGCCGATGGCAAGCCCATCCTGCTGTACAAGGCATTGCGGGACGTCCTCGGCGCCTATCCCAACTACCCCGCGCAGCAGATCGGCGATTGCGTGGGATTTGGTCACGGCCACGGGCTGGACATGCTCCAGTGCGTCGAGATCGCGCTCGGAGAAGCTTCGGGCTTTCGCGAGTCGTCGACCGAGTTCATCTACGCGATCTCCCGCGAGGTGGCCGGCATTCTCGGGCGTCGCGACGGTTCCTACGGCTCCGCGGCGGTCTCGGCGATGTCGACCATCGGCGTCTTGAGCCGAGAAATGCTCGGCTCCGACGGCACTTACTCCGGCAATCGTGCGAGGTCGTGGGGTTGTTACGGAGTCCCCGCCGAAATCAAGTCGAAGGCCGTCGGGATGCGGCTCGGGTCGTCGGCCCGGGTCGCAACGTGGGCTGACCTGATCGCGGCCTTGAAGAATGGATACCCGGTCACCATCTGCTCAAGTCTGGGATTTACGCTCAGCCGCGACTCCATGGGCTTCTGCGACCCGAAGGGGACGTGGGGGCACTGTATGTTGATCGGCGGGTTGCGGTTCGACCGGCCGGGCGCCTGCATCCTGCAGAGTTGGGGACCCGATCAGCCGACCGGCCCACTCGCGCTCGAACAGCCGAGTTACAGCTTCTGGGCCGACCGGGCGGCGATCGAGGGGATTCTCGCCCAGGGGGATTCGTGGACGCTCTGTAGGGCGCCGGAGTTCGCGGCTCGTTCGCTCCCGGAGCACTGGAGCTACCATCAGGCCGCCTGATCTCGACGACCTCGGGCCCGGAATCCGACGTACGCTCCCGCAACCCACGCCGACCAAGACGTCTCTCGACGCCGAAGACCGGATCCTACTGGCGGTCCTGGCTGCCGGAGCCATCCTGCTAGTTGCATCCGAATGCCTATGGGATTTGATCACCTCCTTCTGACCGGCACGAAAGGGCGACGAATCATGACTGCGATCCAGGTCGTTCTCATCATCGCGCGGAACTACAAGACTTACGCCGCCGTGGCCGCGGCCGTCGCCTCCGGCATCGGGATGCTCCTGGCGAAGAATTACGACCAAGGGCTGGAAACGATCTGCCAGGGGCTTCTGGTGTTGTTCAGCGGAGCCAGCGCCCTCGGGGTTCATGCGGCCGCGATGGCAAAGCCCGGACGACTTTGAAGGAGTCTCCCGCAGGCCGCGGAACATGCCGCTCCGATGTCGTTACGTGAGGTTGATTACGCGCCATGAGCTACTATCCCGGCTTCTCGCAAAATCTGGCCTATGCGGGAGGGCTCTTGGCAACGACAACGGCCCTGGTCGCGGAGACCGTCTCGACGGATCCAGCAGTCGGGGCCGGCTCATTCCTACTCGGGGGAGCCGGCCTCATCGCCGCAATCTCAGCATTCACGAAGGACTTCTGGCAGGACCGTCAGCGACAGCGGGAGCACGAGCTCGCCAGGCTTCGGTTCCGGGCCCAGGCCAATCGGGCGAACGAGGCGCTGGACGCCGTGCTCACATGGATCAAAGAGGCCCGACTGACCGTCTCCGCGCTCCCGGCGGCGCCGGATATCGGTCACCTTCGAGATCATCGTGATGACGATTAAGAATGTCTTCAAATCGTATTGCGGTTGGATCGCAGGCCGTCGGGGGCGCCTGTCATCGCTGATCGCGACGACCTGCCTGGCGGCGGCCGCCGTACTTTCGCTCGTGAATGCGACATCGCGGCCGTCTTCCTCATCCACGCGACGAGGGTCGCCGAAATCGGAGCCGTGTTCAGGTCGTTCGCGTCCGATCGCGCCGAGGCGAGACGTAGATGGCCGAAACGGCGCCGAACCGCCGATGGATCGGGAGGTGATCCTCGCTCGGTTCAGCAGGAGGCCGTGAGACCCGTACGTCGATAAAATGTCAATTATATTTCATTGTTGTCATCTTCTCGCGAAATGGTTTCATCATGGGTGACGGACTCCCGACGGAGCCGGTCGGTACCCGGCAGAAGAGCGCCGAGGATGCCGGCCGATCGCTTGATCTGGACGCCCGGCTCCGCGAACGCCTGGCTCGTTCGAGCGACGACCCAGCCCAGAGTTGGGCCGATCGCGTCGCAGACGCCCTGATCGCCGCAGCACTAGGGGGGGATCTCCGATCATCAAACCTGCTGTTCCGCCGGGCCGGCCCGGTCCCAGAAGCTGCAGAGGCCGTCGAACCGCCTATCGACGACGAGACCGCCCGCAGGGTGTTGGAGGCCGTCCGTGGACCTATCAAGGATCAATCATCTGATCAGGTCCGTGCGTGATCGTCGGCCCGCGACCAGATCCGAACTGCGAGACTGGGTCCGAGGTTTCGCCGGCGTCCAGATCTCGTCGAAAGCCGTATGCCCGGGGCACACGTCGCCATTCGACATGTTCGCGGCCCAGGTGCTTGACCGCCCCTCGCTCGCACTTTGGCACGGGCCGCGCGGCAGCGGCAAGTCGTACCTCTCGGCTCTGGATACGCACCTGGCCAGCCGGTTCCACCCCCGACACGAATCCCACGTCCTTGGTGGGTCGCGTGCACAGTCCGAGCAGATCTACCGGGCGTTGCAGGCGATCGTCTTCGAAGGGGCCGGGATCTTCGGCGGCGACCGGGGCTCGGTGCGACGACTCCTGAAGACCGAGGGGGTCTACACGAATGGCTCGCGGGTTTCGATCCTCGCCGCCAGTCCTACGAGCGTCCGAGGCCCGCACGTCGCCAGCCTGAAACTGGACGAGGTCGACGAGATCGACCCCGAAATCCGCGAGGCCGCGATCGGGATGGCGATGGACCTTCGGGGTGTCAAGGCGAGCGTCCTCATGACCTCCACCTGGCATCGACCCTCCGGCCCCATGGCGGGCCTCATCGATCAGGCGAAAGCCGGCGCCTTCCCGATCAGCACCTATTGCATATTCGAGGTCCTAGAACGATGTCCGACCGAGCGGAGCGGACGCCGGCTTGAGAAGTGCCCGCAATGTCCGCTCATGCCGTGGTGTCACGAGGGCCGCGACGACGACCCGAAAGGGCGTCCCAAAGCCAAGCGGAGCGAGGGCCACTACGGGATCGACGCCCTGATCCAGAAGGTCAAAGGCGTCTCGCCGCGAGTTTTCGCCAGCGATTATCTCTGCCGAGGCCCCAAGACCGACGGGGTCTGGTTCAAGGAGTTCGACGCCGAGGAGAACGTCACCGAATCGGCGGAGTTCGACCCGTCGATGCCGGTGCACGTTGCGATCGATTCGGGAGTCTTCACAGGCGCCGTTCTCTTTCAGGTCGTTCGGGGGTGCGAATGGGCGGCGACGTCGGAACCGACCCGCGTCCACGTCTTCGCAGATTTCCTGTCTGAGGGGAGGTCGGCCGACGCGTGCGCCCTAGAGATCCGGGCGATGCTCGACCGCTTGTGTGGGTCGGCGGCCCGCTATGTCTCCACCGACTCGGCAGGCGGGGCGCGGAATCCGGTCGGACCGACGGTCGTCTCGGAATATCAACGGTGCGGGCTGGTGGGCGAGTCGGGCCTGCAGACGTGGCCGAAATATCCGGGATGCGTGCTGGAGGGGCTCAGCGTGATCGAGAGCCTGGTTCGCTCCGCCGACGGTTCGGCGAGGCTGAAGCTTCACCCGAGGTGCACGAGGTTGACGGCCGCGTTCCTCGGCTACGCTCGAGCGCGGCGCTCGGGCCAATGGATGGACTATCCGGCCGACCCGCAGCACCCCTGGGAGGACCTGATCGACGCGCTGCGAGGTGGCTTGAGCGTCGCCCTCCCGGAAGGGACGTTGCCCGCCGCCGCCCCCCTCCGCCGCGCCAGGGCGGACCGCGTGTTCTAAAAGTAATCAATAGATTCTATTCTCATTCGAGCAGAAGACAACAACGCCATGCTGACATCGAACACGATCGGCGCGTCGATCAACCCGATGCCGGGGGCTGCCATGCCGCGGCTCACCTTGCCGGACGGGCGGAGGATCGACCGCCCTCACCTTGAGTGGCTGGCGCATCAGCTTCGATGGCGGTGGCTGCTCGACTCTTGGGAGGGGGGCGAGGCGTATCGTACGGCCGTTTACGGCCACGACATGCACGGGATGCCGGTACGAAACCTCGTCCGTCACAAGCGGGAATATCCGTCGGAATTCGACGCCGGTGCCTATCCCGCGAGTGGGAGGCCGTTCGGTACGGATCCGGCCTACCAGGCCACCGACGACGACTACGAACTCAGGCGGGCGCGGACGCCCGTGCCCACGTTCGTGTCCGAGGCGGTCGAGACTCATCTGGCCCGGATCTACAGCCGCGAAGTGAGGCGTGACGGGCCCGAGCGACTCGCCGCCTGGTGGCGCGACGTCGATGGCCGAGGGACTTCGATCGATGACTTCATGTCCAGTTCGGTCGCCCCGTTGCTCCTGGTCCTGGGCCAACTCGACCTGATGATCGACCGCCCGGCCGCCCCCGAAGACCAGCCCGTCCGAACCCGAGCCGACGAGATCCGGCTGGGGCTCGACTCCTGCGTGGCCTCGTACATCCTCCCCGAGAACATGATCTGGTGGAGGCTTGATCGCGGCGGTCGCTACCAAGAATGCCTCATCCGCGAGGTCCACGACGAAGGCCGCATCTCCTGGCGGCACTGGGATGAGCGGGCGTGGACGCTTTACGACGAGAAGGGCGAGGTCGTCAAGGGTCCCGTCGAGCACGGATATGGACAGGTCCCCATCATCCGCGTCTTCGACCGTCGCCGCCCTCGATGCCGGAACATCGGCCTGCCTCGATATGAGAGCATCGCCGAGCTTCAGAGGGAATTCTACAACCGCGACAGCGAGCTGATCCTCAGCGACACGACGCAGGCCCACCCGCTCTTGCAGGGGCCGGAGGACTACGTTAAGGCCGACGGAGCCGTGCCGATCGGCCCGAACTGGCTCCTGCCGAAGAAGAAGAACACGCAGGGGGGTGCGGCGACGTACGAGGGCTTCGACGTCATCCAGTTTCCCAAGGACGGGGCCGATTCTCTCCGGCTGAACAAGGCCGATCTCCGCGACGCGGCCGACCGAGCGGCGCTCCTGCTGAAGCCGGCGGGGGCCGCTGGGACGACCGGGTCGACGGTGGCGCAAAGCGGTGCGTCGAAGCGGATCGATCAGGCGGCGGGGAATGACCTGCTCAGCAAGGTCGCCGCGACGTTGGGCCAGGCGGAGCGACGCCTGGCCGGCCTGGCCCTCGTGGTCATGGGCGGGGGCGGTCCGACGGCCGAAGATCGTGCGGCGATCCGCGTCCAGTATCCCACGTCGTTCGATCTCTTCACAGGTGAAGAGTTGGCTCGGACGATGAGCCAGTTCCAGACGATCCTGGCTGCGGCGGGGCATGCCCCGCGGACGGAGAGCGAGATGCTCGGCAAGCTCGTCCGCGTGATGCTGCCCGGCTTGGAAGATTCGGATTACGGCGCGTTCGACGCCGAGATCGACGCGTACCTCGGCCTGGACGACGCAACGGTTGAGGGACGGCCCTGAGGGCCTCGTGCAAAGAATCGTTGCGACGTCGGTCCGCCCCTTCTCCGAATGAGGTCCATCCGTGAACGACCAAGCGAACGTGGACGTAAAGACCGACTCGGGCGCGCCGGGCGAACTCTCGGGAGCGTCGACCGTCGAAGAGCGCAATCGGCTCCGGGCGATGGAAGCCCAGTTGAAAGACTACCAGCGGCTGCAGGAGGCGGCGCTGGACATGAAAGAAAAGGAACGGCTGCGCGCCCTGGCCGAGAAGGGGCAGATCGAAGAGGCCTTGGACCAGCAGCGCAGGGCGTGGGAACAGAAGCACGCCGAGGCCGTATCGCGGTACACGCTGCTAGAGCAGCAGGTCTTCGGCGAGCGGAAGGCGGCGGCCATCGCCGAGGCGATCCAGGGTCGAGCGTTCGTGGGAGAGACGGCCGAACAGAGATCGGCGGCCGCCGCGATGGTCCGCCGACTCCTGCAGGACGAGTTCGAAACGATCCGTGAAGCCTCGGGCGCACTGACGGTGCGCGAGCGATCGAGTTGCCGGCCGGCCGCCGAGGCGCTTCGCGAACGCCTCGATTCGCCCCAGTTCGCGATCTTCTTCGCCCCGACGTCTCGGGGGGGGGCCGGCGGCGACGCCAGCCGTCCCTACGTGGCGCCGCGTGGCGCGCAGCCGGGATCGCTGGAAGCGATCGTCAACCAGTGGAGGGACCGGCAGAGCCAGTACCAATCGTTCGGCCTGCATCCGTTGGCCTGAACCTCGCCCTCCCGAACGCCTCGCCCCCCGGGCGTCCGGCCCCATCGGCCGCCGCAACCCCAAATCGACACCGGAGTGAAAGTACATGCCCTCGTATGAGAACAGCCCGCTGACCCAATTCACCGCCTTCAACGCCGGCGTCCTGCCCAATGACGTGTTCGGCGTGGCGATCAACTGGTTCGTCAACCGGACGCCGCTGACCGCGCGGCTGCCCAAGCTGCCGGTCGGCTCGCCGCACTTCCTGATCGTCAACGACAACTACCGGCCGCGGTCGGTCGCCTTGAATAACGGTTCGGCCTTGACGGCCGCCGCGACCTCGATGATCGCGGCCGACGCCTCGGTGTTCGATTCGGGCGACGTAGTCCAGGTGGAGCAGGAATACCTGCTGGTGACGGCCGTCGACCCTGTGGCGAACGTCTTGACGGTCGCTCGAGGTTATGCGGGCACTACGGCCGCCGCCCACGCTGACGCCCTGCCGATCCTGTTGGTGAGCAATACGCGGACCGGCGCCGAGACGAATGTCTCCGGCCTAAGTCGCATCCCCCAGGCGACCACCCAATACTGCCAGACCGTGCAGCACGCCTACCAAGTGGGCGGCGCTCTTCAGGCCGATTCGGGCTACGGTTCAGCCTTCGCCACGCCGCTCGACCGCGACCGGATGTTGGCGATCCAGCACGTCATGGACGACTTCGAGTCGGCCGTCTACTACGGCAAGGGGGTGGGCTTGACCTCCGCTACGAGCCGACCGCTCATGAAGGGCGTCCAGTCCATCCTTACCACCAACAAGGTGACGACGCCGACGAACGCGGCGGCCTACAAGCCCTCGGACCTGATCCGTGACACGATCCAGGCCTGTTTCAACGGCGGGGGCAACCCGAGCCTGCTGCTCGTCAGCACGGACTTCCTCTCGGCCTTCGCCGTCTGGGGCCATGCGGCGATGAGGGTCAACGCAGGCTCGAACGTCTTCGGCACTCCCATCGATCTGTTCGAAGCCCCCTTCCTTTCGGGGATCTCGATCGTCCCCGCGCCGCTGCTGCGTCCGGGGACTGCGGTGTGCCTGTCGGCCAACGAGGCCCGCGTGCGACTCAAGCGTTCGATGATCGACAAGCCGCGCGGCAGCCGAGGCGACGCCTTCGAGGGCGACATCATTATGGAAGGCGCGATCGAGATCGACAACGAGGCTCATCACGCGTGGGTCTCGGGCATCTCGGCCTTCACCGCCGCCTGAACATGACTCCCTTCGTATAGGCCCAGGGCCACACCGCTCCCCGGATGACGTCTCGCGGGGCCTGACCTCCAGCCGGGACCTCGAGACGTCTGATCCGCCTCTCGCCGCGAGTAACCATGAACATTCGACCGTCGTTCACGTTCCCCGGTCTCTGGCCGTACATCGAACGCGCGGCCGAGGGTCGCGAGTTGCCGCACCTAGGCCGAGGCCGCGGGCTCTGGCACTACAAACAGGTCCAGGACGCCCTCGGGCAACTTCCGGCCCTCGAGCCCGACGGGCGGCGAGAGCTGTTCGCGTACGTCGGGGGAGTCCGAGACGCCCTGGCCGCGGCGCTAGACGGGATCGACCTGGCGATCCGCGAGACCAGGACCGCCGTAGACGGCGGGGCTACGGAGTTGGAGAGGGCCGAAATCGAAACGCCCCCTCCCGTTTCGCAGCGACAGCCTGTTGCCCGGCGCAAGCGTCCCTGAGCCCGCGCCCCCACAGTGTCGAACCATCAGTAGGTTTTAAAGTGAGGCTCCTATGAGCCAGACTGACCGACTCCCGACCGTCTACGCTTGTGACGAGGACGTCGCCGTCCGAGCGACGGGCGATTTCGTCGTGCTGGCGCCGGCGTGGCAGAAGGTGGCCCAGGGGACCGATGGCGCGTTCTCGCCGGGGGTCCCCTGGTCGCTCACGTCGGCAACGGTGGATTTCCAGGCGGCCGGAGTGCGCCCCGGCCATGTCGTCCAACTCCGCAAGCCGCCCTCGGTGTTCAAGGGAGCGGGCGAGATCTTCGCAGTCGCGAACGCGACGGGAAGCGCGTTGACGCTCCGGCGGATCGGAATGGGTGCCGGGTTGGGAGCCCCACCGTCGCCACCCGTCGGTCTGTCTGGGGTCGAGTTCTTGATAGCGACGCTCGACCCGCAAATCGACGAGGCCAGCTTCGAGCTGAACCGCCGATTCGCCATCGACCCCCTCTGGCCGGGCCGGACCCCGGCCGAACTGCGAGACGCCCGCGAGCTGCGGCAGGCTTGCGTGCTGGGCGTGCTTGCCCGGCGTTATGCGGCCGAGACTCGCGGCGAGCAGGGCGACTTCGCGCTCAAGCTTCGGCAGGCCGAGGCCGAGTTGTCCGAGGCATTGGCCCGGCTGGAGGTCCGTTGGGGGCCGGGCACCACCGACCGTCCGTCGTCTTCGATCTTCTCCACTCGCATCGTGAGGTGAATTTCATGGCTTTCCTGGTTTCCCGAGAGGGCGACGTCCGACTCCTGACCGAGCTCCTAAGCGGCGGGGCGTCCGAAGACTGGCAGCTTGGCCTCTACAACGCGGCGATCGTCCCCGCGGAGACCGACACGGCCGCGACCTACACGGCCCATGAGGCGACTTTCGGCGGTTACGCGCGGAAGACGCTGACGCGCTCGGTGTCGGCAACGACGTGGAATACGCCCGTGCTCCAGGCGCCTTCGGGCGCACCGGCATGGTCGCCGCGCGGCCAGGTGGCTCACGCGAAGTATGGTGCCGCGCCACTGAGCTGGTCCGTCGGTCCGGCCGGCGACACGGTCTACGGCTACTTCATCGTGGGTGCCACGAGCGGCGCCTTGATCCTCGCCGAGCAGTTCACCGATCCGCGTTCCCTGCACTCCGGCGACACTCTCTCGATCA
The DNA here is from genome assembly GCF_029589435.1 of Paludisphaera mucosa. Taxonomy (NCBI): domain Bacteria; kingdom Pseudomonadati; phylum Planctomycetota; class Planctomycetia; order Isosphaerales; family Isosphaeraceae; genus Paludisphaera; species Paludisphaera mucosa. The sequence continues at coordinate 1,903,295 of NZ_JARRAG010000002.1, read as the reverse complement.
CCCCGGTCTTCGAGGTCGCTTAAACGCGACGCCTGCGTCTCGATCGAGGCCTGAGCCCTCCACCGCCGCGCCGTCCGGGCGGGCCGGCATCATCAGAGCTGGCCCGCCCGTCGACGACCGCCGCCCGCATCCCCTGAGATCCACGGGCCGCCCCTACCGCGGTCGTCCGCATTAACGAAGAGGCTTGTCCATGACCAATTACTATGTCTCCACGAAGCGGGGAAGCGATTCGACCGGGACGGGCGCCGCCGCGACCCCCTGGAAAACGATCGGGAAGGCGATAGGCGTGGCCCCGGCCGCCTCGGTCGCAGGCGGAGGCGCACGCATCTACGTGGAGCCCGGAACATACTATGAAACGGTGACGCTCGGCCTGGCGCCGACCGCGGCGAACCGCCTCGAAGTCATAGGCGACTGCGACGGGGGTGGCTTCCTGGCGGGCGGGTATTCCACACCCGAGGTCGGAATCGTCGATTGGTCGGCTTGGACGAGCGAGACCGCGATCCTGAGCAATCCGTGCCTTGCCGGAGGCGCGGCGAGCTACGTCACGCTGCGCTCGATCAAGATGCTCGGCGGTGCCAACACGGCGACGTGCATCTACCTCACGACCGGGACCAACTGGTCGTTCTACGACTGCATCCTGGCGTCGAGCGGCAGCAACGGCAGCGGCGCGTCCATCTTCATCTCGGCGGCCGGGGCAGGGCTGGCCCTGACGGTCGAGCGGTGCGACGTCCATGGCGCGAATGTCAGCGGGACGCCCGCGGGGATCTACATCCAGGCGACCGAGACGTCCAGCTCGTACGACATGGCGAGCGTCGTGAGGAACTGCCGCTTCCTCGGCGGCTCGAGGGGGATCATCCTGGTCCGCGCCGCGGCCACGGGCCTCGGCGCCATTGGCGGCGGGTTCACGATCCGTAACAACACCTTCACCCTCACCTATACGGCCGGGGTCTCGGTGTACACCAATACCTCGATCGTGCCGGCGACGCCCGTCTCGCTAGTCGGGAACGTGTTCTTCAGCACTCGGAACGGAGTCGAGGCCGGGGCGCTCGGCCAGGTCGTCGAGGACTATAACGCGTTCAACTGCGACACCGCCCGCGTCAACACCGCGGTCGGGTCGCGCTCCCAGTCCCCATTCCGGCCGGCCGTCGACCGCAACGACGGCCGGATCCTCGGCGTCCCTCTGCGGCCCCTTTTCGAGCCGAGTCCAGGCTCGATCCTCGGCGGCTTCGTCGGGGCCTCGGGATCGCCGTCGAACGACCTGTCCAGGAGGCCTCGCCCTGAGGGATTCCAATCCACGCAAGCGGCCGCCGGCGCGCTGGAGCGACACGACGTCGGCGAGGCCAACGCGACCTTCGCCGACACGGGGTCGCCCGCCTGCCTGGCCCTCCGCGGACCGGGTTCGCTCGAGAGGCCGATACTGGTCGATGCAGTCGCTACCAGGATTCGGGTCAAGGTCCGGTGGGACGGAAACCACGGCGACGCAAATAAGCCGCAGGCGATCCTCCTTGCCAACCCCGAGATCGGAATCGCGGTCGACCAGGTCTTGACCGCCACCTCCGCGGGCGGGGTGGGCGCCACGCCGAACGATTTCGAGACGCTGAGCTTCGCGGCCGTGACGCCAAGCCGAGCCGGGGCTCTGATGCTACGGCTCGCGTCGCGGTCGGCGACCGGGACCGGAGCGGCATACTTCGATTCGATCACCCTTTCCTGATGGGTCGCCATGCCGCCACGATCCTTCCAGCACTGGTACCGCGGCGCGTCGGTCGCGTCCGCCGCGACCTCCTCGACCTCCCCGACTAGAGGGATGCGCAGGGCGCTCGGGATGCCGGTCTTCCTCGTCGCATCCTCCTTCGACGCGGCGGCGGCAGGCGGGCTCGTCGCGGGAGGCTCGGCACCGCCGAGCCTCTCGGCCTCGGCGACTGCGTCCCTGGGCCTGGCCCAAGGCGGCGGTTCCTCCCCCTTACAGGGACAAGTTGCGGTCCTCGCGGTCGGTTCGGCTGCCGGCGGGTCCGCGGCCGCGTCGGTCGCGTCGTCCGTCATGGCCGCGGGCGGTCCGGCGACCGGCGGTTCCATTGCAGCGTCGTCCACGCTCTTGGTATCGGCCGCGGGCGGCTGGTCGACCGGCGGGGCCGGGGCCAACTCGCCCGGGTGGTCCGTCACGGCCTCGGGCGGCTGGGCGGCGGGCGGGCTCGGCACGGTGGTCGGGCCGCCCCTCGGGGCGGACTCCTTCACCTATTGGCGGCGGGGCGTCTCGTTAAGTAGCTCGCTCGGGACGAGCTCGGGCGGGTTCGCACACGCGTATCGCCGGTCGTTCCGCCTGCCGTCCTCGGTGCGAGTGAAGGGGGACGCGAGCTCGGCGGTCGGCGCGGGGGGCCTGGCCCTCGGCGGCCTCGCGGCCGACGCGGCCGCGGCCCGGCCGGCCGCGGCCGCCGGCTCCCGGCTGGGCGGGGCCGCGAGCCCGACCGCCGCCCAGGCCCCGGCCTCGTACGCACGGTCGGACCTCGGCGGACTCGCGGCCGTCGGCCTCGGCGTGACGGGCGACGCTCCGGCCGCGGCGACGCTCGGCGGGGCCGCCTCGCCCCGGCTCGACGCCTCCCGACCCCAGCCCGCCGGAGGCTGGGCGGCGGGCGGTCGTTTTGCCCGGGAACTCGACGCGGCGGAAACGTCTTCGGGCGGCTTGACCAAACGGAGCTTCGCCGCATCCCGGCTCGACGCAACAGCCACGGCGTCGGTTGCGGCGACGTTCGATGGGGCGGCCAAGCTGGGCTCTGGGTTCGAGAAGCAAGCGACCGGCGGCCTAAAGTTCGGCGGCGGCGTCACGGCCTCGGCGCAACCGCGACTCGAAGGTTCCGGCGGACTCAGTCTGGGCGGATCGTTCTTGATGCCGGTGATCACCTACCGCATCTACGCAAACAACGGGCTCGGAGACCCGATCGACTACGAGACGGCGATCGCCGAGGTCTTCGAGACGACATGGACGAGCGGCCCGTTGCCAACGGACTCGTCATTCCGTTTCGCCGTAAGGTCTTACGACGCGACCCAGGGCCTGCAGGAGGAGAACCTCGACGCCGCCGTCGCCCTCGTGATCGACGCCGAGGGTCGCGATGCGACCCGGGTGCCGCCCGCCCCGCTCGGCCTCCGAGCGATCGCGCTCGAAGGGGGTCGGGCTCGCGTCGAATGGACCGTCGCCGGGACGACGCCCGGACGTCAAGCCGCCAAGTACAACGTCTACATATCTCCAGGCTTCGTAGTCGATTACTCAACCCCAGCGGCCTCGACGTCGGCCTCGGCCTCGCGGGGCGAGTCGTTCGCCGTGGAGCTTGCCGGCCTGGTCGACGGCCGCCGTTACGCCGTGGTCGTTCGCGCGATGAATCGATACGGCGAAGAAACGAATACTCGATCAGCCTTTTTCACTGCCGACGCCTCCCCCCCCTCGCAGGTCGATGCCTTGGTCGCCACCCCTTCGGCGACAGTCGCCTGAGATTCGACGTCGACGTCGGAGTTCGCGCACCTCCCGCGGGTGCGGGTCGAGCCGATCAGGCGGGCCGCGAAAGCAGGTCCGCCCCGTTGGCTCCTCATTTGCCCTCACACCAGGAGTTCCCCCTTGGCGATCACCCTGCTTGACAGCGTCCAGATGACGACCCCGCAGTACCCGTCGCTCGTCGGCGACAAGGTTTCGCTCTCGGGCTTCTTCCGGATCAACAGCTACAAGTCGTCGGGCGAACTGTGGCTCTACCACCGGCTGTACGCCCACTACAGCGTCGCGTTCCTCAACGCCGCGCAGGTCAAGTTCCAGGCCCGCGTGAACCAGACCTCGGGCACACTCTCCAAGGGCGGCCTGACGGTGGGCTCGCTGCATCACTTCGCGCTGGTGTTCGACAAGAACGACGCGACCCGCCAGTTCTTCGTCGTCAACGGCATCAAGCTGCCGTTCCCGACCCAGATCACCACCCCGCTCCCCATCGCCGCCGACTCGCAGATCGGCAGCTCGCTGTTCCCGAGCGACTACACGCTCCAGGACTACCTCCTGCTCGACGGCTACACGTTTACCGACGACGACGTCAGGGCGATCATGGCGGACCCCACGGTCTCCGCGACCCTGGGCGTCGGCATGCCGGGCGTGAAGCGCGCGTACTACAGCATGGACGGGACGACGGGGGCCGCCGTCCACGCGGGCGACGCGGGGATCACCGTGCCCGGCGTCGCCGGCCTGAGCTACGGCGAGCCGACCTTCGGCGCGGGCGGCGGATCGATGACTTACGCACCACGAATCCCCTACGTCGTCGAGACCCAGCTTGACCAGGCTTATGTGCGGTCGAGCGGCAAGTCCATGACCTTCGTGTTCAAGAACGCCCGCACCGGCTCGCTGCTCTATCCGGTGGCCGCCACCCTCCAGGCCACTCCCGTCATCAGGATCAATGGGGGGTCTCCGATCACCCTTCCCGGCCCGAGCAGCAACGGGTTCGTCACCGACGAGTGCAGTGCCCTCTGGTTTCCGTTCCCCACCGGCGTACAGGTCGTGCCCGGCGACGTGATCACCGTCAATGCCCCGCAGGCGTGGATCTCCAGCGACATTGGGGCGTGTCCCGCCCTGGTCAACTTCGTGGCGGACAACCGCTCGGGCCGTCCCTGCTCCATGAAGGTCTGGCCCGAGCCCGAGCCTGCCCGCGTCGGCTTCAACCTCGACACGCCGATCTCCACCTACTGGGGGGCGATCGTCGCCACCAAGAACCGGGCCCTCGACGTGCTGACGTACGGCCGACCCGTGCGGCCGGACGGCACCATCAAGACGCCGTTCTCGGGCACCGTCCTGTCTTACGCGATGTCCAACGGCGTCGACAAGGTGGGCCCGCAGGTCGAAAGGGGACTCTACGCTGTGGGGTGGGACGACGTCGACCATTCCGATCCCGTGACGATGCTTCTCACCCCCCAAGGCGACGACGTAACCTGCGTGGAACGCCTGGAATACCGCAACAACGGCGACTCCAACGGCAAGGGGAAGGTGAGGGTCTACGAGGTCAACAACCAGTATCGACCCCTTACGCTGAAGGCCCCGGGCATCGATGCGACGACCACCACCATCAACGTGAATGAGTCGATCCAATATGTAGTGCCCACCGACACGGCCCGCAACAACTACCTCACGATCGGCTCCGAGAAGATCCTGGTGGGGACGGTCGATACGGTGAACAGGCGGTTCAACGGATGCACCCGGGGCTGGCTGGGCACGACCCCCGCAGCCTACGCCGCGAACACGGCGTGCGTCCAGCAGTATTCCACCCGGACGGGCTCGTTCTGGTTCACGACCAGCAGCCCGTCCGGCTCCCCCCACTACGCCAAAATGAAAACCTACATGCCCGCCGACTGGACGCCGCCGTCGCCGGCCGCCCCCGTCGTCCTGCCCGACGAGCCGTGGGACGCCCTGAGTTCGACGCTTGAGTTGGCCATCGAGAATGGTGCGGGAGGCCTTCGGTGCATGGCCACGACGCCGACCCTCACCTCGACGTCCGAGCCCGAGCAGTGCATCATGCCCACCGACCCCCACTGGAACGGGCAGAAACTCCTCGAACAGTGGTGGCTCAAGTCGGCCAGGCCCTACTCGCACCTCACCTCCCCGTACATCTACTCGCACCTGCCGCTCCCCAATTACGAGAAGTACCCGGCGACCCTGGGGGTGGACATCGACGCCTCCCAGACCATCATCACGATCACGGACGGCCGCACAGCCCCGATCTTGATGGGGCAGTCGCTGTATATCGGGTCGGAGGTCATGAGGGTGCTGGAGATCCCGAAGCTCTCGGGGACGCAGTACAGGGTCGAGCGGGGCTCCCTGAACACGACGCCGGCCGCCCACGCCGCCGGCCCCCTCCAGGTGGGCTGGAGAATCCCGATCACCAGCACGTCCCAGTATTCTGGCACCAACTACCACCACGCCGAAGTATTCATCGACGAGGCGACATCTACGGGCTTGCGATTCGGGGTCCAGATGCTCAGCCTGGCGGGTTGGATGTCTCTCGACGCCAACGTCCAGGCCCGTCGGACCTTCACGCTGCCGGACGGAGTCAACGGCACCGACTTGACCTTCAAGATCGCCCCCGCGTCGCCCTCCGATTGGGATTGGATCGCCCCCAACCTGATCATCACGATGGGGACCGAGTCGATCATCATCAGGTCGGTGAACCCGACCACGGGGATGATCACGGTGAACGAGCGGAAGAACGTCCCGCACGCGGCCGGCTCGTCGGGCGTCACGAAGTCGGACGGTATCCTGTTTGCAAACGCGGATGGGACCGGCAAGGTGTACAACACGCCGTTCGGCTACACCTCGGTCATGCTGCCGACGGGTATCGACTCGTTCCTGTGCCAACCCGACAAGTCCACCTACTTTGGATCGTACGCATCGCTGGCTTCCACCGTAGCCCCAGGCGTGCAGACCTTCGGGGCGGGCCTGGCGACGTCCAAGCAGGTGGTCATGCCGGTGAACGGCTTCCCGTACGCCTTCGGCCCCTCCGTCGCCTCCAAGGCCACGGCCGCCGCACGGGCGGCCTCCAACGTCACGACGGGCAAGCATTGCTGGTACTGGGCCAACGTCCCCTACCTGGGGTCCGACGCCCTCATCTACCATATCGCCAGGGAGACCCGCGACAACCTGACGCCCGGCGGCAAGGTGATCGTCGAGATCTCGAACGAGATGTGGAACGCGTACTTCTTCCCCTACGCCCACCAGTTCCGGATCGCCCCGCTGTCCGGCATCCCAAACGCCCCCGACATCGCGATCCTGCGGGGTGCCCGAGCCAAGGAGATCTTCAGGGAGGTGTTCGCCGAGACCGGCCGCGAGGACGAGATCAACCTCGTGCTGGCGTGGCAGTGGGCGAACGTCGCGGAGCCGCTGGCGTGGGCCCGCAGGCTGGGCGTCGAGCCCGACGCAGTCTCGGCCGCCCCCTACATCGACCCGCCGACGACGGCGACCTTCGCACGAGTGTTCAACGCCATCGACATCGAGCAGCAGTGCGACCTCTACATCCACTGCGTCGAATACTACCTGTGGGGATCGGGGTACTCGCCCGGCGGCCGTGCCATCGCGGCGGCCGTGGACGCCCACCAGGCCATCACCGGACACCGGCCCCTCATCGTGTATTACGAGGGCGGCGACCAGACCCTCGCCCCGTACAACGGCCTCGTCGCCAACCCCGGGCTGATCGGCCGAGACATGCGGCAGAACCCCGAGTGGTGGAACGCCACGAGGGACATGATGTCGATCTTCAAGAAGGTCGGGAAGTGCGACTGCTACTTCCAGTTCGCGATGGGGTATGCGGCCGCCGGTGCGACGCCCTATTTTTGGGGGCTCACCACCTATGGTTGGCACAAGGCGGGCAGGGGGGACGGCCGCAACGGCGGCGTCGACAACCGGCTGTGCGTCTTCAGGCCGGGCCAGCCCAACACGGCCAACGCCCTCCAGTCGCCCGACGCCCAGAACGAAGAGGTCCGCCTCCAGGCGTGGAAGGACCAGCAGAAGGACTTCTTCGCCTCGGGGAAAGCGCCCGACCCCACCACCGATCCTGATCCCGTCGACCCTCCGATCCCACCTCCCGTGATCGTGACCGGAAGGGCCCGCAAACTGGTGCCCGTCGGGGATTTCGCACGCAGCTTCCGTCGTTTCCGATGACGAGAGTTCTGAGCCCGGCGCAGTGGGGCCTGACGCGATTGAACGTCCTGCATGAAGGACCAAGGCGCAGCCTTTTCCTCTCTGTGAGTCTACGCTGACACGAAGGGTGAACGATCATGCCGACTTATCGCGAGCGCGATGTCCGCGGCGCGATCCGCGAGACGCTGAACGCCACCGGCGCGTTCGACGGCGTCTACCTTGCAGGCCTCCCCGAGAATCGAGGAGAGCGATCGGGCGACCTCCGAGCCGCCGCGATCGAACCGGCCGCCACTAACGTCGCTGGGCAAGGGGACGACATCGACGGTACCCTCGCGGCGACCGCGTGCATCACGCTCATACTCCTCGCCCGCGACGATGATCCAGCCACCCGCGACGACGCAGCGGAACTGCTCCTGAACACGGCGGCCGCCGCTCTGAATGGTCGCAGCCTGGCCCGGCTTACCCTTCCAGGCTCGACTCGCATCAGATCTTGGACTTGGCTGCGCCCTGCCGCCCCCGAGCGCCGTATCGAGGCGACACTTGAGTTCCAATACCTCGTCGAAGGCTGGAGTGCCTTCGACCTGTCGGAATAGTTGCTCCCCCCGTCTCCGATCCGACCCGAATCCCCGAGAAGGAGTTGCACCATGGCTGCGACCAAGCTCCAGGCGAACTGGACGGCCGTCTCGTTCGGCTCGACCTTAATTTCCCGAGTCACCCAGGTGACCTTCACACAAGGCGGCTCGGTAGCCGCCTATGCAGCCGACGGCGACCATTTTCCGACCGTCGTCGTCAACACGATGAACAAGCCCAAGGCCTCGGTCACCAGCGGCGACGTCGCTGCGCTCATGGCGATCGCGTCGGGGGCGACTTCCACATTCAGCGCAACCCATAAGGATGCCAAAGGTGAGACCGGCGGCGACATCCTATACGTTCTCGCCAACGCAGTCGCCGAAAACGCCGAGACCTCCGGTTCCCATGGCCAGTTCGGAACCGCCACGCTCAGTCTCATGGCCTATTCCAGCGACGGCATCACGAACCCGCTCAGCTTTACTCGGGCGTGATCGAGCCCCGTGTTCTCAACACTGGTGATCCGACCGCACAACCATACCGAGAACCTCGATGGAATCCACCACGTTCGACGCCCTACTCGTCCCCGAATCGTGGAAAAGCGGCGGCACCCAACTCGACAGGATCGACTCCGTGCTCCGCGTGGCCGAACCTATACTGGGTATCGATCGGCAGAGCGGAGAGAGGGCCTACATTCGCCGTCAGCCAGCGGGCCGTCTTTTCATTACGTCCGACCCGCGCGACACGCTCTCCTTCCCCGTCGGCCATTCTCGCGAGGGTCGTCCCCGCTACGAGTGGTCTACGGCGGCCGACGGCTCGGAGCGAGGCGTACTCGTCGAGGAGGCTCGCCATGCTTGACGAACAGATGCTTCGACGCCCCGAGTTCTCCCCTGGGTCGGAGGTCGTCCTGGGCGACGGCCAAATTTGGACGCTCCCCAGGCCCGCGCTCCGCCTCTTCCCCGTGCGTGATCCCGAGGGCCGCATCGCAATTGGGGGCGGCCCGAGCTTCGGCGCAGAGTATGAGGCCCTCATGGATGAGTTGGCCGCATGCGACGCTGACGACACCACCGCGCGGCTCACGCTCCAATTTCGCATGGCGACCTTGCTTCTGACCCGCAATTACAACCTGGCAGATCACCATTTCCGCGAATTGCTCGTCGTCGACGCCGACGACCCGGTCTGCCGCGATCGTTGGGGCGTGATCAACCGGGCGATGACGGGACGCGTCCCAAAACCTTTAGCCGATGGCTCCGCTTCACCCTGATCGCGAACGGGGTCTCCCAGGACCTCCCCTGGGAGGACGCCATCGGCGTCTCGGAAATGCTTGTCTCCCTCGGACGCGCCGTCCCTCCCTCGCGATGGATCGATGGCGTCGAGGCACGGGCCCGTGAAGTAGCACTTGATGCTCTCTTCTGACCTCGAACGCCCGACATGCGAGAAGTCATCATGGGTCTCGAAGCGTTCCTGATACCCTCCGAGTCGACCTCCGCTGGTCCCGGTGCGCAATATGACCGACTTACGGATCTACTTGTCTCGCCGCCGGTCATACCTGAGGACGACGCGAAGGGGACAACGCCTCCCTTCCCGACCTTTGTATCGACGACTCCTGCTGCGGCGGTCGCAATCCCCGAGGCAACGGTGGTGCTTTCATCGCCCAGCGTCGAGGCCATTTCCTTGGCCGAACTACCGCTCGTTGCTTCTCCGTCGGTCGACGAATTCATCCCGCCGCCCGAAGCAACTGCCGCGAATCCACCCCAGCCCCTGGCATTCATGCCGTTGTCGTCCACTCCGCACCTGGACATAGTGCCTGGTGGAGCTTCTCAGCTTGATGGTTTCCTGGCAGCGACTTCCTTCGACGAGGCAGTGACGGCACCGACCGGCAACAGCTTCGACGATGAAACAGTCATCGCTCCGGCCTCCCTGTACGAGGCTCCCGAATCGATCGATGCACCGACTAGTCAGGGCGAACTTAGGAGCGATTCGGCCGCAAGCATTAATGAGCCTTCGCGCCACCGCTTATCGACTTCTCGACCTCGGAACGGCCCACAGGCCTTCTCGTCCTTAGGTGCCAGGGACGACATGACCGGCGGTCACGTCGCGTGGGATGAAACGCTGGAGCGGATCGAGGGCCGACTCATACAGATCGCAGCGAAGGTGGATCATGCCCTCGAACGACTCGCCTCGCCCGGGCCGGTGTCGCTCGGATCAAAGTCCCGGTCGTTCCGGGGGCGGATCGACGGCTGACACGGGCCGATCATAAAGGAACGGGACCCTCGGATATGGTTACATACAACGGCGAGAACATTTTCGGATCGGCGGTGCAGTTCCAACACATCCCTCGGCCTCGGGCCCAACAGGAATTCGCCTTCTTCGGCGTGAGCGGGACACAGGTTCTCGACGGCGGGGGGAGAGGGAGGGATTTCTTCATCCGGGGAGTGCTCACAGCGTCTTCGCTCGCGGCGCTCGATGCGGCTGAGGCTCGATTTCGGGACTACGCCGACGGTATCGCACGTGATCTCGTCGACAATCGCGGTCGGATCTGGCCCAATGTCATTTTCAAGGGCGAGTTCGTCCCCGACGCCCGAGGAGCCGTCCCTGGCGGTAGCGGATGGGCCCTTCCCTACCGCGCCGTATTCCACGGACTTACGTAAGATCTCTCGTCCTCGCGACGAGACGAGGTGAAGCCCCCATGCCCTTCGACCAATCTTCGATCATCGAGGTCCGCCCGCCCACTTGGGACGGTTCGACGCTGCAGCTTTCGTGGACGTCGACGGCACCAGCCGGCACGACCTTCCAGGTCTATGTCGGGCGAAAGCTGGCCTGGTACGGCACAAGTCGGTGGGTCGCCTTAACGATGCCGACCTCGAGAGTGCGTTTCGACATCGGCGCTGTCGGATCCGGCGAAGCGACGGTCGACTTCTCTCCTTCGCTCCCCCATGGCCCCTCAGATCGGGTGACACTATCGTGGCTCGGCGGCTCGTTCCTTGACCCGACCGGCGGCGACGACGTCCAAGGTTTCCGGATCTTCGGCCCACGAAAAGCCGGTTGGGCCGTCGACTTCTCCACGCCGTTGGTCGAGATCTCCGCTTATCCCGGCGGAGTTCCGATCGACGGCTACGGTATCACCGGCTTCGGCCAGGGGGGGTTCGGTCGCGCGGCGTCGTTCTACCAGTGGACGAGCCCTGCGTTGGCGACGGGGAGCTGGACCTTTGCAGTGGTACCGTACGACGCCGCAGGAAACCAAGGTGCGCCGGCGCTACAGACGGCCTGGATCGCGTCTCCGCCACGGCCTCCTGCGGCAAAGCCGGACGGCTCGAGGTTGCGCTGCGATTTCGACCCGACTACTCGCCGGGCGACCCTCACTTGGAACCCCAGCCCCGCCTGAAAAGGAATGAGCCTCACATGGCGACGACCTACACGCAGCGAGCGAAACTCGCCAGGCCCGGTCCGGCCGATCGCAACTGGAACGTCCCTCTCAACGCCAACGCCGACGCCCTCGACGCCCTCGCCCCGATTGGAGGCCTCTGCGTCACCCCGGCCGAGATCCCGAGTTCAAGCCTTCGCGTGCAGGTCGCAGCGGGGCGATTCCAGCGTCGGGACGGTACCGTCGGCGTTTTCGCCGGCACCCCGTCATTACCGCTCGCGGCCGACTCAACGACCTACATCTTCTTGACCGACTCTGGCGACTTGATCGCGTCGACGTCCGGCTTTCTCACGAGCTCGCACGTCCCGCTTGCAATCATCTCCACTGGTCCTTCGAACGTCCTTGGCGTTTCGGACCTTCGCGTCGTGTGCGCGACTGTCGGCAGCGACTCTCGCCCGTTCCTCACGGCCGCCGGTGGTTCGACTAACGACGGTGCGAGTTTCGTCCTAGGGACTGCTTCGGGTCTCAAGATCGGCACGGCCGCCGCCCAGAAGCTCGGCTTCTGGAATGCCACGCCCATTGTTCGGCCGGGTAGCTATTCACAGGCGTACTCCGCCAGCTCGCGGACCCTCCCAGCTTACACGCCGGCCGTTGCTTCGAATTCCTTCGCCGGAATCGCGTCAGGGCAGGGGGGGGCGACGTATGCGCAGGCGGCCGATTTGAACAGCCTTCGATCCGCGTATGAAAATCTGCGCGTCTTTTCCGAGAGCTCGACCCAACTCCTCAACGCTCTGATTAATGATCTGAAGGCGATGGGGTTGCTGGGATGATCCGCGCGTTCGATCTAAGTACTCGCGCGGATCGAACATCGCCACGAGAGGGCGTCCGTCATGCCTGGGAGTTTTGACTTCGACCCCTATGACGTCCCGCTTTCGGGGCCGGCGGCGACGATCCGCGTCTGCCGCTATATCCCCGACGCGGAGGGAGATTCGCGCTATGCGGTACTCCCAAACGTCGCGTGCGAGCGGATCCGCTATACCGAGGGGCCTGAACCCCCAACGGCCTGGTTTCGCTACATCCTGGACGATGCCGACCCCGCAGGCATCGCGCCGGTCGATTTCGGCGGCCTCTGGCCCCTAGGATCCGCCGGGCCGTATGTCCTCGGCAATGACGAGCGGCTGGTCGTGTTGGCGACGACTCCCGACGGCGACACGCACGTCCTCTTCGACGGGTTCGCGCAATCGCCGCAGGTCGATCTATCGCCGCAATCTCAGCGCGTCAGCTTCCTTGCATTGGGCGTCGCGACCCGTTGCTGGGACGATCCGATCGGGAGCCGTCTCCAGCGTCACGCCGACGATCCATACCACGGGGAGTTGGTCCTCGTCGACCTTCCCAGTCGATTCAACCCCGACGGCAAGGCCAATTGCACACCAAACGGATATGACGTCGAGCAGTCCAACCCCTCGGTCAGGTATCCAGTCTTTCTCGACCCGAACGTAGACCGCGACCCAGACCCTCGCTCTTATTGGACGCTCGGAAAGTTCGTCCGCTACGTTTTGGGCGTCTACAATGATCAAGCGTACGTCCTAAACCCCGACTTCGACAGACTCGACACGCTTCTGCAGTCGCGCGGCCCCGCTCCTGGCGCGCTGCCGGTCGGCGACGACTCCGGAAGCGCGGCCGACGTCGTCGTTCGCGACTATGACGCCACCAATTCGCCCTGGCCCGAAGCCCTCTCCGACCAGCTCGATCTGGCCGGTTTTGGCCTGCGCTTCAGCACCGGTGAGGACGCAGACGGGTCTCCTCGTAGTGAGATCGAGATTTACCGCAAAGACGCCAACGCCGCCGGCCCCGTCCGTGACCTGCTACTTCCCAACTCCGGCACCGAGCTCAAACCGGCGAGCTGCAACGTCGCGGCCCTACACCTGAGGCGGGACTCTAACGCGATCGTGAACGCCGTCACAGTCGAGACCGCCCAGCGCCGCGTGGAAGCATCGTTCGTGCTGGCCCCCGGCTTCAGACCCGTCATTGGCGACGAATCGGCGGCTCAACGAGTCCGATTCCTTCGCGGGAACCTCGCGGCGAAGACCGGAGAGGACCGTCGCAAGTACAGATATTATGTCGCTGACGAAGTGGGAGACGGCCACTGGGACGCATTGCACGCCGAGTGGTCGATGAGCGCCCTGAATCTTTCCGACGTATTCCCGAACGATGAAGGCGGGAGCCCGACCTATGTGAAACGCTCGCGTCCCGGTTCGGCGACCCTCGTCACGAGGGACTCCGAAGGACGCCCACTGCGGGCCCAACTCGCTCTCTCACGCGATTACACGGGTCCCGCGCCAGCAGTCTGGGATGGTTCGGGAGACTGGCAACCGATCACAGGAGGTTGGCAACTTCTGGAGGACCGGCTCGGGATCTATATCGTCGTTGAAGATCCTGAATGTTGGCCGATCGGCGACTACACGGGTGATCGGCCGCAGGAGGCGAGCTGTACACTCCGGGGCGTGTCCAGCCAGGCGAACCCGACCTCTCCCAACACAAGGTTCCACCTCCGGCTGACCACGGTCATAGAAGACGACTTGATGCTTCCGGCCTCGGTCGACGCCCGGCCCGCTTCTCCGACGTCGTTTGCACGCCGGCGGCGCGTCGATGGCCGTGACCACTTCGCGTTGGAAGCGGTCGCCTCTCGGTCGCTTTACAATCCGGGCGCAGACCCAAAGATTTTCCGCGACGATGCTTCGCGAGCCCTAGCGTGGGCCCGACAGCTACGTGCTGCACATGAGTTGCCACCGACGATCGGTGCTGCTACCGTCCCCGGGCTGGTCACCGCTTACCGAGTCGGCGACCGTATCGCACGCATCAACGGTCGCGACGTCGCCCTCCAGACGAATGTCGGAGAAGCCCAAGGCGAGGTCCCAGCTTATCCGGTCGTCACGGCCGTCTCATGGGAGTTCGCCGCGGAGCGGCAGGCGACCATTATCGAATTATCCGATGCTGGCATCGAGCGGGTCGACTGATCGGCTCGTTGAAGGAGCAATTCAAATCAGCTACGAAGTACGCACCCTCCGTGAGCGTCAAGAGGACGCCGTCGCGGCCGTCAGGCGCCTTGCATCACCAGCCGAGGATGGATCCGGGGCGGCCATCGTCCAAACCAAGGTCTTGGGAGTTTACCCGACGACCGCCTCGGCTTACTATGCCTGCGCGCCAGTGCGGATCGACGGAATGGAGACCGAAGGATCCAGTATCGCGTTCGTCGCGGAAGCCTCCCGGACGATCTTCGCGTATAATCTGGGGGCCAAACTCCCGCCTGTCGGAACCACACTGATCGTCCACTCCTGCGGAGGTCGTTGGACCTTCCGTTACGACGGTTGAACAGGTTGAATCGTGATTGATACCAGGTGAATCTCGGGTGGACGATGACGAACGACGCACTCCGCTCTTTACGGCTGCGGTGGGATGACCTGATTGACCCCGCCGCAAACGATCGACTCCGCACGCCAGGACTGAATGCCGCGCCGACGACGGGAACCCCGCGATTTCTCGGCCGTATACTCGACGGCGGTGACATCCCGAAGTCCATTGGTCGCGTCTTCCTCGTGAACCCGGCGAGGCTCGGAGGGAAGGAGGCGGAAGGCGTCTCTGCGACAGTGACTGTCGACGCGTCTCGGAGGATACCAGTCGCTGTGATCGGTTCCGTCGTCCCGAAGGCGGGCGACCTTATTATCGCATTCGGCCTGGCTGGTCGATGGGTCGCCTCACTTCACGGCCAAGTCGCGACGACAGTCGATTGTAGTGGGTGCGCCGCGCCGAGGAGGAATTTGATCCTCACTTGGACGAACAACTTGGTCGGAACCGGTTCGACCGCCTTGATTTTCAACGACCTGGACGAATGGACGAGCGGTTGCATAAATCAACTCGTCTTCCGGTTGGTCTGCCGCAGTGGCATGACGAACTTTTCGGCGATCTACTTCTCCGACGGGACCTGCACGACGGGCCAACCGATTACCTGCACGGCCCCCGGCCAGCCACCCCTTGGACTTACGATCTCGCAACAGTCCTGCACCCCGTTCTTCCTCCAGTACGCCGTATCGGCAACGGGCTGCGCGACCCTGGCCGCACAAGGATACTCGAGGTTCACGATTACGCAGTAGGCCTCACGACTGGTTTCTATTACGATCATCCGCACACTACAGCTTGGGCGTCGCCCGACGGCGATCCTGGCAACGCGTATCAGCATCGACGAGACCTTCGATCGCTTTCCAGCGTGAGCCTTATGACCGACGCGCACCTCACGAATTCAAGCCCCTCCTCTCAAACGTTCAGTCTGGTTATCCCTCTTTTCAACGAGGAGGAAAATCTTGCGGAGTTGCACCGCCGGCTGACGGCATCCGTCGCCTCCCTTGATCTTGACTACCTGATCATCTTGGTCGACGACGGCTCCCGCGACGGAACGCCAAAGCTGATCGATGAACTGGCTCGTCGCGACCCTCGACTGGTCGGAATCCACCTTAGCCGCAATTTCGGCCACCAACCGGCCATCTCCGCCGGTCTCGACTTCGCTCGAGGCGACGCCGTCATCGTCCTCGACGGAGACCTCCAAGATCCTCCCGAACTGATTGCAGAGCTCATCGCGAAATGGCGGGAGGGGTTCGATGTCATTTACGCCGTCCGCCGTCGCCGTGATGAGAGTTGGCCCAAGCGGTTGGCCTACTACGCGTTCTACCGCCTCATGGCTGCGATAAGCGATATTGACATCCCTCTCGACAGCGGCGATTTCTGCCTGATGGACCGCAAGGTCGTCGATGTCCTTACGCACCTACCTGAACGCATGCGATTCATCCGCGGGTTGAGGTCGTTCGTCGGTTTCCGTCAGGCCGCCCTTGAATACGACCGCCCCCCGCGTGCAGCCGGCATCCCCAAGTATACTCTCCTCCGATTACTTGCTCTGGCGGTGGACGGCCTTATAAGCTTCAGCGGATACCCATTGCGACTTGCCACATACCTCGGCCTGATCGCTGTCTCCGTTGCCGCATGCCTCTCTTTCTGGATCTTTTACGACGCTTTCACCTACGGTCATTCACCAGCCGGCTGGGCGAGCACTGCCGTCATCGTCCTGTTCATGGGATCGGTCCAGCTCCTTAGCCTGGGGATCATCGGCGAATACATCCGCCTCATCTTCCTTGAGACGAAGGGTCGCCCGACATACATCGTCCGCGAGCGGATCTCCCACACCGTGTCGACCGACGAAGCCTTTGGGGACTAAGCGACAGCACATAAAAGTACAGTTCGTAACCAGCCTCACCTTCCGTCATTTCTTGTATGACCGCGCCGTTGGGCGAAGAGCGTACGGGGGCCGGTCCGGTCGTGACGAAGGCGGTGTAAACGTTCACGCCCCGACGGGGATGAGCGATGGCGCTGAGCCGACTGAGTGGTGGGCTTCGACGACAGTGGTCGAGCAGATCGCGGCGTCGGTGGCGGGAGTCGATCGCCGTCAGGATGCGTTCGACGAACCGTGAGCCGGTCGGCGAGTCGGTCCCGAAGCTCGGCTTGCGCCAGCAGACCGCGTGACGCAGGGCACGCCCGGCGGCGTTGTCGGTAGGCTCGACTCCCTCGAATCGCGCGCAAGTCTACAAGGACTGCTCGACCTTGAGGACCTCGCGGCAGGTCGCCGCGGTCTTCCTCGAGCCGCACTTCACGCCGCGTTTTAGGAGTACCCGCACCTCGCGGCGCAGCTATGGCAGCGTTCTCGTCGCGAAGGTCCGCCGCGAGGCCTCCCCGACGTGGACCTTCGATCAGGCCGCTAACATCAAGTCGGAATGCATCGGCAGATCCGAGCCGATCGCCTCACCGGCGTCGCCGCGGTCGATCATCGCCTGGAAGTCGCGGCGGAGGTGCGCCCAGCAGGCCTGGCGTCTCGAAGGCGGGAGGTGCTAATCGGCCGAGTATCCGTCCGACGTCACGACCGCCGGCGGCGATCGGTGCATCAGCTCGGCGAAGGTTTCGCGGCCGCGGCCCGCCGCGATCCGGAAGACGCCCAACACCTCGGCCGCGGCGGTCCAGGGCCAGGTCCGGCGACGGCCCTCGCGTCAGCCCGTGTCGTCGACGTTCGCGGGGAGCGCGTGGACGTGCTCGAGGGCTTCGGCGTGGAGTGGAGCCGGGGCGTCGGCCGTGCGTCGCTCCAGGTCGCAGGCCGCCGGCGGGCCAATCGGCAGGCCGAAGAGGCTTCTCATGACGCGGGCGAGGTGACGCTTGCTTATCCGCCCCTCGCCGGCCAGGACGGCGGTGGCCGACTGGGCCTGCGGCCCATAGCTCACCTCCGTCCCGACTGGGGCGGTGCCGTAGCTCGACGCTCCGCTCCCCGGGCAGGTCAGCCGATGCGAGCGATGCTGGACGACGCGCGGCCGGGCCACGGTGACCTCGATTACTTGGCGGACGAGCGGCCCGGGATCGTCGCTCGCGAGGGTCTCCGCGCAGCGTCGGTAGTTCTCGGGCCTGGCGTCGACGACCTCGTCGGACTGCAGCCAGATGCGATCGCTCCGCCCCTGCCCGGACTGGCCGCCGCGCAGGCGTCCCTAGGGTCTGCGCGGCGGTGCCGGCTTGAGGTCCGGCGAGTCGCTCGACGGGGGCCGCGACGCGTTCGACGAGCTTGGATCCGGCCGGGCCTCCAGCTCGGCGATGCGGGCGTCCTGCTCCGCGATCCGGGTCCCGAACGGGGCGACGATCGCGGGCAGTCCCGGCCGCAAGTCGGCCGGGAGGGCGTCCCACTACTCGGCGGGTATGCAGACGGGCCGCGTCATGACTCGAAGTTGCTCAGGCCGACCGTCGCCGGTCAAGCACCGGCCCGTGAACGGTTACCGGGCTTTTCGGACAAGGTCTGAGCTCGACTTGTGCAGTTTTGCCGCCCTCTATGCGGCCGGTGCCAGGACGGCGTGGAGGATTTCTCGGATCGGAGACGGGAGTTTCTGGAGGGACCGGCCTTCGGGGGCGTGTGCGAAAGCCCCTTCGGCCCAGATCCAGAGGTGGACGGCCGACAGGGCGTCCGATAACGTGACGACCGTCTTTCCCGGCCAGGAGACGCCCCCGATCCGGTGTTTCGGCGGCGGCCTTGCATAAAGCATCGCCACCACCGAATACAGCCCGAACAGGCATGGGGCGACCCGCAGGACCGTCGAACTGGTCCACCCTCGCGTCGTCTGGACGTGGAGTTCGGAACGCGTCTCCTAGCATGTGGTCTCGATGTTCCAGCGGCCGGTGTAGGTCTCGACGATCCCCCGCACGTCGAACGTCGCGTCAGTCGTGTAGAAGTACTCGTCGCGATGGGTGCCGCCGCGGTCGTGGACGAAGGCCCAGCGGATCGGGACCAGCCGGTCGCCCCCCTTATACCATCGGCCGGTCCCCGTGGCCGTCTCGACCCGGCGCGTCCCGCCGCCGTACCAGGCGACCGTCATCCCTCGGCGTCGCGGCGTCGCCTCGACGGCCTGGCGCGGCTTCGGCAGCCTCGCCCCCTTGACTCGCGGGCGTCCCAAGCCCTCGTAGGGCGGCGGCGGCTCGAAGAGGTTGGCCTCGGGATGGATCTTGCTCACCAAAGTCAGACGCTCGCGGTCGCGATCCGCGAACCGGGCTAGTTCGCGCGTCCCGTAGGCCGAATCGCCCACGAAGACGAACCGGCGGCCGGGGAACCATCGGAGCATCAGGCGCAAGAGCCGGATCGCCTGCTGGGCCGGCGTGCGGTGGCGACGCCCCTCGCGACGGTCGTCGGCCGGGTCGCGATACAGGGCGACGAGCGCCGGCAGGGCCCAGGGCCGCACGGCGAAAGGGAAGCGGACGAGGACAGCGACCACGACCCATTTATGACCGTACCGCCAGGCGGTGAAGACGTGCGACGAGCGGACCGGGCCGCGATGCCGGGCTTTGCCGAAGACGCCCTGCCCGGAGGCGAGAAGACCGTGTCGTCGGCGACCAAGACCACCTCGGCGTCGGCCGGCAGCCGGGCGACGACGCATCGGGCGAGGATGCAGGCCAGGCGGAGCGGCGACCACCGGGCTTGCGAGAAGACGCGTCGATAGCTGGAGGAGGCCCGTCGGCCAGCGAGCCGGCCGTCCGGAGCAGGTTGGCGACCGTGCATCGGCCGACCGTGAGGATCGCCGCCCAGAGCAGGGTCAGAAAGCGTCGGAAGGTGGGCCGTGTGAAGGCCGGCGCGAAGTTCTCCCAGACCCCGCGGAGCGTCACGGGCAGGATGGCCATGTGTCCGTCCTCAGCCGGCGCGGTTGAGAATTCTGTCCAACCTCCCATCGTACCGCCCGAGGCGGGCTCAAAGCTGCACAAGTCGAGCTAAGGCTCATGCAATCTCGGAGAATGCAGTAACCAACAATGAATCCGTCATTTACAGATGAAGCGAGATGTCGGAGTTGTCCGCTCGCGCCTGGCGTGCGTTGCGCCGGATTCGACGTCCCACGGCTCTGCCAGCTCGTCGACCCCGAGCACCCGGACCACGACTTCGCGTACGTCTCCGCACTTGCGGTAAATGCAGACGACGAACTCCCATCGCGCCGGCCGCTCGAGGCATCCCTTCGCCTCCTACGCGCCGTGAGATCCTGCCCGAACCGCGACGTGCGGACTGATTGCGGGTGCGCGGGGCTAGCCACGTGCAGGCGGGGCCTGGGAAGTGACGGATTGGTCCGACTTCCGGATTGTCTGGACTGCCTGGACATATAATTCGGCCTCTATTTCAAACTGCACTTTCCGTGATGTCCTTCATCAGACTGCACTTTCCGCGACTTCATGCATTCCACGGGCGAACATTCCGCCCAGCCGCCGCCGCAACGGCCCTGTGGCTGTCCGGGGCGGCCCGACCACGGACCGTGGCCGGGCCGGCTGAACCAGCTCGTCAGGCTGGACCCGCCGGCTCGTGCCCCACTCCACCCCGCAGACCCTCCCCGAGCCGCTCCACGGCGGCGACCGGGAACGGGTGGCCCCACGCCGCTGCGAATTCGCAGGCCGGCACCGACCCCTGTAATCGTCTCAGCCCCCGCCAGACGGCGCGGGCCATGGCCGGCGTATCCCCCTCGACCAACGCGGTCCGGGCATCGACGTCACGCCGGAGGTGCCGGGCGTCGGGGAACTCGTAGACCTCCAGGCGCGTTCGGCCGGCGACCGCCATGAACCGGAACTCGCACTCGACCGGCTCGGTGTTCCAGGTGACGACCTCTTCGGGGACGCCCGCGAGCGATTGAACGGCGGAACGCGCGAGGTCGCCGATGGAGTCGCCGGGGGTGTATGAAGCGGTGAACTCCAGCGCGACGCCGGGCGCGGTCAAACGGACCGTGGCCCATCCGTGGGCGGGGGCCTCGACGTCCAGCCGCTGTCCTTCCGCCATCGATGCACCTCCAATCGCTTATGAGTCGCCGGGTGGACGGGGGCCGGCCCGAGCGGGACGATGGCGGTTACCACGCTGCCTGACACCCCGAGCGGAGCCGGCCCCCGATGACATCATCTCACCCGCTGCCCGTCCCATACCAGTGGTTCTCCTGGCTCGCCGCGGCGCTCGACCGAGGCTCGCCCTCCTGTTCTTCGGGGCCCTCCTCGCCCGGGGGCGGCGGACCGTCACCACCTGGATCAGAGCCGCCAGGCTCAGCGGCAAGCATCAGTCCTGTTACATCACCGTCGCCGCCGCAGGCAAGCGGGCCGACCGGATCGCCAGGCGCCTGCTGACCGAGGTGATTCAGCCGCTCCTGAAGGGTGCCACGCGGCTGACCCTCGCCCTGGACGACACGCCGACGAGGCGTTACGGTCCGCACGTGCAGGGGGCCGGCGTGCATCACAACCCGAGCCCGGCCCGGCCGGCACGCCCTACGTCTACGGCCGCGTCTTCGTCGTCCTCGGGCTGCTGGTCGCACATAAAGGGTGGGGCATGGCCGCCCTGCCGTTGCTGTCCCGCCTCTACCTCCGCAAGAAGGACCTGCCGGGCATCGGCGCGAAGCACCGGCCTGAGTTCCGCACGAAGCTGGAACTGGCCGTCGAACTGCTTCGGTGGGCCAAGCCCTGGCTGAGCCTGCTGAAGCTGCCGATCTGGGTAGCGGCCGGCGACGCCTACACCAAGAAGGAATTCCTCAAGCCGGCCAAGGCGCTGGGGATGACGGTCGTCAGCCGGCTCCGCAAGGACGCGGCCCTGCGGACGCGGCCCGGGCCGAAGCCGCCGAGGCGGCGTGGCCCGGCCCCGACCTACTGCGCGGGCGTGATCGACCTGGCCAAGCGGGCGGGCCAACGGCGCGGCTGGTCCTCCGACACTTTCGAGTTGTACGGGGAGAAGGTGGTCAAGTAGTACAAGAAGTTCCTGGCGACCTGGCGGCCGGCCGGCGGCGTGATCGGGGTGGTGCTGGTGGACGAGTCGGCGGGGTGGCGGGCGTACTTCTGCACCGACCCGTCGGCCTCGGTCGCGGACATCCTGACGGCCGTAGCCGATCGGTTCTCGCTGGAAATCACCTTTCGCGAGTGCAAGCAGGTCGTCGGCGCCGGCCAGCAGCAGGTAAGGTTCATCTGGGCGGGCATCGGGGCGTTCCACATCTGCCTGTGGACGTTCACGTTGACCGAGGCGTGGGCCTGGGGCCGGGCGGATGAGGAGTTGCTGGACCGCTCGGGCTCCCCGTGGGACGCCCCAACACGCCGGCCGAGCCACGCGGACAAGCGGAGGGCGTGGCGTCGTGCGCTGATGGACCAGGAAATCCGCGCGGTTATACGACCCGGGGTCACCGAGGAGGAGATTCAGGCCGCCGACAGGCTGCTCAGCCTGGCGGCAAGACATATACAGTCTCCCGGAAAGTACCGTTCAAAAGACAAACATGATATTAGACCCGTTTTCAGGAAGGTGTAGCCCGGTATCCGGAATGCGAGAGGAACCTGCGGAATTCGTCGGGGGGAACTCGTCGACGAGGCGGCCGAGCAGCCTCCAGAGACCGTCGACCGTCCTCTCGCCGGCCTTGCGGAGTAGGGCCTTGAGCTTCGAGAAGGCCAGCTCGATCGGGTTCAAGACGGGGCTGTACGGCGGCAGGTACATGAGGCGGCATCCGGCCCCCTCGATCGCCTCCCTGACCCCGGCCCGCTTGTGGCACGCCAGGTTATCCATGACCACGACGTCGCCGCGTCGATGGGCCGGGACCAGCTGCTGGCGGACGTAGGCGGCGAAGAGTTCGCCGTTGATCGCCCCGTCCACCACGACCGGGGCGATCACGCCGTCGGTCCGCAGGCCGGCGACGAACGTGGTCGTCTTCCAGTGACCGTGCGGCAAGGCCATGACCAGTCGGACGCCGCTGGGGGCCCGGCCGCGCGTGCGGGTCATGTCCGTGCTCGCCCAGGTCTCGTCGACGAACACCAGGCGGGCCGAGTCCAGCCCGGGCATGGCCTCGCGCCAGCGTCGTCTGGCCTCGGGCACGTCGGGGCGGTCCTGCTCGGCGGCCTTCAGGACTTTTTTGTAGGTCAGGCCCAGGGCGTGGAACGCCCGCCAGAGCGTGGAGATCCCCAGGTCCAGGCCGAAGCGGCGGCGGTGCTCCTCCAGCGTGGCGCCTGGGGCCTCGCGGGCCGAGGCGCGGATGGCATCGAGGTGCTCGGCCCACCTGGGCGTCGGGCCGTATCTCTGCGCCCGGGGGGGCGGTCTCGCCGGTCTCGCGGCGACGCTGCTTCAGGCGGCGGCCCCAGCTGGGGCTGACGCGGTACTTGGACGCGACCTCGGCGGTCGGCGTGCCGGCGTCGCAATCGGCGAGCACGCGCTCGCGCAGGTAGGCGGAGTAGGCTCTCACGGCATGGCCCTCGGGGACGGCGATACCGCGAGACTACCCAATGCTACTCCGTTAGCTTGGTTTTGTGGCGGGCCTGTCAGGGCCGGCAGTATGCGCAGTCGTCCCGGCTGATGGGGGCCAGCAGCCGTTGGAGGGCGCGGCGGATCGCCGGCAGCGTGATCACGGCCGCTCCGCGCCCCCCTTTTTGCCCGGCCGGGATCGCCCCCGGCGGGCTCGACGGCGTTCCAGGGTCAGGAAGCCGAAGGCCAGCAACTCCAGGCGGGCGTGGTGGTGGAAGCCGCGCCGCGACCGGCCTTCGTGGTGGTCCAGCCCGAGTTCCTCCTTCATCTGCTGGCAGCCCAACTCCACCGGCCAGCGGCTCCGCCAGAGCCGCACGGCCTGCAGCCGGCTCGTGTCCGATGGGAGGTTGCTGAACGCGTACTTCAGCGCTCCGTCGGCCTGCTCTTCGATCAGGAGCCAGATCGGCCCGGCGCCGGCGCATTCGCCGGTCGCCCAGCCGGAGGCCGGCCACACCCGCAGGCAGGCGAGACGGCCGGCCATCGGGCCCTTCGTGCCCTCCCGCCAGGTCACCTTGCGACGCGGCGTCCTCGCCGCCAACCCCTTCAGGCTCGTCGGACGAGGCGAGTCGTCGGCCAGGCGGGGCCGCGACCGCGGGCGGCCCGTCGCCCCGGGGCCGGGCTCGACCCATCGCGGCTCCTCGGCGAAGACGACCATCTCCTCGGAGACGCCGACGACGTAATGCAGGCCCCGATCGGCCAGGCCGTCGCGGAACGACCCCGAGGCGCCGTAGCCCGAGTCGGCGGCCACGACGCCGCCCGGCAAGCCTTCGGCCCGGGCCTGGTCGAGCAACTCCAGCGCGATCTCGCCCTTGGTCAGCGATCGTCGCTCGGCCTCGGGCACGCGGGCCTTGGCGAGCCGGGCCGGGTCGCCCAGCCACGAGTCGGGCAGGTAGAGCCGCATGTCCAGCGGATAGTGGCCCTTCGGGGCGAGGTAATGGACGCTGACGGCGCACTGGCAGTCGGCCGTCTTGCCCAGGGCGCCGCAGTACGGCCGCTGCCCCCCGACGGAGTGGCCGCCCTGCTTGGGGAAGGTGGCGTCGTCGACGACGAAGATCCCCGCCGGGTCGGCGAACTTGCGGGCCATCGCGGCCCGGTAGCGTTGGAGGACGGCCCGTTCGTCCCAGGTGCTCTGCCCGAGGAACTGCTGGAGGGCCTGGTCGGGGTCGGCGACGTCGAGGCCCTCGGGCAGGGCGACGCGCGAGGACATCGGCTCGACGCTCTTGCGGCCGCCGTCCTGGATAAGGCCCCGGAGGTATACGCCGCACCAGGCGGCCTGCCGCGGGCGGTTGAAGTCGTCGCGGAATGCGGCGGCGTAATCCGAGAGCCGGTCGAGGACGTCGGGGGTCAGTTCGGGGGTCTAGGTCCGGTTCATGCCGGTTCTACGAACCAGGCCGCCCGGCCGTTCGTAGGATGTAACGGAGTAGCACTAATCCGTCAACAGGGCGCCATACCTTCAAGGAAATCGGTCTAAAGGTTTGCGCCAAAACAACTTGCCGAATTCGGCCTTGTTATAGCCTGCGAGAATCTGCGACAGCTCGGCGATGCAAGATCCTCACATCGTGGAAGCCCTTCGCAGCAAGTATGCCGCGCTGCTCGACGACCTGGATGAGCGTGGACGTCGGCGCTGGGCGGCCGTCGAGGCCCGGGCCCTGGGCCGTGGCGGGGTCACGGCCGTGGTCGAGGCCACGGGCCTGTCCGATCGCACGGTCCGGACGGGCCTGAAGGAGCTCGACGACCCCGAGCCGCTCGCCGGCCATCGCCTGCGGCGAGCCTGCGGCGAGCCGGCGGCGGCCGCAAGTCGCACACGTCCACCCAGTTACTCTGCAGGACGCCCTGGACCGGCTGATCGAGCCGACGGCCCGCGGGTCGCCGACGAATCCGTTTCGGTGGACGATCAAGAGCACCTACCGCCTGGCCGACGAGTTGCGCAAGCAGGGGCACGCGGTCGGCCCGACCTCGGTGCGGCGGATGCTGGCGGCTATGGGGCACAGCCTGCAGGGCAATCGCAAGTCGCGCGAGGGGAGCCAGCACCCGGACCGGGACGGCCAGTTACGGCACATCAGCGACCGGGTCCGGGCCCGCCGGCGACGCGGCGAGCCGGCGTTGTCGGTCGACACCAAGAAGAAGGAGGTCCTGGTGAAGACGCATGACTTCCCGCACCCGGCCCTGGGCAAGGCGGCGCCGTACGGCGTCTACGATATCCATCGCGACGAGGCGGGCGTGTCGGTGGGGGTCAGCCACGACACGGCAGAGTTCGCGGTGGCGGCGATCCGCCGGTGGTAGGAGAACCTGGGCCTGGCGCACTACGGCCGGGCGAAGCGGGCGCTGGTGACGGCGGACAGCGGCGGCAGCAACGGCTCGCGCTGCCGGCTGTGGAAGGTCGAGCTGCAGAGGTGGGCGGACGAGACGGGGCTGATCGTCGAGATCTGCCACTATCCGCCGGGGACGAGCAAGTGGAACAAGATCGAGCACCGGTTGTTCTGCCACATCACGCGGAACCGGCGGGGGACGCCGCTGGAGACGCTGGAGGTCGTGGTCGAATCGATCGGCGCGACGACCACGACGACGGGCCTGGAGGTCCATGCCTGCCTGGACGAAGGCACGTACGAGAAGGGGCGGAAAATCAGTGACGAGGAGTTGGCGGAATGCGCCATCAAACTACACGCATTCCACGGTGAATGGAACTATGAGATCCACCCGAGCCGTCGCTAATATTCCGGCAAGTTATCTTGGCGCAAATCCTAACTATTCAGGGCTGTATGCCATCCCGAGGTAAACCGCTGTAAGTGGAAGTGTTCCTGAAAATCGGTCTGCCGATCCCGGTTTCATGGAATTCAGCGGGCGGACGTGTTGATCATCCCATTGAGCAAAAGAGGGGGAAGCCGGTTCGGTCGGGGCAAACTTCTTCTTCCGCCCGACCTGGCTAGAGCGTCACCCCACTGGCAACCCAAGTCGCGACGACGTCGTTCGCGTATGGGAAGAAAGGAGGGATCTGTGTTTAGATTCTCTGAATTCTCGATCGTAGGCGGGCTTGAAGGGCTCGAGCAGAGATTGAGTCTGAGCCGCGTTTCGTTGATCACGGTCGTGAAATCCGCCCCGGACGACGATGTGCCAGTCGTTCCCGACCCGGAACCGGATCTTCCTCATTATCCAACGCCAGCACCCGAGCCGGATCCGGGCGACTTCCCCGGCTATCCCCCTCCTCCCGTATTCCCGCCTCCGCCTGTCGGCGGCCCCATCGGGCCCGGCTAAACCTTACGACAGCGAGTCTGGTCGCGTCCCCTTGGGCGTCTCGCCTTATGGCGGGGCGCCCTCGCGTTGTTTCGGTCCCAAGCACAGACCCAACCTTGACCGTTCCTCTTGCCGGACGCTGAAGCATGGCGATACATACGTTGTTCCGACGCTGGCGGACCGGCTCCATCGCCTCGATCGAAGCCGAAAGCCGCGGCCGAGCCGTCGAGTTGGCCGCCCGCTCAGGGATAACCCTCGCCTACGCCGACCTGAAGAGATGCGAAGCATCTCTGTGCTCCCTCCCCGACACCGACTTCAGGGGTGCCGACCTCGACGGTGCAAGCCTCCCGTTGGCGAATCTGCGGCGGGCCGACTTCCGCACGGCCACGCTGATCGAAGCCAATCTCGTCAGTGCCGACCTCCGTCAGGCCGATCTTCGCAACGCAACTCTCCGAAATGTCGACTTCCGCAATGCCGACCTTCGCGACGCCCTCTTCGTTGGAGCCGATCTTCGAGGAGCGCGTCTCACCGGTGCTCGGCTCGATGGAGCACGACTGGACTGGCGATGGGCCGCCTTTGCCATCGAGCTGCTCTGCCGAGACTCGGGCTGCAAGGGAGACGCACTACCGCTGATCGTCGAGTTGGCCTTCGAGCGAGACGAGCGACCCTACGCATGGCTCCGGCCTCTCCTCCACAAGCCCCACCTCCTCGGCTGGGTCGCCTCAGTCCTCGGTCGGGCCGTTCATACCGGCGACGGAGCCCCCGAGATCCTCAGGACTCTCGCCGACGACGTCGATCCGTCAGCCTTACATGATCCGATCCCAGTTCCGGACGAATCAACCGAGCGCCTGTACTGGACCCGTCCCGTCAACCCCAGGCGTGTCCGCCTAATCTCAAATCAATGAACACGCTTCGAGCTGGTCGTCGTACGCTGCATTGACATGGTCCATTCGAACTGAGGGAGTCGCGAAATGCCGCTGGCACGTTCTCGCCGCGTCCCATCCATCCCCTCATCGGCTCGCGACATGGAAATGTTGCGAATTGCTCCGATTGATGCCGCGTCCTTGCCACGCGTCCACGTCGCCCCACGGCAGGCGGCGGGGACACTACGCGTCTTCGACCGGTCAACCGGTCGCGAAATGCTCGTCTACACGCCCACGTTCCGCTCGCAGTTCGAGGCAGGGCATCGGGCGGGGCGGTGGTACATCAGACCGGCCGCGAGGGTAGGAGGAGGGCCTTACAGTATCGCTTTCGCCTCGACTCGCCAAGCCGTGGAGGCGATCGCCGCCGATTCCTGGCGCCTACGAGTCTTCACCCTTGACGCGATCCCGCCCTCCACCTGTCGTCTCGACCATCCGCGCCTCCGAGTCATATGGCCACCTACCGACCCTCAAAGTTGAGCGCTGCCGTGCGGATCGAAATCAATGATACTGAAATCCATTGGATACTATCATCATGACGACAGACAACACCCTCTCCGATCGACGAGCCAACACCGCGACCGAGGACCTCGCCAGCCGCACTCGCCGTCCTTTCGCTCAGACGGCTCCTCTCCTGACGGCCGAGCAGGAAATAGCACTCGCCGCCCGCATTAGATCTGGCGACCAGAATGCCCGCGGAGAATTGACCCTTGCCAATCTGCGGTTGGTGTTGAGCATCGCCAGCGAATTTCGGGGTCGAAATCGCGCACTCGACCTTGACGACCTCATCCAGGAAGGCAACCTCGGCCTCATGCGGGCGGCTTGCGATTTCGATCCCGAGACGCATGGCACCCGCTTCGCCACTTACGCTTCATACTGGATTCGACATCACATCCATCGAGTGCTGGCGGAGCAATCGTCGATGATTCGATTCCCCTATTATCTTGTGATTCTGCGCCGACGTTTCGAGAAGACCCGAGGCCGTCTTGTCGAGGCCCGCAGGTCCCAGCCGAGCGATTCCGGCCCGATCGAGCCGGAGTTGGTGGAGATAGCGAAGCATATGGGAGTCGCGACGAAGCGACTCAAATACGTCTGTGATTCTCAAATCGACACACGATCCTACTCGACGACCTCGCTCGACGACGCCTCACACGACGACGTCCTGGCACAATCAATCCCCCCGGAAGCCCCCCTGGAGATCGCCGAATCGATGGAGCGGCTCCACGCGGCGATGCGAAGGTTAACCCTACTTGAAGCCTGGGTTCTACGGCGCCGATACCGTCTGGACGACTCGGTCGACGAGGCTGAGGACGAGGCGGAATCTCGCGCTCGTCGCCGCCACCCCGCGAAGAGACGGCCGGGGCCCAAGTCGGACGGACGGCGCACCTACCGCGAACTCTCTCGAGAGATCGGAAAGCCCATCCACCAACTCCGACAGATCGAACGCTCTGCAATCATCAAGTTGCATGACTTCATCGATCCTCCAGTTAATCGCAACGACTCACAAGGCTGCGACCCTCGCCTGGCTCCTGTCGTCACGTTGCGATGTTCAGCCTGAACCTTCGATCTTGCCAACATGATCCAGAGTATGATATGAATTGCAAATTCGTTTACTAATGATTTCTCATTTTCCAAGATTGCATCGAGGCTGTTATGAACTTTGGTTCACCACAGACCATAGTTTAGGGTATGAGACCTCGCAAATCCTACAGCGGTTTACCTCGGGATGGCATACAGCCCTGAATAGTTAATCCAGCCGCGTATGTCTTTCGTTGTGATGTGGTCGAGGGCGTCGGCGATCGCCTGATACAGGGCCGGGGTGGTCCTGGCGGCGGTCCGATGCAGGCGGGACTTGAGCTTCGACCACATCTGCTCGATCGGGTTGTAGTCGTGGCCGCACGGCGGTAGCCGGACCTCCTTCGCCCCCGCCTTCTCGACGGCCGCCTCGGCCGCCTGGGCGTCATGGACGCGGAGGTTGTCGCTCACCACCAGGTCTCCGGGGTGTAGGTGGGGTGTCAGCACGTCCTCGACGTAAGCCCGAAACGCCGGCTCGTCCATCGCGCCGGGGAACGCCAGCGAGCCGCGAAGGCCGTCGAGGCCCATCGCCGAGACGACCGTCGTCGTCGAACACGACCCGGGGGCCGAGCCTTCGACTCGACGCCCCTTCGGGGCCCAGCCGCGGGTCGGCGTCATCGTCGTGTCGACGCCGGTTTCGTCCAGGAAGATCAGCCGTCGGACGGCGATCCGCTCGACCTTGCGACGGAACCTCCGGCGGGCCTCCTTGACGTCGGGGCGGTCGCGTTCGTTGGCGTGGAGGCTCTTCTTCTTGCGCGTCCACCGGGCCCGCCGCAGCATCCGCCAGATGGTCACGAGCGTGCAGGCGAAGCCCCCCATGTCCTTGAGCTGCTGGAGCGTGGCGTCGGGATGCCTGCGGGCCAGGTCGAACAGCCGGATGCGTTCGTCGATGGAGAGCTTGAACCCGGCCTCGCCGCCGTGCGACTTGGGCTCCAGCCCGCCGTTGCGCCGCCGATGCTGCAAGAGCCGCACGACGAACGACAAGCTGGCCTCGAAGCGTCGAGCGCCCTCGCGTTGCGAGATCTCGCCCCGATCCACCGCGTCCACCACCCGCTGCCGCAGGTCCGACGAATAGGGTCGCCTGGCCGTCCCCCGCGCCGTCGCGTCACGTGATCCAGGCTCTATTGCCATCATTCGCGTCTGCCAACCGGTAGTAAACCGCTGTATCCCAGCAACGTCACCGACGTGGAGTGGGCGTTCGTCGCGCCCTACCTGTCCCTCCTGCCCGAGGACGCCGGCCAGCGGGTCTACCGCCTGCGGGACGTCTTCGACGCCCTCCGCTGGATCGTCCGCAACGGGGCCCCTGGCGCTACCTGCCCGGCGACTTCCCCCCTGGGAGATGGTCTACCAGCAGACCCAGCGATAGCTGGACGCCGGCTGCTTCGAGGCGATCGTCCACGACCTCCGCGTCCTGCTCCGACTCTCCGAGAGGCGGGACGCCGATCCGTCGGCGGCCGTGCTCGACTCCCGCACGCTGCGATCGAGCGTCGAGAACGGCGCCCGAGCCGGCTACGACGGCTACAAGCGCAAGCGGAGGTCGAAGGTGCACATGGCGGTCGACCCGCTCGGGCATCTCCCGGCCTTGCACGTCGCGCCGGCCTCCGAACAGGACCGGGCCCACGTCGGCCGTCTCTGCGAGGCCGTGCAGGAGGCGACCGGCGAGTCGGTCTCGCTCGCGTAAGTCGACCAGGGCTACGCCGGCGACGACGCCGAGGCCGACGCGGCGAGCGAGGGGACCCACCTGGAGGTCGTCAAGCTCCCCGAGGCGAAGAAGGGCTTCGTGCTGCTACCTCGGCGCTGGGTGGTGGAGCGTTCCTTCGGCTGGGCGTCGCGGTTCCGCCGCCTGGCGAAGGACTACGAGAGGCTGCAGACCGTGCTCGCCGGATTGCACTACGTCGCATTCGGGCTGCCCATGCTTAAGAAGGCCGAACCCATACTGCCGCACATATCATAACACGCTCTAATGCTACTCCGTTAGCTTGGTTTTGTGGCGGGCCTGTCAGGGCCGGCAGTATGCGCAGTCGTCCCGGCTGATGGGGGCCAGCAGCCGTTGGAGGGCGCGGCGGATCGCCGGCAGCGTGATCACGGCCGCTCCGCGCCCCCCTTTTTGCCCGGCCGGGATCGCCCCCGGCGGGCTCGACGGCGTTCCAGGGTCAGGAAGCCTCGCCGCGACCGGCCTTCGTGGTGGTCCAGCCCGAGTTCCTCCTTCATCTGCTGGCAGCCCAACTCCACCGGCCAGCGGCTCCGCCAGAGCCGCACGGCCTGCAGCCGGCTCGTGTCCGATGGGAGGTTGCTGAACGCGTACTTCAGCGCTCCGTCGGCCTGCTCTTCGATCAGGAGCCAGATCGGCCCGGCGCCGGCGCATTCGCCGGTCGCCCAGCCGGAGGCCGCCACACCCGCAGGCAGGCGAGACGGCCGGCCATTGTTGCAGGGCCTGGTCGGGGTCGGCGACGGCCAGGCCTTGGGGGAGGACGGCCTCTCGGGCCATCGGCTCGACGCCCTAGCGGTCGGCGTCCCGGAGCAATCCGCGGAGGTAGACGCCGCACCAGGCGGCCTGGCGGGGCCGGTTGAAGTCGTCGCGGAAGTCCGCGGCATAGGCGGCGAGTCGGTCGAGCACGTCGGGGGCGAGTTCGGGGGTGTAGGTCCGGTCCATGCCACCTGTACGAACCAGGCCTCCCGGCCGTTCGTAAGATCTAATGGATTAGCACTAGTTGGACTGTCACCGATTCAACGAAGTCTCACCTGATCAACTGGTATCCGGTGGCGGCCGACGCGGCGGGAAGCCGCCGGTGACCTCGTGCCAGTGATAGATCCGCGCCGCCTCCTTCCGCCACAGGACGCGCGACACTTCCGCGGCGATCCGCTCGGGGCCGGGCGACGGGTCGCGCAGCAGTCGCGTGAAGACCTCGCGCACTTGCGGCACCGTCACGGCGCGGGTTTTCCCCCCCGACCCGCCGCCGCTCGCAGCACAGGAACCAGAGCGCCAGCAGCGACAGCGTGACGTGGTGGTGCCAGCCCACCCAGCCCCGCACCTCGTACTGCGCCAGCCCGACCTCCCCCTTGGCCGCCTCGAAGACCTCCTCGATCTTGTGCCTCGCGAACCGGGCGCGGACCAACTCCTCGAGCGGGACGTCGGTCGCGGCGTCGCTCAGGGCATAGTGGATCTCCGGCTCGGCCTCGACCGTCCGCATCACCACCAGCCGCTCCTCCGGCCCCAGCCGGTGCTCCAGCCTCGTCCGCACGCGCACCGCCATCGCGTCGACCGAGATCGGGCCCTTCTCGCCGGGGCGGATCGTCAGCCGCACCCAGCGACCCGCCGGCTGCCCGGAGGCCCACGCGTCGACGCGACGGAAGGGGACCGCCCGGGGGCGGCCGTGGCCGGGGCGGCGGCTCGGGGGACGGGGGCACTCCAGGTCGCGGACGACGGTGTCGCTCGGCACGTCCAGGACGTATTGCTCGCCGCGGCCGCGGAGCCAGGCGCGGAACTGAGCCGGGCGGCCGAACTCGTCGTCGCCGACGACCCAGGCGTGCGGCAGCCCCGGCCCGCTCCGCTCGACCAGTTCGGCGGCGATCCGCCAGCCCTCGCGGAACTCGATCCCCTCGGGGACGTGGCACTTGGCCCGCCGGGCGGCGTCGCCGGCCCAGTCCTTCGGCAGATACAGCCGGCGGTCCAGCGGGGCGTAGCCGCGGGCCGCGGCGTAGGCCAGGAAGATCCCGCGCTGGCAGTTCTCCTGCTTGCCCAGCCGTCCGCACCACTGGCGGCCCACGCCGCAGGAATCGGCCCCGGACTTCGGAAAGGTGGTGGCGTCGATCACGAGGACGGCCCGGTCTTCGCCCAAGTCCTCGGCGACGTGGCGGCGGAGCTCGGCCATGACCGCCTCGTCGTCCCAACGGCCGGCCCCGACCAGGAACTGGATCGGCTTGCGGTGGACTCCGGCCTCCACCGCGATCGGCTCGCAGGTCTTGCGCTGCAGCCCGCCGAGCAGCCCGCGGATGACGAGCGTGGCGTTGGCCCGCTGCTCGGCGCGGCGGAACCGCGGCAGGTAGCGCCCGAGGAACGCGGCGAGCCGGCCCTCGCAGCCCCGGACGGCCTCCGGGGTCAGGACGGCGTCGGCCAGGAGCACCTGGGCGTCGGGGTGGTCGAGGAGCGACATGGCGATCCCTCCCGTCGAAGTCCTTCGGCCCTCAACTTAACTCATGGCACGGACAAGCACTACTGGAATCGGTGACAGTCCAACTAGTTTTGCAGTGCGAAATGGATGTCATTACCGCGATGGCACTTGCGTTTCGGCGGTCCGATTTCGTTCGGGGCGATCGGTTCGCCCCCCGGGCCCCGTCTCATCCCCTCGCCGCCCCCGCGACCTTCGTCAGGTTATGGGCCACGATCCCCCACCCGACCCATCGCCCGAAGCCACCCTCGCCCCGGTAGCGGCAGCGCTTCAACCTATAATCCCGCTTCAGCGCGTGGATCCGCCCCTCGATCCCGGCCCGGAACCGATACGCCTCGCGGAACCGACGCCCCTTCTCCTCCGCCCGCCGACCCGGCGGAGCCTTGCCGACATGCGGCAACGCCACGTGCGCGACGCCGGCCTCCTTCGCCAGCCGCTCGTTCTCCGCCGACGCCATCCCCCGGTCCGCCGCCAGCAGCCGTGGGGGCCGTCCGAACTTCCTCCGGTGATCCGCCAGGGCATCGGCCAGGTGCTCCTGGTCCTGCCCGCCGCCCGTCTCCAGGACCTTGTAGCCGACGATGAGCCCGCCCTCGACCTCGTCGAGCCGGAGCTTGCGGCCGAACTTCGCCGGCTGGCCCGCCTTGAACCGCGGGATCACCTGGGTGTGCGGCTCGAACAGCGAGACCAACTTCTCGCCGGAGGGCACCGGGTCGTCCTTCAGGACCCGACGCTCGGCCTGGCCGACGGCCTGCTTGAGCCGCGGCAGGACTTCCGCGAGCCGCCCGGCCAGCCGCCGCCCCGCCGGGTCGTCGCCGCGCCCCCGCAAGGCTTCCAGCACCCGCTCGCCTTGGGTGCCGGTGCGCTTCGCCACGGCGACGAGCCGGCCGTAGGCCGCCTTCAACGCCTCCCGCCCCTGGTCGCCCTTGCGGCGGGCGATGCGGTGCAACTGCTGCGACAGCGTGCGGACAGTGCGGACCCGGCTGCGGAACGCCTCCTTCAGCCCCGAGGCGGCCGCGCCGAGGGCGGCCCGAGCCCTACGGAGCAGCCGCGAGACGACCCGCACCCCGTCGCCGACCAGGCCGCTGTCGGTGGGGAAGTGGATCTTCTCTCGACCGCCGCGGTGTCGACGCGGAGCTTGCGGCCGCGCGTCACCTTCAGCGACCGGGCGAGCTGGACCACCCGGTCGTTGAGCGCCGCGAGCGTCTCCGGCCCCATGGTGTTGGCCCAGCGGATCAGCGTGGTGTCGTCGGGGACCCTCTCCAGGTAGACCCGGCAGAACTGCCGCAGCACCAGGCTGTCGTTGACGAAGTACTCGGCCTTCGCATAGCTCCAGCCGTAGAGCCTCATCACGACGAGCATGCGGAGGATGACCTCCACCGGCGTGGCGGGACGGCCGCGGGACCGCGAGCGCGGCGAGTGGCGGGCCATGGCGTCATGGTTGGCCTCGACGATTTGGTCATCGTCGAGGAGGCGGTCGAGTTGCTCGAGCTGGGGCTCGAAGCGGAGGCCGAATTGGGGCACCATGGCGAAGAGGTCTGCCCGGTTATATCGATTCCTGAGCATGGCTCCGGCGTACCATCGGTCCGATCGGAGGGGTTCCTGAGCACGCCCCCAGCATACAAAAGCCTTGAAACAGGGCCATTTCGCACCGCAAACTAGCACTAAGGAGCGTGTCGGCGGCGGTTTGAATTTCGGCGTCGGCGGGGCCGGCCCGCAAGGTCGCGAGATTCTCCCCGGCCAGATTCTCGCAGCACCACGCCCGGCGCTGGTCGGCGTGGCTGGGCTGGCGATTCGTCGCGTCGGAGCGGTTCGCTAACTTGGCCTTCGATCGTCTCCACGCCCAAGCCTCGTTCAGGATGTAGGTCGAGAGGAAGGCGTGGAAGGCCCCGACGCTCGCTTGGATGGACCGGACCTATCGCTCGCTCCGACGACCTCCTTCACCTACCGTAATGTGATCTCCAGACCGAAGCGGTCGGCGATCGTGGTGAGGACGTCGGCGGCTGTGGATGGCGG
Organism: Paludisphaera mucosa; assembly: GCF_029589435.1. Lineage (NCBI taxonomy): Bacteria > Pseudomonadati > Planctomycetota > Planctomycetia > Isosphaerales > Isosphaeraceae > Paludisphaera > Paludisphaera mucosa. The sequence continues at coordinate 1,867,960 of NZ_JARRAG010000002.1, read as the reverse complement.
GTTGGTGCAGAAGTAGGCTCGTCGACGAGCACGACTCGAATCAGGTCGCCGGGAAGGTCATGTGACATTTGACCTCGGCAATGTCATACAGCTGGGAAGAGCTGCGAGACCAGCCTCGCCTCTCGCCGGCCCGCTTGGCCAGGTCGACGACGCCCTCGCCGTAGACGTGCGGCCGGCCGCGCTTGCCAGCCAGCCTGAGGCCGGGGCCGGCCCGCAGCACCGCATCCCTTGCCGAGCCGGCTGACGACCGCTCCCGGTCCGGCAGGGCGTGCCCCCTGCGGCTGGTGCACGCCGGGGAGACGCCGACCTGGCGATTTTCGACCCGACAGGACGTGCCGGAGCATCGCTGCTGGACGCCGGCGGAATTCGTCCCCTTTTTGGGAACATAGACTCGTCGACGATCAAGACGCCCTCTGGGTCGCCTACGCGCTCGCGGGCGTACGAGCCCGGATCGTCGCGGACTTGATCGGCGTGCCGGTCGGCCCGACCGAGGAGGTGCCAGACGTCGTGGGGTGAGGCATCGCCGGCTTGCTCGGCGAGACCGCGGAGCTGTTCGACGACCCGACGCTGCGGCGGCGAGTTTCTCGGCCTTCTCGCGGACGTCATCGGCCGTCGGCGCTGCGGGCCTGACTCGGCCACCATGAGAGGAGACTTTACACGGCGATCACTTCGATCGCAGCAGTAGTATCAGGCACGCGCTCGCGACCGACGAAGCGCGACGGCGAGCTTCGGGGCTGTGGCGACCGCGAGGATCAGGACGAGCAAGTACACGCCCGCGGCGAACCAATACGGTGCCGAGAGAGAGACTCGGTCGAGCAGGACGTTGCCCAAGAGGTAACTAGCGATCCGCGCGAGCGTCTGGATCGAGGTCAGAGCGCCAAACACGCCACCCTGTTCGCTCGCGGGAGTGATCCGTGAGAGCAGGCCGGTGATCGACGGGGCCAGCAGGCCGGAGCCTAACGCGACCAGCACGATCGCGACTGCTAGTGGGAGGACGGACGCCCCCGATAGAGCCGCCGCGACTGCGAAGCCCAGGCCGGCCAGCCCTCCGCCCACAAGGATCAGTTTGACCTCCCCGTAACGAGGGACAAGCGACCGTATCAGGCCCCCCTGAACGATCGCCGAGACCAGGCCTGTCGCCGCGAACGCGAATGCCGCGGCTTTCGTCGACCATCCCATCCGGCGCTGAAGAAAGACGGCGAAGGTCCCTTCGAGCGAGGCCCAGGCCAGGATCGAGAGGAAAGCGATGGCCGTCAACGCCCCCACCCCCTCCAGCCGGAAGACGTCGACCAGCCCTTGACGCGTCAACACCCGCGCGGGCGGCTTCGGCACTAACCCCCCGACCGGGAGGCTCTCGGGGAGCTTCGCGACGACCAGGATCAACGCCAGCGTCGAGAAGGCCGCCGCGGCCAGGAACGGCGCACGCAGGCTCCAGTCGGGCGAGAGAGGCAGTTCGAGCAACAGGCCGCCGAGAAGAGGCCCTAGCACGAACCCCAGGCCGAACGCCATGCCGATCATCCCCATCCCCCGGGCGCGGTCCTCGGGGCGGGTGACGTCGGCGACATAGGCTTGGGCGACCATGACGTTGCCGCCAGAGGTCCCGTCGAGCATGCGGCCCAGGAGCAGCGTCGGGAAGTCGCGAGCCAGTCCCAGTATGACGAACGAAAGCGCCGTGCCCGCCTGGCTGAAGACCAGGAGCGGGCGTCGGCCGTAGCGGTCGCTGAGCCTCCCCAGGATCGGGCCGGCGACGAGTTGGCAGATCGGAAAGGCCGCGAACAACATCCCCACGCGCCAGCCTTCGAGCTGATATCGCTCGCCCAGCGGCCCCAGCAACGGCATCACCAGCGAGAAACCCAGCAGGTCGATGAGGACGATCAGGATCACCAGGTGCAACGGCGACCGCGGGCGTGAGGAGACCACGCCGGCCTCCGCCTCCGGAAACGCATCTCCGCCCAATTCCAGGTCGGATTCGGTCGGCGACGTGGTCACGCCCGGGCCTCCGCAGCCGTCCGCGGTCTGGGCTCGCGATGATCCTTGCGCATCCGGTCGGCCTGATTCTTCATCTCGGCGAGGAGCCGATGGTGCGAGACGACGCCGGCGTACTCGATGACGAAAGCCACGGCGTTGAACCCCAGCGCGAAGCCCGCGGCGGCCAGGTGCCATGATCCGTAGCGCCCGCCTCGGGTGTCGGCCGCAGCCCCCAGCCAGGCCGCCGCCGCGACCGCCGCCACGGCCCCCATTATGAACCTCGACGCCCGCCCTTTGTTCCGCGAGGCCTGGGCCACGAGCCAGTCCGGCAGCCCGTATACGCGCGACACCTCCTTGGCCCACTTCACCGTCGCCATGAAATACGTGTAGACGATGGAATGAATCCCCAACACCAGCACGACGGTCCCCAACGAGACCAGCAGATGAACTCCACGCCAGGCCGCGCCGCCCGCGCGCGGCTCGACCGTCGCGGGGAAGCCCGTCGCGAACGCCGCCAGCAGTAAAGAAGCCCCCGTAACAGCCAGGACCAAGTAAGAACGAATCATCGAGCCTCGACCGATCGAGCGAGAGACGGAATCCGATCCTCTTCAGAGTAAGGAAAGACCGACCGATCCCGCAACCGACGGCCGGAGGGAAGCGGCCACAGCCCGGCGCGCTCCGCGTCGGATTCCGGCTCGTCGCGACATCCGGCTCCGCCCGAACATCTCTTCTGCGCGGGATCCGGCATCAGGATTGCCTGAGCGGATAGCCATGAGCGCTAACACCCTCGAAGAGCCGTCGAACGCCACCCGCGATCATGCGGCCCTCGCCGCCAGGGCGGCGGGGCTCCGGTACGTGAGCGACGCCAAGCCCGGCCTCGGGCGCAGGCGGTCCGGAAAGGCTTTTCGATACGTGGATGCCGTTGGAAAGGCAGTGCGGGACGAGGCGACGCTCGGACGGATCAAGTCCTTGGCGATCCCACCGGCATGGACCGACGTCTGGATCTGCTCGTCGGCTCAGGGTCACGTCCAGGCCACCGGTCGCGACGACAAGGGGAGGAAGCAGTACCGCTATCACCCCCGTTGGCGTCGCGTCCGCGACGACGCCAAGTACGGCCGCATGGCCCTCTTCGGCCAGGCCCTGCCGCGCATCCGCGAGGCGACGGACGCCGACCTGCGGCTCGCCGGCATGCCCCGCCGCAAGGTGCTGGCGGCCGTCGTTCAACTCCTGGAGCTGTCGTTGATCCGCGTCGGAAACGAGGAGTACGCCAGGACGAACAAGTCGTTCGGCCTGACGACCATGCGCAGCAAGCACGTCGCCGTCGACGGTCCGACGATCGAGTTTCAGTTCAAGGGCAAGAGCGGCGTACGCCACAAGATCTCGATCAAAGACCGCCGCCTCGCCCGTATCGTCGCCCGTTGCCAGGAGCTTCCGGGACAGGAGCTGTTCACCTACGTCGACGACGATGGTGAGGTCCAGCACGTCGATTCGGGCGACGTCAACGAGTACCTGCGCGAAGTCTCCGGCGAGGACTTCACCGCCAAGGACTTCCGCACCTGGGCCGGGACGGTCCTGGCGTCGATCGCGCTCCAAGAATTCGAGACGTTCGACTCCGACGCCCAGGCCAAGCGAAACATCGTGCAGGCCGTCGAAAGAGTCGCCGAGCGCCTGGGGAACACGCCGAGCGTGTGCCGCAAGTGCTACGTCCACCCCGCCGTGCTCGACGCCTACCTCGACGGCTCCATGCTCGAAGCCCTCCGCGATCGGACCGACCGCGAGATGACCATGTCCCTCGGCGACCTCAAGCCCGAGGAGGCCGCCGTCCTCGCCCTCGTCCAGAACCGCCTCGCCCGCGAGGACGAGCCTCGCAAGGGACGACGTGGCGGGGGCTGAACCTGCCGGCGAATTCCGCCCGCCCCTCGTAGGTCAATAGCTCGCGCTCATGGCCTTTACCCCCGCAACCACGGGACTTCTCACACGCATCTCCCTTAATGCATACAACTTGCGGAACGTGAGCGGAAATCTCGATTCCGCCGACTTGAGCGGATTTGGACGCCAAGACAAGGGCTCTGACGGGAGTTTAGTGACAAGTTTGGTGACGACGCGGCACGGGTCCGCATCTGCCTTCACCGGCCGTGCGTCCTAAGACATCTGTTTCGCCCCCATGCGGATCGTCGTGACGGGCGACCGGGCCTGGTACCCCCCATCTTTACTGATGGCGCCTTCTGGGCCGACTCGTCACGTGTCAACGGCGTCGTTCGCGATCGCGCATGGCGACGACACGAGCATCACCGAGTCGATGACCGAGGCTGCTCCGAGTTGGGGATGTACACTGTCGGCCTACGCGCTTCGGTGGAGCGAGTTCGACCACCCTGTCGCTGGGCTACCGGAGGCGGCCGTACGACCACAATCTGGGCACCCATAGAGACGCCGACGCGGTCGCAGGGCAGGGCGGCCATTGCATGATACTCCACCGTGACAGGGCGGCGAGGGAGGGTTGTAAGACTTGCGCGCGCGGGGCGATCGCGGCGGGTATCCCGTCCGACTTCGTCGACGACCAGATGGGCGACTCGGCGAGCATTCGCGGGGGGGAATCAGACTCCGACGGACTATGGCGGCGGGCCCCGGCATGGTAAACAGCACTGGATGATGGAGCCAGCCCGCGAAGGTCTCGGCGGTGACGTGGCCGAGGGAGTCGGCCAGGAGGTGATAAAATGCCGGTGTCGTCCTGGCGCGCCACAGGCCTTCGGCCACATCTCCTCGATCGGTCCGTACGAGGGACTGCAGGGGGGCGGCCGCAACTCCCTCGACCGCCGCCAGGTGGAGGCCAGCTCGAATCCTCATGCGCGGAAGGGAAGGCGGGGGAGGGCCGAGGCTCCGGCACCCGTAACGGCGGTGCGGTTAGGATGGAGCCTCATCGGGGACGTGCACACGCGGCCCGCCGGGTTGTACAAAGGAGGAGATCATGAAGGATCCGCGGCCCGGCCCCGAGGGCGGAGAGGCCACCGCCCGCAAGCGGGCGGCCTACGCCGGCGACGTCGACGCGGTTTGGAACGAGCTCGTGTCGCGCGACGTGTCGCTCTTCGGACTCGAGGATGCCTTCGAACAACTGGGCCGCGCGATCGAGGTCCGCTGCGGCGGGGATCCGGCGCGGTTCGCGGCCGAGACCTTCGCGAGGATGATCTCATTTACGACTTATATGATGATGAGATGTTCCTTTTACATCAACACTCGAATCTCCGGCGCAGCCCGGTCGAGGCGGCAGTTCGGCCCCAGCGAGCCTCCGCAGGACGTGTCCGAGAGCTTGCTGCCCCGGCTCCTGGACATCCAGGAACACGTCGCCGGCCTGCTGGAGGCTCAGGCGCGCGTCGCCCGGCTTTGGACGCTGGCCGACGCCAAACGCGACGAGAACGCCCGGGCCGCGAGGCGTTACGGAGAGGCTCCGGCCGCCGACCCGCCGGAGGCGGCGTTGGACCACCGCGAGAGGCCTGACGTCGCGCCCGTCGACCGGAGCCCCCCCTACTGGCTGGGCGGCGGGCTGCGGCGCGGGGAAGACCGGGGCGATGGCTGAGGCTTACCCGAAGGCTGGCATCGTCGGACTGGAGGCCCGCTGGGACGCGATCCGTGCAAAGCTGGAGGCCGCCTCGCCGTCGCTCCTCGCCCAGGGGACCCTGGTCGATAAGAAGGCCCGCGGCCGTCGCGACTGGGCGGTCCGATACCTGGTCGAGGAGGGCGGGCGATGCGTCCACAAGTCGATATACGTCGGCGGCGACAAAGCGTCCGAGCTGATCGAAAGGGTCAGGCGCCTGCTGGAGTGGCATCGCGTCCAGGGGAAGTGGGCCAGTGAGGTGGAGGCCCACGCCCAGCTCACCGCCCGGGCCGGCGGGGTCCTCCGACGCATGGAGGTCGGGCGACGGAGGTCTCGATGAACGTCGTCCTCGACGAAGCGGTGGGCGAGCCCGATCCTGTTGTGCGTCGCTTGGAGGTCCCGCGTAGGGCAAGGGACGGGACGTACTCGCAAGAAATCTCGGCCTCCGGGATTCAAGGAAGCGGCGACAAGGGATCGACGAGTCTGAGTGGGCCTTGCCGATCGACGCGCACGCGCCGCCCGATTCCGCAGTCGACTCGGAGGGCTTGCTCGAGGAGTTCCAGCAGCTAGCCATCGGCCGCCGTGAGTCGCTCGCGGTGGTCCGGACGGCGCAGGGACGGCTGCGTCGCCGCCGTCGATTCGGTCGTCTCGCGTCCGCTATTCGAAGAATGATCCGTGCCGCCCCGACGCCGGTCGAGACGCCCGCTCCTGCTTGCGAGCCCTCCCGGCCGCTACCTGGCTATTGGACGGATCGCCCCCAGCCGACCGCAAGTCTCGTCCAGGCGGCGAGCCGCACGCTCCCCACCCCGTGAGCGATGGCGAGGTGGACCGGCCTGTCTCGGAGTTGTCGAACTCGACTCGGCTTTCTGCCGGGACATCGCAGACGCTCTTCGTCTCGACGACGACGAGTACGTGATCGAATCGCATGCCCCGTTCGGAGGCGGGCCTCTCGCCGGCCCGTCTCGTCGACTTCGCCGGAGCGCCGACGGACGTTCACGGGCGCCTCCGCGTCGACCGCGCCGAGGGCGTTGACCGACGCAACACCGCAGGTCGACATTCCATACCGTGCGCGGGCGAGAGGGCGCAGGCGGTGCCCGACCACGTCGGGCCGGACGATGGGAGCCGCGAAGACCTGACTGATCAGCGGCTCGGGTCGCCGCACCCGAGGGGCTCGCCGCGGCCCCGGGCGATGTCCGCACCGGCGTCGAAGGCTTCGGCGGGCTCGAGCCGAACGAGTTCACCCCGCAGATGCCCCGGTCGTCGGCCGCGCCGGCGAAGCCGGCCTCAGGTGCGACGGGTCGCTCGACCGCGGCCGCGACGAATTCCAGGAGATCTGATTCAACCTCGCCACCAGCTCGGCGATGAGGGCGTCCACTCCCGCGATCCGTGACTCCTGGGCGGCGATCGCAGTCGGGACGACCTGGACCTCCGACGAGGTCACCTCCTGAATGCTCCCCTGCCGCCTCATGATTCGATGATCCTCAGCCCGATCCGGGTCGAACCCCGACTCTCGAAGGATTGCTCCCCGGCGGGCTCGCCGGCCCTCCCGGCGGCGTCGCGACCCTCGACCCGAAGGTGGGGTCGAAGAAGACTCGGACGAGTTCGGGGTCGAGCCCGCCGGCGGCGGCGTTCTCCGTCATCACCGCCCGGCACTGTTCGTGGGGCATGGCCGGCCGGTACGGCCGCTCGCTCGCCAGCGCGTCGTACACGTCGGCCACCGACAGGATGCGGACCAGCAAGGGGATCGCGCCGCCGGCGATGCCGTCCGGATAGCCCCCGCCGTCCATCCGTTCGTGGTGCCAGCGGATCAAGGAGATGACGTCCCGGGCGGAGCGGAGGGGCTCGACGATCTTCGCGCCGTCTTCGGGATGCCGCCTGGCGACCTCGAACTCTTCGGGCGTCAGAGGCTCGGGCTTGTTGAGGATGGAGTCGGGCATGCTGAGCTTGCCGATGTCGTGCAGGGCCGCGCCGCGACGGAGCACGTCGATCTCGGGCTCGCCCAGCGCCAGCTTCGCCGCGAGCGAGAGGGCGTGCCGGGTCACTCGGCCCGAATGCCCATGGGTGAACGGGGATTTCGCCTCGATCGCGCGGGCCAGGGCGAACACGACGGATTCGGCCGAGTCCAGCGCGTCCACCAGGTCCTTCTGGCGCAGCAGGGAGCGGCAGCGGGCGACGACTTCCAGGGACTGGAACGGCTTGGTCAAGAACTCGTCGGCCCCGAGGTCCCAGGCCCGCATGCGGTCGTCGATCGCGGAGCCGGTCAACATCAGGATTGGGATCAGGCGAGTCTCCGGGCTGCTCTTGAGCCGCTCGCAGACCTCGAATCCGCCCACCCGAGGCAGGTTGACGTCCAGGATCACCAGGTCGGGTCGGCGTTCGGCCACGCGATCCATCGCCGCCTGGCCGTCGCCGGCCACGACGACCCGTTGGCCCTTCGCCTCCAGCACCAGACGGAGGAGCTGGGTGATCGCGGGCTCGTCGTCCACGATCAAGATGAGCCCGAGTCCCGGTCCACTTCCGTTCATCCGCCGTCTCCTCCCACGGATCGCGCACCCTCTGCGCCGTCCCGGTCGAGCACCGCGCGGACCTTGAACGCCAGGGCGATCGGGGTGAACGGCTTCTGGAGGAAATCCGCCCCCTCCCGCAGCACCCCGTGGCGGATCACCGCATCGTCTGTGTACCCGGATACGTATAGCACCCGGATCCCGGGACGTCGCTCGGCCATCCGCTCGGCGACGGCCCGCCCTCCCGATCCGGGCATGACGACGTCGGTGACCAGGAGATCGATCGGCCCGTCGTATCCGGCGGCCACCCGCACGGCGTCGTCGCCGTCGCTCGCCTCCAGCACGCGGTAGCCGCATTGCGCAAGGACGTAGCGGGTCAGGGACCGCACGGCGGCCTCGTCCTCGGCGAGCAAGACCGTCTCCGTCCCGGGCGGAGGAGGCAGGATCGGGGATGGTGATTTCGGGCCAGTGGACGCCGGCTCGACCCGGGGGAGATAGACCTTGAACGTCGTGCCGACCCCGACCTCGCTGTACACCGCGACGTGGCCGCCGCTCTGCTTGACGATCCCGTACACGGTGGCCAGCCCGAGCCCGGTCCCCTTGCCAGGCTCCTTGGTCGTGAAGAACGGCTCGAAGACCTTCGCCATCAGCTCCGGCGGGATCCCGCTCCCCGTGTCCGCCACGCTCAGGAGGACGTGAGGGCCGGCGCGGGCGGCCCCGTGCGTGCGGACGTACGCCTCGTCCAGCTCGACGTTCCGGGTCTCGATCGTCAGCCGGCCGCCCTCGGGCATCGCGTCCCGCGCGTTCACCGCCAGGTTCAAGAGCACCTGCTCGACCTGCCCCGGGTCGGCGCGGACCGGCCGGGGCTCGGAGCCCAAGGCGGCCGTCAGCCGGACGTCCTCGCCGATCAGCCGCCGGAGCATCTTTTCGGTGTCCGTCACCACCTCGTTCAGGTCGATCACCCGCGTGGCCAGGACCTGCTGGCGGCTGAACGCCAGCAGCTGGCGGGTGAGGCCGGCCGATCGCTCCCCGGCCTTGTAGATCTCGGCGACCAGGTTCCGGGACGGGTCGCCTTGGGGGAGGCTCTGCAGGAGGAGGTCGCTGTAGCCGTTGATGATGGTGAGGAGGTTGTTGAAGTCGTGGGCGACGCCCGCGGCGAGCTGCCCGAACGCGTCCATCTTCTGGGCCTGCTGGAACTGCTCCTCCAGGCTCTTGCGTTCGGTGACGTCCGCCCAGGAGCCGACGACTTCCAGGGGGCGTCCGGTCGCGTCGCGGACGAGCCGCAAGTCGGCGCGCATCCACCGGTAACCCCCGTCGCCGTGCCGGAAGCGGTATTCCTGGTCGTTCCGCCCCCGCAAGAACAACTCGCCGTGCAGATCGGCGAGGATCCTCCCCCGATCTTCCGGGTGGATGTTCTCCGCCCACCAGCCCGGCCTCATGGCGGCGTCCGGTCGATAGCCGAGCACCTCCAGCAGGCTCTCGCTGATCCACGTGAACTCCTGGATTCGGTCGCCGGCGACCGACGAGGTGAAGAGGATGGCGGGGCTGGAGGCCACGACGTGCTCCAGCCGTTGCGTCGCCCGTCGGAACCGCTCCTCCAGGACGCGCCGAGTCGTCACTTCCACCGAGACCCCGACGAAGTGGATCAAACGGCCGGCCGCGTCCCGGACCGGGGATATTGACAGCTCGTTCCAGAAGGATGAGCCGTCCTTGCGATAGTTCAACAGCTCGACGGTGCAGGGCTCGCCGCCGCGGATCGCTTCCCGGAGCCGGTCGACCGCGGCCGGATCGGTGTCCTCGCCCTGGAGGAACCGGCAGTTGCGGCCGAGGACCTCCTCCGAGTCGTACCCCGTCAGGCGCTCGAATCCGGGGCTGACGTAGATGATCGGGTCGTCGGGCCGGTCGGCGTCGGCGATCACGATCCCCTGGCCGACCGCCCTGATCGCCCGGTCCCTCAGCCGGAGGTCCGCCTCGGCTCGCTGCTGGTCGGTCACGTCGGTGTGGATGCCGACCCATTCCCGGATCCCCCCGCCGGGGTCCATGATCGGCACCCCGCGGACGTTCATCTGGCGATACACGCCGTCGGCCCGGCGGAGTCGGTGCGCGACCTGATATACGGTCCGTTCCGCAACCGCCGTGCTCCAAGCGTGGGCGGTCGCCTCCCGGTCGTCCGCGTGGACGGCGTCCAGCCACCCCCAGCCCCGGTATTCTGCGAATGCTTGCCCTGTAAAATCCCCCCACGCCTGCTCCGTCTCGATCTCCCCGGACGCCGGGGTGTTCCAGACGATGGCGGTGGTGGCCGCGATCAACGTCCGGTATCGGCTTTCGCTCGCCTGGAGCGCCGTCTCGGCGTCCTTCCGCGTGGTGATCTCGCGAGCCACGCCCAGGTGGCTCATCGACTCGAGGCCGCCGTCGGCGATCAGGCTGCTTCGATACTCGACCCAGATCCGCGAGCCGTCCTTGCGGTAGTCCTCGTATTCTCCCTGGAACTCGCCTTGAAGTCCCACGGCCCGGAGGCGATCGCGGGCGGACTCGCGGGGCGGCCCCTCGGGGACGCGGTCGAGCACCGATCTCCCGACCAATTCCCCGGCGGTCCACCCGTACAGCCGCGTCGCCCCGTCGTTCCAGTAGGTCACGAGGCCGTCCGAGTCGGTCACGACGACCGAGTCGCGGACGCCGGCCAGGATCTGGGCGTCGCGCGCCTGCCGTTCCTCGGCCCGCTTGCGCACCGTCTGATCGATCGCGAACGCGACCCCCCGGGCCGCCCCGTCGAGGCCGGCGGCCCCGAGCAGGATCGGCACCCGACCGCCGTCCTTGCGGATGTATTCCTTCTCGTAAGGGACGCACCGGCCCGTCATGGCGATCTCGGCGAGGGCGTTCAGGTCCCCGTCGCGAGCCTCCGGCGGGCTCATCTCGACCCAGGACAGGAGGCCCGCGCGCATCTCGTCGCGTGTATAGCCGACGAGTTTCAGGAAGGCGTCGTTGGCGTCGTACACCCGGCCCCCCTCCTCCCAGAAGAAGGTGGCCAGCATGCCCGAATCGACGACCGCGCGGAATCGGGCCTCGCTCGCCCGCATCGCCGCCTCGGCCGCCTTCCTCGCCGTGACGTCTTGAGCGATCCACGAGTACCCGAGCGGTCGGCCGTCGAGGTCCCGGAGGTGGGAACCGGTGACCGCCACCTCGACCCGCGTGCCGTCCTTGCGGAGCCGCACCGTCTCGAAGTGCTCGAGCCGTTCGCCTTTCTGCAGCCGATCCATGATCTGGGAAGCCTCCTCCCGTCCCTCGGGGGGGACGATGAGGGAGATGTGGCGGCCGACCGCCTCCGCCGCCGTCCACCCGTAGAGCCGTTCGGCGGCCGGGTTCCACGACGTGATGAGGCCGTCGATCGACTTGGAGAGGATGGCGTCGCCGGAGGACTCCACGACGCTGGCCAGGAGCGAGGCGGCCCGCTCCGCCCGTCGGCGCGCCCGGCGGTTCTCGACCTCGCGCACCTCCCGGTCGATCGTCGCGGAGAGCCGGACGAGGTTGCCCTTGAGCAGGTAGTCGGCGGCCCCCGCCCGCATCATCTCGACCGCCCTCTGCTCGCCGATGGTCCCCGAAACCACGACGAAAGGAAGGTCCGGATCCGCCTCCCGGCAGAGGGCCAGGGCCTCGACCGCCCCGAAGCCGGGCAGGGAATAGTCCGAGAGGACCACGTCCCACGGCGCCGTCGCCAGCGCGGCTCCCATCTCGCCGGCCGACTCCACCCGCATCCACACCGGGGCGATCTCGCCTCGGGAGAGCTCGTGCATCATCACCTCGGCGTCGTCCGCCGAGTCCTCGACGATCAGGATCCGCGGGGCGGCGGTCATGGGCCTTCGCCGCCGGCGGTCGGCACCTCGTTTAGGACGAGCCAGTACATCTGGAGTTGATGGACGGTCTCGGCGAAGCGGGGGAAGTCCACCGGCTTGCGGACGTAGCTATTGGCCCCCCGGTCGTAGCTGGCGAGCAGGTCCTGCTCCTCCTTCGAGGAGGTCAGCACGACCACGGGAAGCCTCCGAGTCCTCGGGTCGGCGCGCAGGCGCCTGAGGACTTCCAGGCCGTCCACCTTCGGCAGCTTCAGGTCCAGCAGGACCACCTGGGGCAACTCCTTCGCGTCCTTGCCCTCGTGGGCTGCGGTGCCGAAGAAGTAGTCCAGGGCCTCCTGGCCGTCGCGGACGACGACCATCGCGCTGGCGATGCGGCTCCGCTCGAAGGCGAGCACGGCCAGCTCCTCGTCGTCCTGGTTGTCCTCCACCAGCAGGATGATCTTCCCGTTCACGGCGTCTCCTCCAGGGGCAGGGTGAAGTGAAAGGTCGCCCCTCGCCCCGGCCGGCCCTCGGCCCAGACCTGCCCGCAGTGGCGGTGGACGACCCGCTGGACGGTGGCCAGGCCGATGCCGTTCCCGGGGAACTCCTTCTCCCCGTGCAGCCGCTGGAAGGCCCCGAACAGCTTGGGGGCGTGGGCCATGTCGAAGCCGGCCCCGTCGTCCCGCACGAAGAACGCGGGGGCCCCCTGGTGCTCCTCCCGGCCGACCGTGACGGCCGCGGACTCGTTCTTGGAGGTGAACTTCCAGGCGTTGCCCAGCAGGTTCTCCAGGGCGACCCGCAGCAGCGAGCCGTCGCCCACGGCGGACAGGCCCGCCTCGATGACGAGGGCGACGCGCCGGTCGGGTTCTCGGCCCTGCAGCTCGGCCGCCACCGCCTCCGCCAGGGCCGTCAGGTCCACCCGCTCTCGCTTCATCTCGCCGCGGTTGAGCCGGGACAGCTGCAGCATGTCGTCGATCAACTGCCCCATCCGCTGGGTGCCCGACCTCAGCCGCCGGAGGTAGTGCCGCCCGCGGTCGTCGAGCCGGTCGGCATAGCTCCTCAGCAGCTCGTCGCTGAAGCCGTCGAGGGCGCGCAGCGGGGCGCGCAGGTCGTGGCTCACCGAGTAGGAGAACGCCTCCAGCTCCCGATTGGCCGCCTGAAGCTGCTCCGTCCGCTCCCCGACGCGGTCCTCCAGCTCCCTGTTGAGCCGTTGCAGCTCCTCGCGGGCGCGGGCGGTCACGTCCTCGATCGCCAGCAAGACCCACGGCGTGCCGTCGTCGTGGACGCGGTGGGCGTCGAGCAGCACGACCTTGACGCCGACGTGCGAGAATTCGAGTTCGACCTCGTAGTCCTGGAAGGCTTCGCCGGCCCGGTCGACCGCGTCCAGCAAGGCCCTCAGGCACGAGTCGCCCCACCGGCCGCCCCCCAATTCATGCAAGAGCCGGCCTTCCGTCTCGTCCCTGGTCACGCCGAAAGTGCGGTAGAACGCGGCGTTGGCCTTGCGGATCTGCAGGTCTCGGTCCAGGACGAGGAGCGGGTGTCGGACGGTCTCGACGATGCCCTGGGCGAAGCGGTGCATGCGAAGGGGCTCTCTTTACTCGGCAGAGGATCTCTCAGAGAGCCTAGTTCTACTGTAACCGATTCCCTCGTGACTCTTGGCTCGGCCTCCACTACGATCGAACGCCGTGGCGAATCTGCGGCACGCTTGGGGGACCCCGATGTCACTCCTGGATCATCCGGACGCGAAGGCTCTGCTGGCCGACGCCGTAGTCACTGCCGAGGCCATCACGGGTCAGACCGACCGCCTGACGGCCTTTCTCCAGCGCTACTTGCCCCGGTTCTACCGCGTCGAGCAGCGGGCCACCGCCGCCCTGGTCATCCGTGCCCGGCTCGGCGGCCTCGAACGCAAGACCTCCGAGCCCATCGCCATCCAGGCCGGCCTGCCCCGCAAGCCGATCCAGTTCTTTGTTGGCGCCGGCAAGTGGGATGATGAGGCTGTCATGGCCGAACTGCGTCAGCACGTCCGCGAGGAATTGGCCGACCCCGACGGCGTCGTGATCGTCGACCCCAGTGCCTTCCCCAAGAAAGGGGCAGAGTCCTGCGGCGTCGATCGCCAGTGGTGCGGCCGACTCGGCAAGGTAGACAACTGCCAGGTCGGTGTCTTCCTGGCTTACACCACAGATGCCGGCTACGCCCCGCTCGATCGCCGGCTCTATCTGCCCCGAGAGTGGGCCGACGACGAGGCCCGACGCGAGAAGTGCCACGTCCCCGAGGAGATCAAGTTCCAGGAAACCTGGCGGATCGCCCTGGACCTGCTCGACCGGAGCCTGCCCGGTCTGCCCCACGCCTGGATCACAGGCGATGACGAATTGGGTCGGGCCTCCGAGTTCCGGGCCGCGTTACGTCAGCGTGGTGAACGCTATGTTTTGGACGTGCCGTGCAACACCTCGGTGCGCGACCTCCAGCGGCGACGCCCGCCCCGCAAGAAGGCCGGCGTCGGCCGCCGACGCGAGGTGCCGTTCGTACGGGCCGATGCCTGGGCGGCACGACAGTCGGTATCACGCTGGGAGCGGATCACGGTCCGCGACGGCGAGAAGGGACCGCTGAAAGTCGATGCGCTGAGCGTGCGGGTGCGAACCAAGCAGGACGGACGTGTTGGACCGGAGGAGCGCCTGGTGGTGATCCGCCCGGTCGGCGAGTCGCGGATCGACTATGCCCTGAGCAACGCCGGCCCCGAGATTCCTCTGGCCGAGGTGGTGCGAGCCCAGCGGCAACGGCACCGGATCGAGGAGGTGTTCGGCGCCGGCAAGGGGGAGGTCGGGCTGGATCACTACGAGATGCGGAGTTGGGTGGGCTGGCACCATCACATGACGCTGTCGCTGGTGGCGCTCTGGTTTCTGTGCTTGGAGCGACGGCAGGTGGGGGGGGGAAACCCCAGCGATGACCGTGCGGCAGACGCGGCACATCCTGACCCGGCTGCTCGGCAGCCGGCCACCCAGTCCGGAGGAGGTCGCGGCGGAGGTCAGCCGCGTGCTGCGGCGTAACGAGGAGACGAGGATCTACCACTGGCACAAGGCCACCGGGGGATTTCCCCCGCGACGTCTGGTGTCCAACACAAGTTAGAGGCAAGTGGCATGTCCACCGACTTCTCCGATCTGCGGGATGCCATCCACCGAGTCTGGCCCGACACCGCCTTGGAGACTCTGTCTGCCGAAGAAGTGGCGTCGATCGGGCGTGAGCACCTCGGCATTCCCGAGCACTATACGGCCTTCCTGCGGCTCATCGGTTGGGGGAGTCTGGGTCCCGGGGCCTTCATGTTCTACAGCGGCCCGGTTGCCGCCGAGGAGGTCTTCGGCCCAGCCCCGGCGTTGAGTGGAGTCTGGCTCGTTGGAGACGACTTCGCCGGCTGGTGCCTCGGCATGGATTCACGTGCCGGTTGGAGTCTGGTAGGGGTCGATGACCACCGTCATGGGCCACTTCCCGAGGCGTCGCCGGACATCGCCACATTTGTCGCAGATCGTCTCGCGGCAGAGGCCGACACCTGATTGGGTGGTGCAGCGAACCCCGCCGCGTTACAGGTCGTGGGCAGGTCGGTGACGGCCGGTGTCTGCTGATCTTGGTCGCTCGGCTCTGTCGGACGGAGCTTCGCAAAATACGGTGGCCTTGAACGGTAACAGTAGAACTAGGACGCGGAAAGTCTTCGTCGCGCGAGAATCGCGACGCGGCCCCGTCCTACCCGGATCGCATGGGCGGGGCGCCGCCCGTTCGGGCCAGCCAGGCGGGGACCTCGCACGCGGGGAGCGGACGCCCCAGGAGGAACCCCTGGGCCAGGTCGCAGCCCCACGACGTCAGCAGGTCCAGGGTTTCCCGGCTCTCGACCCCCTCGGCCACGACGCGATGCCCGAGGTTGTGCCCCAGCTCGATCACCGATCGCACGATGCAGGCGTCCCGCTCGTTGGCCGCCATGTCCCGCACGAACGAGCGGTCCACCTTCACCTCGTCCACCGGCAGCTCCTTCAGGTAGCCCAGCGAGGAATATCCCGTGCCGAAGTCGTCGATCGAGACGAGCACGCCCGCCCGGTGGAGCCGGGCCAGGGTCGACTTCGCGCGGGCCGGGTCGGCCATCATAGCCCCCTCGGTCACCTCGACGGTCAGGCGTCGCGGCGGGACCTCCGCCTCGTCCATCAGGCGGTCGATCGTCCCGACCAGCAGGTCGTCCTGGAGGTTCTCGGGCGACAGGTTCACCGACACGCCCAGGTCGATCCCCCCGAGGGACCAGGCGCGGCGCTGGTGCAGGGCCTCGCGCAACGCCCAGAGCCCCAGCGGGCGGATCAGGCCTGTCTGTTCGGCCATCGGGATGAATTCGCCGGGGCCGAGCAGGCCGTCGCGCGGGTGCTGCCACCGTACGAGCGCCTCCATCCCCACCGGCCGCATCGTCCCGAGGTCGAAGGTCGGCTGATAGTGGAGGCGGAGCTGGCCGTCGTCGATCGCGCGGCGAAGCTCGACGACGAGCCCAAGGCGCCTGGGGCAGTGATGGTCCCGGCCGCTCGAGTAGACGGAGCTTCCGGCCCCGGCCCGCTTCGCCGAATACATCGCCACGTCCGCGTGCTTCAGGAGCGTCTCGGCGTCCAGGCCGTGCTCGGGGTGGATGGCGATCCCGATGCTGGCCCGCACGTCGAAGGGCCGTCCCTCCAC
Source organism: Paludisphaera mucosa (assembly GCF_029589435.1). Lineage (NCBI taxonomy): Bacteria > Pseudomonadati > Planctomycetota > Planctomycetia > Isosphaerales > Isosphaeraceae > Paludisphaera > Paludisphaera mucosa. The sequence continues at coordinate 1,851,377 of NZ_JARRAG010000002.1, read as the reverse complement.
GACGATCGGCCTCGCCAGCACCCCCTGGATCCCGGCGGCGGCCTCGCGCGCCCTCCTCTCGTCCGCCCCGGGCAGGAGGATCCCGAACTCGTCGCCCCCCAGGCGGGCCAGCACGTCGGAGCCTCGGACCACCTCCGCCAGCCGAAGGCTGAACCGCTCGAGGACGGCGTCCCCGCAATGGTGCCCGAACGTGTCGTTGATCTCCTTGAATCGGTCCAGGTCGAGCAGGAGCAGGGAGAACGGGCTCATCCCCTCGCCGGGGAGGCCGATGTGGCGCTCCAGCTCGTCGCGGAGCAAGGTCCGGTTGGGCAGGCCCGTCAGGGCGTCGTGCGAGGCCTGATGGGCGAGTTTCTCCTCGGCCCGCACCCGCTCGGTCACGTCCCGAGAGGAGCAGCGGACTTCCAGGAAGGCGCCGGTGTCCGGGTCGAGGATCGCCTGGGTGGAGCCCTCGATCCAGAGGTATCGGCCGTCCTTGTGCCGGAGCCGGCACGATTGGAGCTGGGCCCCGGGCGAGGCCCGGAGCGCCTCGCCCGAGCGGGCGACCGCGGCGAGGTCGTCGGGATGGATCAGCTCGTAGATCGGCCGGCCGATCAACTCCTCGGGCGAATAGCCCAGCAGGTGGCGGCAGGCGGGGGTGACGTCGAGGAAGACCCCGAGGGCGTCGAACCTCGAGATCATGTCGGTCGCGTTCTCCGACTGGAGCCTGTAGCACTGCTCGCTCAGGAGCAGGGCCTTCTCCGCCCGCGCCAGCCGCTCCTCGAGCGACAGGAGGTCGATCTCCTTCGTCGCGGACTCGGCCAGGTCCACCAGGACGGCCAGCCGGCATCCGTCCCGGGATCCGCGAGGCCCGTCGACCGTGCACAAGACGCCGAGGCGGCGGCCTCGGCCGTCGACCAGGGGGACGCCTACGCAGGCGACGCGGGTCGGCCCGGGCCCGGGCGGCCCCCCGGCCGGCCGCGGATCGAGCCGGGCGGCGTCGATGATCGAGGGCGCGCCGGCCCTGAAGATCCGCCGGCAGAGGCCGCGATCGAAGCGCCCTCGGCCGGCCTCGGCCCACGACGTCCGCCGCGGGCCCTTGCGGAGGAGCCGGTCGCCCTCGACCAGCCAGATCAGCACCGTCGAAGACTTCAGCAGGGCGGCGGCGAGCCGGGCCAGCCGGTCGAATGCGGGCGTGTGCAGCGTCGCGGGCGCGGCGGGCCGACGCCCGATCAACGGCCGGGACGAGCCCCCGGATCGGCGAGAAGCGTCGACCATGTGCCACTCCGGAGCCGGCTTCTTCGTCCCGCCAGGCCGATGGACGCCGGATCTCACCGGAGGACCGATCGCCCACGAAAGCCATAGGCCATGGGATCGACCTCGTCAAAACGACCCCCCCCCTCCCCCTCGCCGGGCGCGGGGCGGTTCGACGCCGGGGCCGAGGGCCGGGAATACGGCGGGATGGACGGCGCCTTCCCAGGCCCGCGGCCGGCGTGCAAGGCAAGAATCATCACAGAATCATCACCATGCAAGATCCAGGTCCGAGGCCTCGACGGTCGCGTGCGGATGTCGGCGTTCGGCCCGGGCGACGCTCCTCAAGCTCCGACTCCCGTTTTGCAGACGACCGCCCCTTCAGGCCGACTTCCTGCGCACGACCAGCGTGATCTCGTTGCCGCTGGCGTTGTGGCGGACCTCGTCGACGAACGCCCGGATCAGGATCATCCCGCGTCCGCCGATCCGGGTCAGGCTCTCGGGGTCGAACGGGGCGTCGAGGCCCGAAGTGTCGAACCCGGGGCCCTCGTCGCGGATCCGGAACGTCGCGGAATCCCGATCGATCTCCGCGGAGACGTCGATCCGACGGTCCCGATACGGCGAGGTCTCGCGCCTGGCGTCCGCCAGGGCGTGGAAGATCCGCTCGTCCTCCTGACGCAGGTCCGACGAGACCTCGAGGTTGCCGTGGAACATGGCGTTGGCGAGGGCCTCCCCGAGCGCGACGCCGACCCGCGTCCGCACGCCGCCGTCGCACACCCCCATGCCGGCCAGCTCCTCCTGGAGCGAGGCGATCAGCGCGGCGATCAGGGGCCCGTCGTTCGCGAGCCGCCACGAGGTGACGCTCCGCTCCACGCAGCGCAGCAGCTGCGAGCCCCGATCGCCGCGGGCCGCCGCCGCGAGCACCGCATCGATCGTGCCGGCGAGCTCGGTCGCGAGCGACTTCTTGGGCACGTAGTGGGTCGCCCCCGCCCGGAGGGCCTGGAACGCGACGTCCTCGCTGCCGTAGGCCGTCATCAGGATGACCGGCAGGTCGGGATGGACGCGGCGGATCGCCTTGACGAGCTCGAGCCCGTCTATCCCCGGCATCTGGATGTCGGTGACCACGACGCTGGGCTTGGAGCCTGCGATCATCTCCAACGCCTCCCCGCCGTCGTTCGCGACGACGGGCCGGAGCCCGGGGTTCCTGGCGACGATCGCGGCCACCAGGCGGCGGTCGACGGGCGAGTCGTCCACGATCAGGACCGTCGGGACGCGGGCGTCGGGATCCGCCGGCGTCTCGATCGTCGAAAGGGCTGGAGGCTGCGGGGCTTCGATCACGGACATGTCGTTCGCTCCTCGATGGGTGATGCGTCGAAGGAAGGTGCGCAAAACGTCGCGTCGTCCGGGGCGAGGCCGCCGGCCGCGATTCGGAAGCGGTCCAGGGCCGCGCCCATCGCGTCGATCTCGACGGACGCCCCCGAGCAGGAGCCCGAACGCCCCGCCGCCTCGAGCCTCGTCGCCGCCTCGAAGACCTCCGCCGCCGCGAAGTGGCCGGAGGTGCCCTTCAGGGTGTGGGCCGCGCGGACGAAGCCCCCGACGTCGCCCGCCTCGGCCGCGGCCCGGAGCTCGGCCAGCAGCCGCGGGCAGTCGTCGAGGAAGAGCCCCAGGATCTCGCGGAGCAGCCCCTCGTCGCCGCCCGCCGTCGCGAGCGCCGCCCGGCGATCGAACACGCCGGGCGGCGGGGGTTCGGCCGGGCGGGCGTCGGCGCCCGCGGGGCTCCCCAGCACCTGTTCGATGGCCGCGAACAGGGCCTCCGATCGGATCGGCTTGGAGGCGTAGCCGTCGAAGCCGGCGGCCAGGCAGCGTTCGCGGTCCCCCTTCATGGCGTGCGCCGTCAGCGCCACGACGGGCAGGCGGGGGAGGCCCCGGGCCCGCTCGTCGTCGCGGATGGCGGCGACGGCCTCGAACCCGTCCATCTCCGGCATCTGCACGTCCATCAGGACCAGGTCGAACGCGGCGTCCCCACGCGCCGCCAAGGCCCGCCTGCCGTCGCCCGCGATCGCGACCGTATGGCCGCGCCTCGCCAGCATGCCGCCGATGACCTTCTGGTTGACCACGTGGTCCTCCGCGAGGAGGACCTTCAGCCTTCGCCCGGCGGGCGCCGCGGCGTCGGCCCCCCGGGGCGGCTCCTCGCGATCCCGCGCCCGCCGATCCGGGGAGGAGCTGACGAGGTCGATGATCGCGCCGAACAGCTCGCTCCGACGCACCGGCTTGGTCAGGCGCGCGGCGATGCCCAGCGAGCGGCAGAGGGCCGCCTTCCCCGACTCGTCGTTGGACGTCAGCATCACGACGTGCGTCCCCGCCAGGCCCGGGTCGGACTGGATCCATCCGGCCACGGCGTACCCGTCCAGGTCGGGCATCATGCCGTCCAGGACGACCAGCGGGAACGGCCGCCCCGCCGACTTCGCGGCCCTCAAGGCGCTCAGCCCGGCGGCCCCGCCCGCGGCCAGGGTCGGCTCGGCGCCCCAGTGGGTCAGCAGCTCCTCGAGGATCCGGAGGTTGGTCCGGTTGTCGTCCACGACCAGGATCGGCAGCCCGAGGAGCCGCTCGGGACGGGCCTCCTCGCGGACCTTCGGACACCCCTGCCGCGCGGACATGCGGGCGGTGAAATGGAAGGTGCTGCCCTCCCCGGGCTCGCTCTCGACCCAGATGGCGCCGCCCATCATCTCCACCAGCTTCACGGTGATGGCCAGGCCGAGGCCCGTGCCCCCGTAACGTCGCGTGGTCGACCCGTCGGCCTGTTCGAACGGCTCGAAGATCCCCGCCTGCTTCGCCGCCGGGACGCCGATGCCCGTGTCGCGGACCGAGAAGTGCAGGCCGACCTCGCCGGAGGGCAGTCCTCGCTCGGGCTCCCAGGCTTCGACCGAGACGGCCACCTCGCCCGCCTCGGTGAACTTGACCGCGTTCCCCACCAGGTTGACGAGGATCTGGCGCAGCCGGCCCGAATCCCCCTCGAGGGCGTCGGGCAGCTCCGGCGCGATCCTCCCCGAGAGCTCGAGGCCCTTGGAGTGGGCGCGCGGGGCCAGCGTCTTGAGCGTCTCGTCCAGATGGTCCCTCAGGGCGAAGGGCGCCGGGTCGAGGCGGAGCTTGCCGGCCTCGATCTTCGAGAAGTCGAGGATGTCGTTGATCACGTCCAGCAGCGAGTCCGCCGAGGCCTTCACGAGCCCGAGGTATTCGCGCTGCGGGGCGGTCAGGTCGGTGTCGAGCGCCAGCTCCGTCATGCCCAGGATGCCGTTCATGGGCGTGCGGATCTCGTGGCTCATGTTGGCCAGGAACTCGCCCTTGGCCCGGCTGGCGTCCATCGCCTCGTCGCGGGCGCGTCGAAGCTCGACTTCGAACAGCCTCCGGGCGGTGACGTCCTCGATCTGCGCGACGAAATGCAGGGGGGCGCCCTCGCCGTCGCGCACCAGGGAGACGCTCAGCATGACCCAGACGACGCGGCCGTCCTTTCGGAGATACCGCTTCTCCATCCGATATGACGACGTCTCCCCGGCGAGGAGTCGTCGGGCCTCTTCTTGGTCCGCCTCGACGTCCTCGGGATACGTGACGTCCTGGAAGGTGCGCCCCAGCAGCTCCTCGGGAGGGTATCCCACGATCTCGCAGAGGGCCTCGTTGACCTTGAGCCACCGGCCGTCGGGGGCGACCAGGGCCATGCCGATGGCGGCGGAATCGAAGGCGCCGCGGAACCGTTCCTCGCCCTGCCTGGCGAGGGCCGTGGCCGCCGCGAGCTCGGCCGTCCGCGCGACCACCTCCGCCTCGACTCGGGCGCCGGCGATCTCGACCCGGGCGCGTTGGGCGGCCACCTCGTGCATCTCGGCCGCTCCGCGCAGGCAGTGGGGGATCAGGAAGGCGTCCTCGAAGGCGACCCAGGCCGCGTGCTCGACCCATCGCCACGCCCCGGGGGATTCGGTCCCGAAGATGGACCTCGGCCAGAACGCCCCTCGCAAGACGTGGTCGGCGACGACGATCGCCGAACCGACGGCGACGACCCTCCAGTCCCGGTAGAACGCCAGGAGGGCCAAGGACCCGAAGATGTGGAAATGGGTCTCGATCCGCCCCCCCGTCAGGTGGATCAGCAGCGCCCCCATGAGCATCTGGGCCGCCGCGACCGCGTAGCGGGTCGACCTGTCGCCGGGGCGCAGGATCGCGAGCGAGGCGGCCGGCGCCGCGATCAGGCCCCCCAGGAAGAGCGCGGCCCAGACGTGCGAGTGGATCCGGCTCGACTCGCCCGCCCAAGCCAGCGGCGAGATCGCCAGGGCCGCGCCCAGGGCGGCCGCCCACTGGGAGATCAGGAGCGCCGCGAAGAGGCGATCGGCCCTGCGGGCGATCCTCAGGGAGTGCCCCGCGAACAGGACGGAGGATCGACCCGCGACCCATTCCTCCTCACGGTGGGCGATCAACGCATTAATCATGGAATCGCTCGATTCTCACGCCTGGCTCCGCGTGGTTGGGCGGCGGGGCCGCCGAGGATGGGGCGACGATCGATGCGAGGAAGGCGGCGGGATCCGGATTCCCGCGGGGCGGTCTTGCGGATCCCGGCCCCGACGCGGCGGATCGGAGGCCTCGCCGAGCCGCGTCGGGTCGGTTCCATCTCGCGGCGTCGGCGATCCTCGACCCTCCTCGGTCCGACGACGGTCGCCCAGCGGGCAGCCGAAGACCGCGCAGGCCCGGCGCCGGGCCCCGACGCCGATCGCCGCCTCGGCCGCCCCCGCGGACCAGTCGTTGGGCCCTTCGACGCCTCGCCCCCGCGTGATCCCCCCGCTGAAGGCGAGCCGGCCGTTCACGTCGAAGACGAGGACGTGGCCCGACGTCGCCGCGCCGAAGCGACGGGCCTCGGCCCCTCCGGGGTCGAGTTGCACCGTGACGCCCGGCATCGATTCCGCCTTCGACCAGGCCGCGGACCTCGCCCAGCCCTCGGCCGCCCCTTCCGGCCGGAAGAAGAGCACCCGAATCGACGCCGCCCCTTTGCATCCGTCCGCGAGGCGTTCCAGCTCGATCAGGCTCGCCATGGTGCACGGGCATCGCGGGTGCGCGAACATCAGCACGTTGGGCCGCGAGCCGTCCCTCGCCAGCCCGTTTCCGGCCGGCCAGGCGTCCGGCGGCGGCCCGGCGGACCCGGGGGCGGACTCGTAACGGCATAGCAGGCCGAACCCCGATGCCACCGCGACGCCCCAGGAAACCGCCGCGACCATCCCGAGCGACATCTTCATACCATTCCTCCCTCGCAGGGGACGCAAACACTCGGCTTCGAGGACGGCCCATCACGTCGCCCATGAAGGCCCCGAGCCGCTCTCGATTGAGGCGCGCCACGCCGTAGAAGTCGCCCGCGACATGCAGCGAGGGCCGGACGACCGCGCCGAGCTCGAGGCCCGGCGCGTCCGGCAGGGGACGCGGCTGCAGGCCGCGCTGGACCTTCTCGGCAGGCCGCAAGTCATTGATCAACCCATCTCGTTCGCGGCGCAGCTCCATGGCGCGGGCCCGCAGCACGCGATCCCGGCGCTGCGAGGCCTCGAGCCGCGCCTTCCAGGGGCCGGAAGTGTATACATCGGGTTGCCGGTCTCCATCCGAGGCGCCTCTCCTCACATCCGCCGGGGCTTTCCAGGGTCGATCGCGGCTGGCCGAGACGCCTGGAGACGAGCGCGGCGATCGATGTCCGAGCGGATCCGAATCGTCGGTGGACTCCAGTTCGTCCCGACCTCGCCGGCATCGACGCGATTCCTCCGCTCGGGATCCGATCGAATCCCGGCTCGCACGGAGGCGTCGCGGACGTCCCCTTCCTTGAGCCTAGTACATGGACGCGGCTTCGATTCTCGGTGAGGCCCCGATCAGAAGAGGAATTGAGCGGGCCCCCCCGATGGGCGTGCGGGGACTCCGGGTCGTCGAGCGTCCAGACGTCGTGGCCCTGCGTCCGCCGAATCACGTGCGGCCCAGGTCCGCGGCCAGCCGGTAGATCGATGCTGGGGGCGGACGGCGGCCGCCGCAAAGTCGTCGATCGACGACGCGCACCGCACCGGATTCCTACGCCGCCCCGGCTCGGCGATCGCCCTGCAAGCTCTTCCTGACGCTCTACGCCTCGCTCGAGCGTCGGGTGGCCGCGCGGACCGAGGAGCTGGCGGCGGCGAACCGGCGGCTGGAGGCTTTGAGCGTCACCGACCCGCCCACGGGGCTGGCCAACCGCCGCCGCTTCGATGAGGCTCTGGGAGCCGAGAGTGGCTGCGGGCCGCGCGGACCGGGCGCCTGATCGCGATCGCGATGGTCGACGTCGACCGGTTCAAGCTCTACAACGACCGCTACGGGCACCTCGCGGGCGACGAGTGCCTCAGGAGCGTCGCGTCGGCGTTGGCCGGGAGCGTCCGGCAGGGCGTCGACCTCGTGGCGCGTTACGGCGGCGAGTAGTTCACGGTCATCCTCCCGGGGGCCGGCCTCGATGCGGCGTCCGAGGTGGTCGGTCGAGCCTGCGCCGCGGTGCTCGCGTTGAACTTCCGCCACGAGGCGGCGAGCCTCGGGATCGTGACCACGAGCGTCGGAGTCGTCGCAGGCGTACCCTCGGACGGGGAGCACGCCGAGGACTGCCTGGGGCGCGCCGACCTCGCGCTCTACGAGGCCAAGGGCCGTGGCCGCCGCCGCGACCCGCCGTGCTTTCTGGCCAGAGCCTTCGCGGGACGAGAATCCACGGGCCGTTCGGGGTGCATGCTCCCGGGGCCATCATCGGCGCGGCGGGCTCCACTCTTGGCCGGCCATGGGGGGCGAACGCGCGAATGGTCCACGGCTAAAAAGGAGCTCGGCGTCCCCGGCCACGGCCGTGGCCGTGGCCGGGGATGTGCACCGGACCTCACCGGCGCGTGGGTCGGTGCCGAATCTGCCCGTTGGCGACGCTGGCCGCCGCGAGGGCCGCGGCGGCCAGCAGGAAGACGACCCAGCTCCCGGTCGCCCCGCCCGCGATCGCGGCCATGAGCAGGCAGTCGTTAGCGTAGGCGACGTTCAGCTTCTTCCTGGCGTTCAAGGGCGACTGCCTCCGGGATTGGGCGTTGGCTGCTTCTCGGCTGTCGGGTCGGCCTGGAAGACGAGGGGAAGAGTAGCTCCCCGGCGCTCCACGCTCGGGGCGTGCCCGCGGGTGACGACCCGCAGGCGGCGGATGACGACCATCAGGGTCCTCCGTGATTCGGGTCGGTTCGGATTCGACACGGTCAAAGGAAGCCGCGCAAGCACGGCCAGCATTCGATTACTCCGCGTAGACGCGGCGGTGCGGCCGGGCCCCGAATCCCGGTCCGACGGCGAAGAGTTCGGCGGGGGCGTATTCGAACTCGACGTCGCAGCGGCCGCAGCCGGCCAGCGCAGGCGGGCCGCAGGGGGCGGACGGCACGGGGACGTCGGCGCCGCAGAACGGGCAGGCGACGGCCAAGTGGAGGTCCTCGGCCTCCAGGTCTTCGGGCCGGCCGGGGCGGGGCTGGAAGCCGAGGCGACGGATCACGGCGAGCGGGTCGCCGGTGCGGCGGGCGACGGAGCGTTCGAGCCGGGACGGGGTCACGGGATGCTCCTCTCGGGCGTGGGGCGGCCGGGGCCGTCCGGCACGCCCGGCGGCCTCGGGGTCGCGCGGGGCGATAGGGCGGGACGGGAATGCGGGGCGGCGCGTAGAAGGCGGACGCTGGAGAGTCAGAGCCCGGGCGTGAGCCGGTGGGCCTCGAGCCAGGCGACCTCGGCCTCCAGGGCCTCTCTGCGAAAAGCGAAGGGGCCGAGCGCGGGGCCGCCGACGCGGGCGAGGTCGGCCGTCCAGCGGCCCTCGGCGTCGGGCTCGACGCGGCTGGCGCGAAGGATGGCGGGGCGGCCCAGGGAGGCCAGGTCGATCGTCTCGGAGTACACGGCCCGCACGACGCCGCGGGGGTCGACGACCAGCTGCATCAGGCGCCTCCCGTCGCGGCCGCCTGGCGAAGGATGCGGCGGCGGGGGCGGTCCACCAGCATGCCGTCCAGGGCCGACTGGACCTGGCTCAGCTGGCGGGCGACGCGGGCCCGCAGGTCCGGGCCCTCGCGCAGGTCCCGGGCCGCCACGCCCCGGACCGCTTCCCGCGCCCGCTCCACCAGCTCGTCGAGCTGGGCGTCACCGCGGACGTTCAGGGCCTTGAAGCGGTCGAAGAACCCGCACAGGTTCTCGACCGCCGAGTCGCGGAACACCTTGGGCCGGCCGTCGTCGCCGACGCCGTCGAGCCGCTCGGCGAGGCGCTCGACCAGGCTGGCGAACTCCTCGGCGAACGCCCGCTCGGCCAGCTCGACCGCCTCCTCGAACCGCGACTCCATCCGCGCCCGCTCGCGCTCGAACAGGGCCGGGCTGAGCCGCGACAGGTACTCGGGGGGCTCGACCGATGGGAAGTCGCACGAGACCGCGAACAGGCCGACCAGGGTCGAGGGATAATCGGCCGGGTCGTACAGACTCCCCAGGCGCTCGGCGGCGGCCCGCCGCAGCTCGCCGTAGCGGCGGTCGAGCTCGGCGACGGCGTCGTCCAGCTCGGCCTGGAAGTCGACGATCCGGCGGGCGAAGTCGTCGACCTGGTTTTTGCGGATGAGCCGCACGCCGGGCTCGGGGAAGGGCAGCGACGTCTCGCGCCAGTAGGACCGGATCCGGCCGCGGACGGCCGTGACGGCGCGGAAGGCGGGGTGGCCGACGTCGAGCAGCCGCTTGCCGGCGCTGAGGCAGGAGCCCTCGGCGTCGAAGGCCTCGGCGGCCCGGTCGCGCTGCGGGGCGGTGAGCGCCTTGCGAGTCCCCAGCCAGGTGAACGAGACGCGGGCGGCGGCCGTCTCGTCGCGCAGCCGGCGGGCCGGGTCGGCGAGGTCGTCGGGAGGGCCGGCGGGCGGCCCGTCGATGCGGTCGAGCAAGGTGGTCATGGCGGCTCCGGTGGTGATGGAGAAATGGAGGGGTGCGAAAGCGACGATCAGTTGTCCGAAGGCGCGCCCCGGCGGACCTCGCGGCGGGGCCCGTCGAGCGGCCACCCGCCGCGCGTGTAGACGCCGGGCCGGTCGGCGGCCAGGCAGCGGCCCGAGGCCCACGACCGCAGCCGCTCGACCGACTCGCCGGCCGTCACGGCCACCGGCACGACGTTGAGCGCCGCCTCGACGAGCGGCACGTCGAGCAGGGCCGCCAGCCGGCAGCAGGCCCGGATCTCGGCGCCCGTCCAGTCCTGGTCGCGGGGCCGGCGCTGGGCGGGGTCGAGCCCGAACCGCTCCGAGTGCATCCGCCAGATCAGCTCGCGCTCGCGGGGGTCGGGCAGGTCGATGAAGTAAATTGCGTCGAACCTCTCGGCCCGACTGAACTCCGGCGGCAGCCTCGTGACGTCGTTGCAGGTGCCGACGAAGAAGACGTCCGACTCGTGGTCCGACAGCCAAGTCAGCAGCGAGCCGAACAGCCGGGCACCGACACCCGAGTCGCCGTGGGAGCCCGAGGCCGCGCCGCCTAAGGCCTTCTCGACCTCGTCGCAGAACAGGACGCAAGGCGCCATCGCGTCGGCGATCCGCAGCGCCTGCCGCACGTTCCGCTCGGTCTCGCCCACGAGCGAGCCCAGCAGCGCCCCGACGTCGAGCGCGAGCGTGGGCCGCCCCGTCTCGGCGCCCAGCGCCTTGGCGAACTGCGACTTGCCCGTGCCCGGCACGCCCAAGAGCAGGATCCCGCGGGCGTGGACGCCGGCCTCGCGACCCGGCCGCAGGGCCTTCGTGCAGAACGCCTTGAGGGCGCCCAGGCCGCCCAGGTCGGCGAACGTCCCGCCGCCGCGGTGCAGCGTCAGCAGGCCAGACTTCTTGAGCATTCCGCTCTTCAGCTCCCAGAGCGGCCCGGCCGCGACCCGGCCGTGGCGCACCAGCGAGAGGCTGACCGCCCCCTCGGCCTCGAACCGCGTGAGCCCGGCGGCGGCGTCCAGCACCCGGCCCAGCTCGTCGCCCTCGGGCATCTCGTCCGGCTCGACGGCGATCGAGCGGGCGATCGCCTCGAGCTGGCCGCGGCCGGGCAGCTCGTGCTCGATCACGACGAACTGCTTCTCCAGCTCGACCGGGATCTGCACCACCGGCGACAGCACGACCACGAAGGTCCGGGCCTGCTTGCCCGAATGGATCCGCGCGTCGAGGGCCTGGACGACCTCGGGGCTCGCGAGGAAGCGGTGGAAGTTGACCAGGACCAGCAGCGCCGCGCCGTCGGGCGCGGCCATGGCGTCCAGCGACCGGACCGCCGCCAGCGGGTCGGCGGCGTCGACGCCGGAGGCGGCCGCGCCGGCGAGGGCCCGCAGCCCGCCGTCGACGTCCCAGGCGGCGAGCGACCAGCCCTCGGAGCGGCAGAGGTCGGCGATCTCGGCCAGGGCGTCCTGGTGCTCGGCCGACCGGATCCACAGGCCGGTGAAGCAGGCGCGCACGTGCTCCGCGAGGCGCTCGGCGAGCGTCATCGGATGCTCCTCGATGGTTAAGACGAAGTGTGTTGGGGAAGTGCGGAGGGGCGGCGTCAGGTGGACTGCTCGAGCCGCGGGGCAGCCTGCACGCCCTGGTGGAACTCGGCCGTGAGGGTCTCGGCCGTCCTGAGGCCCAGGGCCTGCTCGACGAACCGGCTGGCCTCGCGGCAGGCCGCCCCGGCGAAGCCCGTCGTCCGCACGGTCGTCCCGCCCTTGGGGTCGACGACGATCTCGATGGACTTGCTCAAGACGCACCCCCGACGCTGATGGTCAGCTTGATCGAGCCGTCGGCCAGCGCGTGCTCGACGACCGAGCAGCCCCGCTTCCGCGCCTCGATCTCGGCCTTCTCCACCGCGTAGATCTGGGTGAGCCGCTCCAGGTGCCGCTGCTCTCCCCAGCGGCCGCCGTAGTTGTCGTAGCGGACCGTCCCGCCGGTCGCGTCGATGACGACCGGATAGCGCCAGCCGGGGAGTTCGACGAGCAGCCCGGCGACGCTCTCGCTGAACAGCCGGGCGGTGCCCTCCACGGGCCCCTCGAGGTCGAGACGACGGCAGGCGGCGGCGATGGCCTGCAGGTCGTGCATCCTGGTCTCGATCTGAACGATGTGTGACACGGGGGTGGTCGCCTTTCCAAGGGGACGGAGATGAAAATGGACGCCGGGGCCGACGTGGCCCCGCAGCCCTGACCTAGAACCCTAACAGGGGGTGCCTCGTGGCGCAGTCGAGTTCTCCACCGCGTACGCCTGCGCCAGGCGGCCCGGGTGCTCCGGCGCGCCCCAGGCCCCGTCGAAGTTGTCGTAGCGGACCCGGCCGGCGGCCGCGTCGACCACCACCGGATAGCGCCAGCCCGGCAGCCGGACCAGCAGCCCGACGGCCTGGCCGGAGTATAGCTTGGCGACGCCTTGCACCGGCCCGGGCAGGCCGAGCCGGCGGCAGGCGGCCGCGACCGCCGCCGGGTCGCGGAGCTGGGTCTCGATCGTCACGATGTGGCTCACAGGTTTTCCTCTCGAAGTCGGTGAAGGAAGCCGTCGGCTCGCCTCGCCCGTCGGGCGAGGGCTAGGAGCTTCGGCATGCGTCTATGACGCGATATCCGCGGGAATTAAGCGGAGGAGGTCGGTCGCCGCCCGGCCCGCCGCGAGACGCCGCTCGCCCTCCTGGGACGCTCGGGAGGGGGCGAGGTCCGCGTGGCTTTTGAAGGTCATGCAGGCCCCCGGCCTGGACGTGTCCGTCTCATGCCCGGCGTGCGGTTGGTCGGGGCGAGGGAGGAAGCTCCGGTCGTGACCAAGGACACCCGACGCTGGGCGATCGGCGAGCGCGCTCGATCCGTACGATCTGCGGGGGGATCCGATCAATGACGATTTGGACAGGCGCCCCCCCCGCGCTGGACATGCCGCGGCCGAGGGAAGGCGTCGGCGTGGGGTCGTGGCACTCGGCCGATGGTCGTCGATATCGTGATCCTAGTCGACGGCAGCCGGGCCGACCACCCTCAAAACCCCCAGAAGGCCGCCGCTTACGCCCCCCCGGGCTAGATTGGGCGATCCAGCCCGCCTCGCCGCGAGCGAGGGCTCGATCATCGAATTTGGGTGTCCGCGCCCGCCCCCTCGATCGCCCCGATGAGTCGAGGCCCGCGGAGCTTTCGGTAAATATGCAGGTGCCGGGTCGGACACTTTCGCCAGCCGTGGGTCCTGCGGTTCGTCGGGGACGAGAGGTTGCTTCGGACGCGGTCATGCACACCCAGGCGACCGGTGAGGCTCGGACACGATCAACCCGTCTGATCCCGGGGTCGTTCTTGCAAGGGACGACCTGGCGGGACGGCCTCTCATGTAGTGGTCCCGCCGTGGCCGTAGTCCTCGTCCGCGGGTCGTCGAGTTCATGATTCGAGGCGACGGAAACCGGGACGACCGCCTTCAAAACCCCCAGAAAGCCCGCCGACGCCTATCCGGTATATGCTCACCGGATCCAGTCCGCCTCGCCGCGGGCGAGCGGGGTCGATCGTCGAACCCGGGCGGCCACGAGGACCTCAGGGCCCCCCGGCCGACGCGTAATTGCTCCTTCCCGAGAGGTTTGATGACCTAGATTCTAGAGGGACCTCAAACGGCGGTGCGCATCGCCGGGATTCTCGCTTCGAGGCTCGCCCCCAGTCTGAGTGCTGCACCAAGCGGCGGAGCGGAGGATCGATCTTGCACGCCGGCCGAATCGACTCTGTTGGAGACATCTCGGCGCCGCCTCGGAACAGGCGAGGAGGCTCGGCTCCGATCACTCACCGCGTCTGCTGCCGAACGTCGGCGCCCGCGGCGTCCAAGCTTTCGGCCCTTCGGAGTCCTCGCGAGGCTCTCCGCGGTGAAGCGAGCCGACGTCGAGTCGGGGCCGAACGAGTTCCACATGTATGTCCCTTTGACGGAAGTCGGGGGCTCCTTCAACGTGCAAATCAAGAGCTTGGGAGAGCGGGGGCACGACCAGGGCCAGCGCTCACTAACATGTCGATCCTCTAACGACTTCCATCAAGTAGTCGTCGCTCCATCCGCATCCGCGTCGCTTCATGGCGACGCTGTCCCGCCCGGGGTGCCGCTTGAGCAGGGACAGGCAGAAGCGATTCAGCCAGGCCATGTTCTGGCGCAGGTGCTCCTCTCGGATTCGCGACTCGTCCTCGCGGAAGGTCACGTCGAGGGTCCAGTGGCAGCCGTTCTCGATCCCCCAGTGCGAGCGGACCGCGTGGGCGAACGCCTTAGCGTCGGGCTCGACCGGCAGGCTGCTGATGTAGTAGCGGACGTCCTCCGCCGTCTTTCCCTCGCGGACGACCTCGGAGATCGCCACGCCGATCGACCTCAGCCCCGCCACGCCTCGAAGCCGGGGAGGTCCTTCGGGGCCTCGAGCTGGATGTACGTCCGCGACTCGCGACGGCCGTGGGCCGCCTCATCGACCTGGAGGCGGCCGACCGGCTCCCCCGCGAACCCTTCGTCCCAACGCCCCAGGACGTGGGCGACGGCCGCCCGATGCAGCGTCCCTGGTTCCCCTTCAGCGCCCAGCACGTAGTCGCCGCCGGCGGCGACGACCGCCCCGGCGACCTCCCTCTGGCAGCCCATCGCGTCGATCGTCACGACGCCGCCGGAGACGTCGATCAGCTTCAGCAACTCGGGATCGCAGCGATCTCGTTCGACTTCTCATCGCAAGCGACCTGGCCCAGCGACAGGCCGTACTCGCTCGCCCAGGCGGTCACCGAGTGCAACGCCCCAGGCCGTTCTTGCGGTCGTGGCTGCGACGCAGGGTCTTGCCGTCGATCGCCAGCGTGGGCCGCTCGACGCCCGTCTCGGCCGCGGCCTCGTCGCGCAGCGACCGCAGCCAGGCGGCGAAGCACGGCTGGAACGCCTCGGGCCGCAGGGCCATCAACACGCGCCGGAAGACGTCCTTGCACGGCACCCCGTTCGGCAGCGGCAGGATCGACTCGAGCAGACCCCGCTTGAACGCCGCCCACCGCGCGATCGCCGTCCGGCCCGGAGGCCCCCGCCAGGACCGCGACCAGGGCGATCACCACCACCGAGGCCAGCGGATGCTTGCGATTGATCTCCGACCGCGGGTCATCCAGGTCCTGGAAGAACGCCGCCACCTCGTCCATACCGAACCGGCTCGCATCCGCCATCGACCGACCCCCGTCCCCCGCGCCGTGACGCCGCCTGGAGATGGTCTAACCGATGACTCGATCCGGCGCAAGCCGCCAGACTCCGCCGAATCTACCTATAAGTGCGCGCTGGCCCTGGGGGCACGACGAGGATTTCGGCCCGGCCCGCTTCGCCGCCGAGATCCTCCTGCGGCTCCTGAAGGACGATCTCGACTTCACCAGGCTCGAGGCCGGCGAGCTCGAGCTGGATTTCACCCGCTTCAGGTTCTGCGGGCCCTCGGGGACACGATCAAGCCCCTCGCGATGGAGGTGGAGGAGATGGGACTGGAGCCGACCTGCGCGACCGCCAGCCACATGCACCTCGCCCCGATGGGAGGCCCGAGAGGACTTAGTCAGGTCCTCGTGGGCCACTTCCGCGAGTTCGGCGAGCGGGGTGGGCCCGCCGTGTGCGTCGATTTTGAGTCGCGGGGCGACGCATGGGCTCTTTGCTCGTCGCAGTCCGCGATATACGCATCGGAATCCCCTTCGAGAAACAGATCGCCGGGCCGAGCCTCCGGGACGCCCATCTGGCCGGTACGGCCATTATGACACCATCGTCTTCCGACATTCATGGCGACGTCGAACGCTGCAGGGCACTGGGCGGCGACGTCTATGGCCGCAAGCCCATCGAGGGATCGGACCTGCCCGACCCGATCCGGCCCGTCCCGGGTGACTCGCCGGCTGCGATGGTCGAGCAGGCAGCGCCGGCGCCGAATTCCCCGATCGCGCCTTCGCGTCGGCTCCGGGTGTTGCTTGCGGAGGACGCCCCCGTAAATCAGCGACTGGCGGTGACTCTCCTTGAGAGCCGAGGCTACGAGGTGGCCGTGGCCGGCGACGGCCGAGAGGCGCTCGAGATCCTCGACCGGGAGACGTTCGACCTGGTCCTCATGGACGTGCAGATGCCCCGAATGGATGGGTTCGAGGCCACCGCCGCCATCCGCCGAGGCGAGGTCGACACGGGCCGCCACCTGACGATCCTCGCCATGACGGCGCATGCGATGGACGGAGACCGCGAGCGGTGCTTGGGCGCCGGGATGGACGGCTACATCTCCAAGCCGATCCGCGCCCAGCAGTTCCTCGCGATCGTCGGGGGGCATGCCGTCCCGGCGGCGATGGCGGAGACGGGGGAGAGCGGGGAGACCCGTCTCGAGGTCGCCGAACAGGTGTTCGACCTTCCGGACGCTCTGGCACGGGCTCTCGGCAGGCCGGAGCTGCTGCAAAAGATGTCCGAACTGTTCCTGGCCGACTGTCCCGGTCTGCTCGATCAAGTCCGCGCGGCCCTGGCCGCGGGAGACGGCTCGGCGCTGGAACGTGCGGCCCACAGGATCAGGGGGTCGGCGGCCTACCTCAGCGCCCCTAGGGTCGTCGAGGTCGCCGGGCGCCTTGAAGGGATGGGATCCGAGGGAGTGCTCTCGGAAGCCGGGGCCGCGTGCAAGGAGCTGGAGGACGAGGTCGTCCGCCTCGAATTCGCCCTGGAAATCCTCAAGGAAGCAGGCACCGCATGAGGGTCCTGATCGCCGACGACGATCCCGCCGCGCGTCTCCTGCTGGAGGGCACGCTGACGGAATGGGGCTACGAGGTTGTGACGGCGCGGGACGGCTCCGAGGCCTGGGACCTGCTCCGCCGGGCGGACGCACCATCGCTGGCCATCCTCGACTGGATGATGCCGGGCCTCGACGGCGTCGACGTCTGCCGCAAGGTCCGCCAGGAGGGCGAGGCGCCCTACGTCTACCTCATCCTGCTGACCGGGAAGGCCAGGACCGAGGACGTCGTCCGGGGCATGGAGTCGGGGGCCGACGACTATGTGGGCAAGCCCTTCGACGAGCAGGAATTGAAGGTCCGCATGCGCGCCGGGCGGCGGATCGTGGAACTGCACGACGCGCTGCGGATCCAGGCCACCCGAGACGCCCTGACGGGGGCTTGGAACCGGCGGGCGATCTTCGATATCCTCGAGCGAGAGGCCGTACGCGCGGGACGAGAGGGGACGTCGGTCGGGGTGATCATGGCGGACCTCGACCACTTCAAGCGGATCAACGACACGCTCGGCCATCAGGCCGGCGACGCGGTCCTGCGCGAAGCGTCGCGGAGGATCGAGCTCGCGCTGCGACCGTATGACGCGCACGGGCGGTATGGCGGGGAGGAGTTTCTCGTCGTCCTGCCGGGATGCGAAATGCCGTGCGCCTGGGCGGCCGCGGAGCGGATCCGTCACACCCTCGCCGAGGCCCACGTGGCCACACCGTCGGGGATGACCCCCGTCACGGCCAGCATGGGGATGGCGATCGTACATGGGGCGGGTCGCGACGCCGAGGGGCTGATCCGGCTCGCGGACGAGGCCCTCTACCGGGCGAAACGAGGGGGGAGGAACCGGGTCGAGGTTGCGCTCGGCTCGGACCTGGGGGCGTTTTCGAGGTCCTGAAGGATTTGGGGCGTGTTTCCTTCGGCTCGGCCTCAGGTGAGGCCGCGACTTCGGCCTGTGGCCGGTCGAGGCGCCGGGATTGGAGCCGGTCGGCCGGCGAAGGTCGCCGCGATCGGCCGCGGTGGTAAAACGCTCCCAGTTCGGGGCTGACCACGTCGATCCGGTCCCGTTCGGTCAGAGGGAGGGAAAGATCGGCGACCCGCCTCCAGCGGCGACGAGCTGACCGAGGGCCGACGCGAGCCGATCGACGAGGGGGAGGAGTTCGGCGAACGCTTCAGGGGCCCCGACGACGTCGCCCAGCGATCCCATTTTTTCGAGACGCGATGCGGCGTCCTCGACGGCCGGCGAGGCGAAATTCGACGCCGATCCCCTGAGCGTGTGGGCGGCGAGCTTCAAGGCCCCCGCGTCGCCGCGCGCGACCGCGTCGGCGATCTGATCGACCATCCGCGGGCAGTCGCCGATGAATATCGTCGCGATCTCCTTCAGCAGGTCGACGTCGCCGCCGAGCCGCTCCAGGGACGCGGCTTCATCCAGGATCGACGGTGGCGGCGAGGGACCCTGCCCAGCCGTGTCCACCCGAGGCCTGTCGCGCGAAAGGCCCTCGATCGCCGAAGCCAACTGGGGCCATCGGATCGGCTTGGTGACGTAGGCGTCGAAGCCGGACTGGAGGCATTGCTCCTTGTCCCCCTTCATCGCGTTGGCGGTCAGGGCGATGATGGGGATGTGCCCCCCATACAGGACTTCTCGTGAACGGATGGCCGCAGCGGCCTCGAATCCGTTCATCACGGGCATCTGGATGTCCATGAGCACCATGTCGAAATGGCCTCCGGCCAGGAGCTCGAGGGTTTGGCGGCCGTCGCCGGCGACGACGACGGCGTGGCCTTGCTTCTCCAGCAGCCGGGCGCCGAGCCTCTGGTTCACGGCGTTGTCATCCGCCAGCAGGATGCGGAGCGGTTCGTTCGCCGACGGTCCCGGAGTCGTGTCGGGGGTTGATGGATCGTGGCGCGGGACGGACCTGCCGCCCAGCCCTTGACGGATGGCCGCCAGCAGGTCGGACGGGCGGACCGGCTTGATCAGGAAGCGGCTGAGGCCCATCTCCCGGTACGAGACGGCGTCATAGAGTTGAGCGGCCGACGACAGCATCAGGATGGTCGCACCCACCACGTATGGGTCCGCGTTGATCCGTCGGATCACCTCGAAGCCGTCCACCTCCGGCATCATGGCGTCGAGGAGCACCAAGGAATAGGGCCGACCCTCGTCGACCGCCCTCGACATGGCCTCCAGGCCGGTGAGGCCGGAATCGCAAAGCGTGGGCGTCATGCCCCACCCGATCACGACCCGCTCCAGGATCGTCCGATTCGTGGCGTTGTCGTCGATGATCAGCGTACGCATGCCACGGAAATCTGCCGAGGCGTCGGCGGCCGCGTGGGAAGCCACAAGGCACCGGGGCAATTTCGCCGTGAAATGGAAGGTGGTCCCCACGCCGGGGCGGCTCTCCAGCCAGATCCGGCCGCCCATCAGCTCGACGAGCCGACGGCTGATCGCCAAGCCCAGGCCGGTACCGCCGAACTTCCTGGTCGTCGAGCCGTCGGCCTGGGTGAAGGACTCGAAAATCCGCTGCTGCTTGTCCTCGGGGACGCCTATCCCGGTATCTGTGATCGAGATGTGCAGGCTCAGGTCCGCGTCGCCGCTCCCCGCCTCGCGGCCGACCTTCACGACGACCTCTCCTTCCATGGTGAACTTGATCGCGTTGCCGACGAGGTTGATCATGATCTGGCGGAGCCGCCCCGGATCGCCGACCAGGACGTCGGGCACGTCCGCCTCGATCTCGCAGGCCAGCTCAAGCCCCTTCTCGCTCGCGCGAACGGCCATGGGCTTCAACGCCTCGCCCACCATTTCACGCACGTCGAAGTCGGTCGCGTCCAGGTCGAGCTTGCCGGCCTCGATCTTCGAGAAGTCGAGGATGTCGTTTATCAGCGTGAGCAGGGCGTCGGCGGAGATCTTCACGGCACCCAGATACTCCCGTTGGATCGGGTCGAGGTCGGTGTCCAACGCGAGCTCAGTCATGCCGATGATCCCGTTCATCGGCGTGCGGATTTCATGGCTCATGTTGGCGAGGAACTCGCTCTTGAGCTTGCTGGCGGACTCGGCGGCGAGCTTGGCCTCGGTCAGGTCCGACTCGTCGCGTTTGCGCTGGGTCACGTCCCGGACGATGCCTGTGAATTTGATCCCGTCCGATGTCGGCGTCTTGCTCACGGCCAGTTCCATCGGGAACGTGCCGCCGTCCTTTCTCCGCCCGGTCACGTCCCGGCCGATCCCGATGATCTTGGGAATCCCGGTTTCTAGATAGTTGGCCAGGTAGCCGTCGTGCTCCTCGCGGTAGGGGGCGGGCATGAGCATCTTGATATTGCGCCCCAGGACCTCGTCGGAGGAGTAGCCGAAGATCCGCTGGGCGGCCGGGTTGAACGACTCGACGACGCCTCGATGATCGATCACGAGAATGCCGTCGACGGCGCTCTCGACGATCGATCCGAGCCTGGCCTCGCGATCGCGGAGTGCGAGCTCGGTCCGCGTCCTTTCGGCGATCTCGGCCTGGAGCGCCCGGTTCGCCTCGCCCAGCTCGGAAGTCCGCTCGCGGACTACGCCTTCGAGCTGCTCGCGGCTTCGGTGGAGGATCGCCTCGGCTTCTTTCTGATCGGTGATGTCGAACGCGATCCCCTGGAGGAAGAGGGGCGCTCCCCCGGCGTCGCGGATGATCTGGGCCTCGCCGCGGACCCATATCACGCGGCCGCTCTTCGCCAGGAAGCGGTACTCCGCGCGGAACGGGACGCCGCCGACGATCGTGCGGGCGAACTCGGACTGCCAGCGGTCGCGGTCGTCGGGGTGCAGTTGCTGGTACCAGAGGATCGGGTTCTCCAGCCATTCCTTCTGCGAGAAGCCGAGCATGATCTCGATCTGGGGGCTTACGTACAACTCCTGCATCCCTCGGTCCAGCCTGGACATGAAAGTCACGGCCGGGATCTGCTCGACCAACGCCCGATAGCGGATCTCGGCCATGCCGTTCTCGTCGACCGGCCCCCGTTCTCGCCCTGCGCCCGCGGTCGGCTCCGGGGCGACGGCGGGGCCGGCGGGGTCCTGCTGAGCCCCACCGACCAGCGCGCGCAAGATCGCCTCCGCCTCTTCTTCGGTAGCGGGAGGAGGCCCTTCGATCGGCGATCCGCCGCCCATCCCCATCATGGAGGGCTTTCCCGCGACGATTCAACCTCCCCCCATCGGCTCGCAGAGTCCGGAACCGCGAGCCTGCGGATCCGGTCGTACCAACCCCCCAGCCCGTCGCCTCGCGAGGCGGAGACCAGGAACACCTCCAGCGCGGGATTGACGAGGAGCGCGTTATCGATGAAGCGATCGACCTCGAAGGCGACGTAGGGGAGCAGGTCGATCTTATTGAGCAGCAAGACCGTGCACGCCCGGAACATGTGGGGGTATTTCAAGGGCTTGTCCTCACCTTCGGTCACCGAGCAAACGAGGACTTTCTCGGCCTCGCCGAGGTCGAACATCGCGGGACAGACCAGATTGCCGACGTTCTCGACGAAGACGACCGAGCCCGGCTTCGGATCCAGAGTCTGGAGCGCCTTGGAGACCATCGAGGCGTCCAGATGGCAGCCCGCGCCGGTGTTGATCTGCACGGCCGGCGCGCCGGCGGCCTCGATCCTGCGCGCATCGTTGTCCGTCGCCTGGTCGCCTTCGATCACGTGTATCGAAAGCTCACGGCCGAGGTCGCGGATCGTCCGTTCCAGCAGGGTCGTCTTGCCAGACCCAGGCGAGCTGAGCAGGTTGAAAGCCACGATGCGGCGAGCCTCCAGCCAACCGCGGTTGCGCTCTGCGAGTCGCGCATTCTTGTCGAGGATGGGGTGGTCGAGGTGGATCGTCCGCACGGGGGGGGCGGCCGTCGCCGCGGAATCTTTGCACATATCAGGCGAGCTCCATGGCCTTGATCGAAAGTTCTTCGCCGCCCAGCCAATCCAGGTCGGTCCCCCCGCACACGCAGCGGCCGAAAGGGCGGTCGAGACTGAATTCGACCGCACAGCCTCGACATCGGACCCGCCCCGGCGGCTCGAGGATCTCCAGCACGGCGCCCTCTGCGGAGGTGCCCTCACTGCAAAGGTCGAAGCAGAAGCGGATGGCGTCCGGCAGGACCGCCGAGAGCTTGCCGACTTCGAGCACGATGCGCGCGATGCGGGCACCCCCGGCCCTCGCAATGACGATCTCCACGATCTCCTGCGTGATGCCCAACTCATGCATGGCGTCCCCCGTCGGCTTGCAGCATCTCGTCGATCAGCGACTCGACGAGCGGGACGGCCTCCTCCACGGCCCTGGCGACGGCCGCGCTCAGGCCCATCGCCTCCTCGAACTCCGGGTCGATGGAGCCGGGCTCGCATCCGACCACGAAGGTCCGGGGGAGCGTCGCCCCCATCGCGCCGACGAGGCGGAAAATCTCCACCGGGCCCATTCCGTGCGCCTGCGCGGCCGAGATGGCGTCGGTGCCGAACGAGCCCGCCTCCGGCTCAAGGACGTAGAGCGATCCCGGAGGGCCGCCTCGGGGCGCCGCATCGATCAGCAGCAAGCCGCCGGGTTCATTCAGCAGTTCGTAGGCGAGGTCTCGTCCGCGAATCCCGAAATCGACGACGCGCACCCCATCCGGCTGCCGACGACGGGCGAGCCTTCGCGCCACCTCCGACCCGAACCCGTCGTCTCCGTGGAAGATGTTGCCGAGGCCGGCGACCAGGATGCGAGGGGGGGTCATGGCGGACTCACCACGACTTGGCCGAGGGGCTCGACCTCGTCGACGTGGAAGAAGAACCGATGGCCGGGTTTGCCCTGCTCGCCCAGGTCCTTGCCAGGATCGTCATCGACGAGCACGGTTACATAGACCTGATCTTCGAAGTCCCGCTCGATCGTGGAGATCGTCGCCGACCGGCCCGCCAGCATGATGTCGAATGCGTCCGCCCGCCGCTTCGGCCGCAGGATCACGCGGTCGCCGGGCGACGGATCCGAGCGACGCATCGAGCCGTGAAGCTTGAGGATCTGGTCTTCGCCCAGCGCCTCGGTCCGGTAGAGCAAGGTGCGGGCCCGAGGATCGAAGGCGGCCATTTCACGCTTCTCGGGTTCGGTCAGGGTCAGGATTCGCAAGGTCAGGATCTCGTCGATTTCGGTCGCGTCGAACAGGTCTCCATGGCTTTCGGGGGCGATTCGAGGGTAATCGTAGAGGATGATGGGCGCGGCGAGCATCGCCGACCGAGAACCCTCCTGGCCGACGAGCACGGGCCACAGCCCGACGTTGCAACATCCAGCTGCCGCTGCGAGGAATGGACCCTGCGGGTCGATCGATGAGACGAAACTCCCCCCTCGGAGTTCGAGGATCACATGGGCCGAGGTGAGAGAATGCGGCTGGACCTCGGCATGGGTCGATATGGGCGAGGCGGAGACCGGCGTGGTGTTGGCGAGGCTCACCGCGACGCGTAAGAGCCCGTCGCTCGCCTGGCACGCAGAGATCGTGACCGAGCCTTCGACGCCTTCTCCGCCGGGCGACGTGAAGGCGAATGGGAGGGATAGGGGATGCGGAACGAGATCTCCCAAGGCCAACGGGCGCGCGATGATCTCCCGCTCGGTCGCCTCCCGCCAGTCATGGTCGCGACCTCCATCGGCGATCAATTGCAAGAACCCGACCCTCACATCCACGATCGACGACTCGTCGCCTTCGAGGAGGCAATCCGCCCGGATCATGCAGGCGTCGGACCCGCCTCGGGCCTCGCAGAACGATTCGGGGTAAACCGCGCCGAACGCCCACCTCTGGCGGTTTTTCACCGAAGAGGGCCGGTACGGATAGAGGACGTACCCCTCGTAAAGGATGGCGCGGGCCACCTGATGGATGGGCGAAATCGACATCTCAAGGGCCTCCCTCGGCACCGGTCAGGAGGCTGTCGAGCGCCTGCTCCAGCGTCGCATGGCCGCCGAGCGTCTTGTGTCGGGACAGACGTTCGTAGAGGTCAGATCGCAGCCGCAGCCAACCGCTGTTCGGATAGTAGTGGTCCATCATCTCTCGCCAGGTGTTGAGGGGGAGCCGCACGCGCGAGGCCTCGTCCTGGACGGTCAGGGCGACCTGAAGGCCGCGATCGTTGGAATCGTGCAGCACCGTGCCTCGGAACGAGAGGCCGACGTTCACGTCGCCCCCCCGCAGTCCGAAAAGATATCGCGTCGTGGAGAGTTCGAGGTCGCCCGAGCAGGGGACGAGGACGTCGACGACGACGCTGTCTTGGAACGAGGGGAGGTAGAGGACGACCTCCGCCCAAGGCAGGGCGCGCAAGGTTCGACCCCATCGCTCGGGTCGGTCGAAGAGGTCGTGCAGGCGATCCCGCTCGTCGGCGTCGTGGACGCGCCTCGCCGGGTCGATGTCCACGCGGCAGCGGAGCATCCCCGAGCGGACCCGCTCGCCGGCGATCCGATTCGTCACACGGGTTTTGAAGGCCAGCAGCGGCGACGCGGCGAAGAGGACGGGTTCGACGCCCTCGATGTGGAAGGACAGGTCAGGCATGGGTCGCTCCGGCCGACATGGATCGCAGCCGATCGAAGAACCGCCCGATCTCCGCCCACACCTCGGCGCCTCCCTCTAGGCCTCGCCAGTGGAGGCGGATCAGGCCCGCGAGCCCGAAGCCGAAGTCTATAGGGACGAGGTAATAATCGCGCGACGCGCCCACCCTGTTGACGAGTATCGCCTCCACGTCGTGCCGTAGCCGATGGAGGATCGGGTTCGCCTCCACGAGCGGGTTCCAGGCCTCGGGATCGAGGAACGCCTCGGTCGCTCCGGCAGGGCCGGGAAACTGGGCGATCACCCTGCCGTCATGGCCGTCCTTCGTGAAGAAGACCATGTTGATCGGAATCCCGAGGGCGGTCCACTGGGCCTCGGTCATCCGAAAGTGGTCGAGGCGGAGTGGCGTCCTCGGCAAGGCCCGGTAACGCGCCGTGGGTTGTTCCGCGAACAGCAATGCGCAAGGGTCGCAGGCGCAGACGAAGCGTCGTGTGACCGCTTCCATGAGATGACGATGACCGGGGGCGACGGGTTTCGCGCACAAATCGCAGCGTTCGCCGGCGGGCCGAACCTCGGCGAAACGTCGGAGCGCGGCGAACGCGGTGCGCGAGGTCGATGATGCGGTGGTCATGGCCGTCCGGCCTCGAGTCAGAGGGTGATCACTGGCAGGGAGAAGGCCCCCTGCGGGGGTTCCAACGGCTCGACGAACTCGATGCTCGCGAGGTCGGGCGCGGCCTCGAGAATCGCGTCCTCGACGGACTTCTTCATCGCCGCCGAGGTGGATGGGCAGCCGCCGCATCCTCCTCCCGCGAGGCGGAGCCTCAACGTCCCCCCCTCGATGCCCACGAGATCAAGGTCGGCGTGGGGGCCGAGCCGCGCCCGGACGCCGTCGAGCGCGATCCCCACCCGAGACTTCAGGTCGATCGGATGGAGGTCGTGCAGCAGGAGCACGCTGGCGACCAGGCCGTCGCGAGCGAGCGTGGAGACGAGTTCGTCGCCGGCGTCGCCGGATCCGGCGATCAGCTCGAGGATTCGAGCCAGGCCAGCCCCATGAAGCTCGAGGAGGGCCCCGACGAGTTCTCTCGATGCGGATCGCGCCGCGAGGTCGGGGCATCGCTCCAGGACGCCGGTCAGCACCTCGATGCGGGCCATGCTCGCCTCGAACTCGCGGCGATCGGGCATCGTCATCCCCCCATTCCCAGGACGGACTGGGCTCCGAACGCCGGCGCGTGGCGGACCTGGATCTCCTTGCCCCCGCCGAGGTACATGTGGACCCCGCACGGCATGCACGGGTCGAAGCTCCGCACCGTCCTCATGATGTCGATCCCCTTGAAGTCCTCCGGACCGTTCTCCTCGAACAGCGGGGTCCCCTGGACGGCGTCCTCGTAGGGCCCGGGCGTGCCGCAGGAGTCGCGCGGGCTGGCGTTCCAGGGGGTCGGTGGATAAGGGTGGTAGTTTGCGATCTTGCCGTCGCGGATCACCATGTGGTGCGACAGGACCCCGCGGACGGCCTCGTGGAAGCCGCAGCCGATCGCCTCGTCGGGCACCTTGAAGTCGGTCCAGGTGTCGGTCCGGCCCGCGTGGACCTCGGCGAGACCCCGCTCGACGAAGTGCAGCGCAGCGGCCGCGGCGTAGGCCTGGAAATAGCTGCGGGCGCGATTGCGCTCCAGCGTGTTGCTCCATCGGGGGATCTTCCACTCGAACTCCACCGCCGGCAGCGACGCGGATCGGGGCAGGGCGATTTTCACGCTTTTCCCGGTCGATCGGACGCCGCCGAAGTTCACCAGGCCCGCCAGGGCCGTGGTCCACAGACGCGCGAGAGGGCCGCCTCCGGTGTCGATGGCCAAGTGCTCGCCCGTCCGCCCGTCGAGCCATCGCGGCGACATCACCCAGGTGTACTTGCCGGCGAAATCGCGCCGTTGAGGGCGGGGCGTGGTGGTCTGGTTCCAGGGATGCATCTGATGGATCGGGTTGCCCAGAGGATCGTGCTTGACGAACGTCTCGCCATCTTGCCAGTCGTCGTAGAACGACGATCCGAGAAGGATGCGCAGGCCTAGGTTGATCTCGACGAGGTCGGTCGTCACGAGTTCGCCGTCGACGACCACGCCCGGGGTGACGTACATCTTGCGGCCCCAGCGCGACATGTTCTTGTAGGTGTAATCACATGCGTCGGGGTCGTTGAAGGATCCCCAGCAGCCCAGCAGCACGCGCCGACGTCCGACCTCTTCATAGCCCGGCAGCGCGTCGTAGAAGAAGTCGAACAGGTCGTCGTGGAAGGGAACGACCCGCTTCATGAAGTCGACGTACTTCATCAGCCGGACGAGGTAATCGGTGAAGAGCTGGACCGTCGCCACCGTGCCCACGCCGCCCGGATAGAGCGTCGACGGATGGACGTGCCGCCCCTCCATCAGGCAGAACATCTCGCGCGTGAGGCGGCTCATCTGCAGAGCCTCTCGATAGAACGAGCCGCTGAAGGGGTTCAGCGATCGCATGATGTCGGCGATCGTGCGGAAGCCGTGGATGCGAGCGTTCGGGGCTTCGGTGCGCTCGGCCTTCGCCAGCACCGAAGGGTTGGTCTCCTTGACCATCCGCTCGCAGTAGTCCACGCCTACGAGATTATCCTGATAGAGGTTGTGATCGAACATATACTCGGCCGCCTCGCCGAGGTTGATGATCCACTCGGCGAGCGCAGGCGGCCTCACCCCGAAGGCCATATTCTGGGCGTAGACGGCGCAGGTCGCGTGGTTGTCGCCGCAGATGCCGCAGATCCGGCTGGTGATGAAGTGGGCGTCGCGCGGGTCCTTGCCTTTCATGAAGACGCTGTACCCTCGGAAGATCGACGAAGTGCTGTGGCACTCGGCGACGCGCCTCTCGGCGAAGTCGATCTTGGTGTGGACGCCCAGGCTCCCCACGATCCGGGTGATCGGATCCCAGGACATCTCGACGAGTTTCGAGGCGGGCTCAGGCATGATCCGGGCTCTTTCCGTCGTTCGCGGGGTCGGGATTCGGCTGGTAGCCGGTCGTCAGCTCGGGCCGCCGATGCCGCCATTCCGGCTCCTGGCTCATCGAGGCCTTCGTGAAACCTCGGAGGGCGCGGATCGTCCGCCCGTACATGGCGACGGCGGTGGTCGAGAGCTTCGCCCCCGGCGGCTCGTCCATGAACGGCATGAACTTGTCGGGGAAGCCGGGCATGGTGCAGCCGATGCAGATGCCTCCCACGTTCGGGCAGCCGCCGATGCCCGACATCCAGCCTCGCTTGCCCACGTTGCAATGCACCACCGGTCCCCAGCAGCCGAGCTTCACGATGCACTGCGGCGTGCCGTAGGACGAGGCGAAGTCGGCCTGCTCGTAGTAGCCCGCCCGATCGCAGCCCTCGTGCACCGTCTGGCTGAACAACCAGCGCGGTCTCAACTGGTCGTCGAGGGGGATGGCGGGCGCGAGCCCTGAAGCCTGATACAGCAGATAGAGCAGCGTCTCCATGAAATTGTCCGGCTGCACAGGACATCCGGGGACGCAGATCACCGGCAGGCCGCCCGAGGACCGCCATCCCCACCCCAGGTAATCGGGCAGGCCCATTGCCCCGGTGGGGTTCCCGGCCATGGCGTGGATGCCCCCGTATGCGGCACAGGTGCCGGCCGCGACGACGGCCCAGGCCCTCGGCGCGAGGCGGTCGATCCACGCACAGGTCGGGATCGGCTGGCCGGTGGCGGGGTCCGTGCCGAAGGCGGCCCAGGAGCCTTCGACGTTGATCGACTCGTTGGGGATCGATCCCTCCACGACGAGCACGAAGGGATTCAGCCTTCCCTCCGCCGCGTCACGCCAGATCTTCAGGAACTCGTCGCCGTTCTCGTATGAGAGGACGGGGTTGTGGAGCCGAAGGCGCGGGATGCCGGGGATCGCACCCCCGATCAGGTCTTCCAGGCTCGGCTGGGTGGCGGCCGTGATCGACACGGTGTCGCCGTCGCAGCTCAGTCCGGCGGTGAGCCAGAGGACGTCGATCTCCTCCAGGCTCCGAGGTCCGGCGTCGGGATCCATCAGCAAATCCTCGGGAGGTGCTCGCCCGCGATCATTGCGACCATCCTCTGGCCGCCGAAGGGGGACGTCATGACCACCAGGCCTCGATGGGAGGAGACGACCTCGCCGACCACCGCCGAGTCTCGGCCCAGTGGATGCGATCGCATCGCGGCGAGCGCGCGCCCGGCCGTCTCGCGCGGGACGACGGCGATCAGCTTCCCCTCGTTGGCCACGTACATCGGATCGAGGCCGAACAGCTCGCAGGCGGCCCGGACCTCCGGGCGCACGGGAATCGCCGATTCTTCCAGCTCCACCCCGACGCCCGAGCCTTTGGCCAGCTCGTTGAGGGCGCTCGAGAGGCCGCCCCGCGTCGGGTCGCGCAAGCAACGTACGTCCGGGCATGCCTCCAGGAGCACGTCGGCCAGTCCGTTCAGGGGGGCGGTGTCGCTCTCGAGGACGGTCTCGAACTCGATCCCTTCGCGCACCGAGAGGATGGCGATGCCGTGGTCGCCCATCGTTCCCGAGACGAGGATGCGGTCACCGGGCCGGGCGTTGCGGATCGAGAGGGATCGCCCGGCCGGCACGACGCCGACGCCCGAGGTCGTGATGAAGATCCGATCCCCTTTGCCACGGTCCACCACCTTGGTGTCGCCCGTCACCATGGCGACGCCCGATTCGTCGCACGCCTCGCGCATCGACCGGACGACGCGTTTCAGGTCGGCGATCGCCAGGCCCTCTTCCAGTATGAACGCCGCCGAGAGGTAGAGGGGGCGCGCCCCACCGACGGCCAGGTCGTTGACGGTGCCGTTGACCGCCAGACGGCCGATGTCGCCGCCCGGGAAGAAGATGGGCCGGACCACGTAGGAATCCGTCGTGAAGGCGAGGCGCCGTCCGCTTGGGAACGCGACGGTCGCCTGGTCCTCCATCGCCGCGAGCACCTCGTTGTCGAAGGCCGGCAGGAATACGCGGCGCATGAGGTCGGCGGACATCATCCCGCCGCTGCCGTGACCGAGCAGGATCTGCTCGGTCTCCTCGCGGGGAGTCGGGCATCCGCTCGCGGTCGGGTCGATCGCGGCGGTCGGCGAGGCCTTTAAAATCGTCGACGGGTTCCGGCTCATCCGGCCGCCACCTTCATCCTTCCGTATTGGTAATAGGCGGCGCAGGCCCCTTCGGACGAGACCATGGTCGCCCCGAGCGGCGACGTCGGCGTACATCTCCCGCCGAATTCGGGGCACTCGTGGGGCTTCTTGAGGCCCTGCAGGATCAGGCCGCTGAGGCATGATCGCGACTCCTCCGCGCGCAACGCCCCCAGGTCGAATCGCGCCTCGGCGTCGAACCGGGCGAACTCGGATCGCAAGCGGTATCCGCTCCGGAGGATGGTCCCGATGCCTCGCCATTTCCGGTCCGTGACCTCGAAGACTTCGGCCATCAGCTCCTTCGCCCGCTCGTTCCCGCCTGGGCGTACGGCCCGGGCGTAGCGGTTTTCGACGCCGATGCGCCCTTCCTCGAGCATGCAGATGCAGTGATGAATACCGTCGAGCAGGTCGAGCGGTTCGAAGCCGGCGACCACGATCGGGATCCGGAACCGCTCGGCCAGCGTCTCGTATTCCGCGCATCCCATCACCGAGCAGACGTGGCCGGCGGCCAAAAAACCTTGCACGTGGTTGTCCGGGGATTCCAGTATCGCCGACATCGCCGGGGGGACCGTGACGTGCGAAACGAGGACCGCGAAGTTGTCGATCCCGCGCCTCGAGGCCTGTCGCACAGCCATCGCGTTCGCCGGCGCAGTCGTCTCGAATCCGACCGCGAAGAAGACCACCGTCTTTTCGGGGTTCCGCTCGGCCAGGGACAGGCAGTCGAGCGGCGAGTACACGAGCCGCACGTCTCCGCCGGACGCCTTGACCGCCAGCAGGTCCCCATGGCTCCCGGGCACGCGCAGCATGTCGCCGAACGAGCAGAAGATCACGCCCGTCCGGGACGCGATCTCGACGGCCTTGTCGATCAGCTCCACCGGCGTCACGCAGACCGGGCAGCCCGGCCCGTGGACCAGCGTGATCTCGGGCGGGAGCAGCTCGTCGATCCCGTACTTCAAGATGCTGTGCGTCTGCCCCCCGCAGATCTCCATCAGCGTCCAGGCCCGGGTGGTGGCCCTGCGGATCGAACGCAGCAACGATTTCGCCGCGGAGGGATCGCGGTATTCGTCGAGGTGGCGCATCAGTGCCTCAACTCGTCGAGGTCGTCCATCGAGGCGAGGAACTCGAACACGCGACGAGCCTCGGCCTCGTCGATCCGCGTCAGGGCGTAGCCGACGTGGACGAGCGCGTACTCCCCCACCGCGACCTCCGGGATGTGTTCCAGGCAGACGCGCTTGCTCACGCCCCCGAAGTCGACCTTGCCCATCAACACGTCGTGTTCGCGGTAAATGCTCGTGACCCTACCGGGTATCGCCAGGCACATCGCCTCCCCCCTTCGCTCGTGTGGTCGCGGCGATCGCCAACTGGCCGAGGCATAGGCCTCCGTCGTTGGGGGGGACCCGCCGGTGCCGATGGACGACGAAACCCTCGCGCTCGAGGCGGCCGATCGTCTCGTCCAGGAGGAGGCTGTTCATGAAGACGCCGCCGCTCAGGGCGACCACTTCCAGGCCCCTATTCGCCCGGATCCGGCCGCAGACCTCGGCGATCATCTCGACCATGGTCGTATGGAATCGCCTGCCGATGCGGCCCGGCTCGACGTCTCGTCGAACGTCCGAGGCGACTGCGGAGATCAGAGGCCTCGTATCGATCGTCAGCGGCGAATCACCGACGACCTCGAAGGGATAGAAATCGTCGACCGTGAGCTCCGCCGAGGCCCACTCCAGCTCCATCGCCGCCTGCCCCTCGTGGCGGACGCGTTGTCGCAGGCCGGCCAGGGCCGCGACCGCGTCGAAGAGTCGGCCGGCGCTCGACGTGAGCGGGGAATTGATCCTTCTTTCGAGCATGGCCGCGACGATCCCGCGTTCCTCGAGCTCGACGCGACTCGAGATCAGGCCCGGGCCCTCTCCCGCGTCCTCGAGATGCGCCAGGGCCATGCGCCATGGCTCGCGGATCGCGCGGCTCCCCCCGGGCATCGGCACGTAGCGGAGATGCGCGGCGCGGCGGAACCCTTCGTAGGTCGACTCGAGGAACTCACCGCCCCAGATCGCGCCGTCGGGGCCGAGGCCGGAGCCGTCGAAGGCCACGCCGAGGACCGGCCCGTCCAGTCCGTTCTCGGCCATGCAGCTCGCCACGTGGGCGTGGTGATGCTGGACCGCGAGGGTGGGGAGACCCCGGCGATCGGCGTAGAGATTCGACGCGTAATCCGGGTGGAGGTCGCGGACCATCAGCTCCGGCTCGATCTCAAACAAGCGTTCGAAGTGTCCGACGGCCGCCTCGAACGAGCGATAGGATGCGAAGTCGTCAAGTCCTCCCAGGTGGTGGCTCAGCACGGCTCGGCGACCCTTCGCGAGCGCGAATACCGCCTTCTGCTGCCCTCCCAACGCGAGGATTGGGACCGGGCAGTCGTGGGGCAGCCGCACCGATCCCGGAACATGTCCTCGCGACCTTCTCAGGAGGACCTCGCCTCCGGCCACGATGCGGGAGACCGAATCGTCGCAACGAACGGCGATCGGCCGATCGTGGGACAGGATGAAGTCGGCGATGCCCGTCAGGCGGCGTCTCGCATCCTCATCATCGAAGGCGATCGGCTCGTCGGCGAGGTTCCCGCTGGTCAGGACGAGCGGCGACCCCCCCATGCCCCGGATCAGGAGGTGATGGAGGGGCGTGTAGGGTAGCATCACGCCCAACGTCGGCGCGCCGGCCGCGACCCCATAGGCCAGGTCGTCGTCGCGACGCCTGCGTAGGAGGACGATCGGCCGCCCCGGCGAGGCGAGGAGGGCGGCTTCATCGCTCGAGACTTCGCACCACAGCGACGCGGCGTCGAGGTCCGCGACCAGGATCGCCATCGGCTTCTCGTCCCTCATTTTGCGGCGACGCAACTCCTCCACGGCCGAGCGAGCCCGCGCGTCGCAGGCCAGGTGGTATCCGCCGACGCCCTTCACCGCGCCGATCCGGCCGGCCAGGAATGCGGCGACGGCGTCGTCGAGCGGATCGCCCGAACCGGCCCCTTCGCCCTCCCATCGGAGTCGGGGCCCGCAGCCAGGGCAGCAGTTAGGCTGTGCGTGGAAGCGGCGGTCTCGCGGATCGTCGTATTCGGCGCGGCACGCCGAACACATCGCGAATCGAGCCATCGTGGTCGATGCGCGATCGTAAGGCGCGGCCTCGATGACCGTCCATCGAGGGCCGCAGCTCGTGCAGTTGATGAAAGGGTGGAGGTGTCGGCGGTCGTCCGGGTCGAACAACTCGGCCAGGCAGTCCATGCAGGTGGCGACGTCCGGGGGGAATTCCATCGCGTCGCCCCCCCCCCTCTCGCTGGCTTCGATGACGAACGTGCCGACGCCGTCGCGTCGCGGAGTCGTGGCCTCCCTCCGGATCTCGTCGATCCGCGACAGTGGTGGGGAGTCGGTCGAAAGCCGGCGGAAGAATCGCCCAAGCGAGCGATCGTCTCCCTCGACGTCGATCAAGACGTCGCTCGCGGAGTTGCGGACGGAACCCGTCAGGCCCAGTCGACCGGCGAGCCCGTGCACGAAGGGGCGGAAGCCCACCCCTTGCACGACCCCACGAACCTGGACCGAATAGCGGCCGGTCACGGTGCCTCTCCCTTCTTTCCCTGGAGACCAAGCGTCGATGCCGGACGGCGGACGCGTTCGCCCTCCCTGGCGATCGACTCGCTGTACTCTACGATGTCCCACCCCGGTCGTGCTGATACTTCTCGCCGCGAATCCGGATTCCTCGGCGATCCCGATTGATATCACGGAAATCAAATAGACGATTTGTGCTGATGTCGGCCGATCACCGCCACCAAGGATGTCCCGCCGTTCGCCGCCGAGGAGCCTCGGACCCTGAGCTACAACGAATCGAGGTCGTCCTGCCAGGCATTCCGGTCCGCGTGGTGGCGCACCCGACGATGGTCGCCATCTGGTGGACGCCGCGAGATGGATCGCGAAACTCGGCGAGCCGCGGCGCGACAAGACGGAGCGACTCGGCCGCTGGTACTGCGCCTGGACTCGGCTCAAGTCCCGTGCTTCGACGGGCCCGGCCCCCGGCCGCGAC
Organism: Paludisphaera mucosa; assembly: GCF_029589435.1. Taxonomy (NCBI): domain Bacteria; kingdom Pseudomonadati; phylum Planctomycetota; class Planctomycetia; order Isosphaerales; family Isosphaeraceae; genus Paludisphaera; species Paludisphaera mucosa. Next base: position 1,817,811 of record NZ_JARRAG010000002.1, on the reverse strand, counting down.
TCAGTACGAGGATCCGGTGCGGCCGGCCATCGATCTCACCCTCATCAACGCCCAGCCGACGGCGGCCCTCCGGGCCGACGCGCTGATCGACGGCTGCCGGCGTCCCACGGCGAGGGATACGACGCCCGGTCGATCGTCGAGGCGGTCGAGTCCCCCCATCGCCGAGGCGGCGGCCCCGACCATCGACGATCGCAAGTTCCATAGGGCGCGCGCCCGGATCGCTGCTCAAGCCGAAGCATGGCCGGGCGGCCCTGGTGCAATGTCTAATTATGCCGACGTGTGGATTCTATAATAGTGAATTCGCGGCGGCTCAAGCCGCCCCGATTCGCTGATCGCCGCCCCCACGACCGAGATCCCCAGCGGAGCAATCTGCGTCGTTCTCGAAGTCGGCGAAGATCCGTTCGAAGCGATGGGAGCTGCGCAGGAAGAGGCGGAGGAGGTGGGGGTCGAAGCTGCCGTCGGCCGGGTTGGACATGGCCCGGACCACCTCGTCGTGCGGCATCGCGGCCTTGTACACCCGTCGCGAACGGAGGGCGTCGTACACGTCGCAAATCGCGACGACGCGTGCGGCCAACGGGATCTGCCCCGCCGCTAAACGGTCGGGATACCCGCTGCCGTCGAACCGTTCGTGATGGTGCCGGGCGATGTCCATCCCCATCGCCAAGAGATCCACCGCGAACCCGCTTCGGTCGAGCAAGCTTTTCAGGGCCTCGTATCCGATGAGCGTGTGGGTTTCCATAACGCGCCGTTCGTCCTGGTCGAGCCGGCCCGGATTCCGCAGGATGTGGTCGGGAAGCCCGACCTTTCCGATGTCGTGCAACGGGGCGCAGCATCCCAGGAGGTCGATGAAGGCCTGGTCGATCGGGCCGTCGCCGACCCCCGGCGTCTCGGCCAGTTCTTCGGCCAGGCAGACGCTGTAGTGGCGTAGGCGGAGGAGGTGAGAGCCCGTTTCGAGGTCGCGACATTCGGCCAGCTTTGCCAGCCCTCGGACCAGCGTTTCGCGGGCCTCGTCGACGTTCAGATTCCTCGCGCGACCCCCCGCCGCCTGCTCGAGGCCGCGATTGACCAATTGGAGTTCGGAATTAAGGCGATCGGCGCAATCCTGCTGTCCCTTGCGACGCAGGGCGGCCTTCACCCGCTGCTGAAGTTGGATCGCGGTGAACGGCTTGCCGAGGTAATCGTCGGCGCCGGCGGAGAGCATCAGGGCCATCTCGTCGGGCGTCGCACGACCGGACACCATGATGATCTTCAAATGGGACGACGGATCGGCGACGCGCAGACGGCGGCAGACCTCCGGCCCCTTCAATCGCGGCATGTCGACGTCGAGGATCACCGCGTCGTAGGAACAGGTCGTGGCGGCCTTCAAGGCCTGCAACCCGTCTACGGCCTCGTCGCAGGCGATCCCGTCGGCCTCCAGGAGGAATCGACACGCCGTCCGGACGTTAGGCTCATCGTCGGTGATGAGGACACGCGCATCGGTCCAATCCTCGGGTGGAGAGCAGCGCGTTCGGGGCGGTCCCTCGGAGGCGGAATCCATGTCAGAACCTCGCTGCTTCGCGGTGGCGGTTACTTTGGCCGAAGGGAACCAGGCGGCGTCGCCCGGTGATGGGCGAGAGATGCGCCCCCTCCAACCTTAATCCTAGGTCACGATGGCGTCGTCGACTCCGCGAGCGGCGATACCTGAGCCCCGCAGGTCGGTAGATAGATCGTGAACTGAGTCCCCTTGCCGACTTCGGAACGGACCTCCATGAACCCTCCCAAAGCCTTGACGATGCCGGCCGACGTGGAGAGCCCCAGGCCTGTTCCCTTTCCGACTTCTTTGGTGGTGAAAAACGGGTCGAAGATCTTCTCGAGTATCTCGGGCGGGATACCTGATCCGTCGTCAGCGACCCGCACGACCACGTGAGGGCCGAGACGGACGTCGGTCCGGCTGGTCGGAGACCCGGGGGCCAGGACCACGTTCTCCGCATCGATCGCGAGAATCCCTCCATCGGCCATCGCGTCCGAAGCGTTCACGCAGAGGTTCATTAATACTTGATGGATCTTGGTCGCGTCGCCCAGCACGATCCAGGGTTCTTCGGGCATCGAGACGACCACGACTATCGACTTCGGGACCGTCGAATTGAGCAGCCTGCCGAGGTCGCGGATCAGGTCGCCGATCGAGACCGGGACCCGCTCCCCTTCCACGCCGCGGGCGAAGGTGAGCACCTGCCTCACCAGGTCGGCGCCTCGTTCGACGTTCGACCGAAGCATTTCGAGCACCGCATCGCGACGATCGTCGGCCAGGGGCAACCTGAGCAGGTCCACCGCGATCAGGAGGGGTGTCAGAAGATTGTTCAGGTCGTGGGCGATCCCCCCAGCGAGGGTTCCGATGCTCTCCATCCGCTGCGAGCGGAGGAGGCGCGCCTGGAGCTCCTTCTGCTCGGTGACGTCCGTGCTGATGATCAGGACCGACTTGGGCGCCCCCCGATCGTCGCGGACCATGGTCCAGCGACTGGCGATGATCAATCGTCGGCCGACTCGATCCGTGACGGAGAGCTCGCCGGCCCACTCGCCGTGATCGGCCACCGATCGCGCCGCCTCGTCGACACCCGCCTCGACGTTCGGAAAGAGGACTTCGCGAAAGTCTCGCCCGACGGCCTCCGCTCGTGGTCGCAGGAACAAGACCTCGGCCCCGCGATTCCAGAAGAGGATCCGGCCCTCTAGGTCGTGGACCAAGATGGCGTCGGACGCCTCGTCGATCAGGGTCGCTTGCTCCCTGACTTGAGCCTCGGCACGCGCACGCTCGGCCATCTCGGCCCGGAGCGAGTCGTTGATCCGCACCAATTGAGCCGTCCGCTCGCGGACGCTCTCTTCCAGCGCCTCATGCGACTGGACCAGCGTTGCCTCGGCCTTCTTATGCGTGGTGATGTCGAAGGCGATACCGTGAAGGAAGAGCGGCCGTCCCTCCTCGTCTCGCACCACCCTGGCCTCGCCCGCCACCCATACGATGGCGCCTGTCCGCGAGAGGAAGCGATATTCCGCGCGGAACGGCTGGCCCGTGGAACAAGTGAGCGCGAAGCCCTCCTGCCATCGGTCGCGATCGTCTGGATGGAGTTGCTGGTACCAGAGGACCGGATTCGCAAGCCATTCCTGCTGCGTGAAACCCAGCATCGACTCGATCTGTGGGCTTACGTAGAGTTCGTTGTCGCTGCCGTCGAGCGATGCCATGAAAGTCACGGCCGGGATTTGCTCGACCAGCGTCCGATAGCGGAGTTCGGCGTTCCGCGGCGTGAGCCTAGCCATCGGCTCGCCGGCGACGCCGCTCAGGAGCGACGCGGTCAACGCCTCACGCACGTCGATGATCGGCGGCCCTATCTCGCTCATAGCCCGCAAGAGCGACTCAGCTCCTGCGACGTCGTCGTCATGAAAAGGTGCGCCCATCCCTCCATCCTTCACACATCGGACTCTAGGTGCCGCGATCAGGCCCCTGCAGCCGGCCTGCCGACTCTTGCCCGTAGATTCACTCCTTGACCTCCGGCGTTCTCGCCGAGCCGGGCACGACGCTGATTATTCATCAGGCGACTTCTTCAAGCCCTTGACCATCAACGCCGTATCCGGGACGCCTACAAGCTCCGTCAGCCGGCTCCTGGCAGGAACCGGCTCTGCACCCTCTCCGTCCACCAGCTCCCCTAGCTCGTTGCCGGCGGCTGCGCCCAGCGATTCTCCGCCTGCGCGCTCAATTGGTCGCCATGGACGAGCTCCGTGGAAATCCGCGTTCCCTTCCAAACGAGAGTTCCTCTACCAGGGGGCTTCCTCGCCCAAGGAACAACCTTGACGTTCGTGCACTCTGGTGGAATTAAGCCTAATTGTCAAGCGAGCCGCACGAATGTCACCCGATACGATAACCGTTGAATGAAGGCCCGAACGGCTGGCCTGCGACGAGGGCTGATCTCGCAGTCCGGCCGTCCGCCTCGGAGGCTCGCTCACCCGAAACGCATCATCGTCGATCTCGGGCTTCGACGGAGAAAGCCAATCTGCGGGTCTCGGGATCTCGTCTGGGCCGGCCCCAGGCCCGCCTCCGTGGGCCCGCGACGAGGGCTCGCCGGCCTCTGAAGGTATCGAATGCCGAGGCGATCCACGCGGGCCGTCCGCCGGAGGTTCACGCCTCGGCAAGGGGAGTCGACCCTTTGGACCAACCCGGACTCGCGCGACTCGTCGCGCCCTTCAGATCGCCCCGTCCGCCTCACTCCTTCGGCACGAGCTTCAGGATCGCGGCCCGATCGACGGCGACGCCGCCGTGGAAGACCTTCGCGATCGCCCGCGTGTTCGCGATCCGGTCGAGCGGATCCGCGTCCAGGAGGATCAGGTCGGCGGCCTTGCCCGGCTCGACGGAGCCGAGTCGATGGGCCTGGCCCAGCGCCTCGGCGTTGTTCAGCGTGGCGCAGCGGATCGCCGCGGCGGGCGGGAGGCCCGACTCGACGAGCAGCTCCAGCTCCTGATGGAGCGACCGGCCCGGCGGGCAGTACGGCTCGGGGGCGTCGGTCCCCGCCAGGAGCGTGACCCCGGCGCGATGCAGGACGCCGGTCAGCTCCCGGTACTTCGCGAACTCCCCGCGGCGTGCGAGGAGCGTCTCGGGGCGGAGGCCGATCCGCTTCACGTCCTCCTCCCAGAACCGGAGCAGTCGCGCCGGCGCGACTGCGTTGTCGGGGTGGTCGCGGACCTCCGGGCGGTCGTTGAGCAGGAGCATGTTGCGGAACACGACGAGCGTCGGGTCGACCGTCGTCCCGCGCCGGGCCAGCTCCGCGATCAGCGCCTTCGCCGTCGGGTTGTGGAGGTCGAGGGTCGAGCGGGAGTCCGGCCGGCTCCGCTCCTCGGGCGGGATGATGAAGTCCCAGACCCCCCAGATGTGTTCGAGCCCGTCGATCCCGTCGGCGACGGCGTCCTGCGCCGAATACGCGCCCAGGTGGCCGATGACCTTCAGGCCGCGCCTGTGGCCCTCGGCGATCACGAGGCGGCCGATCGGCCTCGGCGTCCCGACGTAGATCTTGAGCGACGTCACGCCCCACGCCGCCACGTCCTCGACGAACCCGGGCACCTTCGCGGGGTCGGTCAAGGCCCGGCCGAAGATCATCGCGGGCGACTCGTAGTCGTGGAACGGAGGGTCCTTGTCGATCAGGGGGCTGCAGGTGAAGACGCGGGGGCAGCTCTCGGGATGCGCGGCCGCGAACCGGGCGACCAGGGTCTCGGGCACGACCTCGTCGCCGACGTCGCGGACGGACGTCACGCCCGCGGCCAGGAACAGCGGCAGGACCTCGTCGCCCGTGACGTGGGCCGAGGCCAGGACCTGCACCAGGTGGACGTGGGCGTCGATGAGGCCGGGGATCAGGTACTTCCCCCGGGCCTCGATCGTCGAAGCCCCCGCCGGCTCCTCGACCGGCGCCTCGGGCGTGCCGATCGCTCGGATCAGTCCGCCGGCGAGCACCACGGTGCGCCGCGGGAGCATCATGCCCTTGGCGACGTCCAGGACCGAGCAGTCTCGGACGACGACCGGCCCCGGGCCCTCCGCGGCCCATGTCCGCCCGACGAGTGCGAGCCCGAGTGCGACGAAGGCGATCAGCTGTTTCATCGGACGATTCCCTTGCGGATGACACGGCCTCGAGGAGCGGATCGCCGCCGAGATGACCCACGGGGGCGGGAGCGACGTCGGCGTTACGCAGGCGAGTCGTCGCCCGTCCTCGTCGTCGCGGCCTCGGGATCGGGGCGACGACCGGTCGGATTTCCAGAGGCGCCACTGTAGCACGGGCGCTCGAATGAGTCCGGGCGTCCGAGGAGGATCCATGGGCGATGCATCCGGGCGTCGGCTCCGCGAGACGCCCCAAGCCCGGTGCCTGATGATCGACTCGACGGTCGTCCGGGCCCTCGGCGCGCCGCCGGGGCGCGGCGCGAAGAGGGGCCGCCGCGACGCGGGCCCCGGGCCCCGGGTCGGTCGCGGGGCGGCTTCTCGAAGGTGATCGCCGTCAACCGCGACGAGGACGGCGTCGTGGCCCTCGACGTCGCCGAGGGCCAGAGGAACGACGCCCCGCTGGCGGAGGCCGTCCTGATCGGGGCCCGCGACGCGGTCGGCGTCGTCCGCGAGGTCCTGGGCGACAAGGGGTCCGACTCCGACGCGGTCAGCGACGTGATCCTGGACGACCTCGACGCCCTGCCGGTGGTCCCGAACCGGAGCAACCGCAAGGAGCCCTGGCCCTGGGACGACGAGATGCGCGAGATCTACAAGCAGCGCAACCGAGTCGGGCGGGCCTTCTCGAAGGCGAAGCAGTTCCGCCGCTTCGCCACGAGGTATGAGAGGCTGAAGGACGTCTACCTCGGCGTCGCCCGGCTCGTTTTCGGCTTCATCCACGTCCGGAAGCTCGCCCAATCCGTCAACACGCCGTAGTACAGGAAGCTCCACTCCCAGTTCGAATTCAGCACGCCCAGGAACTCTTTCAGGGCGTCCCGACGGGATGTGAGATCGTGTGGAGAATGAGCCGGCGTGAAGAATCGACGGTACTGAGGCGCCTCACCGACATCGCGTGCAGGCTCGGTCGGCGGGCTTCGGGAGGATCTCCTCCCGCTCGTCCCAGCGCCTCGCGACGACAGGCCCGCGATCCGGGTCGGGGTCGACGGGCCGATCGTCGCCGCCGAGGTCGCGTCAGGATTGGACTCGAATCGGACTCAAGCCCGTGACGCCGGCGCCGCCGGGTACGTTTGGAAGCGACTATGGGGGCGAGAGTCCCCGGAGGCCCGCCCGGACGGCTCGCCTGGGTCGACGCGCCCGCCGACGACGCGCGGGAAGGCCGCCACGACCTGGGGATCCAGGTGCGTCCCCGCGAGCGATCGGATGTGTCCGAGGGCGCGGTCTGGCGGCCAGGCCTCTCGATAGGGACGATCGTGGGTCAGGGCGTCGTAGACGTCCACGGCGGCGAAGATCCGCGCCGCCAGGGGGATCTGAAGCTCCCGGAGCCCCCGCGGGTAACCGGCGCCGTCCCAACGCTCGTGGTGGCCGTACGGGATGTCGAGCGCCCGCCCCAGGAACGCGATCGGCCGGAGCATCTCGTAGGCGTAGGTCGGGTGACGCTTCATGATCTCCCACTCGGCCTCGTCCAGGGGGACGGGCTTCAGGAGGATCCGGTCGGGGACGCCCATCTTGCCGATGTCGTGCAGCAGCGCCCCGCGGCGGACGTGGACCAGCTCCTCGTCCGACATCCCGAGGGCCCGGGCCAGTCGGACGGTCAGCTCGGTGACGCGACGGCTGTGTCCTTCGGTCTCGTGGTCGCGCAGGTCCAGGGCGAGCGCCCATCCCACGATCGTCTGGTCGTAAGCCGACTCCGCCCAGTCGCGACTCCGCTGCAGGCTCTCCACCAGGCGGGCGTTGTCCAGGGCGACCGCGGCCTGGGCGGCCAGGCCGCAGACCAGGCGTTCGGCCCGCTCGCCGAACGCCGAGGGGAGGTCGTGGGCCAGGACGATCTCCCCGAGGACCGCGCCGCTGCGGGCCTTGACCGGGACCACCAGGAGGCTGGCGGGCGGCGGGCCGCCGAGGAAATCGAGCCCCGCGGCCAGGTCGCGGAATCGCGCGTCGGCGTCGACGTCGTCCACGCGGATGGGCTCCGGCCCGCACATCGCAGGGTGCAACGGCCCGGGACGCCGGCGGGCCTGGGGGGGCGCATTTTCGCTGTGGAAGGGCGGCCATAAGGCGGTCGGATCGGCATCGTTCCCGTCGTCGAACAACGGGACGAAGGAGCCTGATCGGGCCCCGGAAAGCAGGATCGCCGCGTCGCAGATCGACCCTGCGAGCCTCGCCGGATCGTATTCTCCCAACAGGGCGAGGCCCAACCGATTGATCGTGTCGACGGCCTCGGCCTGCTCGCGCAGGGCCGCTTCCAGCGCCAGCCGCTCCCTGATGTCTCGGCCGACGCCGGCCAGCCCGACCACGCGACCCGCGTCGTCCCGCAGCGGGGCGCTGACGAAATGATAGGGGGCCGTCGCCTCATTCCGACCGACCAGCGTCGCATCGACCGCCGCTCGGCCCTGCAACCCCTCGAGCGCGATCCCCTCGGCGATCCTCGCGCCGACGTCATGCCGGAAGAAGTCGGCGGCCGGTCGACCCCGGAGCTCTTCCGGCGTCCATCCGGTGGCGCGTTCCAGGCTGAGGTTCCAGCTCGCGAGTCGGCCGTCGCGGTCGAGGACGTAGAGGATGTCGGGGATCGCGTCCATCATCTGCTGGCGCTCGCGGGCGGCGGCTCGAAGCTCCTCCTCGACCCGCTTGCGGGCGGTGACGTCCTCGCCGATGAAGCCGAACCGAGGTCGCCCCGACGGAAGGCCGGCGATCGGGGCGAGCGTGGCGCTGAAGGATCTCGGGCCCGACGGGGCCTCGTGGGCGAGCTCGTAGGTCGCCGGCCGGCCGGTTTCCAGGCATTCGCGATACCGACCGATCCAGAGGTCGATCTCCGCCCGCGGGTAGCCCAGCTGGCCCATGGTGTGGTCGAGGATCTCCGCCTCGGGGCGTCCCATGAGGACGATCGCCGCCGGATTGGCCGAGAGGATCCTGACGTCGTCGTCGAGCAGCTCGGTCACGAACAGGCACGCCGGCGCGCCGTCGAAGAAATTGAGCAGGGTGGACTCTCGCTCGCGCCAGAGCTCCTCGGTCCGGACCTGATCGGTGATGTCGGTGACGAAGCCGACGAGCTGCGTGACCTTCCCGGATCCATCCTTGATGCATCGGCCCTCGTCCCGGACGACGAGTCGGCGACCGTCCTTATGGAGCATCCGGTATTGATGGCGGTAGGGCTTGCCGGTCGTCGGGATCGACAAGGCCCGGGCCATGAACCCGGCCCGGTCGTCGGGATGGATCAGCCCGACCCAGCACCCGAGGCCCCCGACCAATTCGTCGGTGCGGTAGCCGAGCACCTCCTCGCAGTTCGGGCCGAGCTTCAGGATCCGATCGATCTCCGCGTCCCAGAAGTAGAAGACCTGGCCGGTGGCCCGGATGGCCGTCTCGTAGCGGCTCGCGAGTTCGGCGCCCGTCGGCTCGGCAGGGGGAAGCCCTCGAATCGGCCCCGCGACGCTCGAAGGCCGGCGTCCCTCCTCGGCCGGCGGAGGCCGAATCGGGAGGACTGCGTCGCGCACGCCCTCTCCGAGGCCCCGCCGAAGAGCATCCTTCGATCGACGGTGGACGTTCATCGGCTTGGATCGCTCCTTCGCGACTGGGCTCTTCCCGCGGCCTGGCTCCACGGCCCCGGGGCGGCCGTCGGTGGCGAAAGGGGCGTTCCAAGCGAACATCCTTGCTTCCCTCATCAACACTAGGTCATCGCCGGCGGCCGCGCGCCCTCTCGCATCAACAGGGAGCCGAAGTCGACGGCGAGGAGCTGGGAGGCGCCGCGATCGCCGACGATTATCCGTCGGGCCGGACCTAGAGTTTTCACGAGGCGTGGTCGTTCGAGTTCCGACCTCCAGGGTGGACGAGGCGGCTTTTCCTACGGGATGGATGGGATATGAGCATCAACGACCCTGCAGCGCCTCCGGCCGACACGTCGCCGAGGACCGATGCGCCTCCTCGGCCGAGGGGGCGTCCCGACGTACCTGGGCTCGGTCCTCGCGGGAGATCGGATCCGGGCGGCGGCTTTCGGGTCGCGCCTTCGGAGACGGGCGGCTTCTCGGTCCCGGGGCGCGTCCAAGCCGGTGCGTCCAGGCTCCGCACCGATCGACCTGCCGAGAAGCCGCCCGGCGAGGCGCCCGCCGCCGGCCCCGGGGCGGCCCCGTCGAGGTCGATCGAAGGAGACTACATCGAGGTCGAAATCCTCTACGAGAGCGACCGCACCCGCGTCGCCCGCCTGAGGCCGACGGCCGGGGGGGCGAGCCTGATCTGCAAGCGGCCGCTGGGCCCGCGTTCGATGGCGAGACGCTCCCACGAAGTGGAAATCCTCGATCGACTGACCGGCGTCGAAGGGGTGCCGCGGCTGGCCGTTTCCGTCGAGATCCCCCACGCGATCGCCATGGTCGACGTCGGCGGGACGTCGCTCTCCGATGCGCCGCGTCGCGGTCCGATGGCCGGTCCCGGGCTGCTGCGGATCGCCTTCCGGCTGGCGGAGATCCTGGCCGCGGTCCACCGCCGCGGCGTGGTCCACAAGGACGTGAACCCGAGCAACATCCTCATCACCCCGGGGGCGGACGGCGAGCCGGTCCTGATCGACTTCGAGCTCGCCACCACCAGCGTCGAGGAGAGGCCGGGGTTCGGCCACCATCGCGAGATCGTCGGGACCCTCGCCTACATCGCCCCGGAGCAGACCGGCCGGACGGGCCGCCCGTTGGACAGGAGGGCCGACCTCTACTCCCTCGGCGCCACGCTCTACGAGCTGGCCGTCGGCCGGCCCCCTTTCGACGACGACGACCCGCTCACGCTGGTCCACGACCACCTGGCGCGGATCCCGACCCCGCCGGCGGAGCGACGCCTGGAGATCTCGCCGACCTTCTCGGCGATCGTCATGCGCCTGCTCGAGAAAGAGCCGGACCACCGCTATCAGAGCGCGGAAGGGCTGGCCCACGACCTGTCCCGGCTGATCGAGGCGGAGGCGAGGGGGGATCGCACGCCCTTCCAGCTGGGCGGGCGCGACTTCCCGTCGCGGCTCACGCCCCCCTCGCGGCTGTTCGGCCGCGACGCGCCCGTCGCCGCGTTGCGGACGGCCCTCGGGGAGGCGATCGAGGGCCGAGGCCGCGGCGTCTTCGTCCTGGGCGCGCCCGGCGTCGGCAAGACGGCGGTCGTCGACGAGCTGAGGCCGATGGTGACCGGCCGGCGGGGCTGGTTCGCGGCGGGGAAGTACGACCAATATCGCCTCGATTCGAGCCCCGGGGCCCTCGTCCAGGCGCTGGGGGCGCTGGGCCGCCTGCTCCTCGCCGAGCCGGAGTCGGACCTCGTCCCCCAGCGGGAAGCCCTCCGTCGCGCCCTGGGGCCTAACGCCGGCCTGATCGCGGACCTGGTCCCCGAGTTCGCGGTGCTGCTGGGCCCGACGCCGCCGGCGACGACCGTGGACCCCGTCGAGGCCGCGGCCCGCCTCCGCCTGACGGTGGTGGAGCTGCTGCGGGCCGTCGCCTCGCCGGCCCGGCCGCTGGTCCTGGTGCTCGACGACCTCCAGTGGGCGGGGCCTTCCTCGATGGGGTTCCTCGACGCGTTGCTGACCGACCGCGGGCTGCCCGGGCTGTTGCTGGTCGGCGCCTATCGCGATGCGGAGGTGGAGGAAGTCCACCCCCTCTCCTTGATGCTGTCGCGACTGGTCCGACTCGACATGGCCCCCGCGCGGATCCGCCTCCTCGGCCTGCCGACCGGCGAGCTCGGCTCCTTACTCGGCGAGATGCTCCACCTGGGCCGCCCGCGGGCGGATCGGCTGGCGGCCTTGATCGGCGGGCGCACCGGGGGCAACCCCTACGATTCCGTCGAGCTCGTCGACGCCCTCAGGCAGGACGGGGCCCTCGCCCTGGGGCCGGCGGGCTGGAGTTGGGACCCGGCGACGATTCGCCGCTTCGTGGGCCGCGGCGAGGTGGCGGACCTGCTGGCCGCCCGCATCGCCAGGCTGCCCGGAGCGTCCCGGGACCTGCTGGGGATCATGGCCTGCCTCGGGGGCGAGGTGGAAGCTTCCTTGCTGAAGGCCGTCGGCGGGCCCTCCCCGGCTTCGTTGGCGGAGCGGCTCCGGCCCGCCCTCGACGACGGCTTGCTGGTAGGAGTCCAGTCGGGTCCGGAGGTCGCAGGGCGCGAGTCGACGTACCGCTTCCGACACGACCGGGTCCAGCAGGCCGCCTACGGCGGCCTGCTGGACCCGGACGCCCGGGCGGGCCTGCACCTCGTGCTCGCCCGTCGGCTGGCGGCCCTGCCGGGCCGGCGCGCCGAGGCGGCGGGACAGTACCTCCACGCGGTCGGGCCGACGACGGACCCGGCGGAGCGACGCGCGGCGGCCGGGCTCTTCCTCGAGGCCGCATCGCTCGCACGCCGGTCGGCGGACGACGCGACGGCGGAGCGCTATCTCGTCGCGGCGACGGCCTCGACCGGCGAGGGCTCGCCGGACGACCCCCTGGGGGCGGCCGTCGAGGTCGAGCTGCACGCCGTCCTGTACGCCCTCGGCCGTCACGAGGAGGCCGACCGCGTCTATGACGCGATCGAGCGGCGTAGTCGAGACCCGCTGGAGATCGTCGGGTCGGTCCACGTCCAGATCGACTGCCTGTCCACCCGGGGGAAGCAGCGCGAGGCCCTGGAGCTCGGGCTCCGGTTCGTGCGGCGGCTCGGAATGCCGACGGCCGTCCGGGCGTCGGGCTCGCGCATGGACGAAAGGCTCGACGAGCTGAAACGTTGGATCGACGACGCGGCCCGGCGCGACGAGGCGCTGCGACCGGAGCCGGCCGACCCGAGGGTCCTGGGTGCCGCCCTGATACTGAACCGGCTCCTGCCGCCGGCCTTCTTCAGCGACCCGACCCTCTTCGCCGAGCTGTTCTTCGCATGCCACGGCCTGTGGATCGAGCACGGCCCCTGCGCCCCGCTGGCGGCCTGCCTCGGCTCGACGGCGCTGGTCACGATCCCGTCGCGGCAGGACTACCGGACCGGCTACGAGGCGGCCCGGTTCGCCCTCGCGGTGGCCGAGGCCCGCGGGTATGAGCCGGAGGCCTCGCTGGTCCGCCACTGCTTCGCCCTCTTCGCCCTGCACTGGTTCGAGCCGCTCGAGAACGGCCTCCGCCACTCGGAACTCGCGTACGAGGGGCTGATCCGGGGCGGCGACCTGCAGTTCGCCTGCTTCACCCACTACGTCGACCTCGCGGCCCGGCTCGAGCTGGATCCCACGCTCGAAGGTTGCGAGGCCGAGGTCGCCAAGGCCTTGGCCTTCGCGCTCCGGGCCGGCAACGAGCACGCACACGGCGCCTACCTCGTCTACCGCCAGCTCCTGCGGGCCCTGCGCGGAGAGACGGACTCTCTCGGGGGCTTCGAGGACGCCGACTTCGACGCCGACGCCTTCCTGGCGGGCCGGGGCGACAATCCGATGGCGGCCGCCTACTATCACATCCATCGCGCGCTGGCGGCGGCCGTCCACGACGACGCGCCGGCGCTGCTCCGCCACTCGGCCGCCGCGATGCCCCTGCTCCCGTACATCCAGGGGTTCTACCCGACGGCCCTGGCGCACCTCCTGCGCTCGCTCGCCCTGGCGGAGTGCGTCCGCTCGGGGCCGCCGCTCGAGCGTGGGGCGGCGCTCCTGGAGCTGGACGCCGGCCTGTCGTGGATCTCCCTGCGGGCTCAGGACGCGCCGGAGAACTTCGCCCATTTGAGGGGGCTGGTCGAGGCCGAGCGGGCGTGGGCGGTGGGCGACTCGTGGGGGGCGGCGACCGCGTTCGACTCCGCCCTCCGCGAGGCCGAGGCGCGACGACGCCCCTGGCACCGGGCCCTGATCGCCGAGCGGGCTGCGCGGTTCCACCTGGCGCACGGGCTGCATCGCTCCGGCCGCGAGCTGCTCTCCCGGGCCCGGGGCCACTACGAGGCTTGGGGGGCGGCCGCCAAGGTGCGGGAGCTCGAGCGCGATCATCCCTTCGTGCGGGCCGCCGTCGCCGCCAGGCCGTCGCCGAGCAGCAGCGGCCTCACCTCCTCGGCGATCGACGTGGTGGCCGTGCTGCGGGCGTCCCAGGCCTTGAGCTCGGAGACCGACCTCGAGCGTCTGGAAGCCCGCATCGGCGACGTGCTCGGCGCGATGACGGGGGCGACCAGGGTGCTGCTCGTGATCCGCGACGGGGCCTCGCCAGGCTGGCGGCTCTCCGCGACGTCGGCGCGGTCCGACGCGCCGGTCGCCGTCGAGGAAGCCGGCCGGCGAGGCCTGATGCCCCTGTCGGCCTTCCTCTATGCCGAACGAACCCGCGAGCCGCTCCTCGTGGAGGACGCGCGTCGCGACGACCGCTTCGCGCAGGACCCCTACCTCGCCGGCCTCGAGCACTGCTCGCTGCTGGTCGCGCCGATCCTGGACAGGGGCGTCCTCCGCGCCGTGCTGATCCTGGAGAACCGGCACAGCCGCGGCGTCTTCTCGGCGGAGCGGATCGGCGCGGTCGCCCTGCTGGGCGGCCAGCTCGCCATCTCGCTGGACAATGCGTCGCTCTACGCCTCGCTCGAGCGTCGGGTGGCCGCGCGGACCGAGGAGCTGGCGGCGGCGAACCGGCGGTTGGAGGCCTTGAGCGTCACCGACCCGCTCACGGGGCTCGCCAACCGCCGCCGCTTCGACGAGGCTCTCGGAGCGGAGTGGCTGCGGGCCGTGCGGACCGGGCGCCCGATCGCGATGGCGATGGTCGACGTCGACCGGTTCAAGCTCTACAACGACCGCTACGGCCACCTCGCGGGCGACGAGTGCCTCAGGAGCATCGCGTCGGCGCTGCGTGGGAGCGTCCGGCAGGGAGTCGACCTCGTGGCGCGTTACGGCGGCGAGGAGTTCGCGGTCATCCTCCCGGGGGCCTCCCTCGAGACGGCGGCCGACGTGGCCGGTCGCGCCTGCGCCGCGGTGCTCGCCTTAAACATCCGCCACGAGACGGCGAGCCTCGGGATCGTGACGGCGAGCGTCGGGGTCGCCGCGGGCGCACCCTCGGACGGGGAGTTCGTCGAGGACTGCCTGGGGCGCGCCGACCTCGCTCTCTACGAGGCCAAGGGCCGTGGCCGCAACCAGGTGGCCTGCGCCCCGGGCCGCGGAGCTCGCCCCGGCCCGTAGGCGCGCCGGGCGGCCCCCGCACCGGGCTCCTCGGGCCGTCGAGCCCGACGCGCCGACCGACGGTGCAGCCGCCCCGGCCTTACACCCTGCTCGATCCAGGGCCTCCATCGCGCGAGGGGCGAGGCGCGGAGCGTCGGCCGGCCGAGATCGATGCGATGGACGAAGCCGACCGTGGACTTCCAGGCGATCGCCGGGCCCGTCGCGACCCGCCGTGCTTTCAGGCCGGTGCCATCGGGGCGAAAATGCAAGGGGCCGTACGGGCCGCGTGCCCCCAGGACCGTCATCGGCACGACGGACTCCAACCCCTGCCGGCCGTGGAATGCGATCGAGCGGCGTCGACGGCTAAAAGGAGGTCGGCGTCCCCGGCCACGGCCGAAGCCGTGGCCGGGGATGAGCACCTGGCCTCACCGGCGCGTGGGTCGATGCCGAATCTGCCCGTTGGCGACGCAGGCGGACGCGAGGGCCGCGGCGGCCAGCAGGAAGACGGCCCAGCTCCCGGTCGCCCCGCCCGCGATCGCGGCCATGAGCAGGCAGCCGTTGGTGTAGGCGACGTTCAGCTTGTTCCTGGCGTTCAAGGGCGGACACCTCCGGGATTGGATCTAGCTCGCGTCTCTGCGAGAGGGCGGGCCTGAAAGACGATGGGAGGCGGAGGCCCCCCGCGCTCGACGCAGGGGTGGCGCCTGCGGTAAACGGCCCGCAGACGGATGACGACGATCAAGGGCGGCTCCATAATTCGGGTCGGTTCGATATCGATGCGGCACGACGACGCGCCGCAGGCGCCGTCCGCGATCGTCTATGCCGAGTGGACGCGGCGGTGCGGCCGGGTTCCGAGTCCGGGTCCCGCGGCGAAGAGTTCGGCGGCCGCGTATTCGAACTCGACGTCGCAGCGGCCGCAGCCGGCCAGGGCGGGCGGGCCGCAGGGGGCGGACGGCAGGGGGACGTCGGCGCCGCAAAACGGGCAGCGGACGGCCAGGTGGAGGTTCTCGGCCTCCAGCTCGTCGCGACGGCCGGGGCGGGCCTGGAAGCCGAGGCGGCGGATCACGGACAGCGGATCGCCGGTGCGGCGGGCGACGGATCGTTCGAGCCGGGACGGGGTCACGGGATGCTCCTCTCGGGCGTGGGGCGGCCGGGGCCGTCCGGCACGCCCGGCGGCCTCGTAGCCGCTCAGGGCGACGGGGGCGGGCGTTGTAACGGTCCGCGCCGAGTTCGCGCGGCGTGTCGAGGGCGGGGACTAAGGACACGGCGCGAGGCGGTGCACCTCAAGCCAGGCCGCCTCGGCCTCCAGGGCCTCGCCGCGGCGGGCGAACGGGCCGAGCGCGGGGCCGCCGACGGGGGCGAGGTCGGCCGTCCAGCGGCCCTCGGCGTCGGGCTCGACGCGGCTGGCGCGAAGGATGGCGGGGCGGCCCAGGGAGGCCAGGTCGATCGTCTCGGAGTACACGGCCCGCACGACGCCGCGGGGGTCGACGACCAGCTGCATCAGGCGCCTCCCGGGGCGGCCGCCTGGCGGAGGATGCGGCGGCGGGGGCGATCCACGAGCATGCCGTCCAGGGCTGACTGGACCTGGGACAGCTGTCGGGCGACGCGGGCCCGCAGGTCCGGGCCCTCGCGCAGGTCCCGGGCCGCCACGCCCCGGACCGCGTCCCGCGCCCGCTCGACCAGCTCGTCGAGCTGGGCGTCGCCGCGGACGTTCAGGGCCTTGAAGCGGTCGAAGAACCCGCACAAGTTGTCGACCGCCGAGTCGCGGAAGACCTTGGGCCGGCCGTCGTCGCCGACGCCGTCGAGCCGCTCGGCGAGTCGCTCGACCAGGCGGGCGAACTCCTCGGCGAACGCCCGCTCGGCCAGCTCGACCGCCTCCTCGAACCGCGACTCCATCCGCGCCCGCTCGCGCTCGAACAGGGCCGGGCTGAGCCGCGACAGATACTTTGGCGGCTCGACCGACGGGAAGTCGCACGAGACCGCGAACAGGCCGACGAGCGTCGACGGGTAGTCGGCCGGGTCGTACAGGCTCCCCAGGCGATCGGCGGCGGCCCCCCGCAGGTCACCGTAGCGGCGGTCGAGCTCGGCGACCGCGTCGTCCAGCTCCCGCTGGAAGTCGACGATCCGGCGGGCGAAGTCGTCGACCTGGTTTTTACGGATGAGGCGCACGCCGGGCTCGGGGAAGGGCAGCGAGGACTCGCGCCAGTACGACCGGATCCGGCCCCGGACGGCGGTGACGGCGCGGAAGGCCGGGTGGCCGACGTCGAGCAGCCGCTTGCCGGCGCTGAGGCAGGAGCCCTCGGCGTCGAAGGCCTCGGCGGCCCGGTCGCGCTGCGGGGCGGTGAGGGCCTTGCGGGTCCCCAGCCAGGTGAACGCGACGCGGGCGGCGGCCGTCTCGGCGCGCAGCCGTCGGGCCGGGTCGGCGAAGTCGTCAGGAGGGCCGGCGGGCGGCCCGTCGATGCGGTCGAGCAAGGTGGTCATCGTGGCTCCGGTGAGGAAGAAGGAATGGAGGAATGCAAAGGCGCCGATCAGTTGTCCGACGGCGCGCCCCGGCGGACCTCGCGGCGGGGCCCGTCGAGCGGCGAGCCGCCGCGCGTGTAGACGCCGGGCCGGTCGGCGGCCAGTCAGCGGCCCGAGGCCCACGACCGCAGCCGCTCGACCGACTCGCCGGCCGTCACGGCCACGGGCAAGACGTTGAGAGCCGCCTCGACCAGCGGGACGTCGAGCAGGGCCGCGAGCCTGCAGCACGCCCGGATCTCGGCGCCCGTCCAGTCGGCGTCGCTGGGCCGACGCTGGGCGGGATCGAGTCCGAACCGCTCGGAGTGCATCCGCCAGATCAGCTCCCGCTCGCGGGAGTCGGGCAGGTCGATGAAGTAGACCGCGTCGAGTGGGGTAGGCGGCCAGCGAGTTGGCCTCGCGGCCACTTTTCCAACCGCCCCCCTCCGAACCGGACTTGCAACTTATCGCTGCATCCGGCTCTCCAGTGTCAAGACAGAGCGGGGCCGTCATATCGTCCTGAGTGGATGGCCCCATGACACGTGACGCAGACCGCGATGGTCTTTCGTCTCAGCCCGATCATGACTTCCTTCCACCGAGCGATCCTCCGCCTGCCTCCCTTTTTCAGGTCGGCGAGTCTCTTGATGTGGTGGACCTGGATCGGAACCCCGGTCGCACCGCATACCTGGCACTCCCGGGCGGCGATCCGCTGGATGAGGTCGGTCGACTTGGCGAAGACCATCCCCATCCCAAAGTCCTCGGCGGTCGCGAACTCGCGTCGCCGGAGCGATAGGCCCCCGAATTGTGCGATGAGGGGCGGTTTCCCGTCCCTCGGGAAGAGCATCCGAAAGGCGTTCACGTGGCCGTGCTCGGTCGGGACCTTCACCTTGTGCTTGCGCCAGAGTGAGGCCGCGGAACAACGATGTTTACCCGCGAGGGTGTGCACGAGCGAAGTCTCGAGCACCCATCGAAGCCGGTCCAACCGCTTCGAGGCGTTGTGTGCCATGGCGTAGTAGTTGACCAGCCCCCGGAATACGCCCTGGTAGCGCGTGACGATCTGGTAATCGCTCGCGTGGAGCAGGTTCGTCTTCTGGGTCGGTCGCCCGTCCGCCATGTACGCCTTGCAGCGCGATTCGATCGCGTCCTTGGGGACGTACAGCCCGATCAGCCCGTTGACGCTCCGCCTCAATCCGCCGCCTTTCGACGGGCTGACCTTGGTGTCGGAGCGCATCGAGCGGAGTTCATAGCCGAGGAACCGGGCCTTTTCCGTGGTCGCGTGCGTGATCAAGGTCTTCTCCTCCGAGAGCGAGAGCCTCAGCCTCTCGGTGAGGAAGCCCCGGATTTGAGCCTTGATCTCATCGGCTTCCACTTTCGGCCCGGCGAACCCCAGCAGGAAGTCATCGGCGTACCGGACGTAGTGCAGGCGCCGGAAGTTCGGGTCGCGAGGGTCCCTCGACGGGTGCCTCCTCCGTTCCTTCACCAGGCCGAGATACTCCTCGGCCGTCAACGTGGAGCGGTGGTGGTTGATCATGTTGTTCAACCGTTGCCATTCTTCGTTGACCCGATGCTTGCTCCCCCGGTTGTACCGTGGGAGCAGGGTGGTCTCGACGAACTTGTCGAGTGCGTCGAGGTAGATATTGGCGAGGACGGGTGAGGCGATCCCCCCCTGCGGCGTGCCGCTGAGGGTCTCGCCGTAACGCCAATCCTCCAGATATCCGGCCTCAAGCATCGTCCGCACAAGCTTGATGAACCTGTCGTCGTGGATCTTCTCGGTCAGCATCGAGAGCAGGACCTGATGGTCGATGCCGTCGAAGCACTTCGAGATGTCGCCCTCGATGAACCACTTGACTCCTCGCCAACGGTCCACGATCTCCTTGAGGGCGTGATGGCAGCCGAGTCCGCTTCGGAAGCCGAAGCTGAAAGGGCTGAACTGCGGCTCGTAGTAAGCCTCCAGGATGAACTTGATCACCTGCTGGACCAGTTTGTCCGACCAGGTGGGTATCCCCAGGGGACGCGTCTTGCCGTCCTTCTTGGGAATGTGGATGCGCCGGACGGGCTTCCAGATCCAATCACCGTCCCGCAGGAGCTGGCTGATCGTTTGGACCTTCTCCAGGCTCATCCCGTCGACGGTCTCGCCGTCGACCCCTCGGGTCAGGGCACCATCATTCTTCCCGATCTTGGCGTACGCCTCGATCAGGAGGTCTTCACGGCTGAGGTGTCGGTACACCCGCTCCAGACAGAGCTCCCGTCGTCCTCGGTCCGAGAGGACTTCGATCAACTTATGGATCGACTGCATTCGCAGCACTCCTAATCGAGGTTGATCTCCGGTCCTCCCAACACCTGCCCCCCTTCGTCGTGTCCCGGGCGTTACCCCGGGCGTTTGGCTACTATGGGGGCTCCGTCGCCATGGGGCTCGCGCCCTTTAGGCGATCCCGTATTCCGGTTGATCCGACGTGTCGAGCAAGGGATCAGGACCCCGTTTCGAACCCTTCAGGTCTCTCGTTGAGACCCTTTCACCGCCGGTGGACCTTCCCCCGATAAAAGCTTCAAATCGGGGATCGGCGATGCATCCCAACCGATAGACAGCGTAGGTTGGTGAGGCGCCAGACTCATGGGTTCTCCGGGTTCAAGCAGGCACAGCCTTGTCCACTCCTTGCAGGGCTCGCGGCGCGGGGTCTTCGCTGACTGCCGACCCCCGCCTACTTTCCGGGAATGCTATGTTCAGGTCACCCCTTTCGGGGATCGCCTAGCCCGGTGCCCTCCGGGGGGATTGTCCACACCCCGGGAGTCTGAGACTCAATCGAGATCAACCGTAAAACGGCGCACACCTCTCGGCCCGACCGAACTCCGGCGGCAGCTTCGAGACGTCGTTGCAGGTGCCGACGAAGAAGACGTCCGACATATGATCGGACAGCCACGTCAGCAGCGAGCCGAAGAGCCGCGAGCCTACGCCCGAGTCCCCGTGGGAGCCCGAGGCCGCGCCGCCGAGGGCCTTCTCGACCTCGTCGCAAAACAAGATGCAGGGCGCCATCGCGTCGGCGATCCGCAGGGCCTGGCGGACGTTCCGCTCGGTCTCGCCGACGAGCGAGCCGAGCAGCGCCCCGACGTCGAGCGCGAGCGTGGGCCGGCCCGTCTCGGCGCCCAGCGCCTTCGCGAACTGCGACTTGCCCGTCCCCGGCACGCCCAGCAAGAGGATCCCGCGGGCGCGGACGCCGGCCTCGCGGCCCGGCCGAAGGGCCTTCGTGCAGAACGCCTTGAGGGCCCCGAGGCCGCCCAGCTCGGCGAACGTCCCGCCGCCGCGGTGCAGCGTGAGCAGGCCGCTCTTCTTGAGCATGCCCGACTTCAGCTCCCAGAGCGGCCCGGCCGCGACCCGGCCGTGGCGCACGAGCGAGAGGCTGACCGCCCCCTCGGCTTCGAACCGCGTCAGCCCGGCGGCGGCGTCCAGGACCCGGCCCAATTCGTCGCCCTCGGGCATCTCGCCCGGCTCGGAGGCGATCGAGCGGGCGATCGCCTCGATCTGGCCGCGGCCCGGCAGGTCGTGCTCGATCACGACGAGTTGCGTCTCCAGCTCGACCGGGACCTGCACGACCGGCGACAGCACGACCACGAAGGTCCGGGCCTGCTTGCCGGAGTGGATTCGCGAGTCCAGCGCCTGGACGACCTCGGGGCTCGCGAGGAATCGGTGGAAGTTGACCAGCACCAGCAGCGCCGCGCCGTCGGGCGAGGCCATGGCGTCCAGCGACCGGACCGCCGCCAGCGGGTCGGCGGCGTCGACGCCGGAGGCGGCCGCGCCGGCGAGGGCCCGCAGCCCGCCGTCGACGTCCCAGGCGGCGAGCGACCAGCCCTCGGAGCGGCAGAGGGCGGCGATCTCGGCCAGGGCGTCCTGGTGCTCGGCCGACCGGATCCACAGGCCGGTGAAGCAGGCGCGCACGTGCTCCGCGAGGCGCTCGGCGAGCGTCATCGGATGCTCCTCGTTGGTGAAGGGGAAGTGGGGTGGAGAGGTGTGAAGGGCGGAGTCAGTTGGACTGCTCGAGCCGCGGGGCGGCCTGCAGGCCCTGGTGGAACTCGGCCGTGAGCGTCTCGGCCGTCCTGAGGCCCAGGGCCTCCTCCACGAACCGGCTCGCCTCGCGGCACGCCGACCGGGCGAAGCCCGACGTCCGCACCGTCGCCCCGCCCCTGGGGTCGACGACGATCTCGATGGTCTTGCTCATGACGCACCCCCGACGCTGATGGTCAGCTTGATCGAGCCGTCGGCCAGCGCATGCTCGACGACCGAGCAGCCTCGCTTCCTCGCCTCGATCTTGGCCTTCTCCACCGCGTACGCCTGGGCCAGGCGGTGGAGGTGCTCGGGCGCCCCCCACGCCCCGTCGAAGTTGTCGTAGCGGACCCGGCCGGCGGCCGCGTCGACCACCACCGGATAGACCCAGCCGGGCAGCCGGACCAGCAGACCTGCGGCCTCGCCGGAGTAGAGCTTGGCGACGCCCTGCACCGGCTCGGGCAGGCCGAGCCGCCGGCAGGCGGCCGCGACCGCCGCCGGGTCGAGCAGCTGGGTCATGATCGTCACGATATGGCTCACAAGTTTTTCCTCTCGAAGTCAGTGGAGCAAGACGCCGGATCGGCTCGCCCAGAGGGCGAGGGCTAGGAGCTTCGACATGCGTCTATGACGCGATATCCGCGGGAATTAAGCAGACGAGGCCGGCCGACGCCCGGTCCGCCGCGAGACGCCGCTCGCCCCCCTCGGACGCTCGGGAGGGGGCGAGGTCCGCGAGGCTTTTGAAGGTTATGCAGGTCCCCGGCCTTGACGTATCCGCCTCCTGCGTGGCGTGCGGTTCGTCGGTGGCGGGGAGAAAGCTCCGTGCGGACTATGGACCCCGAGGCCGGGGCGAGCGCTGAGGGTGGAGCACGCTCCTATCAAGGAAGACCCGGAGGGCCGGCCTCCCGTGCCCTGGTCCCGCCGCGGCCGAGAAGGTGTCGGCGTGGGGGTCGTGGCACTCGTCCCCGGGTTGTCGATCTGGCAATTCGAGGGGCCGGCGGCCGGGTCGACCACCCTCAAAACCCCCATAAGGCCACCAACGAGGCCTCCCCGGTATAGATTCGGCGATCCAGTCCGCCTCGCCGCAAGCGAACGATCATCGAACATGGGCGACCACGAGAACCGCAGGGCCCTCGGCCGCCCCCCATTCAGCGGTAGACTGGCTGGTTCTGCCGAACGAAGCGGGCGGTCGCCAAGGATCCGGCGAGCTACCGGAAGTTCCCAACTGGCAGATGCGCGGAGCGGCATGACCGGACGACAGTAAGGCCACGCACCTAGACGGCCTGGGCTCCGCCCGGCTCGACTGACCTGCACTCACGAGCCCCATGAGGAACGAGGCGCAACAGGCCCAACTCCACCGGGTCCTCCCCCTCTACGAAAGAACCGCAGGCATGGAATTGGCCAGGTCGGTCCACGCTCCCCGTCCCGAGTGAAACCTCGGTCGACCACACGAATGGCACTTAGATTTTCACAAACGGTTCCCCCGCCGCAGGATAGGAAGCCACGGGCATTCTGGCTCTGATGAGGGCGTACAACCCTCACCGGCTCGGAGCCAGATTGATGTTCAACTACGCGCAGGGACGTCTTCGGCATCAGATCGACCTCCTCCGCCAACAGTTCGTCCAGGAAGGCGGACTCCCCTTCGCCGACGTCCTATCCGCCAGCGGCCTCGAGGAGGCCCTCCGTGAGATCGAGGCGACCTGGAATGACCGCATCTACGCCCCGTTGGTAACCCTCTGGGTGTTCATCGGACAGGTGCTCAACGCCGACCAGTCCTGCCGCGCCGCCGTCGCGCGGCTGATCGCCCACCGGGTCTCACAGGGGCTCGAGCCGTGCAGCTCCGAGACGGGGGCGTATTGCCAGGCGCGGAAGCGCCTGCCCGAGCGGTTCTTCGCCGCCGTGGCCCGCCTCGTGGGGCGGAACCTGGACGCGCGAGTCGACCCGCAGTGGCTTTGGAAGGGCCGCCGCGTCTGCCTGTTCGACGGCTCGACGGTCTCCATGCCCGACACCCCGGAGAACCGCCGGGAATACCCTCTGGCCTACAACCAAGTGCCCGGGACGAGCTTCGCCCCCGCCCGGATCGGGGCGATCATCTCGCTGTCCTGCGGCGCGATCCTCGACCTGGGCGTCTGCCGCTACGCCGGCAAGGGCCAGGGCGAGGTCAGCCTGCTGCGCCAGCTGTGGGACGTGCTCCGCCCCGGCGACGTGCTGCTGGGCGACCGCCTGATGTCGGGCTGGGTCGGAATGTACCTGCTCAAGCAACGCGGGGTCGACACCGTCAGCCGCCTGTCGGCGCACCGCCGGGCCGACTTCCGCAAGGGGACCCGCCTGGGCAAGGACGATCACGTGGTCGTGTGGAAGAAGCCGTCGTCGATCCGCTCGGTGGACCGGGCGACGTACAACGCGCTGCCCGAGGCGATCACCGTCCGCGAGGTTCGCTTCCGCGTAGTGCAGCCCGGGTTCCGGACGCGGTCGGTCGTCGTCGTGACGACCATCCTGGACCCCGGGCTGGCGAGTGCGGAGGAGCTGGCTTCGCTCTACCGGGCCAGGTGGAACAACGAGTTGGATTTGCGTTCGATCAAAATCACCTTGCAGATGGATGTTTTGCGGTGCAAGACGCCGGAGCTGGTGCGCAAGGAGATCTGGGCCCACGTCCTGGCGTACAACCTGATCCGCACGGTGATGGCCCAGGCGGCGACCATCGAAAATGTGGAACCTCGCTCGATCAGCTTCAAAGCGGCGCTCCAGATCCTCGAAGCGTTCCGGCCGCTGATCGCCTACCGGGCGCACTGCGGCGCGGACGACCAAGAGGAACTCTACGAGCAACTGCTCGGGGCCATCGCCGTGCATCGCGTGGCCGACCGGCCCGACCGGTTCGAGCCCCGCATGACCAGGAAGGGGCCGAGAGGGTATGAGGAATTGAAGCGGCCGCGAAGGGAGATCAAACTCCATATGCTCAAACGAGCTAGCAAAATCTAAGTGCCATTCGTCTGGCGGACCGAAGCGCTGCTGGCTTCAAGCCGTGGCGACCGAGCTGCCGCTGGGGGCACCGCGCGCCGGCTTTTCGGACCAGTGCCAGTGCACCCGCCGCTTCAAGCGGCCGGTCGGAGTCAAGCGACTCGGTGTTGCGGATCCGGGATCAGATTCTGCCGTGGTGGCGAGATGCATCGGAGCGAGGCGAGAGTCAATCCGAGCCCGAGCATGACGAGGCTGAGGAACTTGAGCCCGTCCTGGATGCCGCGGGCCACGCTCTCGGTCTTGGCGAAGGCAGCGAGGGTCGTGCCGATCAGTGCGGCCTGATCGGGGCCGGCGAGGCCGCGCCGGCGGTACTCGTCCGCCAGGCGGGCCTGGGCCTCGCGGACCACGACGCGATCTCCGCGGAGGTTCAGTCGCTGGGAGTCGAGGGCGCGATCGGACCAGGCGCTGATGGTCGTGCTGGTCGCGACCGGGATGATGAGCAACATGGTGATGATGCAGACGATCGCCAGGCCCCCGGCGTAAAGGGCGTCCTTCGGTTCCAGGCTCTCGACCTCGTCGGTGAGGAAGACGGGGGGGAGCAGGCCGAGGAACAGGCCCCAGAAAGCCAGGATGGTGGCGATGTGCCCCTTCGGAGTGAAATTGTCGATCGACGATAGGCACCAGACGCAGCCCGCGCTCCCCAGCACGCCCGCGAGCAGCCAGATGTGCCGCATATTGCGGCGATGGAAGTAGGTCGTCAGCAAGGTCGAGGCGGCCATCATGAGCGACGCGGGGGCGAGGACCCAGCCGGCGACCTCGCGTGGGTAGTCGCGCAGCTCGGTCATGTACTTCGACAGGACGGCGAGCACGGCGGAGATGTTCAGAAGGAGCAGTCCCCGCACGCCCATCGCCAATACGTAGGTCCTCACGCGGAGGATTCGGCGGAGGTGCTCATCCGCCGAGAGTCCCGAGCCGACCCAGGCCACCGTGGCGATCGGGAGAAGGAGGCACAAGGTCGCCGTCACTGCGAACTCGTTGGAGGTCCAGCCGCCCCACTTTCGGTACCAGCCGAAGGCGAACAGTAGGCAGGAGACCCACGCCGCGAAGAGGGTCACGCCGACCCAGTCGATTCGAAGCGACCTCGGCACCGCCGCCCGATCGGGCCGGATGAAGCGCAGGACCATTGGGATGGCGAGCGCGGCGATCGGCACGTTGATCCAGAAGATCCAGCGCCAGGAGAGCCAGTCGTTGACGTAGGCCGTCACCAACGGCGTCACGTTCCGGGTCGAGTAGGCACCCACGCCGTAGAACCCCACGGCCACGAGCAGCGCGCGGTCGAATTGGTGGTAGAGGATGCTCCGGCAGAGGACGATCGTGACGCCCTTGCCGATCCCCTCGACGACCTTCGCGCCCGACATCGTGGCGACGTCGATCGCGGAGCCGCAGAGCAAGTTGCCGAGGGCGAACAGGACCAGGCCGACGCAGAGGCTCAGGCGCTGGCCGAACCGGGCCATGCCCCACATCCCCAGGAAGATCCCGTAGAGGGTCGCGAGGGCCCATGCGAGGTTCGTCCAGATCATCTGGTAGGAGTCGGCCTCGATCCCCTTGCGGATGACGTCGGCCGTGACGTCGGTGAGGACGATCGTCTGATAGACGGTCGCCAGGATCGGGACGACGGCCAGGGCGGCAAAGACTCGCTGCCGTTCGACGGACACCGTCGTGGTAGGTTCCCGGGCGACGACCTGGCTCATCTCGACCCTCGTTCGGAAGGTACAGGGTCTGTGCCTGCCAGATTGAAGCGGGACTCGGCCTCGGCCAGGCGGCGAGCCTCTTTCGCGGCCCAGTCGGGATCGCCGGGCCCGTGCGCGATGACGACCTGCGCCGACAATCCCGCGCGGAGCTGGGGCCAGCGGTCGTCACGCTCGATCGCGATCCGGACGGCCACCCTCTGGACCACCTTCGTGAACTCGCCGGAGACCACGTTCCGCGGCATCAGCGCGAACTGGGCGCCCGTGGACTTGTTGACCCAGACGACCCGTCCGCGAAACGGCCGGGAGAACGCGTCGAGCTCGATCGCGACCGGATTCCCCGGCGCGACCCCCGGCAGGCGGGTCTCTTCGAGGTTCGCCTCCACGTAGAGGAGGTCGGGGTTGTACAGGCTCAGGACCGCCACCCCCGCCGAGGCGAAGTCGCCGAGATGGCGGTAGCGCTTCACGATCACGCCGGGAAATGGGGCGCGGACCCGGGTGTATTCGAGGTCGTGCTCGGCCGCTCGCAACGAAGTCCGGGCTTCCTCGACCGTCTGCTGCTTGACCTTGACCAGGAGCTCGACCTCGTGGATCTGCTCGAAGCCGATCTCCGCCAGCTCGATGCCCTTCTCCGCCTTATTCCGCGAGGCCTGTGCCGCCTCGAGGGCACGCCGGGCGACGTCGACCTGGGTGCGCGAGGCGAGGGCCTTGGCCAGGCGGGCCTGGGCCAGGTCGACCTGCGCCTGCGCGGCGTCGTGGGCCCGTGTCACCTCCTGGGCCCGCCTCTGCGTCGAGGCCTCCTGTTGATAGAGCCGGGTGAATCGGCCGTATTCCTCCTGGGATAGCGTCAGGTCGGCCCGCGCCGCCTTGAGGCCGGCCCGGGCCTCGTCGATGCCCGTATCGACCTCGTCCCTGGTATACCCGAGCGACGACTCGGCACGGGCGCGGTCGGCGTCGGCCGAGGTGACCGTTCGCCGGGCGATCTCCACCTGGATGGGCACTTCCTTGCGGACCCGCTCCAGGTCGGCCCGCTGCCGCGCGAGCTCGGCCTCGGCCGCGTCAACCCTGCTCCGGGCCAAATCGACCCGGTCGCGGTAGGGGACCGCGTCGACCTCCGCCAGGACCTGCCCCTTCTCGACCCGGTCGTCCTCCTCGACGAGCAAGCGGACGATCCGCCCCGAGACCAGCTCCGGGGCGACGTTCACGATGTGGGCCTCGACGAAGGCATCGTCGGTGATCGAGTGCCTGCCTCGGTACTGGATCCAGCCGGCGAGAAACCAGATTCCCACGCCCGCGACGGCGAGTATGAGGGCAAAAAGCACGATCCGCCGCAGCAGACCGGCGATGGTTCCATTCGGAGGCGGTCCCTGAGCGGGCCGGGTCTCCGGCGATGGGGGAGTGGCTGGCGGGGCTGCGGGCGGCGGTGATGAGCTCACGATGCGACTCCGCGCGGATATTACCCGGAAGGCGGGTGTTCGTGGGCCGCGGTCGCCGGGGTCCGACCGTCGCCCATCGCATACTCCAGCCGGGCGATCGCCGACAGGTAGTTGTACACGGCATTGAGGTAGCTCTGCTCGGCACGGGTCAATGAGGCCTGGGCGTCGGTGATCTCGGTCGGCGTGGCGTCCCCCTCCAGGGAGCGCGAGCGCACGAGGCGGAAGTTCTCGCGGGCCTGCTCCACCGCCGGGCGCGCGTCCTCGATCCCGAGCCGGGCGGTGACCATGCGCCGGTACGCCTCGTTGACCTGAAACGCGATGTTGTCGACGATCGACTCGGCCTGGGCCATCGCCTCCCGTACGCGCGAATCGGCCACGCGTGCCTCGGCGATTCTCCGCCCTCCCTCGAACAAGGTCCAGTCGAGACGGATGAAGCCGACGGCCAAATCCGCGTACCCGGTGGGGCTGGACTGTTGGAAGTTGAGCAGGGTCCCGTCGGCGATGACCTTGGGAGCGAAGTCCGCCCGCGCCACGCGGGTCCCTTCCCGGGCGATCTCGACCGCACGCCGAGCGACGTGGAATTCCCGGCGTTCCCGGACGGCGGTCTGGAGGCAATCGGCCAGGGACCGGTCGAACGACGGGATCGCGGGGGGCTCGACGACGCCGACCGGCTGGTTGCACTTCAGGCCGATCACCAGGTCCAGCTCCGCCAGGGCCACGTACTCTGACTCGACGGCGGCATGGAGTTGCTGCCGGGTCTCGGCCCGCAGGACCTCGGCCCGCAGGACCGTCTCACGCTCCACGACCCCTTCGCCAAGCAGCTTGCGGGCGTCGGCCAGTTGCATCTCGGCGCGTCGGGCGGCGTCCTCGAAGGTCCGCCGCAGGGCCTTCGCCCGCAGTACGCCGTAGTAGGCGACGGAGACCTCGTTCGACACGGTCTGGAAGGCACGATCGGTCTGGAGCTGGGCGACGTCCACCGCGAGCTTCGCCTGCTCGTACCGGCCCAGCCGGCGGCCGAAGTCCAGGAGCAGCCACTGGACCTTCAGCTCCGCGAGCTCGTATCCCGACTTGATGTTCAGGCCGACGGGCACGGCGCCGGTGAAGGGGATGAAGTTGAAGTTCTGGGTCCCCCCCCCGACCCCGATGGGCTCGCCGCCGACGCCGAGCGTGAACCCGCCGACATCGTAGTTGCCGGCGACGGTGGGGAGGAACATCGAGAAGGCGACCCCGCCCCGGCCCCGGGCCTGGGCGATGCTCTCCAACTGGGCGCGCAGGCGTGGCTGGAGGCGGAACGCGAGCCCGATCGCCTCGGGGAGCGTGAGCGGCTGGCCAGCCGGTTCCTCCGACGCATCCGTCGCAGTGGGCGCCGAGCCGGCCGCCTCGTTCGGCCGGGGCGCGGCGGTCGGGGCCGCCTCCAGCGCCGGGGGAAGGGTCTGGTCGAGACCCTCGGGGCGATCGGCGACCGCCGGACGGACTATCGCGTCGGCCGGGATCGTTTGGTCCAGGACCGGGAATACGCGTGCTTCGAGCGAACTGCGGACGTCCGCGCGCGGCCGGATGCAGCCCCCGGTCAGCAGCGGGACCAGGATGCAAAGGACTCGGCAACGGCGATCGGCCCCGAAACACGCCATCCGTCGACGACCTCCGGACAGGGTATGATCCCCAGTGTTACAGGAATGCTCTGTTCTGTTTTCGGCCCTGCCGGTCCTGAGGATCAGGAAAAATCTACCGGCCGCCGCGAGGACCTCGACGCACCGGATTGGATCGAATTCTCATGATGGCTTTCCTCCTCGTCGTCTTGGTCGTCCTGCCGGCCTCGATGCTGGTCCAGTCGATGGCCATCGCCTTGACGGTCCGGTTCGTGGCGTGGCTCCACAGGATCGGCTATGCCGGCCGGAGCTTCCTGCGGAACGTCAGCGTCACGACCGGGGTCATACTGATCCTCATGACGGCCCTCCTGACGCAGGTCGCCCTCTGGGCCGTCGCCTTCGTGATCTGCGGCGCCCTCCCGGACTTCGCGACGGCCTTCTACCACTCGGCCGTGAACTTCACGACCCTCGGCTACGGCGATATCGTGATGGCGCCCGATTGGCGGTTGCTCGGCCCGCTCGAGGCCGCGAACGGCGTCCTGATGTTCGGCGTGTCGGCCTCCGCCATGTTCGCCGTGACGAGTCGGCTGATCGAATTGCGGCTCAAGGGGCAGCAGGGTGATGCAGCCCCTTGAGCGAGAGAAACGGCCACGGCCTCCATGACAAGCATCTTGCAAACCGGCTAATACGGTCCCTCGGTTCTGGCACGCAGGGGGTGGCGCGTCGGCTACTCGATCACGGGGTCCTGGAGAAGCTCCGCTCGGCGGCGATCTTCCAGGTCCTGGACTCGTCCACGCGGAGGACCACGGCCGGGCACTGGATCGGGCCGGCGTCCGTCTACTCAACACCCATCAGGCAACGAGGGCCTAGGCATGGGGTTCCGCGCGTCGCATCTCTGTGGTACCTCGAGCGGCGGCGGCTAGCCGGCCAACCCCCCGGCTCTTGTGCTTCAACGCCTCCTGGTCGGTCAGCACGCTCAGGCGGCTCAAGCCGCCCCCGCTACCGATGGCGTCGAGCGCCGCAGCATGCAGGTCCGCCGCGCCGCCGCCAGCCTCCGCCATGGAACTGCTTCTCGGCGGGGCGGCCGGGTTGATGGTGAGGCCGATGTCGCCGCCGACCTGCGGGGCGGCGGCGACGGCCGCGCCACCCGCCCGCGGGAGGAGTCCGTAGACGTCAACCTCGAATTGCGTCCCGAGGTAGACGTGCCCGTTGGCGATCGTCGGCGTGCTGAACTTGATCCCACCGCCGGCCGTGTCGCGCGGACCGGCCTGGTTGCTGGCGTACAGCGGCGTCGACAGGTCGTTCGCATCGTAGGCCCGGAGGATCGCCGGGCTGCCCGTGGCGAAGCCATCCACCTGCAGGTCCCAGACGATCCCGTTGCTCGTACCGTCGGCCGAAACGCTCGGCACCTCCCCGGGGAAGCCGGAGACCGACGTGCCCTGGCTGACCGGGGTCTCGTCCAGCAGCATCGTGTTCGTCGCCGGGTCGAGCTTGAGGGCGAAGGCCTTGAGCACATCGCCCACGCCATGGATATAGACCTTGCCGTCGAAGTAGACCGGTGAGCTATAGATCAGGCCGTGGGGGTTGGCCGTGAACTCCTGGAGGACGTTGTCCGGGCCGCCGGGGTTGAACCCGCCCATATTGTCGATGTCGATCAGGCGGATCGTCCCCGACTTGTCGGCCGTGACCGCCAGGTTCGGATGCGCCGTTCCCGGGAAGGCGGGCAGCAGCGTCATGCCGGTCGAGCTCGTGTCGGTGTCGTGGATGTCCCGGTTCTTGAAGTCGAACGGGGTGAAGGAGTCGACGACGGTCATTGTCCCGGGGGTCGGGCTGAGCCGGAGGCTCGACTCGCCGAAGTCCGGGCCGGGCCGGTGGCCGGTGTCGTTCTGGATGATGAAGGTCAGGCCATCGCCGATCGGGCCCGAGCCCGGATGCTGGATCTGGAAGGTGAACGTGGTCGAGAAGTCCCGGATGTTCACGCGCGTGTTGGCGAAGAGGTTGCCCGCCTGCTGGCCATCATCGGTGGTCAGGTCGGCCGCGGAGCCGTTGAACGTCGTGATCCCGGTGGCCGTCAGGTCGCCGTTGCTGGCGAAGCCGCCGGAGTGGTCGATGAGGGTCTGGCCACCGCTGGAGTACGTCCAGCTGGTGATCGCGTTCGTCGCCGTCCGGCCGTCGGTGCCGGCGCCGAAGCCGACGAAGGCGGTGTCGCCGCCGACGCTGTTGGGGAGGTCCACGTTCGCGTAGTCGCGGCTGAAGGAGGCGCCGGTGGTCTGATCGGTGATCGTCTCGGTGAGCGTGGCGCCGTGATACGAGAGGGTCGCCTGGTAGGTGTGCGGTCCGTTGGGGTCCTCGGCCCCCGCCGTGAAGTTGATGCCCGTCCCGGCCAGCGGCTGGTTGACGTCGGGCGCGAGCGGATGGTCGGTGGGGGTGTCGCCGTTGAAGAACAGGCCCGTCGAGCCGACGCCGGTGCTCGGTATGGAGGCGGCGAAGCTGACGGCCGCGCTCTGGTGGATCCCGCTGGAACCGAGGCCGAAGCCGGACTCGCCCTGCGCGGCCGGGCCGGGCGGGGTCGTCGTGGTGAAGGCGTCGAACGTACCGTTGCCGTCCCCAAGGATCAGGTCGCCGTTGGACGCAACCGTGGGGGCCGCTCCTGACTGCCAGATCCCCCCGAAGTCGCCATTCGGCGTGGTGTTGAAGATGGTGACCAACTTAAGGGTCTTCGCGTCGTAGCCGATGAGCCAGCCGTGGTACGGGTCGATATCGCCATCCGATGCAGAGCCCGTGAAGACGACGCCGTCGGGATGCCCCGGCACGTTCATGTCGAGCACCAGGCCCATCCGGGGGAGCTGCCGCAGCGCGTTGAACTTGACCACCCCGTCGGCCGATCCGGCGCCGGTGCCGGGGACGGAGATCTGGGTGTCGTTGGTGAAGCTGCCGTCGGGGTGGAGCGTGGTGTCGCCGATCGTGACCGGGCCGCCGTCCTTCTCCTTGCCGGTGATGAGGTCCAGGGCGTGGAACTGCTGCACGTAGTGCGGCCCGCCCGCGTCGGTCGGTTGCTCCTTCACCTGGCTGACGACGTAGATCGTCCCCGTAGCCCTGTCGATGACGGGCGTGGCCGTGATGCCGTAGGTCGGCCCGACGCCGTTATTCTCGACGTCCTGGGAGGGGACGGTCGTGACGCCGTTCGCCGGGTCGATGAAGCTGTCCTGCCAGAGGACGCCGTTGTGCCTCGGGCCCGCGGTCGGGTCGTCGGCGTCGAGGGCATAGACGCTGTCATTCTCTGTGGCCACGATCAGGACGTTGTGGAGTTGGCCGTCGCTCATACGCACCTGGCCGACCTCCAGGGGCTGGGCATAGACCTGGCCGTCGACCTTGTAGCTGAAGAGCTTCCCGAAGCTCGACGCGTTGACGTTCTGCGGCGTCAGCGTCGTCTCGTTCAGGTTGGCCCCGGTCCCGGAAGTATCGTTGTGATACGTGAGGACGTCCGCACCTCCGGCCGCCGGCGCAACCGGCGCCAGCGAACCGAACAGGCCGTGCTGCTCGTGGTCGAGGCCGGCGGTGAAGTACACCGAGTTGGCGTCGCCGCCGCTGCCGCCGTTGCCGACCTGGAGCGCCCACAGCCCGTCGACCCGGATCGGCTTGCCGTCGGCGCCGATCAGGCTGCCCAGGGCCGCGCCGGTCGTGGGGTCGAAGGCATTGATCATGCCGTCGCCGAAATTGCCCACCAGCAGGTCGCCGCCGAGGGCCCCGAAGCTCGACGGCGCCAGCGTCAGGCCCCACGGCGAGTCGAGCGGGCCCCGTGAAACCAGGCGCGCCCTCCCGCCAGGCAGGCCGGGCGTCCCGTTCAGGTTGAACACGTCGACGAAGCCGTTGCCGTTTCCGGCCACGTCGTCGTGCTTCTTGGCGTCCTGCTTGGCGTAGGTGACATAGACCTTGCCGCCCAGGACCTGCACGTTGAACGGGGCGTAGCCCTTGGGGAGGTTCGGGTCGGCGAACGCACGACCATTCAGTTTGACGGACTTGAAGTTGGTATCGTAGACCTCGACCTTGCCGGAGCGGAAGTTGGCGGCGTAGAGCACCGTCGCCGAGTTGCGGTCGGACGCGAAGATCGGGGTCGCGCTGCTGGCGGTGGCCAGGCCCTTGTAGACCGCCCCGGTCTGCCTGGCGGGATTGGACTTCTTGAAATTGTTCCCGGAGTTGTCCACGGCGATGATACCGTTCGTGCCGGCCTTCGCCGGGACGAAACCCTTGGGATTGACGGCGGGGTTCCAGCCGACGAGGGTGCCGTCCTCGGTGGCGAACAGGAAGGCCGCGGAGGCGGTGATCGGCTTTCCGTTCTTGTCGACCCCCTTGACCTTGAACCCCCCCGTCGCGCCCCCGTCGAGGTTGAAGACGGTCCCGGTGGGAGTCCCGGTGGCGCCGAGCGGGGCGCCGGGCGTCGGGATGTTCACCACCAGCGGGTTGATCGAGACCGGCGTGTCGTCGGCGCCTGGGGCATTGTAGAGCGTGGAGACGCCGGCGTTGTTGTCCGAGATCCAGAACGGGCTGGCGCTGCTTTCCGAGATGCCCCACGGGTTGACCAGGTTGGGGTCCAGGACCTGGGCGACGCCCGGCAGGTCCGACACCAGGTTCGTCTGAAGCACGACTGCGGAGAGCAGACTACGCTCTTCCATCGCCTCAATCACGAGCCGGTACCCGGGAGGTTTCCGCGCGGGCATCCCCTTGCGGCGGTCGCTACGAACCGACTTCGACGCGGAACTGAGAACTCTCATGTCAAAACTCCTGGTTGATTAAAGAACCGTTGATGCCAGTCGTGGGGTTGGATGGGGGGCACGCCGAGACCGGGAATCCTATCGTCGAAACTTGATGCGATCGTCTCTGGTGACGATTGTGGACCTGGGGCGTCCGTGGCGTTGAGCCGCGCAATGGCGCAAGCTGCACCGATTCCGCCTCGGGGGGAGTACGGCTTTCACCATCGCGCCCGGCCTGCTGAGCAGAGCCGTGCCCTCATCCGGCTCGGACTCAGGCAAGGAGGGCACTTCGCGGGACGTACATCGCGTGGACTGTGGGTCGCCACGCCGGACACTCTTCGTGATATCGGTGAGATTCGGCATCCGAGCCGACTCGAGGCCCGCACCCAAGGACGAAATCGCGATGCCGCATCCTTGGTTTCAGCGACTGACGTCTGGGCCTCGCCGTGGGACCTGGTGCGATCCCACTCGAATGGCTCGCACAGCCCCTCCCCGGTCAACGACCCGGCGAGAGTGGCTGGTGTACGGACGGTGGGTCGCACACCTCGAGAGGGTCCGCGCGATCGACCGTCACCGTCCGGCCGTCCCGGCCGAGCTTCCATTCGACATACCGGACGACCAGCCCGACCGTGAAGAGATCGGCGACGGAGCCGAGGCGTCGGTCGCGCTCGAGGTCGTCGAGGTCGGCGTAAGGCATCCGCGACCGCAACTCGACCATGCCCAGGTCGGTGACCCTTCCCTCCTGGAAGAGATCGGCCCGTCCCCCGAGGATCGAATCGGGGAACAGCTCGCCCTGGAGGATCTTGATCCCGAACCCGCGCTCCAGGCGGAAGACGATGTCGAGGAAGTCGATCGACTCCGCACCCAGCTGGCCCTGCAGGGTGGCCGACGGGATGACGTCGGCTTCGTCCACCCCCAGGGATGCCGCGAGGATGCTCCCCACCTTCGCATGAATGTCTCGGCATAATGTCATGATTTTTTCTTCCTCTCTAGGCGGTGCTGAGGCTCAGTGATGATCGCCTCCCGGTCCTGCGAGGTGCCGCAGGGTCGTCGAGAGCCGACGCTGGTGATGCCCCGGGAAAGACGGGACGGGGTCCGTCCACCGTGAGCCCGGCTACTCCTCGAGGCCCGATGGGCAGGACGGGTCCGTTCGCCCGTCGAACGATCCCGGGGGGGGTGATGCGTTTCCGGTTCCGCGAACCGATTTGGATGCCGCCCGGGGAGCCAACGCAAGCGAGATTTCGCGGCGGTTCGGGCTGCAATTATGGGAAGAATAAGCCGCGTGCTGCCGCGCGGCGCCACGATTTCCGCCCTGGTGAGTTGGGGGGACAGGCAGTGGAAGGTGCTCGTGAAGGCGAACTGGATGCGGTGCCAGAACTGGGCGTCGCTCATCGTGGCCCCCCGTCCTCATCCGTCGAGGCGCCGGCGCCCACCGGCCGCGAGCGGCCCGAAGCAGCCTGCGACGCCGAGGCCGGATAAATGCGCACTCCGTCGTCCCCATATGAACCGAGAAGGACCTCCCCCTCGCCGTTCGCTCCTTCGATCAGGCGAGCGGAGCGGGCGCCCGTAAAATAGCTCCGCAGCCACTGGGCGAGCACCAGCAGCCGGTTGTGACACTGTTCGATGAAGAGGAGATGGATGAACATCCACATCCCGCAGGCGATGAAGCCCGAGAATCGGAACCGGCCGACCTGGGCGATCGCGGCGTTGCGGCCGATCGTGGCCATGCTGCCGCGGTCGTCGTATCGGAAGGCCGGCGGCGTCCGCCCCCGCCGACGCGCCAGGATGAGCCGGGCGACGTACGCGCCCGCCTGGAGGGCCGGCTGGGCGACTCCCGGCAGCGGCCGGCCGGCGGTAGCCTCGTACGCCGCGAGGTCGCCGATGACGAAGACGTCGGGGTGGCCCGGCAGCGAGAAGTCGGCGAGGACCTTCACACGGCCGGAGGGATCCACCTCCGACCCGGCCGCCAAGGCCAGCACGCTCCCGAGGGGCGACCCTTTCACGCCCGCGGCCCAAACCACCGTACGGGCGGCGACCGCCTCGATCGCCTCGCCGCGCCGGAATGCGACCAAGCCCGGGCGCACCTCCGTGACGACGCAACCTGTGCGGACCGTCGCGCCCAGGCGGGCGAGCGATTCCACGGCCGCACGGGTAAGCTCGACGGCGAAGGACGACAAGATGTCCTCCCCGCCCTCGAGAAGCAGGATTCGCGGCCTGGCCGCGGAGATCCTCCGGAACTCCCGCGGCAGGATCGAGCGGGCGAGTTCTCCGATGGCGCCGGCCATCTCGACGCCGGTCGGCCCGGCGCCGATCACCACGAACGTCAGCCAAGCCTCCCGCGCCTCGGGGTCGTCCTCGAGCTCGGCCGCCTCGAACGCAGACAAGATCCGCCGCCGGAGGGTCGTCGCGTCCTCGAGGGACTTCAGTCCCGGCGCGACCGCCTCCCAGTCGTCGCGGCCGAAGTAGTGGTTGCGGCCCCCGGCCGCCAGCACCAGCGTGTCGTAGGGGAAGTCGCGGCCGCGGCACCGCACGAGCTTGCCGACGAGGTCGAAGTCGACGACCTCCTCCAAGAGCACCTCGACGTTGCGTCGCCGCCGGAAGACCGTGCGGAGCGGCGTCGCGATGTTCGCGGGTGACAATAACCCGGTCGCGACCTGGTAGAGGAGCGGCTGGAACACGTGATGGTTGCGTCGGTCGATGAGCGTGACCTGCACCGCGGGACTTCGGAGCGACTTGGCGGCCCGCAACCCCGCGAATCCCCCTCCGACGATCACGACCCGGTGGACCCGTCCGTCGCTCATGGCATCCCCCCGGTGGCCGGCGTTTCGCCGCTCGATCGACCCTTGGCCCACGACTCGCCCCGGAGCTCGGCCACGCCGAGCACAATGTGCGATGAGTCCTTGCCGGACATCCTGCCGTGCTCGGCGAGGATACGGGCGGTCTCACGGATGACTTCCTGCTCCTCGAGGCAAGCGTGCTCTGCGCGGACGAGGAGTTCCGATGCGGCACCCTCGACGCGTGCACTCCCAAGGGGAACGATCCCGTCGCCCCTCCCCCTCCCGCGCGAGGGGATGATGGAATGGAAGGCCACGGCGGGGTCAATCCGAAGCTCGTCGAGGGCCGTGAGGAGTGGGCTGCCTGGCTCGAGTCCCCCGACGCTGGTCTGGGAGTTCAGGCGGAAGCCGGGCTCGAAGAAACCGGCGTCGTTGCATACGAGCAGCCGCCGGCGCACGTCGTCCGCGCCGTCCGTCACGCGGCAGATGCGATTCCCCAGGTCGCCAAGCACCCCCCGCGCGAGCGGGCTTCCGCGGTGGGGGGTCGCGATGAAGACGACGCGCCGCACTTCGGGCAGACGCTCGTAGATGAACGCCTCGCGCAGGAACCGGACGTCCGCCGCCGGGCCGGACATCCCGACGGGATCCTTCGCGCTGACAGTCCTCCAGAGCGTCGGCCCGGTCGTCCGCGCGGTCATCTTCGCCACCAGCCCTCCGAGGCTGTGACCGACGACGACCATGCGATCGAATGCCTCGTCGGTGCCGGCGGGGTCGAATACATCCCGCGCCCGCCGGATCGCCCGCCGGAGTCTCAGGGCCGAGAACGGGATCGAGTCGCCCGTCGCGTAGCCGAAGGTCCAGAACTGGTACCGGCTGCTAATCGCCTCGACGGCCTCGAGGTCCCGGACCATCCGATCCCACTGCCGGTCGCTGCCCCAGAGGCCGTGGACGAGGACGACGGGGATCTTGCCGCGCTCGTAGGGGCGGGGTACGGACAGCCCGGTCGGGCCTTGCCCCGCGTGATCGACGGATCTCGTCGGCGATACCAGGACTTGTGCCGACGCGCGTGGCTCGCTCGCGATGGCCGCCACGAAGAGGACACCCGACAAGATCCGCATCGCGAGCGGAGGAAGCGGGAGTTCCTTCCTCCGGGCCGCCCCCGGAC
Source organism: Paludisphaera mucosa (assembly GCF_029589435.1). Classification (NCBI taxonomy): domain Bacteria; kingdom Pseudomonadati; phylum Planctomycetota; class Planctomycetia; order Isosphaerales; family Isosphaeraceae; genus Paludisphaera; species Paludisphaera mucosa. The sequence continues at coordinate 1,780,150 of NZ_JARRAG010000002.1, read as the reverse complement.
GAGCGGAGAACAACCTCAAAGTCATCATCAGCCGATCGCCTCTCATCCGTTCGGTCCCCGTGCAAGCCAGCCTTCGATCGTCATAGCGGTCCGGGGGGCGGACGATGCGTGAATGGCGCGATACGTCTCGCCGTAGATCGACTCGTCCCTCGCGTGGAGTCTCTCGAGGCCCCTTCGCGAGAACGCGACGATCTCCTCGGCCCGCCCTTTTCGCTCCGACTCGTAACGGCGTAGGGCGCCGTCCACGTCGGCCGGATCGCTCTGGAGGCATCGGACGAGGACGTCCACGTCTTCCAGCGCCTGGCAAGCCCCCTGGCCGACCGTCGGCGTGGTCGCGTGGGCGGCATCGCCCAGGAGGGCCACCCGCACCGAGCTCCACCGGTCGAGATGCGGCAGGTCGCAGATCTCGAGGTGGATCGGCTCCCGGCCCTCGAGGCGTCGGAGCACGGCCGGAACCTGGGGGGGCCAACCTGCGAACAGCCGCTCGAGAAAGCCGCTCCAGCCCGTCGCGGGGCGAGGCCGCCCCCTGTCCCACGCGGCCGCGAAATTGAAGTAGACCCGGTTGTTTGAGAGTGGCAGGAGGCCAAAGCGTTTTCCCTCGCCCAGGTATTCCACCACGGTATCTTCCGGCTGCACGCCGTCGTTCGGGACGATCCCGACCCAGCTCGCGATGCCGGCGTAGGAGGGCTCGACATCTGGCGCAACCACGCTGCGTACGGCGGAATGGATGCCGTCCGCGCCCACGGCGAGGTCGCCGATCGCCTCGAGTCCTCCGTCGAAGTGCACGATCACCTCGGTGTCGGACTGGTCGAGGCCGATGCATCTCATCCCCAACTGAAGTCGCCCGGGTCCCACGGCGTCGAGGAGGAGATCCTGCAGGTTCGTTCGGCTCACGACGTAGCCCGGGGCCCCGCTTCGGTCCCAGATTTCTTTGAGCGGCAGCTCCGAGAGAGGCCGACCGTCCGGGCCGCGCATTACCAGGAAGTCCGGTCGATTGCCGATCGCGGCGAGACGCTCGCCCAGCCCGAGTGTCCTGAGGACCTTCACCCCGTCCGGCCAGATGAAGATCCCCGCGCCGGCGGGCCCGAGCTCGGATCGGCGCTCGTAATGCGCCACTTCGAACCCGACCCCGGCGAAGGCGAGGTGCGCGGAGAGGCCTCCGATCCCCGCGCCGACGATCACGATCTTCAATCGACCCTCCGACCTACCTCTCATCTCATACCCTCCTCGGATCAATCGATGAGCTTCAGCAAAGCCAAGTGACCGTCGGAATACGGCGGATAGCGAACGGGCAGGTCCAGGTGGATCGACCTGGCGAGCACCCCCTTGCGGTGGGTGAACGTCTCGAAGCTCCATCGGCCGTGGTAGCGCCCCATGCCGCTCTCGCCGACCCCGCCGAAGGGCAGTTCCGGCACGACCATGTGCATCAGGACGTCGTTGATGCAGGCGTTGCCGGAACTCGTCCGGTCGATGACCTTCTGCTGGGTCGCCTCGACGTTCGAGAAGACATACAGCGCGAGGGGCGATGGTCGGTCCGTCACGAACTCGATCGCCGCGTCCATGCTGGGGACGGCGAGCACGGGCAGGATGGGGCCGAAGATCTCATCGCGCATCACCGGAGCGTCGGGCGACACGCCTCGAAGGACCGTCGGGGCGATATAGCGTTCCTTGGCATCGGCCTGGCCGCCGCAAATGACTTCGCCGTCGTGGAGCAGCTTCGACAGCCTCTCGAAGTTGCGATCGTTGACGATGCGGCAGTAATCGGGGCTCGTCCGGGGGTCGTCGCCGTAGAAGGCCGTCACCGCGGCACGCAGATGGGCGAGCAGCTCCAACTCCACCGCCTCGTGCACCAGCACGTAGTCGGGGGCCACGCAGGTCTGGCCCGCGTTGCTGAACCGGCCCCAGGCGATCCGCCGGGCGGCGACCTCCAGCGACGCGTCCCGATCCACCAGGCACGGCGACTTGCCGCCGAGCTCGAGGACGACGGGGGTGAGATGCTTGGCGGCCTTCTCGAGCACAACCTGGCCGACCCGGCCGCCCCCGGTGAAGAAGATCATGTCGAACCGCTCATCCAACAGGGCCTGCGTCTCGTCGGCGCCTCCCTGGATCACCGCGACGGCCTCCGGGTCGAGGTGCCGCGGCAACAGGTCCGCCATCAAGGCGGAGGTGTGCGACGCGATCTCCGACGGCTTCAGGGCCGCCGCGTTCCCGCCCGCCAGGGCGCCCGCCAGGGGCGCGAGGAGCAACTGGACGGGGTAGTTCCAGGTGCCGATGATGAGGACCACGCCGAGCGGATCGTGGGTCGTCCAGGACCGCCCGGGCTGGGCCAGGAGCGACGTGTGCTTCCGCTCCGGCTTCATCCACCCGTCGAGATGCCGCAGGGCATCGTCGATCTCCTTGATCACGAAGCCGACCTCGGTGAGGTAGCCTTCGAGACGGGGCTTGCGGAGGTCGGCCCACAACGCCTCGAAGATCGCGGACTCTTCCTGCTTCAGGAGCCGCTTCAGGGCCTCGAGCTGAGAGCGACGCCACGAGACGGCGCGCGTCCGGCCGCTGCGGAAGCTTGCCCGCGCCTTGGCGACCGCCTCGACGACCGACGATCCCGTATTCATAAGTTGCGATGCCATCGGTGCGCCTCGAATTGGGGTCATTTCGACTTTGCCTTGACGACGACCGTCCCGCTCATGGACTTGCCGTGCACCTTGCAGTGGTACTTGAACTCACCCTCCGTATCGAACTTCACGGGTTTCGACGACTTCTCGGGCTCGATCTCGCCCGTGTCGAACGACTTCCCGTCGTCATCCGAAATCGCCGTGTGCTTCGTCCGCGCCTCGTTGCTCCAGACGACCGAGTCGCCGGCCTCGATTTCCAGCGTCTTGGGACTGAAGCTCAGGCTTTTCATCGTGACGGTGACTTTCTTGCCGTCGGAGCGCTTGCTGCCGTCCCCCCCCGGAGCCTGGGGGCAGAGCACCGCGAAAATCGTGACCGCGTAGCAGACGGGAAAGGCCCACTTGTTCTTCATGTTCATTTCCTTTCGATGGTTCGCGACATCGAGCCGTTGCGCGATCGCCGCAGTCCCGGAGGCGCGCGGTCAACGGAAGTGCGCGCGCCGCGCCGACGTGACGACACCTTGCAAGAACGGACCTGTTGGACGTCGGGTCCGCGTGTCGGACCGCTAGAAGTGCTTCATGTACTCGACGAGTGCCCGCTTGTCGTCGTCACCGAGTTCACGCCCGTAGCTGTGGCCCCGGTCTTCGATGAAGTCCGGGCACACGTTGACCTCGACGAGCTTCTCCATCAGCCGCTGCTCGCCAAGGGCGTGGTTCCTCGTCAGCAGCTCGGCGAACGCCTCTCTGGGTTGACCCTGCAAGACGCCGTCCACATAGGCCTGCAGAACCGTCTTCACGTCCTTCGGGTGTAGGTTCATGATCAAGTTGACAGGTGTGCCCTTGGGGACGTTGATCAGGTCAAGGTCCAGGCCGGGCAAGTCCGAGAAATCCGGCATCTGCTTCATCAGCATCGGAAGAAAGTCCGGCAGTTTGCTGGCCTGCGTGGTGACCACCATCGAACGAACTCCCGGCCGCCGTTCGGGCCGGAGCAGCTTGTTCATGCCGTCCTCGTAGGCGGCCATCCGGCCGGCCACGGACGGGTCGCCGTTGTATAACCCAACCGAGTTGTTGTGCAGGTAGGGCGCCGTGGCCCAGATGCTCACCAGGGGCGGCGTTCGGTAAAAGAGTTTCTTGGCGGTGAACTTGATGTCGTGCTTGCCGGTCAGTGGGTTGTAGAGCGGGATCGGCTTGCCGTCCTCGTCATGGTCGAACACTTGCTCGGCGCCTGCCTCGTTCAGCTTGAACCCGAGGCTCGACATCTGCCCGTAGCCGCCGCCCGCATCCCAGTTGGGGCTCAAGGTCCTCGCGACCTGCGTACCCAGCTCGGAGCACGGATAGCGCTCGTCGTCGGACAAAAAGTTGTTCGTGAGGAAGTCGTCCCGCAGCACGAAGTCGCGCCAGGCCTTCTTCCGTCCCTCGACGTCTCGGGGGTCCTTCGGAAGGTCCGCCGGCTTCTTGCTGCTGTGGCAGCTAGCGCAGTGGTCGGCGAAGGCGAGCTTTCCCTTGCGGAGTACATCCGAGTTCGTCGTGAGATAGTCCTTGCCGTTCTTATCCCCTTTTCCCTCGGCCTCGACGGCATCCTTGAGGGGGAAGCCGTCGTGGGTGCTCAGGTATAGCGCCATGTTCGGCATCCGAGCCTCGGTCTGCATCCACGGACTCTTGGGATCCTTGCGCACTTTGCCGAGAATATCGAATTCCGATTGCTTGAAGCCGCGTTCCATGCTCCCCTTGAGGTCGTACGGGTTCAGGGCCCAGGTCGGGAAAAAATCCTTGTAGCCGGACCCCTCGTTGACGTAGACGCGGGTTGCGGCGACCACCAGGCCCATCGAGTCGCCTCCGGGGGCCAGGACTCTCGGGGCACGGTAAGTCGGCTCGCGGTCGGTTCCGCCGAAGCCGTCGTTTTCGGGCAGGCCGACGTGCTTATTGACCGAATGCAACATGGCCTTCTGCTCGGGCGAAATTCGGTCCGCATGAGCAAGCTTGAGTCGATCGTTCAGGCGGTAAATCGAGTTGATCAGGACGGGGTTGTTGATGAAGTCCGACGGGAAGCGCGTCGTCTCACTCGTTCCCGGCGATTGGTTGTGCAGGTACTGCCAGGCGAAGGTGTCCCTCGGCATGTCGTAACCGAACAACATGCCTTCGCGGAAATACTGGCTGCCGATATGAGAATCCAGGTTCTCCCACTTCGGCTCGGCCGGATTCCTCGGCGGCCGGTTGGGGTTGAAGGCCGTGTGGCAGAAGGTGCAGGCCATCCCGACGAGGTACGGCGGCTCCACGCTGCTCGCGTCGTCGAGGTACTTGTCGATGGACCATTTCTTCGCGTCGAAGCTCTTGTTCTTGAAGAGCTGCAGGCCGACGACGCCGCTGGAAAAGCCGAAGACTTCGGGGTCCCAGGTGAGCGCGCCGTCCTTCATCCGGTCGATCTTCAGGCCGTACTGGTCGGGTTTGTCCGCGGGTACGCAGTCGGGGTCGTTGATGAGCCCGATCTTTTCCCACCGCTCGGGACGCGGCACGGTCTGCAGCATCCGAAACAGATCAATCCGGGCGGTGAGCACGTTCGCCTTCTTGCTGGTTAGCTTGGCCTGCTCGCGCCAGAATCCCGGGTTATCGACGCCGCACCACCAGTGCCAGGTGTCCATGCCGTCGCCGACCTTCGCCGGATCGACGCCATAGCGCCTGGCGGCCTCGTCGGTATGGGTCTTCCGATACCAGTCGTACGTCTGCTCGCCGTCCTTCACTGGCCGACCGAAGGTGTAATCGACCTCGTCGCCCTCCGCGGCGAGCGCGGCGGCGCGCCCCCCCCCGAGACTCCACAGGGCCGCCAGGGCAAACGCGGTCATGGCGCCGCTTGCGACGATTCGCGAGCTCCGAATGTTCATGATTGCTCCTCTCGTTGATGTCGGGCGCGATCAGGGACGCACTGCCGGACGGCACGCGGGTTTCCCTAGGGCCGTTCCGCAGCCCATGCTGTGCCTGCCACCGCTTTCATGAGGCGCCGGTCCGCGCCCTAATCATTCCCGTATAGAACGTCCAGGCGTTGATGCGCCATGGCGAATCCCGCCGGGAGATCCATCCCGCCTCCGACGACCTCGAAGTAGCTCGCCGATTCCCCCGTGGCGGCCCTGGCCAGCGCGGCGTCGAGCTCGCCGAGCGTGATGACTTTCGACGTGAGCCAGCCCTGACAGCCCAGGGCGGCGGGCAGGGCGTGGTAGATCCAGGGGGCGAGGTCGTTGTAGACCAGTCAGGGTCCGCCTCGAGCGCCCGCTCGACCATGTAGCCTCCGTTGTTGAGGACGAAGATGATCGGCTTCAGCCCGTGACGCGCCATGGTCCCGACGTCGGCGGCGGTCATCTGGTGCGAGCCCTCCCCGGTGAAGAGCACGGTCCGCCGCGACGGGTCCGCGGACGCGATGCCCAGCGTGGCCCCGGTGGCCCGACCGATCGAGCCCCAGATGGGTTGAAGCTGTACTTCCGAATCCTCGGGGAGCGGGAGCGGGATCATCCCGGAACTCATGCTGCCGCTCTCGAGCACGATCCGATCCAGCGGCTTCAGGAAGTCTCGAAACCGGGGGTACATGCTCACCGCGAAGATCGGGTCGTCCGGCAGCCCACCGGGCTTGCCAGGCGCTTCCTTGGGCGGCGCCGTGTATCCGAATTTCTTCTTGGCGGCACGGGCCAGGCCGTCGAAGACGTCGCCCATGCGGACGGGGTTATAGATTCGATCCGCGATCCGGACGTGATCCACATCGATGGTGATGAGCTTCTCGGGATCAATGCGTCTCGTGCAGGCGGACGTGTTGACCTCGTTGAAGCTGACGCCGCCGGCGTCGATATCGACGTCCGCACGCTCGACCGCCTCGAGGACGGCGGAAGACGACGCAGCCCCGGAATAAATCCCGACGAACTGGGGATGGGCCTCGGACAGCACCCCTTTGTCCATCGCCATCGCGACGAACGGGCAGCCCAGCGCCTCGATGAGCGCCTGGAGCTTCTCCTGGAGCTGGAACCGCGAGACCGTGTAGACGGGGATGACGGCCAGCGACCTGGCGGCCTCGACCCTCTCGGCGATCGCCGCGACGGCCTTGGCCAGGTCGGGGCCGCTCGCGGGCCTCGGGTATGGGGCCGGGGCGGAACCGTTGACCGGCGTGACGGCGTAGTCTGCGGCGACGAGTATGTAGGCGGGCCGGCTCTCCGCCCGCGCCGTGGCGATCACCCGCTCCATCTCGTGGGCGCGGTTGTCGGGAGTGATCACGGCCGAGACGCACGCCGCCTGGGCCGAGATGTTGGCGAAGTTCTGGAACTCGCCGTCGCCGAGCGTGTGATGGACGACCTGTCGGGTCCGCCGCTTGCGCGTCGCCGGCATGCCGATGAGGTGGAAGACGCAGGACCGCCCGGCCAGGGCCCCCATCACGCAGTTGAGCGCGGACAGCTCGCCGACGGCGTACGTGGTCAAGAGCATCGAGCAGCCCCGAACGCGTGCGTAGCTGTCGGCGGCGTAGGCCGCGCCGAGCCCGTTGGAGCAGCCGATCCAGCGGATCATCTCGCTCCGGGCGACCGCGTCGCAGAGCTTGAACGCGAAGTCCCCCGGGACGCCGAAGCAGTCTTTGATCCCTTCGCGTGCGAGCCGTCGGACGATGTAATCCGCGACAGTCGGCTGCTGACTCATTGGATCTTCTCCGAATAATCGACCCCTGTTTCAACGAATCTTTGTGGGGGGCCATGACACTGGGTCAGCCATTGCTCGCCTCGGGTGGAGGCCACTCGCAGGATCGCTCCGCTGGGCGTTACATCGGGGTGCATTTGAAGGATCGCGGCTTAGCAGTCCGGGAACTCGACACAGAGCTGCACCTCGTGGAGGGCCTCGACCAGGGCTGTACTCCGGGAACCGAACCCGGCCCGGATCTGCTCTTCAAGCCGAGCACTATCCTTCACGGAGGAAACATCGAACCGCTGATGTAAAGGCCGGCCCGAACCCGAACTGGCCCGCCCCGCCCGGGCGATTCGAGGCCGACGCTCGGGGGGCGAAGGGAGCCTCCGTCGCATCCCCGCTTCCCCGGTCGTTAGTACTAAGCGTGGCGAGCGCGCACCCCGCCGAAGTAGGATGGAGATGGATGCAACGACACTCGATCCGAAGGTTTGGAAAATGAGTCAAGAGCGCACCACCGCCGTGGTCCAGCGCTACCTCGACGAGCTGGACGGGGATTCGCCCGCCGAGCCGATCGTCCGGGCCTTGCTCGACCGGTCCGTCCAACGACTTCGCCTGCTGTGCGCCACCTTGCTGCACCGGAGCTATCCGCGCCTGACGCAGCCGCCGTTGAACGTACAGGCCGAGGAACTGCTGGGCGCCGTGGCGGAACGGCTGCTCAAGGCGCTCCGCGAGGCCCGTCCCCGGACCGTCCGCCAGCTCTTCGCGCTGGCCAACCAGCACATGCGCTGGGAGCTCAATGACCTGGCCCGCCGCTTAGATGAACAGCCGGCCGCCGCGGAGTTGCATGACGAGCTCGTGCCGTGGGCCGCCAGCAGCGCCTCGGGCCTAACCCCGGACGGCCTCCGCATGCTCCGCGCGATCGACGAGTTGCCGGAGGACCAGCGGGAAGCCTTCGACCTGGTCCGCATCCAGGGGCTGACCCAGGTGGAGGCCGCCGAGTTGCTCGGCGTCTCGACGGTGACGGTGAAGCGTCGCTTGAGCCGCGGCCTGCGGCACCTGGCGGAGCAACTGGCCGACCTCCGCCCCGGCGAGGAGCCGCCCGAGTCGGTGTAGGTGCATGCCGGCGGCACGGGGGCTCGCTGGGGGTCGCGGTCCCGGACGCAGCCGCCTAGGGGGGCCCGGACATGGCTGCCGAATCGCTGGTCCAGCAATTACTCGACGAGATCTCGGACACCGGGCGCGCTCCGGAAGAGGTCTGCTGCGCCTGCCCCGAGTTGCTCCCGGAGGTCCGTCGACGCTGGAGGCAGATTTGCGCCGTCGAGGCGAAGCTCGATGCGTTCTTCCCTGTGTCGGGACATGGCCCCGACGCCGATACCAGCCCTTCTGGGCACGGCGGCGCCAACTTGCCGCGGATCCCGGGCTATAACGTGGAGGCTTTGCTCGGCCGCGGGGGCATGGGCGTCGTCTACAAGGCCCGGCACCTCCCCCTCAACCGCCCGGTCGCCCTCAAGATGCTCATCGCCGGCGCCTACGCCGGGCCGTCCGAGCGGGCGCGGTTCCAACGCGAGGCGGAGGCGGTGGCGAGCCTGCGCCACGCGAACATCGTCGCCGTCTATGACGTGGGCGACCACGAGGGGTGCCCGTATTTCACCATGGAGCTCCTCGAGGGCGGCAGCCTGGCGCAGGCCCTGGGGGGCGTGCCGCAGCCCTCCCGTCAGTCGGCCGAGCTCCTGATCACGCTGGCCGAGGCCGTGCAGGCGGCCCACCGGGCCGGGATCGTCCATCGCGACCTGAAACCGGCCAATATCCTGCTCACAGCCGACGGCACGCCCAAGATCGCCGATTTCGGGCTGGCGCGGCATTTCGATGCAGCGCCGGAGCTCACATGGAGCGGAGCTCGCATCGGAACTCCCAGCTACATGGCCCCCGAGCAGGTGAACGGAAAGACGGGAACGATCGGGCCGGCCGCCGACATCTACGCCCTCGGCGCCCTGCTTTATGAAATGCTCACCGGCCGCCCGCCGTTTCGAGGCGAGAGCGCGACCGACACGCAACGGCAAGTCGTCGATGACGAGCCGGTGTCCCCATCGCGGTTGAACACCAAGGTTCCTCGAGACCTCGAGACGATCAGCCTGAAGTGCTTGTCCAAGGAGCCGCAACGTCGCTACGCCAGCGCCGCGGAGCTGGGCGACGATCTGAGACGGCTCGAGGAGGGCCGGCCGATCCAGGCTCGGCCCGTGAGCTCGAGTGAGCGATTGTGGAGATGGTGCCGGCGCAACCCGACGGGTACGGCCCTATTGGTCACGGCGCTGGCCTTCCTCGGCGTTGTCGTGGGCAGCGGGTTCTGGCTGCAACGACAGCAGGCCGTGCGGCGAGCGGAGACGGCACGACGGGAGGGGCAGCAGTCAAAGGCCGGAGAGGCCGTTCTGGAGCAGGCCGCGGCCCTCGAGAAGCAAGGTCGGTGGCCGGACGCGAGGGCCGTGCTGGAGGCGGCGCCGAGCCTGGTGGACACCCCCGCCCTGACGGAGCTTCGCCGGCGAGTGCTCCATGCGCTCGCCGACGCGCACTTGATGACCGAGTTGGAGGAGATCCCGCTACGCCTTGTGGAAGGCAGAGCACCCTCCGGACATCGGCTGTACGCCGAGGCTTTTCGGCAGTACGGAATTACGCTGCCGGCGCCGGATCCCGAGCAGGCGGCGTCGCAGATCCGCAATTCGACCATCCGCGAGACGCTGTTGCCGTTCCTCCACGACTGGATGTTCTTCTGGGGATCCAATGCGGACAGGGATCGGTTGTGGGCCGTGCTGGAGCGTGTGGACGACGATCCTTGGCGCCGCCGATTACGCAATACAGTGCGGGGGGCCTATGATGCCGGCGAGCGAATGGCCTTGTTACGGTCCAAGGAGGCTCCCGACCAACCGCCGCTGATCCTCGGTGGGCTGGCGTACGCGATCATGAACCGTAGCGCGGAGCGGGAGGAAGCGCGGGCCCTCGTGCGAACCGCTCAGCGCCGCCACCCTGAGGATTTCTGGATCAACTTCCACCTGGGTTACCTCATACTGGAGGAGAGCCCGCAGGAAGCCGTCGGCTACCTTCGCGCCGCGGTGGCCAGTCGTCCACAGAGTAGTCAGGCCCTCATCCTGCTGGGCCGAGCATTACATGACGCCGGCGACGTCGACGGAGCCGTCGCCGCCTTCCGCAAGGCCGTTCCACTTACGTCGAATCGCGCGGGCGCCCGAGACCTGGCACGCGCCCTGGCCCAAAGGGGCGGGCTGGAGGAGGCGCGTGACGTCTGGGCGAAGTTCCTGAAGACGTCTCCGCCGGATTACGACCCTTGGGATGGCTACGCACAACTTTGCGCATTCCTCGGAAACGACGACGCGTACCGCTGGGCCCGCAAGGCCCTACTCGAGCGCGCCAGAAACGGAGCCGACCATTGGTCCATCGCCGAGCGCGACAGCCTGGCCTGTCTGCTGCTCCCGGCTTCCGGGGAGGAACTCCGACGAGCGGTCGCGATCGCGGACCAAGCCGTGGCGACGGGCCCGAAGTTCCTACCCGAGAGAGCTTGGCCCCAGTTCGCAAAGGGACTGGCGACGTATCGCCAGGGTCGACCGCTGCAAGCCGTGCCCATCTTGCAGGAGTCGGCCGCACTGATTCCCAACCGCGCGAGTCCGAGGTTGGTGCTAGCCATGGCCCAGTTCCGATCCGGCTCTGAGGCGGAATCTCGCAAGACGTTGGCGGCAGCCATCCGGGCCTACAACTGGATGAATTCTCAGGCAGACCACCCTGCGGCGTGGGCCAGTCACGTGCTGCGCTCCGAGGCCGAGGCGATGATCCTCTCGAACCGGCCCGCGTTCCTCCGGGGAGTGTATGAGCCGCAGGACAACGACGAGCGTCTTGTGCTGGCGGGGTCTTGCCAGTCCCAGGGCCGCTACCATCGTGCGGCGCGTTTATACGCCGCGGCGTTTGCAGCCGACCCGGACCTGGCCGACAACTTGACCACGGAGTGCCGTTACCGGTCGACCGAAGAGGAGCCCTTTTACGAACGAATGGAGTGCGTGAACACGGAGACCAGGTACATTGCGGCTCGCTGCGCCGCGGTCGCCGGGTGCGGGCTGGGAAAGGATGGGGCGGAGTTGAGCCGAGCCGAGCGAGCACGCTGGCGCGAGCAAGCGCGCGCGTGGTTGCTGGCCGACCTGGCCCTGTGGGGGAAGACGCTGGAGGGCGGTTCCGAGCGGGACCTCAGCCTGGCCAGGAAGATGTTGACGCACTGGCAGGTCGAACCCGACCTGGCCGGGATACGTGACCTGAAGGCCCTGGATTCGGCGTCCGCGGAGGAGCGAAACGATTGCTTCGCGCTATGGGATGAAGTCGGCACTGTGCTCCGGCGGATCGCGGTGCTGGAGCGCGCCATCGTCCTCGACCCCAAACGAGCGGACCCTCGACGGTCCGTACCAACGGAGCTGATGCGGCAAGGACGGCTGGAAGAGGCTCGGATCGCCTGGCAGAGCGCCCTCGAGCGCAACCCGCTCGATCACGATGCCTGGTTCGGATACGCCGAGCTGTGCCTGTTCCTCGGCCGGGAGGACGAATACCGCCGCGCCCGGCAGGCGTTGCTCGCGAGGTTTTTTACAACCAACAATTCGTACTTCGCGGAACGAACTAGCCGGGCGTTCCTGCTCCGCCCCGCGACGGGTGACGAACTGCGCCAGGCTGTCGCCCTCGCCCGACGCGCCGCGGAGTCCAACCCATCGGCTCATGGCGGGGACTATTCCTGGTTCGTGTTCGCCCGAGGCCTGGCGGAATACCGTGAGGGAAAGTTCGATCAGTCAATCGCTACGATGCGCGGCGATGCCTTCCGCCTCGACGGGCCCATGCCCCGCCTCGTCCTCGCGATGGCGCTGCACCAGAAGAGACAGTTCGTCGAGGCCCGTAAGATGCTTGAAACAGCCATCCTGTCATATGATTGGCGGGTGGATCAGGCTCGCGATCAGGGAGCCTGGATCTGCCACGTGCTCCGTCGCGAGGCCGAAGGCCTGATCCCCCCGGTGACCATGCCCGAATAGCCCTTGCGAGCGGTTGATGGTCGCGGGATTAATCCCTGTATTATCAGCTGAGCACCCGCCTCATCCTTTCGCTTTGTCCACGCAGCCTGTAGCCGTGCGGAAGAGGACGTTTGACCGAGAGCCGGATGGCCTGAGCTGCCGGACGCTAGAACGCTTCGGTGAGGTCGCCCGCTTCAGCCGGCATCGGCGTATCTCCGTCGGCAGCAAGGGCACTCGCTGCCGCTGCCCTTCACCAGTGCATGGAAGGCAGTCGGCTGCGGCAGCGACTTGATGGCCCGGAACGCCAGAGGTGCCCGGTGGGCGTAATGGCGATAGGTGATCCCGCCGATCGAGTGGCCCAGGATCTCCACCGACGACTCCGGCACGTTCTCGTCGTGGTACGTCGCGCAGGTCTTTCGGAGGTCCTTCAGCTCCCAAGACTCCTCCCGACCGGTCTCGATATCCAGCCTGGGTTTGATGCCGGCGAGCGAACAGAGCGACTGGAACCGGGAGTTCGGGCGGGCCCCGCCGCCGAGGAAGACCCGAGAGTCGGGTCGCGGGTCGGCCGGCATGATGTCCCGGAGGTGAGCGTGGACCACCCGGTTCATCGGGCGATGGAACGCCTTGCCCGTCTTCACCCGCCGGTAGAACAGCCAGCCCCACGGCGACCGCTCCTTGACCTCGCGGTCGGGCGAGGGCCGTTCCCACGAGACGTGCCGCCAGAGCATGGGCTCGTGGGACGGCGTCGATTCCCAGACGGTCCCTGTGTCCACGCCGTAGTTGAAGAACAGGACCAAGGCGGAGCGCCAGTACCGGCCGATCGGCAGCGGGGCGTCCCAGCCGCGAGGCCGCGACATTGCGTGGGTGGCGAAGTAGAGGGCGTTGATCTCGGCCTTGGTCAGGTAGTGGCGGCCGGCGACGTCGCGCTGGTCCCTGGGACCGGGGAATCGCGGCGGCGCCTCGATCAACTCCTGCTCCCAGGCCCAGGAGAGCACGGCCCTGAGGTGCTCGCGGGCCTTGTTTGCGGTACGACCCGGGTTGGTCCCCTCGTCACTGACGGCCTGCTCGTGGACCCAGTCGAGGAACTCGCGGACGTCCTTGCGCCTCAGCTGCTCGATCGGCCCCGCGCCGCCCCACCGCTCCCACTTCCGGATGGTCGAGGCGTACTCGTTGCGCGTCCCGCGGGATAAGCCCTTGGCGCGGGCATAGCTCTCGGCCGCCGACTTGAACGTCGTCGACATTCCTCGGCCCCCATCCATGAGGTCCGTTCGCCGAACGGGGAATCTCACGATCACGTAAGTTCCAGACCTCTGAATCGGGCGATGGCGTATGGAACGATCGTGAAAATCGCCGCGAGGGCAACCGAGCCTGCAGAAGGTTCCTGCTGGGGCGAGTTGCACGAGGACACGGCCTGGCGGACCGAAGCGGGCCGGTCACTTGGGGTCGTGGATCCGGCCGCCGATGCGGAAATCGTCGAAATCGACCACACCGCCCGGCGTGCTGGTCGCGAAATGGAACAGGGCGAAGCGGTAACCCATGAAATGCGGCAGGGTGTAGGTCATTCTGAGCGGCCTGCCGATGTCCGACCAACTCTCGCCGTCGAGGCTGTAGGCGAAGCGGGCCGTGTCGGCCCGACCCCGGAAGTCGCATTCCAGCCTGAGGAAGACGGTGTCCTGGGTCAGCGGCACGACCTCGACCTCCCTCGGCGGGTCGGACTCCGCGCTCACCGTGACGAGGGACTTCGCACCCTCTGCCGCCTTGACCCCGATGAAGCCGTACCGCTTCTGGAGCGTGGCCAGGCCGGCGACGTCGCCGTCCTTCATGTGGGCCGCGTCCAAGGCCACCGTGGCCGAGCAGGTCGGGCCGAAGGTCCGCTGGGTTAGGGTGTTGCGAGCGGCCAGGAAATCGGCGTCGACCCGCCCGGTCGTGAGTCGAAGGAACCCGGGACGCGCCGTGAGCGACCAGTGCTCGTCCTCGGGGTTGTGGTTCCACTGCCAGGCCAGGGGGAGCGCCGGCTCGCCGGGCGCCCTGTCGAAGTCGTCGGAGGCGACGACGCCCCGCACGCCGAGGGTACTCGGGGGAAGATCCAGCGTCGCGGGCAGCTTGCCTTCGACCCCCATGACGGGCCAGCCGTCCTCCCACTTCACGGGGACGAGGAACGGGACGCGGCCGACCGCGCCGTGATCCTGGAAGAGCATCGCGTACCAGCCGCCCTCGGGCGTGTCGATCAGGCCGCCCTGGGCGACGCCCCGGTCCTGCAGCGCGACCCGGCCCTCGTAAGGGCCGGTCAGGCGGTCGGCCCGGAAGATGAGCTGGGTGCGCATGCCGCCGCGGGGCCAGGTGATGTTCGAGAGGTAGTATCTCCCGTCGATCTTGCGCAGCTGAGAGCCCTCGGCGGGCAGGCCGATGTTCGGTCCGGCCACGGCGGCGGCGTTCGGGACGATGACCTGGTCCATCCCGCCGGGTTTGATCCCCGAGAGGTCGGGGTTCAGCTCGGTCAGCCGGATGTCGCCGCCTCCGTGGACCATGTAGACGAGGCCGTCGTCCTCGAAGAACAGGGATTGGTCGTGCAGCGCGGGTCGGAAGGACGTTTTCTCCCAGGGGCCCTTCTCGGGGTCCTTCGTCCGGTAGACGTAGGTCTTGCCGGTGGTTCCGGAGGACGTCGTGACGTGGAAGACGCCCTCGTGGAACCGCAGGCTGCTCGCCCACGAGCCCCTGCCGTAGGCGCTCTTCCCATTTCGGAGCGCCAGCGCATCGTCGTCGTCGAGGACGTCGTAGGCGTAGCCGACGAGCCGCCAGTCCACGAGGTCGTGCGACTTCATGATGGGCAGCCCCGGGCTCATGTGCATCGTGGTGCTGCTCATGTAGTAGGCGTCGGCCACGCGGACGACCGCGGGGTCCGGCACGTCGGCCCAGAGGATCGGGTCGCCGGCCCGGGCTCGGACCTCCTGCGCGGGGGCCGTCGAGGGGCCCGCGACGCCGGACCCGAGCCCGAGCGAGAGTACGACCGCCGCGAACCTGGAGCGCATCTCGATCCTCCCGTCCGGTTTGGTTCGATCCGATCACTCGGCCGCCGTCTTCAGCCTCAGGATCGTGAACGAGTGGGGCGGGAAGGTGTGCGGGAAGCTCGTGGAGGCGCCGGCGAGCGTCTCCCGCCGGGGTGCGACCTTCTTCGGGTCGTCGAGCGTGTTGACGGCGCCGGGGTCGCCGGCGATCACCAGCGCGGTCCCGTCCGGCTCGATGCGGCCGACGCCGCGAATGTCGACGGTCGCGACTACGGGCGTCCGCCCCATGTTGACCACCTTCACCAGGACGGCGTGATCCGCCCGGTCTTGGGTGGCGGTGGCGAGCGTCGAGGCGGGGGCGGCGGCCGGTCGTTCGTCGGCGGCCTCGGTCACGAGCTTGTCGTCGATGAAACCGCGCATGCGGCGGCCGGCGACCTCCAATCGCAGGTCGTACCAGCGCCCGGCCTCGACGGTGAACGGGGCCCCGGTCCCATAGGGCGTCCGGCCGCCGCCGTCGGCGGCCTCGCAGCGGGCCAGGGTGTTCTCCCAGCCGCCGACGTTCCACCAACGGTAGTGATCGTCGTCGGCGGCGTGCCAGATGACGATGAAGCCCTCGGAGCCGCGGACCTTGCGGGCCCGCAGCCGGAGGGTGTAGTCCGTCCAGCCCGCATCGCCCGTGAAAGCCCACGTCTCGGCGTCGCGCGCGGCGGGCCTGATGGACCCGTCCCGGACGGTCCAGTCGCCGCCGGCGGATCGCCAGCGGCTCACGTCCCGGGCCTGCTCCGAGTTGAGCAGCGCGCGGCCGTCGGGGGCCGTGACGGAGAGGTCCGCATACTCGACCTCGGTACGCCACGAGCCCACGCCGATGCGCCCGCGCGCCGGCTCCTCGCCGGCCGGGGCCGGCGGGACCTCGAACCGCGCGGGCAGGACGACGTCGCCCTTGTTCTGGGCGAGCATGACCTGCGCGTGGTAGCTCGGCGAGCCGAAGCTGCGCAGGGCGTCGTACCCGATCAGGTTCGTGTTCCACTGCCAGGCGCGGGGGTACCCCCTGGCGGGATCGGCCTCGTTCAGGTTCACGAGCAGCGGCGCGTAGCACTGCATCGGCACGACGTCGGAGTTCTTCTCCAGGCCCATGATGAACGCGGCGTCGGCCAGCGCGGCGTTGAGGTTCGGGGTCGGACGCCCCTCCTGCGTGGCCCACTCGCCGACGAACGTCTTGACGCCGTCCGGCTGTCGCCCGTTCCAGCCGCCGCCGGCGAACGCCGGCGGCGGCGAGCCGGAGGGCCGCGGGTCATAGAGGCTCGACATCCCGAAGAGTTGGCCGGCGCTGCGGTAGAAGTGATCGTCGACGAGGTCCGGCCTGAAGCTCTTCACGGGCGCGGACGCGATGATCTTCAGGTGCGGGTACTTCTCCCGGATCGCCCGGGCCATCTGCGTGAACCGGCCGTCGTAGCTCCCCGAGCGGTCGAACCAGTCCTCGTTGCCGATCTCGACGTAGCGCAGCGGGAACGGCTCGGGGAAGCCGTCGGCGGCCCGCTTGGCCCCCCACGCGCCGTCCGCCGGGCCGGCGATGTACTCGATCTCGTCGAGCGCCTCCTGCGTGTAGACGGCCATCTCCGGGCTGCCGGCGTCGAAGTGGTCGCCGTTCAGGACGTAGCCGGCGAACACGCCCAGGATCGGCTCGGCCCCGAGCTGCTTGCACCAGAGCAGGAACTCCGGCAGGCCGAACCCGTCGGACGAGCGATAGCCCCAGGGCGCCATATGTCCGGGCCTCGACTCGACCGGGCCGATCATCTTCTTCCAGTTGAACCGGTCGGCGAACCGGTTCCCCTCGAGATAGTTCCCGCCCGGCAGGCGTATGAACTTCGGACGCAGTTCGGCCATCAGCTCCATCAGGTCGGGCCGCAGCCCGTTCGGCGCGCCCTGATAGGTGGGCGGGAACAGCGAGACCAGGCTGAAGGCGACGCTCCCCGCGCCGTCGGCGGAGAGGACGAAGCGGGCCTTCGCGGTGGTCGGGGCGTCGGGTCCGGTGGCGAGTTTGACGGTGTACTTCTTCCACGCGCCGGTGATCGGCGGGGACGGCGAGGAGGCGACGACGGCGTCCCCTTGGTCGAGCCGGATCGATGCGGTGACGGGGCCGTCGAAGCCGCCGGCGGCCTTCGCGTAGAAGGTGGCGGTGTAGGTCGCGTCCGGGCGCACCGGGATGCCCCAGAAGCCGTCGTTCGCGACGCCGGATTCGCCGCCGGCGAAGTCGAGCCGGAGGCTCAGCGGCAGGGCGGGGCTCACCGGGTCGGCGTCGTCGATCGCGGCCTTTCCGGTGCCGAGGACCGACCAGTGGATGGGCAGGCGGTCGCGGGGGCCGCCGGGGCCGCCGCCGCCGGGGCCGCGGCGCTCGGGCCGAGGGTCCTGGAAGGTGCGGTTCTGAATCAGCTCGGCGAACAGGCCGCCGTCGTAGGCGTGGTTGATCTCCTCGGTCATCAGTCCGAAGAACTCCGCCGGTATGGTCACGCCGGGCTTGCTCACGTCCACCTCCAGCGTGGCCGGCGCCTGGGCGTGTCCCGCGCCGGCGCGGGCGAGCAGGGCGATCGCGACGAGCGTCGGCGCAGCCGTCGATCCGCGCCAAATCGAGGTGATTCTCCGCATGAGGGTCTCCAGCTCCGGTTCGTGACCGCGGGCCTCGTCGGGTCGTTCGGCGGCTCTCACCGGAAGATCCGCTGGGCGAAGTGATACAGGTTGTTCTTCCACTCGGTCGCGTCGTGCCCGTGGCCGTCCACGTGCCAGACGTGCGGGACGTCCTGCTCCTTCAGGTGGGCGTGGACGCCCTGGCTGATGCGGAGCAGGCCGTCCTTGTCGCCGCAGGCGACCCAGAGCAGCCTCAGCTTCTCGCGGGCGGCCTTCGGCTCTGGGACGAGCTCCGCGGGCGGCCTCGTGTTCGGGGCGGACGAGAACCCGCCGACCCAGGCGAAGGCGTCCAGGTTCCCCAGCCCGAAGTTCAGGGCCTGGCCGCCGCCCATCGACAGGCCGGCGAGGGCGCGGTGCTCGCGGTCCGCCTGCACGGAGTAGCGGGCCTCGATCGTGGGGATGACGCTCTCCAGCAGGTCTCGCTCGAAGGCGGCGAAGGCCGGGGCGGAGGCGAAGACGTCCCCTTCCGCCCGGTCGTTCTTCTGCGCCCGACCGTTGGGCATGACCACGATCATGGGCAGGGCCTTCCCATCGGCGATCAGGTTGTCGAGCACGAGGTCCGGGTGGGCGATTCGCTGCCATTCCGTCTCGTCCCCGCCGATGCCGTGGAGCAGATACAGGACCGGGTACTTCATCTCCTTCGAGTAGCGCGGCGGGGTGTAGACCTGCATCTTGCGAGTCGCGCCGACGGACCTGGATTCGTACGGAATCATCTCCAGCTTGCCGTGCGGCACGTCCTTCTGCGCGTCGATGTCGGCGGGCGGCTCGGGGACCGCGGGCACGTCGTCGGGGTTCAGCACGATGGCGCCGCGCAGCGGCCGGCCGGGCCGGGGTTCGGGCGAGGTCTGGGCCGCCGCGGCGGGCTGGGCGGCGGTGGCGAACAGGAGCGGGGCGAACTCGCGCAGGCAGCGGCGCCACGTCAGCCACTCGTGCGACGTGCCCGGCGACTCGTAATAGACGTGCTTGACGCCGGCCTGCTCGAGCGCCTCGTGGTAACCCTTCACGCTCGCGTACATCCGCTCCGGCTCGGTCGTGCCGATGCCCAGCCAGAGCAGGCGGACCCTGGCGTTGAACGCGGACGCGTCGGCCATGACGCCGCCGTGGTCCGTCTTGGCGTCGAACGGGACGCCGCCGAATCCCCCGCCCGCGCCGCTGAAGCCCCCCAGGTGCGCGAACAGGTCGAGGTGATTGAGCCCGATCTGGAAGGTCTGCATGCCCCCCATCGAGAGCCCGGCCATCGCCCGGTGCTCGCGGTCCGGGATGGTGCGGTAGGTCGCGTCGATCATGGGGATCAGGTCCTCGACCATCACCGCCTCGAATGTGGCGAACATCCGGCTCAGGTCGGGGCGCGGGGGGGGCGCCTGGCCGGGCGTCGCGGGACGCGGCGGGCCCGGGAAGGGGGCCGTGTCGCCGGGCCGACGCGCGTAGCCCTGCTCCATCACCACCAGCATCGGCCTCGCCTTCCCGCCGGCGAGCAGGTTGTCGAGGATGAAGCCGACGCGGCCCTGGTTCGGCCAGCCGCGCTCGTCCTCGCCGCCGCCGTGCTGCAGGTAGAGCGCCGGGTACCGCGTCTCGCGATCGGCGTCGTAACCGGGCGGGGTGTAGACGAAAATGCGCCGCCACCCCTGGGTGGTCTTGGAGAAGTACCAGCGTTCGCGGATCTCGCCGTGCGGCACGTCCTTCGGGAGGTGGTGATCGACGCCCTCCTCGGGAATCTCAACGCCGCTCGTCATCTTGCCCGTCCCGAAGAACGTCTCGCTGCCGGGATCGTTGACCTCCGCGCCGTCGACGAAGACGCGGTAGTAGTGGAACCCCGGCGCCTGCGGTTTCGTGGTCGCGGTCCAGGCGCCGTCCTCGCCCTTCTCCGCGGGATACCGTTGCTCGTCGAAGAATCCGAAGACGACCTTCTGGGCGTCCGGCGCCTTGATCCGGAACGTCACGCGACGGTCCGGGTGGATCCGGGGGAACTCCGATCCTCGGATGTTGCTGGACGCGGGGACGGCGCCGTCCGACTTCGGAACAGCTTCTTGATAGGAAGCCGCCGCCAGGATCAGGGGCAGCAGGCCGGCGAAACACACACTGGGCATGGGCGGACCTCCCGGGCGGTGCTTGCGAGTCGACGGAGAACCGGATCAAGGCGTGTTCAGAAGCTTTAGGACGGCCTCGAAGGCGGGCTTGAGCTTGCGATCCCACAGCAGCGGGTGATTGGTGCGCCGCCCCGCCGGATAGAAATTCAACCAGGACGTCCCGTCGTGCGTGCCCCAGAAGGTGACGCGGGCCACCACGCCGGGGTGATCGACGGCGACGCGGAAGATCCGGGCGTAAAAGCGGGCCTGCGCCTCGGCGACTTCGGCAGGCAGCCCCTCGGTGTAGGGATCCGCGCCGCCCTGTTCGCGGGCGGCGACGTCCGCGCCCCGGCCGCGGCGCGGCAGGACGTCCACATCCAGCTCGGTGACGGCGACCTTCACGCCCTCGGCGGCGAGAGCCTCGACGGCCCGCTTCAGGCGGTCCGTCGCGTCGGTATCGCCCAGCACGAAATGGGACTGGATGCCGACGGCGTCGAGGCGCACGCCCGCGGCCTTCAGCTCGCGGACCAGCCGGAGCGTCTTCTCGAGCTTCGCGGGGGCCTCGTTGCCGTAGTCGTTGTAATACAGCTCGGCGTCGGGATCGGCCGCGCGGGCGAACTGGAAGGCCTTGACGATGTAGTCGCCGCCGATGGCTCGGAGTGCGGGCGTGTCGCGGAGGTGCGCGTTCGGGGCGTCGCCGATCGCCTCGTTGACCACGTCCCAGCCGAGGACCCGACCCCGGTAACGGCCCACGACCGCGGCGACGTGGGCTTCGAGGTTTTTCAGCGCCTCGTCGCGCGGCAGCGGCTTGCCGTCGTCGCCAGCGAACAACCATCGGGGCGACTGGCTGTGCCAGCAGAGGGTGTGCCCGACCACCTTCATGCCATGCCGCCGCGCGAATTCCACGATCCGGTCGGCCGCCTCGAAGCGGAACTGGTTGGGACGCGGCTGGAGCGACATCGGCTTGAACTCGTTCTCGGCGGTCAGGCAATCGAACTGCTCCGCGATCAGCGCCGCCAGCCCGGCATCGTCGAATTGCCGCGACGAGACCGCCGCGCCGATGAGGAGTCGCCCCCTTGCGGCCTGCCACAAGGTCCCGGCCTCGGGATCGACCGCCTCGATGCCCATCGGGACGCCCGAGTCGCCCGGGTGCGCCGCCCCTGGGCCGGGGCCATCGGAGCCCATCGCCGCGGCCGTCAGAAGTGCGAACGCCGGGCGCCACCAGCCACGGAGGCCGATGCGGCGGCGCGAGACCAGGGGTCGAGAAGGCATGGGTGTCGCGTCCGCCATTCCTGAGGCCAGGGAAGCATGGGCAAACGATTGCCTACGCGAGTGTAACTTGACAAATCCCGCTGTCAACACCCATCATGCCCGGGAGCCGGCGCTCTCGGGCCCGGGGCGAACGCTCGCCGATCCGGGAGACGTCGTCACCTCGCCGACGTGGCGATTTGTGAAAGGAACCTTGTTGGGACGTCCCCCGACCCTCTCCGACGTCGCCCGGCTTTGCGGGGTGGCCCCCTCGACGGTCAGCCGCGTCCTCAACCGGAAAGGGTCGTTTTCGGCCACCCCGGCCGTTCGCCAGAAGATCCTCGACGTGGCCGAGCAACTCGGCTACGTGCCGAACCTGGCGGCGCGGGGCCTGATCCAGCGGACCTCGCGCGTCGTCAGCCTCTTCGCCACGCCCACGATCCATGTCGCGGAGGGCGTGTACGAGCCGTTGATCGAGGGCGTCTTGGAGGTCCTCCACGCCAGCGACTACGAAGTGTTCTTCGACCTGAGCGCCGGCAGCAGGCGTCGGGCCCCGTTCTTTCGCTTCGACGGGGCCCTGCTGCTCCAGAGCCCGCGGCCGGAGATCGTCGCGGAACTGGACCGCCGCCGCGTCCCGTACGTGTGCGTCAACGAGACCGTGGGCGCCCCCGCGGCGCAGGTCCTGGCGGACGACCGGATGGGCGTTCGTCTTGCGGTCGAGCATCTGGCCCGGCTCGGCCACCGTCGCCTTGCGTATGCCAATGCGCGGGCGACGTCCCTGCCCCACTACTCGATCGCCGAGCGCCACGACGCTCTGACGACCGCCTCGAAGGAGCTCGGGATCGAGCTCGACGAGCGCCACGACGCCCCCTTCGCGAGCGGCGACGAGTTCCTTCGCGAGGCCGTGATCGACCGACGCGCGACGGTCGTGCTCTGCTATGACCACCAGATCGCCGTGACGCTCGTCGGCGCGGCGGCGGGGTTGGGCCTGGAAATCCCCGGGGACTTCAGCCTCATCTGCTTCAACGACGTCTTCCCCGTCTCGCTGTTGCCGACGCCCCTGACCGCGGTGAGCGTGCCGGCGCGGGACATGGGGCGGACCGGCGCCGAACAATTGCTTCACAGCCTGGCGGCGCGAGGGCCGGCCCGGATGAGGGAGATCCGCCTGCCGGAAGTCCTGGTGACGCGACGCTCCACGGCTCCTCCCCCGTCGAATCAGGATCGTCCGCGCGGCCGCTGACCCGCTTCGATCGCGTGTCGACGCAGCCTGCGTCGGTGTGGTCGACGAATGGCACTTAGATTTTGCTAGCTCGTTTGAGCATATGGAGTTTGATCTCCCTTCGCGGCCGCTTCAATTCCTCATACCCTCTCGGCCCCTTCCTGGTCATGCGGGGCTCGAACCGGTCGGGCCGGTCGGCCACGCGATGCACGGCGATGGCCCCGAGCAGTTGCTCGTAGAGTTCCTCTTGGTCGTCCGCACCGCTGTGCGCCCGGTAGGCGATCAGCGGCCGGAACGCTTCGAGAACCTGGAGCGTCGCTTTGAAGCTGATCGAGCGAGGTTCCACATTTTCGATGGTCGCCGCCTGTGCCATCACCGTGCGGATCAGGTTGTACGCCAGGACGTGGGCCCAGATCTCCTTGCGCACCAGCTCCGGCGTCTTGCACCGCAAAACATCCATCTGCAAGGTGATTTTGATCGAACGCAAATCCAACTCGTTGTTCCACCTGGCCCGGTAGAGCGAAGCCAGCTCCTCCGCACTCGCCAGCCCGGGGTCCAGGATGGTCGTCACGACGACGACCGACCGCGTCCGGAACCCGGGCTGCACTACGCGGAAGCGAACCTCGCGGACGGTGATCGCCTCGGGCAGCGCGTTGTACGTCGCCCGGTCCACCGAGCGGATCGACGACGGCTTCTTCCACACGACCACGTGATCGTCCTTGCCCAGGCGGGTCCCCTTGCGGAAGTCGGCCCGGCGGTGCGCCGACAGGCGGCTGACGGTGTCGACCCCGCGTTGCTTGAGCAGGTACATTCCGACCCAGCCCGACATCAGGCGGTCGCCCAGCAGCACGTCGCCGGGGCGGAGCACGTCCCACAGCTGGCGCAGCAGGCTGACCTCGCCCTGGCCCTTGCCGGCGTAGCGGCAGACGCCCAGGTCGAGGATCGCGCCGCAGGACAGCGAGATGATCGCCCCGATCCGGGCGGGGGCGAAGCTCGTCCCGGGCACTTGGTTGTAGGCCAGAGGGTATTCCCGGCGGTTCTCCGGGGTGTCGGGCATGGAGACCGTCGAGCCGTCGAACAGGCAGACGCGGCGGCCCTTCCAAAGCCACTGCGGGTCGACTCGCGCGTCCAGGTTCCGCCCCACGAGGCGGGCCACGGCGGCGAAGAACCGCTCGGGCAGGCGCTTCCGCGCCTGGCAATACGCCCCCGTCTCGGAGCTGCACGGCTCGAGCCCCTGTGAGACCCGGTGGGCGATCAGCCGCGCGACGGCGGCGCGGCAGGACTGGTCGGCGTTGAGCACCTGTCCGATGAACACCCAGAGGGTTACCAACGGGGCGTAGATGCGGTCATTCCAGGTCGCCTCGATCTCACGGAGGGCCTCCTCGAGGCCGCTGGCGGATAGGACGTCGGCGAAGGGGAGTCCGCCTTCCTGGACGAACTGTTGGCGGAGGAGGTCGATCTGATGCCGAAGACGTCCCTGCGCGTAGTTGAACATCAATCTGGCTCCGAGCCGGTGAGGGTTGTACGCCCTCATCAGAGCCAGAATGCCCGTGGCTTCCTATCCTGCGGCGGGGGAACCGTTTGTGAAAATCTAAGTGCCATTCGTCCGCCAGACCTCAGCAAATCCGGCACGAAGTACACTCCCTTGGTCGACTGCCACGGGGTGCCACTGGCGATTCGCAGGGCCGGGGCGGACGCCAGCGACCACCGCCAGGTCCTGCCCGTGGTGCTCGACTTCCCCCGGGTAAAGGGGACGCTGGGCCGGCCGAAGGAATTGCCCGACGAGCTGTACGCCGATCGCGGGTATGACAGCGAGGGGACGTGGGCGTTGCTACGCTGGCTTGGGCCGATCCGCACATCGCCAAGGGGGGACGCCGCACGGCATCGGGCTGGGGAAGGTCCGGTGGGTCGTGGAGCGGACGATCAGCTGGTTGAAGGGGCTGCGCCGGCTGCGGGTGCGTTACGCCCCCCCGGGGACGATCATCGACGCCTGGACGACACTCGCTGTCGGCGTCATCTGCTTCCGCATGGGGGCGGGCACCCGCCCGGCCTCGTGAGCCTTTTCCCGATCCTTGACATGATGGTACTGGCCTTCGAAGATGAGGCGACTGGCCGCTGCGGTGCTTCTCCTTCCGGAGGGATCACAGGAGATTTGTTGAGAGGTATCGGGATAGCGCAGCTTCCGGCGATTCCTGACAGACGGCCCGGTGACCCGGCGTCCCGCGATCCAAGGAGTACCCCGACATGTGTCGGTCGAACGCGGTCGCGGCCGGAGATCCGGCCAGCTGCGGAATCACACCCCGGCTCCACGGACGTATTCGCGAGCGGGACCGGCCTCCCTCCCGGCGGAGACTCGCGACCGCTTCCGCAGTCTTCATATGTGTCATTGCGGCCGTCGTCCCGCCGGTTCGCGACGGGGGCCAAGTCGTGCGGATCACCGTCGACCAGAGCCAGCTCACGCAGAGCCGCACCCGGCTGGAGGGGACGGCCGCGAAGGGAGACCTGCTCGAAGTCCGGCTGGAATTGAAGGCCACGGGATACACCTGGAAGCTCAAGAATCACGACCCGAATCGGCTGAAGCCCGATGGGGAAGTCACGACGGAGAGTCAGGACAAGAAGCCCGGCGGACGGGAGTACAAGGTGTTCCGTTTTCAGGTGCTCGACGAAGGAGACCTCGATTTCCAGCTCGCGCGACCCTTCGGCAATCCGGACCCGAAGGACCTGCGCCTGCACATCGAACTGGCAATCGTGCGGATCACCGTCGACCAGAGCCAGCTCACGCAGAGCCGCACCCGGCTGGAGGGGACGGCCGCGAAGGGAGACCTGCTCGAAGTCCGGCTGGAATTGAAGGCCACGGGATACACCTGGAAGCTCAAGAATCACGACCCGAATCGGCTGAAGCCCGATGGGGAAGTCACGACGGAGAGTCAGGACAAGAAGCCCGGCGGACGGGAGTACAAGGTGTTCCGTTTTCAGGTGCTCGACGAAGGAGACCTCGATTTCCAGCTCGCGCGACCCTTCGGCAATCCGGACCCGAAGGACCTGCGCCTGCACATCGAACTGGCGAGGTAGTACGTCCTGCGCCGCCGATCTCATGTTGGGTCGCGCCGGGGCGACCGCCCAGCTTTCCGCATCGAGTCGTTCCGCCGGACGCGTACGGGCGGGCTCCCAATTCTCCCAGGACAAGAGACGGTCATGAGGAAAACACTCCGAACGCTCGTAACCCCGGGGATCGCGTTCGCCGCCCTGGCGGGGATCGCCGTCATCGGGACGATCACCCCGGGCGGCGAGGCCGGGCCGAATACGCAGGGGGCCCAGGAGGACGCGGCCGCGCAGGCGCTCGACGAGTTCGACCGGCTCCGGGACGAACTCCAGCGGTCGAACGCGCGGTTCGAAGTCCGGTTCAATAAAGTCTTCCAGTCTGTGATCACGCTCAAGAATAACTTCAAGCTCACGAGCCACGCCCTCTATGCCGACCCCGCGAAGCCGACCGAGGAGGAACGGTTCCGACTGGAAAGGAAGGCGTTCGAATTCGCGGTCCGTCAGGTCACCGGCCTGCGGATTCCGAAGGATTTCCTCCAGCAGGGCAAGATCGAGCCGAAAATCGCCCCCGAGGAACTCGGGACCAAGCCCGACCCCAAGGCCAGGTCCTTCGACTGGCGGACCGCGAACGCAGTGACTCCCGTGCGCCCGTACCTTCAGAACACGGGCCAGGGGAGCTGTGGCTCGTGCTGGTGCTTCGCGGCTACCGCCGCCTTCGAGAGCAGCCGCATCCTGCGGACCCGCGAGAGCAACGACAAGGTCGATGCGTCCGAGCAGCACATCCTGGATTGCGGCAAGACTGGCGGGTGCGACGGGGACTGGTACTGGACGGCGTGGCAGTTCATGAAGGCCGGCGGCACCGCGACCGAGGACACCGTGCCCTACAAGGGCGTCGTCGGCGCGTGCGGCGGCTCGGTGCCGACGCCCTACAAGGTCGAGGCGTTCGGGCTGGTCGATAGCGGCAAGCCCATCCCGGACCGCGAGGCGATCAAGGAGGCCTTGTGCCAGTACGGCCCGCTCTCCGTCGCGGTGTATGTCGACGAGGCTTTCCTGGCCTACGCCGGGGCCGGGGTGTTCAAGACCAAGGTCGTGAGCGACCGGACGGACGTGAACGCCAACGTGAACCACGCCGTGACGATCGTCGGCTGGGACGACGCCAGGCGTGCCTGGCTGATCAAGAACTCCTGGGGCTCCGACTGGGGCTCCGGCGGCTACATGTGGATCGATTTCGACTGCAACAACGTCGGGTACGCCGCCGCCTGGGTCAGGGCGCAGGCCCAGCAGTAACCGGTCCGGGCGGCAGGCCGGGGTCGGGGTGGCCACGTCCGGGGCGCGATGAATGGGCAACATCTCTTGAGGCCGAAAATGTCCAGGCAACCGGCGCTCGCCCTAATTCTGGGGGCCCTCTCGATCCTTGGCGCGGCCGGACCGGCGCACGCCCAGAACGAATTCATCTACTTCGTCACGGTCAAGCAGAAGGACCCGAGCAAGGAGGAGCCTCGCATCGTCGCCACGCAGACGGGATTCCGGCTGCGCCATATCCGCGGCATCGTCACGGCGCTCCACGGCGTCCTGGTCTCCGACGCGACGATCGAGGCCGTCTCGGAAAAGGGGGCGAAGCTCACCAAACCGCTGACGATTGTCCAGGTTGACGTGGCCAGCGACGTCGCGGTGCTCTCGTCTCCCGAGTTCTCGGGGCTGGACGCCCAGGGGTTCGAGCAGGCGACAGACGTCGACTGGGAGGCACTCCGGGGGGAAAAGCTCACCTTCATCGGCCATCCCAAAGGGGTCCCACGGCCGACGCCGGACGACGTCAACGTCGAAAAGGGGCCTGAAGGGCCTCTGTTCCCGCTGACTAGGCTGATCAATGAGGACCTCCGGGACGGCTTCAAGGTGCGGAAGACACCGGGGCTGAACGTCCTGATGCTGCCCATCCATGGCAATGTCTTTCCCGGCCACTCAGGAGCCCCCGTCCTCGACAGCCTCAACCGGGTGGTCGCGGTCGTCGACGGCGGAATGGACGAAAAGAACATCGGCTGGGCGGTGCCCTGGCGAGCCGTCATGCTGCGAGAGCCCGCGAAGGACCCGCTGTTCCAGGTGTATCAGGACCTGCTCGCCGTCCCGGCTGCCCCTCCCGCGGGCGGCTCGGAGAAGCAGGCCCGCGATGGCGCGGCGACGCGCCGGGAGATCGAGCGCAACAGGCGACAGTATGAACGCGACCGCGGCGAGGAGGAGGTCGAGTACTTTGCCAGCGTCGTCAAGCGGTACGGCGTCCCCGTCGGCATCGGGCCCCTGAGCCCGAGGCAGGCTCAGGCCCGGGCGGCTTCCTATAAGTTCATCTCCAGGAACGGCCTGGTCGAGGACGTCGAGATCGTCAGCGGTCACGGCAAGTTGACGATCAACCACGGCGTGAATGCCATCCTCCAGCCGCCGACCGACGGGGTCACCAATAAGCTCGAATGCAAATACCACTACATGTATGACCAGCGAAGATTTCTGGTCGAGGAGTCCGCCCGAGACCGGATGGGGGAGGTCGTCTGGTCGCTGCGCTACACAAACATCCCGCCGACGACCGGCCTGTACACGGACTCGGCCGGGTTCCCCCGCGCGCGGCTGGGGTCGGGGGCGGCGGCCGTCGTCTTTTCGTTGACGGACGAGGGGTTCGCGAACGAGGTCCGGTTCGTGGACCGAGACGGGGCGCCGCAGACGGACTCGAACGGGGTGTTCGGGCTCTCCTACGTCCTGGACGCCTCCGGGCAGGTCACGGAGGCGACCTTCCTCGACGAGACCGGGAATCCGGTGTGCTGCCGCGACGGGTACGTCAAGAGGAGGTTCACCTACGACGCGCTCGGCCAGAACACCTCGGTCTCGTTACTGGACGAGGCGGATCGACCCGCTACGCACAAGGCGGGGTATGCGCGGTTCACATGGACTCGCGATAAGTGGGGCAACCTGGTCGAAGAAGCGTTCTTCGACGCGGAGGGCCGGCGGGCCCTCAACGCAGACGGATACGCCGTCAGGCGGCTGACACTCGACGACTGGGGCGAGGTCCGAACCGAGGATTACCTCGGCGTCGACGAGAAGCCCATCGTCCAGAAGCACGGCTACGCCCGCGTGGAGCTGGTCCACGACGACCGGGGCTACGAGACCAGCGGGACGTGCTTCGACGCCGAAGGGAAGCCGGCCCTCGATCAGTTCGGATTCACCAAGCTGGCCCACACGTATGACGAACGCGGCAACATGAAAAAAGAGGAGTATTTCGACGTACACGGGAATCGGGCGGTCCAGAAGTCGGGCATGGCGAGCCTGACCTGCGGCTACGACGGCCGGGGTAATCAGGCCTGGATGGCGTTCTCCGGCCCCGACGACCGCCCGACGCCGAACAAGGACGGTTACGCCAAGGTGACGTACACGTACAGCCAGGACAACAAGGTCGTCGCCGAGACCTATCTCGACGTGAAGGACCGGCCGACGCAACACCGCAACGGCTACGCGAGCGTGGCGCGAACCTACGACAACCGCGGCAACCGCGTGTCGGAATCGTACCTAGACGAGCGCGGACGCGCGACGGCGAGCAAGGACGGCTACGCGAGGATCGAGTGCAAGTTCGACGCGAGGGGGAACCGGGTCGAGGAGGCGTACTTCGGCGCCGATGGCCGGCCGGCTCGCCACAACAACGGGTACGCCACGCTCCGCGCTCGCCACAACGCGAGGGGTGACGTGATCAATGAAACGTATTTTGATACGGACGGAAGAGCGATGGCCCGCAAGGAGGGAGTCCACGAGATGCGGTCCACGTTCGACGAGCGGGGCAATCGGACGGGCGAATCCTACTTCGACGCCGGCGGCTCGCCGACGATCGTTGCCGAGGGCTTCCACGAGATCCGGTGGGAATTCGACAACCGGGGCAACGCGCTCGTCGAGGCATACTTCGACGCGTCCGGGCGTCCGACCCTGGGGAAGCGGGGCTACGCCAGATGCACGCGGTCGTTCAACAACCGCGGCAACATCCTCGCGACGGATTACCTGGGGGTGGGCGGCGAACCGGTGCTGCACTCCGACGGGTACGCCGGCATCCGGTCGACTAACGACTCACGCGGGAACGTGATCAAGGAACTCTATCTGGACACGAAAGGCCGACCGACCCTGCTGAACGACGGGTACGCGAGCGAAACATGGGTTTACGACAACCAATCCAACCCGATCCAAGATGCCTTCTGGGACACGGAGGGCCTCCCGACCATCACCAGCGGTATCAAGTCGAGCTACGCCCCGGTCCACCGGATCCAGAAGGAATTCGATTCGAGAGGGAATACCACGAAGGTTCGGAACTTTGACAAGGAAGAAAAGCTCACCCCGTCGGCCGACGGGATTGCAGCGATCGCCGCGGCGTACGACGCGCGGTGCAACGCGGTCGAGCTGACCTATCTCGGGGCAGATGAAAGGCCGGTCATCAATCTTACCGAAGGAGTGGCCGTAGTCGTCGAGACCTTCGACGAGCGCGGAAACACGACCTCCCAGTCGTACCTGGATGTCCTGCGGAGGCCGATGCCCTGCCCCGGCGGGTATATCAAGCTCTCCAAGGCGTACGACGACCACGGGAACGTCACCGAGGAAGCGTACTGGGGCCCGAACGGGCTGGTTAGCCACAACGGGATTGAGGTCGCAAGGTCGGAGTCGACCTACGACGCCCACGGCCGGGTCCTACAGATACGCTATTTCGACCCGGCGGGGCAGCCCGCCAGGCACCGGCTCCACGGCAACGCGATGGTCAAGTATGAGTACGATACCTGGGGGAACATCACCCGGGAGGATTCCTACGGGGTAGACGGCGAGCGCTCACCGAATGCCGGCGGCGTAGCGAGCAACACCCGCGCGTATGACCGCCGCGGGAATCAGGTTGAGGAGGCGTACTTCGACCCCGAAGGCAAGCGGGTGGTGCATTCCTTCTGGGGTTATTCGAGGGCCGTCTACGCCTATGACGATCGGGGGACCCGCGTGAAAGCGACGTGCCTCGACGCAATGGACCGCGAGCTTCCGACCCGGATCGTGGTCATCAGTGTTCCCGACGAACGAGACGAGGCCTTCGGCCTGAGGTTCCAGGACGCCTTGCTCTCCTACAAGAACGAGAATTTGGACATCGTCTCGAAGCTCGTCTCGCGCCTCCGTTCGGAAGAGAACTGGGATCAAGGGGCGGAGGTCTCCATTCTCCGGAACGGCCAAGTCGAAAACCGTACTGCTACGCCCCGGATGCTGTTGCGGGCCGCCTTAAAAGACGAAGTTGTGCGCTAAAGCCGAAAAATCCTATCGGCCTCTGCAAACGCTACGGGGGATATCTTACGAGCTGCGGGATGCGCCGATAAGGTCCCGGAGAGCATGTGGTAATGGACCGTTCCACTGATGACCGTGACCGGCCGCTACGGCCCCGGCACGACGCGCCGCATGCTCCGCTGCGGCACCTGCAAGGCCCCGTTCACCGAGCGCAGGGGACGCGCCTGTTCGACGCCCGGCTCCCTTCCGCGAAGGTCAAATCGGTCCTGGAGCACGTCGCCGAAGGCTGCCGCGTCCGCCAGACCGGCCGACTCTGCTGGGTCGACCCAACACTGTCGCCCCCTACGGCCGCCTCGCCAGCGCACACGCTGGGGCCGCCTGCGACGACCTCGTGGCGGTTTCCCCCCTGACGACCGAGGTCCGGATTCATGAGAAGTGGGCCTTCTTCTTGGCGACGAAGGCCCACTGCGACCGCACCAATCCGTTCGACGACCACAGGGGAGATTACTCGGACTACGCAGCCCTCGACACAGAGCACAAGCTGGTCGTCGCCGTCGTGCCGGGGCGCAGGCCATCGAGAATACCGAGGCACTCCTCGCCGACTTCCGCCGCGGGACCGGGGGCCGGGTCATGAATCTGATGAGCAGAGACGGCTACCCGGCCTGCGAGACGGCGATCCCCCACGCCTACGGTGCGACGGTCACGCCGCCCCGGACGGGTCGGCCCGGGTGCCCCAAGGCTCCGTACCAGGCCGTGCCGCCGAGCCTGACCTACGCGACTGTGACGAATCGGCGCGAGAAGGGTCGTGTGATCGAGATCGGCACGCGGGCCGACTTCGTGATCGTCGCGGCGGTACTCCTGGCCCTGGGGATGTCGAAGGTCTGCCGCGCGATCAACACGGCGCTTGTGGAGCGCGAGAACGGGACGAATCGCCACCGCAACGCCCGCAAGAGCCGAAGGTCCTATCGATCCTCGAAGACTGGCTGTATCACGAGGCGCTCACGTTCCTGAGCCTCTATACCTACGGTTTCTGCTGGCGAGTGCGGACCCTGACGTCCAAGGATGACGAAGGCTGCTGGATGAGACGCAGCCCGGCGATGGCGGCGGGTTGACAGACCATGTTTGGCCCATGTCCGAGTGATTATTACGACCGGCCGTGCAGCACTGTTGAGCCACGGGGGTCGATCGCCGCGAGGCTGCAATGCGCGCTTCGGTCCGCCAAGTCGAAGCGGATAAATCAGGAGTGGCTTCGGCCGACTACACCTGCGCCATAACGGCCCGCCGCAGTACCGGCGGCCGAGCGTGAGCCCGGCGAGGCGGCGTCCCGACGAATGCAGCGTTACGTCGACATCCTCCCCGCGAGACGCGGCCCTGCACCGGCGGCCCTGCCCATGGCGCCCTGGCGTCCCGCTCACGGGAACGGCTCCGCCGCGCGTTCCATGACCTGCTCGGAGTAACGGCCGCGGGGGGCGAGGCGCGAGGGGGCGAGCCCCGCGACCCGTCGCGGGCCGCCTCCGGCCTCCGCTCGCCCGGCCGCGACGCAGCCTTACGGACGGACTCGACGTCGTCGCGCCGACCCATCGGCAGCTAGGAGTGATGGAACGGGCCGCGGGATGCTATAGTCGCAGCTCGTGGTTGGGTCCCGGATACGCCCCCGACGCGGAGTCGCCATGCAGCCCGAGGCCCTGGAAGCGCTCAGCGACGACATCCACCTGCTCGGCGACCTGCTCGGCGAAACGATCCGCCGGCTCGCCGGGCCGGAGGCCTTGGACCTGGTCGAGGACGTCCGCGGCACGGCCAAGGGGCTCCGGGCCGACCCGTCGGTCGAGGAGGCGCGGCGGCTCCGCGACCGCCTCGGCCGGCTCGATCTGCCCGAGCTGCGGACGCTGATCCGGGCCTTCAGCATCTATTTCGACCTCATCAACCTCGCCGAGCAGCAGGCCCGCGTCCGGGCTCTCAGGGCCCGCCGGCGAGGGGCGGACGACGCGCCCCACGCCGAGAGCCCCGGCGAGGCCCTTCGGGCGCTCCGCGACCGGGGCGTGACGGCGGACGAGATCGCCGATCACCTGGCGCGGGCGCTGATCTGCCCGGTCTTCACCGCCCACCCGAGCGAGGCTCGACGGCGGACGATCCTCGGCAAGCTCGCCGCCATCGCCCGCGAGCTCGATCGGATGGAGCGCGGCGACCCCGTCCCCGCCGAGCGGGCGAGGGCCGCCGAGGCGATCGCCGAGGAGGTCGAGGCGCTCTGGCTCTCCGACGCGATCCGGGGGACCCGGCCGACGGTCCTCGACGAGGTCCGCCACTGCCTCAACATCGTCGAGGAGAACCTGCTCGACGTCGTCCCTCGGGTCTACCGGACGGTCGAGGCGAGCCTCCGCGACGCCTATCCCGACCGCGAGTGGCGGGCCCCGCCTTTCCTCCATTTCGGCTCGTGGATCGGCGGCGACCGCGACGGACACCCCGGCGTCTCCCCCCGCGCCACCGCCGAGGCGATCCGGCTCCAGGCCGAGACCCTGCTCGGCCACTACATCGAGCGGATGGACGCCCTCTGGTGGCGGCTCAGCCACTCGGACCGATCGTTCAAGCCGGGGGAGGATCTGCTCGAGTCGATCGCGAAGGACGCCGCGCTCTTCCCCGAGTCGCCTCGCCCGCCGGTGCACGAGCCCTACCGGGCGAAGTGTAGGCTGATCGGGGCCAAGCTCCGCAGGACGCTCGAATCCCTCCGGTCGACCCCGGCCTGGGCCGACGCGGCCAGGACGCCGACGCCGGGGGTCTACTTCGGGCGGGACGAGCTGCTCGCCGACCTACGCCTCATCGCCGACGATCTGGGTCGCGTCGGAGCCCGGGCCGCCGCGAACGGGTCGATCCGCGACGTGATCCGGCTCGTCGAGGTCTTCGGCGTCCACCTGCTCACGCTCGACCTCCGCCAGCACAGCGCCCGGCACGCCTCGGCGCTCGACGAGATCCTCCGCGACGCCGGCGTCTGCGAGGGCTACGCCTCGCTTTCGCCCGACGCCCGGCTCGACGTCCTCGCCCGGGAGCTCGAGGGGACGCGCCCCATGATCCCGACCCGCCTGGCCTACTCAGACGCGACGAACGAGGTCGTCGAGACGTTCCGGATGGTCGCCGCCCTGCTCGAGGAGCGGACCCCCGAGGCGATCGACAAGTACATCATCAGCTCGACGACCGAGCCGGCCCACCTGCTCGAAGTCCTCCTGCTCGCCCGCGAGGCGAGGCTCTTCCGGCCCGCCGAGGGGATCAGCCGGCTCGACGTCGTCCCGCTCTTCGAGGCGCTCGAGCCGCTCCAGAACGCCTCGCCGATCATGGAGAAGCTCCTCGGCCTGCCGATCTACCGCCGCCACCTCGAGCTTCGCGGGAACCTCCAGGAGGTGATGATCGGGTACTCCGACAGCAACAAGGAGAGCGGGTCCCTCCAGTCGGCCTGGGCCCTCTACCGAGCCCAGGTCGATCTGGTGGAGACGGGCCGAAATGCGGGCGTGACCATGCAGATGTTCCACGGCCGGGGCGGCGCGATCGGCCGGGGCGGCGGTCCGGCGAACCACGCCATCCTCGCCCAGCCGCGCGGGACGGTCGACGGCCGGCTCCGGATCACCGAGCAGGGCGAGGTGATCGCCGACCGCTACGGCCATCCCGGGATCGCCGAGCGGCACCTCGAGCAGCTGATCCACGCCGTCCTCCATTCGAGCTTCCCTCACGAGGGGGAGCAGCCCGAGCCGGCCTGGGTCCGGGTCCTCGACCGCCTCGCGCCCGCCGCGTGCCGGATCTACCGCGGGCTCGTCTACGAGACGCCCGAGTTCCTGACGTATTTCCAGCAGGCCACGCCGATCGGCGAGATGGCCGAATTCAAGATCGGCTCGCGGCCGGCGCGGCGGGGCAAGTCGACGGCGCTCGAGAATCTCAGGGCGATCCCCTGGGTCTTCAGCTGGATGCAATGCCGACACACCCTCCCCGGCTGGTACGGGCTCGGCGGCGCGGTCGAGGAATTCCTCGCCGAGCGGCCAGAGACACTGGCGACGTTGCAGGAGATGTACCGCCGCTGGCCGTTCTGGCGGACGCTGATCGACAACGCGCAGATGATCCTGGCCAAGGCCGACATGACCATCGCCCGGCTCTACGCGGACCTCGTCGACGATCCCGCCCTCGCCGACGCGATCTTCGCCCGGATCTCCGAGGAATACCGCCGCGCCGTCGAGGTCGTCGGCCGGATCACCGGCCAATCGACGCTCTTGGAGAAGATGCCGATCCTCGAACGCTCGATCCAGCAACGCAACCCCTACGTCGACCCGCTCAGCTTCATCCAACTCGTCCTGCTCCGACGCCTCCGCGCCGAGGAAAGCCCGCACGAGGACCTGCTCGCCGGAGTCCTCGAGAGCGTCAACGGGATTGCTTCCGGCCTGAAGAACACCGGCTGACGGCGGGGGAAGCCCGCCGAATCAGACTTGCGGAAGGCCGGTTGGAAACCCAGCCTGCAGGGGGGGCGAAGGTGATCGGCGGTTTCGCATGTCGCCGTGCCGACCGGCAGAGCAGAACCTGGTGTTTCAGGCGTCGGCCGACGCAGGACCGCCATCCCCCACGCGCGAACGCCGTCTCGTCGTCTACGGGTGGGCTGGCCCTCGCGTCGACTTGGCGCGACGGAACGATCAGGCTTCGGCGGCGCGACCCGCCGTGGAAAGGACTCGGGCGACGAGGCGTTGAGGGAGCGTGGGGCGGGTGGAAGGCTCACGGAGAACCCGCCTCCGGCGGACTGCGTATCGCACCGACTCCGAACTCACCCGTTCGGAAGCGCGTCGGTCCGCCAGGCCGTGTCCTCGTGCAACTCGCCCCAGCAGGAACCTTCTGCAGGCTCGGTTGCCCTCGCGGCGATTTTCACGATCGTTCCATACGCCATCGCCCGATTCAGAGGTCTGGAACTTACGTGATCGTGAGATTCCCCGTTCGGCGAACGGACCTCATGGATGGGGGCCGAGGAATGTCGACGACGTTCAAGTCGGCGGCCGAGAGCTATGCCCGCGCCAAGGGCTTATCCCGCGGGACGCGCAACGAGTACGCCTCGACCATCCGGAAGTGGGAGCGGTGGGGCGGCGCGGGGCCGATCGAGCAGCTGAGGCGCAAGGACGTCCGCGAGTTCCTCGACTGGGTCCACGAGCAGGCCGTCAGTGACGAGGGGACCAACCCGGGTCGTACCGCAAACAAGGCCCGCGAGCACCTCAGGGCCGTGCTCTCCTGGGCCTGGGAGCAGGAGTTGATCGAGGCGCCGCCGCGATTCCCCGGTCCCAGGGACCAGCGCGACGTCGCCGGCCGCCACTACCTGACCAAGGCCGAGATCAACGCCCTCTACTTCGCCACCCACGCAATGTCGCGGCCTCGCGGCTGGGACGCCCCGCTGCCGATCGGCCGGTACTGGCGCTCCGCCTTGGTCCTGTTCTTCAACTACGGCGTGGACACAGGGACCGTCTGGGAATCGACGCCGTCCCACGAGCCCATGCTCTGGCGGCACGTCTCGTGGGAACGGCCCTCGCCCGACCGCGAGGTCAAGGAGCGGTCGCCGTGGGGCTGGCTGTTCTACCGGCGGGTGAAGACGGGCAAGGCGTTCCATCGCCCGATGAACCGGGTGGTCCACGCTCACCTCCGGGACATCATGCCGGCCGACCCGCGACCCGACTCTCGGGTCTTCCTCGGCGGCGGGGCCCGCCCGAACTCCCGGTTCCAGTCGCTCTGTTCGCTCGCCGGCATCAAACCCAGGCTGGATATCGAGACCGGTCGGGAGGAGTCTTGGGAGCTGAAGGACCTCCGAAAGACCTGCGCGACGTACCACGACGAGAACGTGCCGGAGTCGTCGGTGGAGATCCTGGGCCACTCGATCGGCGGGATCACCTATCGCCATTACGCCCACCGGGCACCTCTGGCGTTCCGGGCCATCAAGTCGCTGCCGCAGCCGACTGCCTTCCATGCACTG
Source organism: Paludisphaera mucosa (assembly GCF_029589435.1). NCBI lineage: Bacteria > Pseudomonadati > Planctomycetota > Planctomycetia > Isosphaerales > Isosphaeraceae > Paludisphaera > Paludisphaera mucosa. The sequence goes on along the minus strand of NZ_JARRAG010000002.1, from coordinate 1,743,339 downwards.
GTGAAGGGCAGCGGCAGCGAGTGCCCTTGCTGCCGACGGAGATACGCCGATGCCGGCTGAAGCGGGCGACGACACGAATGGCACTTAGATTTTCACAAACGGTTCCCCCGCCGCAGGATAGGAAGCCACGGGCATTCTGGCTCTGATGAGGGCGTACAACCCTCACCGGCTCGGAGCCAGATTGATGTTCAACTACGCGCAGGGACGTCTTCGGCATCAGATCGACCTCCTCCGCCAACAGTTCGTCCAGGAAGGCGGACTCCCCTTCGCCGACGTCCTATCCGCCAGCGGCCTCGAGGAGGCCCTCCGTGAGATCGAGGCGACCTGGAATGACCGCATCTACGCCCCGTTGGTAACCCTCTGGGTGTTCATCGGACAGGTGCTCAACGCCGACCAGTCCTGCCGCGCCGCCGTCGCGCGGCTGATCGCCCACCGGGTCTCACAGGGGCTCGAGCCGTGCAGCTCCGAGACGGGGGCGTATTGCCAGGCGCGGAAGCGCCTGCCCGAGCGGTTCTTCGCCGCCGTGGCCCGCCTCGTGGGGCGGAACCTGGACGCGCGAGTCGACCCGCAGTGGCTTTGGAAGGGCCGCCGCGTCTGCCTGTTCGACGGCTCGACGGTCTCCATGCCCGACACCCCGGAGAACCGCCGGGAATACCCTCTGGCCTACAACCAAGTGCCCGGGACGAGCTTCGCCCCCGCCCGGATCGGGGCGATCATCTCGCTGTCCTGCGGCGCGATCCTCGACCTGGGCGTCTGCCGCTACGCCGGCAAGGGCCAGGGCGAGGTCAGCCTGCTGCGCCAGCTGTGGGACGTGCTCCGCCCCGGCGACGTGCTGCTGGGCGACCGCCTGATGTCGGGCTGGGTCGGAATGTACCTGCTCAAGCAACGCGGGGTCGACACCGTCAGCCGCCTGTCGGCGCACCGCCGGGCCGACTTCCGCAAGGGGACCCGCCTGGGCAAGGACGATCACGTGGTCGTGTGGAAGAAGCCGTCGTCGATCCGCTCGGTGGACCGGGCGACGTACAACGCGCTGCCCGAGGCGATCACCGTCCGCGAGGTTCGCTTCCGCGTAGTGCAGCCCGGGTTCCGGACGCGGTCGGTCGTCGTCGTGACGACCATCCTGGACCCCGGGCTGGCGAGTGCGGAGGAGCTGGCTTCGCTCTACCGGGCCAGGTGGAACAACGAGTTGGATTTGCGTTCGATCAAAATCACCTTGCAGATGGATGTTTTGCGGTGCAAGACGCCGGAGCTGGTGCGCAAGGAGATCTGGGCCCACGTCCTGGCGTACAACCTGATCCGCACGGTGATGGCACAGGCGGCGACCATCGAAAATGTGGAACCTCGCTCGATCAGCTTCAAAGCGACGCTCCAGGTTCTCGAAGCGTTCCGGCCGCTGATCGCCTACCGGGCGCACAGCGGTGCGGACGACCAAGAGGAACTCTACGAGCAACTGCTCGGGGCCATCGCCGTGCATCGCGTGGCCGACCGGCCCGACCGGTTCGAGCCCCGCATGACCAGGAAGGGGCCGAGAGGGTATGAGGAATTGAAGCGGCCGCGAAGGGAGATCAAACTCCATATGCTCAAACGAGCTAGCAAAATCTAAGTGCCATTCGGCGACGACACGAATGGCACTTAGATTTTCACAAACGGTTCCCCCGCCGCAGGATAGGAAGCCACGGGCATTCTGGCTCTGATGAGGGCGTACAACCCTCACCGGCTCGGAGCCAGATTGATGTTCAACTACGCGCAGGGACGTCTTCGGCATCAGATCGACCTCCTCCGCCAACAGTTCGTCCAGGAAGGCGGACTCCCCTTCGCCGACGTCCTATCCGCCAGCGGCCTCGAGGAGGCCCTCCGTGAGATCGAGGCGACCTGGAATGACCGCATCTACGCCCCGTTGGTAACCCTCTGGGTGTTCATCGGACAGGTGCTCAACGCCGACCAGTCCTGCCGCGCCGCCGTCGCGCGGCTGATCGCCCACCGGGTCTCACAGGGGCTCGAGCCGTGCAGCTCCGAGACGGGGGCGTATTGCCAGGCGCGGAAGCGCCTGCCCGAGCGGTTCTTCGCCGCCGTGGCCCGCCTCGTGGGGCGGAACCTGGACGCGCGAGTCGACCCGCAGTGGCTTTGGAAGGGCCGCCGCGTCTGCCTGTTCGACGGCTCGACGGTCTCCATGCCCGACACCCCGGAGAACCGCCGGGAATACCCTCTGGCCTACAACCAAGTGCCCGGGACGAGCTTCGCCCCCGCCCGGATCGGGGCGATCATCTCGCTGTCCTGCGGCGCGATCCTCGACCTGGGCGTCTGCCGCTACGCCGGCAAGGGCCAGGGCGAGGTCAGCCTGCTGCGCCAGCTGTGGGACGTGCTCCGCCCCGGCGACGTGCTGCTGGGCGACCGCCTGATGTCGGGCTGGGTCGGAATGTACCTGCTCAAGCAACGCGGGGTCGACACCGTCAGCCGCCTGTCGGCGCACCGCCGGGCCGACTTCCGCAAGGGGACCCGCCTGGGCAAGGACGATCACGTGGTCGTGTGGAAGAAGCCGTCGTCGATCCGCTCGGTGGACCGGGCGACGTACAACGCGCTGCCCGAGGCGATCACCGTCCGCGAGGTTCGCTTCCGCGTAGTGCAGCCCGGGTTCCGGACGCGGTCGGTCGTCGTCGTGACGACCATCCTGGACCCCGGGCTGGCGAGTGCGGAGGAGCTGGCTTCGCTCTACCGGGCCAGGTGGAACAACGAGTTGGATTTGCGTTCGATCAAAATCACCTTGCAGATGGATGTTTTGCGGTGCAAGACGCCGGAGCTGGTGCGCAAGGAGATCTGGGCCCACGTCCTGGCGTACAACCTGATCCGCACGGTGATGGCACAGGCGGCGACCATCGAAAATGTGGAACCTCGCTCGATCAGCTTCAAAGCGACGCTCCAGGTTCTCGAAGCGTTCCGGCCGCTGATCGCCTACCGGGCGCACAGCGGTGCGGACGACCAAGAGGAACTCTACGAGCAACTGCTCGGGGCCATCGCCGTGCATCGCGTGGCCGACCGGCCCGACCGGTTCGAGCCCCGCATGACCAGGAAGGGGCCGAGAGGGTATGAGGAATTGAAGCGGCCGCGAAGGGAGATCAAACTCCATATGCTCAAACGAGCTAGCAAAATCTAAGTGCCATTCGGCGACGACACCGAAGCGCGCTTCAAGATCTCGGCGAAAGCCACATCCAAAAACATAGTTAAATTCTTCACTAAAATTTAATTTGGAGAAATTAAATGTTCATCTGGCTTGCCCGGCACGCTCTTCGACGAGGCCCACCTCATTCCAGAGCGAGAGACAGTCTTTCCGCTCATCGACGGACCGCTCGATCAGCTCGGGCGGCTCGCGCAAGCCCGCCAAGTCGGGCTCGCCCCTCCAGTGCGACAGAGTCGTCCGGACCAGGTCGCGGGCCGTATCCGGGTCGATTTCCAGGGCCTTCCTCAAGGCAGCCAGGTCGGACCGCAGCCATTGCCTCGCCTGATCCCGCCATCGCACCCGCTCAGGCTCGCCGAGCCGGGCCGAGTCCGTGGGCGACGCCCCCGTCGAGGTGGTCCCGCGCCTCGACGTGGTCGCCGACGACGTCGGCGGAGGCGTCGCGAAGGTCGTCCCAGTCGAGCTGGGCGAGCCAGTCGTCGATGGCGGCGGCGATCGGGTCGGCGAGACGGCGGGCGTAGACGTCGGCGAGGTGGGCGATGCTGGCGGTCATGGTTCGGTCTTTGGGTTCGTTTGGAGATCAGGCGGAATTGGTTCGGGGGGCGAGTCGGGCCGTCCTCGCGGCCCGGCGGGCGGCGGCCTCGGCGGGGAACGACGCCCGCCGGGCCTCGATCGCTTCCAGTTCCTCGGCGGGGATCGCCCCGAGCCTGGCCCGGATCGCCGCGGCGGCGTCCGGGTTCCAGCTCTCGAGGGTCTCGGGGTGGAAGATCGAGTAGATCGAGGCCCTGCCGGGGCGGCCCGGCGTGTGGAGGTAGAGCCCGCCCAGCGAGATGAGCTCGCGGATTGCGCGCGAGGTCGAGCACGTGGACATGCAGCCCCGGCGGCGGAGGTCGGCGACGGCCGCCCGGGCGAGGCCGTCGGGCTGCGTGTCGCGAACCAGGATCGCGTAGACGACGGCCGCCGGCCTCGAGACCAGCTCGCAGCCCCCGGTCGACGAAGCGGTTGGACGCGTACCACTTGGCCGCCGAGTAGCTGATCCGGTCGGGGGCGGACCTCGGGCGTCGTTCGGTCACCATACGGCACCTCCGGGGGTACGGGCGGCGGGGGCGGCGGCCTTCGTGGCGGGGAGCGGGACGGTGCTGGGGTCGATCGTCGGCTCGGCGACGATCGCGGCGGGGCGGAACAGCTGGCGGTCGGTGACGAACTCAAGCGCCTTCCGGCTCTGCGCGCCGTATCTGTTTTTTTCTAGGACGGTAGAGCCGGCTTGATCATGATCTCCTTAAGCGACAGCAGGTAAGCCGCGGGATCGCGGCGGAAGCGGTGGCCCATCTTCCTGACCTCCTGCCTCCGCTCCAGCCCACCGCGGAGCGCCCGCCACGCCGCGAGGTCCGATGGCACCAGGTCGGCCCTCTCGATCGGCCGGAGCCGGGTCGCGGTCGCCGAGACCAGCCGTACCGAGCCCCGCACCACCATCCCCGGCGACGCCACCTTGCGGCCGCTGCAACGCCGCTCGTGATGGCGATACGAGCCGAACAGTTGCTCCAGGTCGTTGTTGGTCCGCGGCAGGCCGGCCGTGTCATAGCAGGCGAACAGCCCGGGCCAGTAGCTCCGCGTCACCTTCAGGAAATGGCCGACCGCGTCGTCCAGCCCCCCGGCGGCATCGCGATGCCGCCCTATCTCCCCCATCAGCCCGACGAACCGACGCCGCACCCCGGCGGCGTCGAGCCCCGCCTTGTTCCGCAGGATCGCCGCGGCGCGATGCACCCGGCCGAACGCCGCACGCACCTCGGGCCACGCCGAATCGGTCGCCTCCAGGCCCCCGGCCAGGATCGCACGCAGCCGCGTCAGTTCTTTCGGGAGCCCCTTTTGGCGCCGACCTCGTCCAGGCCCTCGGCGACCTTCGCCAGCCGGTCCCGCAGCACCAGGCCCGAGGCCGCCAGCGGCGGCCGGCCGTCGTCGGTCAGCGACGTGCGGACCGCGGCGCAGTAGCCCCGGATCGCCGTCGCCTCGTCGTCGTCGCGGCCCTCGACGGCCCGCTCGATCGGGCGGATGCCCCGGACCTTCTTCTTGAGCGTGACCTTGGCGTGGCGATCGGCCTCGTAGATCGGCCGGGCCGCCTCGCGGAGGTAATGGAACTGGCAGAGCTGGTGCGGCACGCCGGGCAGGGCTTCGGCCACGGCGTCGCGGATGGAATGCTGGCCGTCGGAGATCACCCCGACGATCGGCACGCCGGCGGCCCCCTCGGCCTCGGGCTGGAGGGCGGACCTCACCTCGCCGAGCAGCTTGGCCAGGTCGGCCCGGCAGGAGGAGAGAAGGCTCCGGGCCAGGAGGATCTCGCCGGAGAGGACGTCGCGGATGACCCAGAGGACCTCGTGGCCGACGTCGGGCTGGAGCCCATCGATGGCCAGGATCACCCGCCCGGCCTCGGCGACGACCCGGCGGAGTCGGGCGGGGTCGGACAGCGAGAGGGCGAGCAGCTCGTCGTAGCGGTCCAGCAGGCAGGAGACGCTCCGCACGCAGATGCCCACCCCGCGTCGGGTCAGCTCGGCGTGGATCTCGGCGACGCCGCGGTGCTCGACATGGCGGAGGCGACCGACCAGGGCGATGACATCCAGGCCGAACTCCTGCTGCGGCAGGGCGATGGCCCCCTCGGCTTCGGCCCGGAGCGAGACGTTGTGGCGGGGGCAGTCGGCATCGCGGCAGCGTCGGACCTGGACGGCGAATCGGGTGAGCCCCTCGAGGGTGGCGACGACGCGGCGGCCCTTGTAGGCGGCCCAGAGGGGCCGGTCGCACCCGGGGCAGACGCGGGTGGCGGTCGTCAGCTCGACGGTGCGAGTGGGGGCCGGTCGTGGCGTCCGCTTGGGCTTGGGCATCGGTCGACTCCTGGAGGGCTTCCCCAGGAGAACCGATGGCAAACTACCGATCAAGCCGGCTCTACCGTCCTAGTTTTTTTCGTGGTCGAGGATGACCCGCCGGGGGGTCGGGGGGGTCCCCTCGGGGGCTTCCTCGAGGTCGGCGGCCTCGTCGCAATCCACCGTGAAGAGGTCGTCGCAGCCGAACTCCATCTCGGACGATCCCCGGGACGAGGCCAGGCCGGGCCGGCCGTACCCCGACCCGCCGGTGCGGCGGCTCGCGGAGACCAGGAAGACGCAGCCGCCGGAGTCGGCGATCCGCCGGGCGTCGGCGACGCACGCGTTGATCTGCTCGCGTTCGTCGGCACCCACGCGAGCCGTCCGGACTGGACCCGCTGCACGTAGTCGATGATGATCAGGTCGGCCCGCCAGGCGGCGGCCGCGGCGACGATCGACGGCATCTTGTGGGGGTCGCGAGAGAAGGCGACTCGATTCAGAAGCCCCCAGACGGCCTCCCGGCCGGCGGCGAGCCGGGCGAGTGCGTCCGGCGTGGCGGACGAGTGGGCGGCGGCGGGCTGGACGCCCGAGAGCCGGAGCAGCTGGCGGTCGAGGATCGCCTGGGGCGGCATCTCGACGTTTGCAATCAGGACCCGCAGCTCGGGATTGCGGGCGGCGGCCTCGAAGGCCACCTGGCACGACAGGGCCGTCTTGCCGGCGCCGGGGGCCCCGACGATGCCCACCACCTTGCCCGGCTTGAGCTCGGCGCGGTGGAAGACTGGATCCCGTCGGTCCAGGCGGGCGTCGAGGGGGGGGCGAGGTACGACGACCAGGCCTCGTAGAGCTGGTCGCCGCCGAGGTACGGGGGCGGGGCGGGGGCGGCGTCGGCGATCACAGGCCCCTCCCGCGGTCGATCCCGCACCTGATCTGCCTCGTCGCCTCGACGTCGATCTCGAGCGCGATCGGCAGCTGCAACAGCTCGACGAGCGCGTCGACGTCGTCGCCGGACGACTCGACCAGGTCCGCGGCCGCCGAATAGAGGGCGACGGCCCGACCCGCCTCGTGGGTCTCGAGGGGGTCCTCCAAGAACCGACGGGTCGTGACGTTCAGCCGGGCGACGCCCGCCGCGGCGGTCGCCGACCGCGAGGCGGGGGCCGGGGCGGCGGCGAGGACGTCGCGGGCGGCGAGGAAGGGCCCCGGGAGGGAGGCCGTAGAGGGGACGGCGGCGGCCCTCGGCGAGGAGGCGATCGCGGCGGCGTCGAGCGACTCGAGCTCTTCGGCCGAGAGCTGCAGCTTGCAGCGGCCCGACTTGGGGTGCCGGGTGTTGGGGGCCCTCCAGATCCTCAGGACGTCGTAGACGGCCGGGTCGACGACCACGCCGGCCTCCTCGGCGGTCCGGAGGGCGAGCACCTTGGCGATCGCGGGGACGTCGGGGGCGAGGGCGATCGCCCCGGCCGGGACCGGGACGACCAGGTGGTAGCCCTTGCCGCCGCTGTAGTAGGCGACGACGGCGTCGCGGCCGTAGCGGCCGGAGAGGGGGGCGTGGGGCCGGCGGGCGTCGGCGAGGGCTTCGAGGTGGTCGTCGCGGTCGATGTCGAAGTTGAGCGCCACGAGGCCGACCGCCCCCCGATACCCCGCGGCCGAGCCCTTGTTGTCCGCCATGTGGCCCTGGTCCTCGCCCTGCGGGCGCCCCCTCGGATTCTCCGAGGACTCGACCCGGGCCGAAGCCCCGGCCAATTGGCCGTAGGCGGGGCCCGGGGGTAGGGCGGCCGGAGACGCGGCAGGACTCTTCCGCCTACGGGCGAGGCCTCGCGTCCCGTCGCGGCGCCTCAAACGACGGGCCCGTCGGGACGACGGCTCGATCTCCTCGTGCTCCGGGCCGCTGGGCGACCGGGCGATCCGCCGTGCCGGGCCGGCCTTACGGGCGAGGCCGTCGTGGTGCGGCCCCTCGGCTTCCGGCCGTGACGACGGCGCGGCCGGGTCGCTCGAGGCGTGAGCCCTTTCGGCGCCGAGGGGGCTCGGGCCGGGCCGACGTCGGGCCGCTGGACGCCCCGTCGCTCGAGGGGGCGGCCCGGCCTTCGCGCAGAGATCCGGCCGCGAGGCTACCGTCGCCGGCCCGTCGGCTTTTTGCCGCATCTTTGAGGAAGGTGGGCTCGCCTCCCTCGACCGGGGTCCGCCCACGCCGCGACGCCGCCGAGATCGCCCCCAGAGGGCCAACTTTTGGAGGCGGATTCGGCAGCCGTGGTCGATGCGATCGGCGTCCCATCGAGTCGGAGATGGGCGTTCGATCCGGCTCCGGGGGCGAGAGCGCGCTCCTGGGGACATGGCGGGACGACGGAGCCCCCGACCCGGCGCCCCGATGCAGCCGGGGGTTACGAGGTCGGCCCGGCGGGCTGTCACAGCCCGGGGGGGGGATGGTCGGCGAGCGTGTAGACGATCGGCCCGCCGAGCCACTTGAGTCGTTCGAGGCGGTGGCGTATCTCGTCGAACCTGGAATCGAAGTCGCCGGGGATCGCCTCGATGGATCGCGCGGCGAGCCGCCTCGATTCGTCGATGACCCCTCGTTCGTAGAGGAATCGACCGAGGAGCCGGAACCCCGACAGGGAGGAAGGTCCAACCGTCCGGAGTTCGTGAAAAGCTCGGTAAATGACGCCCGGCCTCCAGGTCGCGCCATTCGCGCCCCTCTCGAGCCCGGGCCCGATGTCGGCATCGGGGGCCGCCAGCAAGGCCGCCCCCGCCTCGGCAGGCAGGGGGGGCGACGCGGCCTCGAGCCGTGCGGCGACCGCGGCGCGTAGGGCGTCGCAAGGCGTACGGCCGAAGCCGTGCACCGGGAAGACCCCCAGCAGGACCTCCCAGAGGACCTCGAGGTGCGGCTCGCTCGAGAAGAAGGCCGGCTTGAGCTCGCACGCCGCGGTCTTCGCCGCCCTGGGGCGAACGATCAGGGCCGCGGCGAGCAGTTCGACCTGCTCGGGCCGCAATCTCGGCCTGGTCGGCGGGCCGGCCGGACGGCGCTTCCTCGAACCCTTGGTGGACTTGCGCCGCCGCGTCCGGGCGGGGCTTCGGGGGGCGTCTCCCTCGATCCCGATGCGATGGAACGGGAACATCGAGCCGTACATGAGCATCTATCCTTTCGCCGTCGGAACTCCACTGTCTCCGGGGGCCAGGTTACGCCGGGTCGCGAACCTGCAGGCAGATCGATTTCGGTCGGGACGCCATCCGTCCCCGGATCGGCTCCGCGCGACCGGCGTCGCGCGTGCCGATCGACCCCGCCGCGTCGACGACCGAACCGGCCGCCTCGGAGGCTCCACGAGTCCGCCACGCCCTCTCGCGGCGTGATCCACCGCGGGGGGCGGACGGCGAGCCCGCTCGGTCGACCGAGGCTCGCCGGCGAGGCGTGGAGCCGGCCGGTCCGGACCGCAAGGATGCCGTCGGCGTGCCGAGGTCGATCGATGAGATGCGCGTCCACGACCGCTCGCCGATGAGCGTCCGGGGGCCCCCGCGGCGGCCCTGCCGGTCCGACGAGGATGTCGTGGCGGCCCGACGAACGCGGCCGCCCCGACTTCGAGACGGCCCGCCATGAGTTCCGACGCCGGCCCGCACCATCGCCGCGAAACGGCCCGGCCCGCCGGCGGCGCGACGTGGGGATGGTCTCGAGGCCAGGCCGTCCTCACATGCAGTCGTTAGATACTCTGAGGGCCGAGCCCTACTAGGCGCGCCACGAACCGACCCTGACGGCACGTCGGCCCAACCGCCTCGGCATCCGCGAAGCGATCGGTCTGCTCCGACCCCACTCCTCCTCGATGGGAGGCTGCCCCTGTTTCGAGGGTGCCGCGACGTACCCCCCCCCATGGACGGCGCGGCGGGATCGGACGACGTCCGCACGGCCAGCCGCTCGCCCTGGGCTCGAACGAGCATGACGACCTGCCCACTCTTCATCCGTGGCTAAGATCCGGGGCTCCTCGGGAACGGCTGCAAGACCGGCCCCTCAGGGCCGTCGCGGTCTCATGTCTCCAGGACGGCCTCGGAGAGGTGTGTTGGAGGCCCTGGCCGTTCGGCCTTGGGAGCCCGTCCTCGGCCGTATCCCGGGCCTCGATCGAACACCCGGAGGACAGAGGCTCGGCCGCCGCCTCGTCTTCCTGGAGCCTCGATATCGCATCCGCCCCGGCCGCCGTCGGGCGCCCCCGTCCCGGACGCCGGCTCGAGGCGGTTTCGGCGTGCGGCCTGCCTCCCGCGACGCGGCCCGGGGTGGATCACGTGATTCACGGCGGGGCGGCCCTCCTCGGGGCTGCGATCGATGACGCCTCCCGCCGTGGAAAGTGGCGATCAGGTGAGCTGCAGGGCTTACTCGCCTCGCCGTCCTCCCAGGGCACGAGCCGGCCGTCCGGCGAAAAGGCCGCCCTGGCGTCCTTGGACCATCGTCGGGCCAGGGCGAAATCGCAGGCCGAAGGGATGCCGGGGGTGACTTCTTCCATCGCCCGGTCCAGGATCGCCTCGATACGGCGGGCCTCCGCGAGGTGGTCGACCCCCTCCTCCGGGAGTTCGACGACGAATTCGTCGTGGATGAAGGCCGCCACCCGGTAGCCCTCTCGGGTCAGGGCCCACAGGGCCAGTTTGGCCCCGTCGGCGGCCAGGCCCTGGAACGGCGTGTTGCGGGCCTGGCTGTATCCGACCCGGCCCCGGACGCGGCCGGTCGGCGTCGCCACCCCCGGGGGAGAGGATCGCCCTCGCGGCCCGCCGACCATCCCCTCGCCCCGGTGCGAATCCTCGCCGTCCGCCAGATAGAGGCGCAGCTCGGGGTAGACCTCCGCGACCAGCAGCTCGCGCAGGGCGCGCGCCTCGGCCTGCGTCATCGCGACGCCGAAGCTCGAGCGGGCGTATTCCGCCAGGGCGGCCGAGCCGAGTCCGCCCGGGATGCCGAAGTTGACCGCCTTGGCCCGGCGACGCAGCTCGTCGAAGCGGCCGCGATCCCCGGGCGAGCCCGTCCGCCACGCCGCGAACTCGACCGGCGCGACCCCGGCCAGGACGGCCGCCGTGTGGGCGTGGGGGTCGTCCCCGGCACGGAGGACGTCGGCCAGCCGCGAGGCTCCGTACCGGGCCTCGCACACCGCCGCGAGCGTCCGCAGCTCGGCGCATGAGTAGTCGACGATCAGGAAGAGGCGTCCCGGCGGCGCGACGAACGCCTCGCGGATGCCGCCACGCCGGGGCAGCGCCTGCACGTTCGGCCCCGAGCAGCTGCACCGCCCCGTCCGCACGAGCGGCGCGTACGTCGGGCGGACGCAGGGGCCGCGTACGGCTGCGGCGGACCGGAGCAGCGACGACGTCCGTTCCAGCTCGATCCAGGCCCCGACGAAGGGGTGGGACGGCGCCAGCGACGCCCACGCCTTCGTCGCGACGGAGACCTTCCCCCCGGCGGTGCGTGGGAGCTCGATCGAGCGGCCTAAATCCTCGGCGACGCCCATGAGGACCTCCTCGAGCGCCGCCGAGTCCAGGCTCGGCGCCCCCGTCGAGGTCCGGACGAACGATCCATCGGGCTCGAGGCGTAAGAGGCGGCCGCACCCGGGCGTCGCCGCCAGCCCGGCGGCCAGGGCGTCCGCGCGGCCGCGCAGGCCGGCGCGCGCGGCTTCCAGGCGTTCGACGTCCACGAGCAGGCCGGCGCGGGAGACGGCGGCCAGGGCGATCGCGCCCTTCACCTGGATCGCCTCGGTCAGGACGCCGAACTTCTCGACCGCGCCGGTACGGATCTCGGCGTACGGACGCATGAGCTCCAGGGCGATCCGCCGCATCGGCCGGAAGGCGGCCAGGGCGGCCGCGGCCGCATCGGCGGGGGAGATGAGGCCCCTTGCCGCCCCCGGTCCGAGGGACTCGCCGTCGATCCCGGCGTACTCGGCGGCGATCTCGGCCAGGCCCCGCGGGCGGGGAGGGTCGTCGGCCCTGGCGAGCCGGATCAGCTGGTCGAGCAGCGCGACGTCGTGCATCCGGCCCGCGTCTGCGATCGCCCGCCACGCCTCGAACGCCTCGACCTCGTCGCGTGCGGCGAGGTGATCGGCCACGACCCGGAAGGAGGCCGCGACGTCGTGGAAGACGAGGCGGCGGTCGCCGTGGAGGCGGACGAACGCGCCCAGCAGGTCGGGGCGGACCAGGCGTCGCTCCGAGCCCGAAGCCGAGGCGGCCAGGGCCGGCGGCGCGATCTCGCCCGCGGCGGCGCGGGACGCCTCGACGTGGAAGCCCAGCACGTCGCCGACGAGCGTGCGGCCGTCCCAGGCGAGGGCAGGGGACGCGGGCACGCGGGCGGCCTCGGCCCGGATGGAACTCCGGGCCGCAGCGTCGCGACCTTCGCGGGTTCGAGGAATCAGGCCCACCGCAATCCGCGGTGCGGCGATCCTCCCGCCCGATATATGCGAATTATGCGAATAGTTCCCGAGGAGTCGCGGGAGCGCCTCTCTCCCGGCGGGCCGCGATCCGGCGTCGTCGTCTCGCGACGCGTCCCACCGCCCCCGGCGTTCGGCCGGGGGACCGGGGGCTGCGACGTCGGTGGGGCGGTGGAAGGGCTCGCGGGCCATGGGGGTGCGGAGCAGCAGAACGATCTCCTCTTTATAGAAAAGCAACATGTCTCGAAAGTCTTGCGTGATCACACCTTTCGGGGCCCGGAACCTCAGGGATTCACCCTCGACGGCGAGCTCCACCCCGCGGCCGCGGAGGTCGGCGATGGCATCGCGGGCGGACATCAGATCACCCCCTCCTCGAACTCCCCGTCGCCTCCGATCGCGGGCTCCGCCGCGAATCGGGATCGAGCGGGAGACGCGCCCGAGACGTTCGCATAATTCGCAGAAATCCGGGGCGACCGCCCTCCTCCCGCCAGACCGAGGCCGTCCGTCGCGTCCGCCGGATGCGCGAGATTCATCGTCGGCCCCGCGGCCCCTTCCAGGACGAGGGGGTTGACCTCGTAGGCCGGGCCGGGCGGCCGGCCCCGGTTCGGAAGTCGCTCCCCCGCGCGCGGCCGGATGAAGTGGTGCTTCTCCAGGAGTTCCAGGGCGGGATCCAGGGCCGTCACCTTCTTGAACCTCGCCTTGACGCCCTCGAACGCCTGCCGCTTGGAGAACGTGCGGCCGGCGTCGGCCGCGCCCCCGTCGCGACGCCTGATCCAGCCCAGGAGGTGCTCGGCGTCCTCGACCAAAGGGTCGACGTCCATGAGGTCGTAGGCGACGCGGGCGTGGGGGATCAGATAACGCCCGATGCGGACCGCACGCTCCACGACCCCCGCCGAGATCGGGGCTTCCCACGGCGCCCGATCCGTCGCGTGGTCGGCCATGTGCAGCAGACCCGCGATCCTCGCCACGGCGCCCGACAGCTTGCCCGCCCAGTCGGCCATGCCGGCGAGCGGGCCGGCCTCCCCGAGCTGCGGCTCGATCCAGGCGGCGAAGTCCGCCCATCGCGCCCGGGCCTCCTCGGCGAAACAGAGCACGCGCGCCACCGACGCGGCGTCCGCGTCGGACGGCTGACCCAGGAGGGCCAGCACGCTCTCGCGGTACGCCCGCTTGACGCTTTCGGGGACGGCGGGCGGGGCGACGATCCGGCGGCCGACGACGCTGCGGGGCATGGCGAACAAGAATCGGGCCGTGAGCCCGCGACCCCGCGAGCCTGGGATCCGGCCCAGCCCCCTGACGACCTCCGGCTGGACGGCCAGCCCGAGGGTGAGGGCGGGCCGGGCGACGAACTCCGACGGCCGGCCTTTCCGGTCGACGCGGAGGGCGTCGCCGGCGTGCCCCTTGAGGAAGACGCCGTACTTCGCCGCGTCCTTGTTCGCGGCGTAGCGGCCGGCCATGAGGTCGAAGATCTGCCCCCCTCCGGGCTGAAGACGCCCATCATGCCCCCGTTCTCGGCCAATAAGGAGCCCAGGCTCTCGGCGGTGGCGTCGTCGGCCAGCAGGCGCGGCGGGCGGGGTGGGGCCGCGGCGAGCCGGCGCGCGAGCTCGTCCGCCTGGGCGACCAAGGACTTCCGGTCGGGGCCCTTCGCCTTCGCCGCCCTCCGCTGCAGATCTTCGAGCGCCCTCTCGTCGATCGCCTTCAGGTTGCGGGCCTCGGCGATCGCCGGCGCCGACCGCGCGTCCAGGTCGCGCTCATGCTCCTCGATCGGGGCGGCGACGTCGCGGAACACCGCGGTCTTGCGGCTGGCTGAAGGCTGGGCGGTGACCGTGAAGATGTTGACGGGTTCTTCGTAGCCGCCGTTGACGCCGACGACAACCTTCCCGGCGCAGGCGGCGGCCGTGACGGACAGGACCAGCATGGCGGCCAGGTCGGGCGGCGTCTGCGTGGCCGTGGCCTCGGCCTCAATGAAATCCCGCTGCCAGCCGGCCAGGGCGTCGGTCGGAAAAGGGGGCGGGTCGACGTCGTGGAAGGGGAGGGGCGGTTCCCACGCCTCGCCGGGGCGGGCCGCGCCGAACCGCTCGGCGAGGTGGTCGAGGACGGCCCGCTCGTCGGGGAACGCTTCGGGTTTCAGGCGCGTGGCCAGTGCGAGGAACGAAAGACGGCCCCCCGTGCCGAAGTCGTGATAGCCGCCGGTCTCCACGTTGAAGCCGGCCGATGGCCGGGCGTCGTCGCGGTCGACGGCCCGGCATTTCAACCAGCCCTGTTCATTCGGGCTGTCGGAGACGACCCTCAGGCCGAACTCGATCGCCAGCGCGGCGAAGTGCGGCCGGGCGGCCTCCAGGACGTCCCCTTCGGCCCCGTGGCGCGACGCGGAGGCGTCGGTCGGGGCCGTTTCGACCGGGGGCGCGCTCGCCGGGGCCGAGTCGGCCAGGGCAGTTGCGGCCAGGCGTCCCAGCTCCCCGACCGAGCCCCCGGCGTCGAGCCAGTCGCTGACGTCGCCCTTGGGCGGCAGGTCGGGCAACAGGAGGATGCCCACGGCCGCCGCAACGCCCGCCAGCGACCGGGCGACGGATTCGGCGTGGCGGCGGCCGGGGTCGTCATTGTCGGCGAGGACGACGACCTCGCGATCCCTCAGGGCCTCGTTATACCGGTCCCGCCACCGGCCGGCCCCCATGGGGTTGGTCGTGGCGAGGAGTCCGAGGCCCGCCAGGCGGTCGCAGTCCTTCTCGCCCTCGGGCACGTAGACCAGGCGGGAGGGGGCCGCGGCGAGGAGCTCCGGGAGGCGATAGAGGATCGGCTCCACGCCGGCCGCATCCCAGATCCACCGGCCGGGTTCGGCGGGGTTGGGGCGACGCTGGCGGAAGTGCTTACCCGGTCCCCGGACGACCTGGAAGAGAGGCCGCCCATAGGCGTCGCGGTATTCGTAGACGGCTCCCGAGGCGTCCTGGTCGAGGCTCCCCCGCCGGCCGGAGACGGCCGGCTGATCATCGCCCGTCGGGAGGTTCGCGTCGAAGCCCGCCGCGCCACCGACGAGCCCCGCCGCGGCCGCACGCCGCTCGAGGGGGCTCGAAGCGGCCGGCGACGTCTCGAGGGTCGTAGGTACGCCCGTCCCGCCTTCGAGCCGCGGGCCCGAGGGCGGCGCCCCCGTGCTCCGTCCCCGCGCGACTCCAGGCTCGCCGGGCCGGCAGCCCCCATCGGGGGATCGGCTCGCCGTCTCGAGAGCCGATTCGGCGCGGCTCCACGCGTCCTCTCGTTCGGCGGCGTCGCCCTCGGCGACGAGCCGCAATCCCATCGATTCGCGGATGATCCAAGGCTTCTTACCCACGACGGCTCCCGACGCCACTGCGTCCAGCTCGGATGTACGAAGAAGCGGAAGTTCGACGCGGAGGAGGCTACGCCACGAGTCGCTCCTGCAGGTAGACGGCTTTCGAATCCGCTCGCCCTCGAATCCCCTAGGCCTTTGTGACGCAGGCCGCGAGTCGGGCGCCCGGGGCGTCGGGCGAGGCCGGTCGCCGTCTGAATCACGTGATCCAAAATTCGTCCTCCCGGCCTCGCTGCGAGGCCGGCTTCGCTGACCGATTCGTCGGCCTCCCAGGCCTGGAATCGGCCAAGTCGAGCCGCCTTCTCGCCTCCCGCTGGAGGTGCGCGGACGGAGACGGACGAGGACCTCCTGCTCGCGGATGCCTTCAAGACGGGTTGGACGGGCCGGACGCGTCCAGGGATCGCACCCTCCGGTCGCCACAAAGCCGCCGGGACGCTTCGACCCGTCGACTCGACGAGCGGAGTGGAGACCGCGAGCGGCCCCGCCCGACACGCCGACCTCGCTCTCCGCCGCGACCCGGGCCTGTCGAGACCCCGCGGGCCACACCCTTCGGGGGCGTGAGGTCTTGCCGCCTCGCGATCCCGGCCCGTAGACCGCCCTTGAGGCGGTGACGCTCGGCGGCCGGCCCTCATAGATGGCGAGCCCGCCCCGGCACGCTCGGTCGATCCGGGTCCTCCAGTGCATCCGGCAGCGGCGCGGGCCGAGACTTCCGCTGGCCTCCCCGCCCGATCAAGGTGAGGTACGGTGGGAGCGAGGTCCGACAGACTTGCGATCGGAACCATGGGGAGGCGACGGGGACCATGGAGACGGCCCAGCGAGGCTTTCGCGCCGGGATGGCCCAGATCCTGGTCGAGGGGGGACGGCCCGACGCCAACCTGTGCCGGGCCGTCCGGGCCGTCGGCGAGGCCGCCTCCCGGGGATGCCGGCTGGTCGTCCTGCCCGAATGCCTGGACCTGGGCTGGACCGACCCTTCGGCGCGCGAGCTGGCCCGGGCGATCCCCGGCCCCCACGCCGAGCGATTGGCCCAGGCTGCAGGTGAGCACCGCATCCACGTCGCCGCCGGGCTCGTCGAGCGCGCGGGCGACCGCCTGTACAACGCCGCCGTGCTGATCGGGCCCGACGGCCGGATCCTGCTGCACCACCGCAAGATCAACGAGCTGGACGTCGCCCTGGACCTCTACGCCGTCGGCGATCGGCTGGGCGTCGTCGAGACGGACCTCGGGACGATCGGCCTGGCGATCTGCGCCGACAACTTCGGCCGCTCGCTGGCGATCGGCCACGTCCTCGCCCGGATGGGGGCGCAGGTCATCCTCTCGCCCTCGGCCTGGGCGGTGGACGCCGACCACGACGAGGATCGCGAACCTTACGGGGGACTCTGGCTCGACTCCTACGCCGAGCTGGCCCGCCTCTACGACGTCGCCGTCGTCGGCGTCAGCAACGTGGGCCGGATCTCGGGCGGCCCCTGGAGCGGCCGCAAGGTCATCGGCCGCTCGCTGGCGATGGGGCCGGGCGGCGTCGTCCTGGCCCGCGGCCCGTACGGCGAGCGGGCCGAGGCGCTCGTGGCCGTGGAGGTCTCGCCCCGGCCCCCGATCGGCCGGGGGACCGCGATCGCCGAGGCCCTGGAGGCCCGGGGCTATCGCGGCGTCTGAGGCCGTCGAGTATGAGGTGATCGGGGCTCCATTTTGGTCGCGCTCACGCGTGATCCCCCCGTACGCCGGCGATCGTGGCGTTCCGAGAGGATGCGAGGGAAGCCGGGACGCCAGCGTCGAACTGGACGCCCGCATGCTCATCAGGACCGATCCTCTCGACTCCCGGCCGCCGGGCGGGATCCCGGACCAGGCGTCGGCTAGGACGGCGACGCGCCGCCGGCCCGCCGCCGGCCCGGGAGGGGACGCTGACCGCAAGATCATGACGGTGAACCCCCCCAGGCCGGCCAAGGCGAACGAGAAGCTCCTCCGGGCGACTCGCGGCTGCGTTTGAGCGGGGCAGCCTGGGAACTGTCGGATTCCCGACGTGATCGAGTGGCGGCGGAGCGTCGGCGTACTGGTCCGACCTACCAGGCGCCGCGGGACGCACCTCGACGGACTACCCGCCCCCTCGCTCATCCCGCCCAGAGCAGGGGGCGGGATGAGATGCGGTTGACCATGCAGCCTTTCGCGATACTCGCGGCCGGACTCTGGGAAGGCGTCGCCCAGTACGGGCCCGGCCCGATCCCGCGTCCGGACGCGATGAGCGGGCCGTCTCGCTGAGTCCTTCCCATTGCGCCGCGACCTTGATGGACGGGGACGATCGCCGCCGATCCTCTGGTTCAACGACGCCCAGCCCCGTCCGTTTCGACGATCTGCCAGGCGAACGGCGACCTCGACCACGCCTTCGACTGGACCTCATTCGTGAAGCCGGCGGCCGGATGACCGATGAAGTCGAGCCCCGCTCCCTCAGAGCCCGGTCTAGCTCCCTGGGGTCGCGGCCCGACGAGGCCGCAGCCGCGATCGAGGTGGCGGCCGATGATCTCGGTCCGTCCGGACCGGGCCCCTTCAGGGCGCGATGAAAGGCCGATTCACCGGGGCGGCGAGCAAGCCGGGTCGAGAATCCTCAAGCCTCGACGCAGCGGACCAAACTGCTCTTGGTGCAGTTCGAAGCCTCCCTCGATAAATGGGGCATGGAACCCGCGCATCGCGGGATAGGCCTTGAGGAGGATGTCGCCGATGCCTGGCGAGTTCATGACGATTGCGGACCTGGCCGAGCGTTGGCATGTCACGGAGCGGCAGGCCCGGGCCACGGTTCTGACCTGCGGCGTGCCGAGGATCGACCTCCGGCTGCCCGGCCGCTACGTGTCGTGGCCGACGGTCCGATTCCGAGTCGAGGCGGTCGAGGCCTGGGAAGCCTCGCGAGAGCGGGCTGCGAGCGAGCCCGCCCCCGTCCCCTCCGCGAACGTCACGGTCCTGGGCGGACGGCCTTCGGTCCCGAACCGCTTGGGCCGTTGGTAACCCCTCGTCCGGCGGACCCGAGGGTCGTCGCCGCGGCGACGACGTGCTCGTCGCGAAGGTGGCCGTACGTCTTCGCGATCATGTCCGCCGACGTCCCGAGCAATTCGCCGACCGTCACCAGGTCGACTCCGGCCATCACGAGCCGGGAAGCGGCGACGTGCCGCCAGAGGTAGCCCCTCGCTCGGCCCTCGCCCTCGCCCCCCAACGCCCCGAGGTCGACGGCCGCCGCGACCGCCGCCCGTCGGAGTCGGGCCGTCGCCTGGGCCAGCATCGAGGGGTCCCAGGGCTTCCTCGTCGACGACCGAAAGATCAGGGAGTCGGGGGCCGGGTTGATGCGCGTGTACAAGCGGCGAAGCGGCCGCAGGACCGACGGGAGGAGGATGATGCGTCGCGGCTTGTCGGACTTCCGGCTGTTCTTCCACAGAAGCCTGGTCAGCACGCCATACGTGGCACCGGCCTCGGTCCGTCCCGCGTCCCATCGGATCTCGCCCCAGGTCGCGCGGTAGAACTCGCTCGGCCGGGCCCCGGTCGCGATCAGGCAGCGCTGGAGCAGCGTGAAGTCGCCGGACGCCTCGGTGCGGGGTTGCGCCCGGAGCCACCTCAACCACTTCGCCGCGTCCTTCCGATCGCAGATCGCGACCCTGGCCGGCCTCGAGGTCGGGGCCCGAAACCCGGCGAAGGGGTCGGCGCCCAGCAGGGGCTCCAGTCCGCCCCCGGGGCGCACCGACCAGCGGAAGGCCGTCCGGACGAGGCCTGTCGCGGTGGCCAGGTACGAGCTCGAGACGAACGACCCGGGTCGGACGCCCGGGCGATTGGACCACTGGGCGACGATCGACTCGAGGTGGCGCAGCCGGACGTCGACGACCGGCAACGTCCCGAACTTGCCGCCGGGGACGACGAACCCTGCGGCCTGGGTCAGGACCGTCGTCGCGAGCCGCACCGTTGCGGGATCCATATCGCCCCGGGCGGCCCGCTTCGCGCAAGCGTCGAGGTATAGATTGAAGAGGTCGACCACCCGCACGTCGGGCCTGGGGGCCGCCGCCTCGGCCGCGAGCGCCGAATACCACGCCCAGGCGGCCGCCTTGTCCCGCTCGCCGAGCTCCTTGGGGGCGGTGCGCCGCCTGCCGCCGATGGTGGCCGCCCACCGGGATCGTCCACGCCACCACCACGGTCCGCCTGGTCTCGCCACGTCTTCGACTCCTACTGACGGGTGGGTTTAGTACCGTCCAATAGTGTCGAGTATACGCTTTGCCTGGAGAAACGACGGTTCTCAGTAGCTCGCGCTCATGCTGAAGTTGAAGTAGCGGAGTGCGTCGCCTTCGGCGTACATGACGGGGAAGGCGATATCGAAGCCGAGGGGAATCGGGCCCATGGCGGGGATCATCAACCGAAGTCCGGTGCCGACCGAGACGCGGAGTTTGCTGAAGCTGTAATCGTTCTCGACGGTGCCGAAGTCGGTGAAGACGACCTGATGGACGGTGTCGGATGCGGTCCAGGGGAACTGGTATTCCAGCGAGCCCAGGGCCATCATCACGCCGCCGACCGGGACGCCCAGGGCCTTGGGGCTGACCGTTCGGTACTGAAATCCGCGAAGGCTGCCGAAGTTACCGGCGAAGAACCGTTCGTAGACCGGCAGCGACTGCGTCGCGATCCCGAAGTGGCCCCGCAAGGTGATGAACCGCTTACCGGAACCGTCGGGCCGGCTGCCGGTCGTGTAATGCATGCGGCCCTCGGCGTCGAACTTGGACCAGGTGTAGGTGCCCCAGCCCTGCTCGTAGGAGAATTCGGCGTACTGGCCCTTGGTCGCCATGAACGGGCTGTTGCGGTTGTCGAACCGCAGGCTGGGGCGGACCGAGACCAGGGTCGAGTGGCCGCTGGCGGCCAGGTACTGCGCCGGGGCGGGGTTGCGATAGCCGTAGAAGTTCACGTCCTCGGCCCGAACGGCGACGTCGGCGTAGGTGCTGGTGCCGAACTGGCGGCCGAGCGAGAAGCGGCCGCCGCCGCGGGCCTCGCTCCAGTCGGGGTAGAGACGATTGAAGAGGTAGCCGGCCGCGGCGCCGCCGATCGGCATGCCGAAGAGGTAGGGTTCGCGAAGGCTCATCTGGAAGCGGTTGATCAGGGTGCCCGGCTGGAGGTCCAGGCGGAACTCCTGGCCGCCGCCGCGGAAGGCCGTGCCGTTGAAGATGTCGTTGAACGAGCGCGGGACGTTGAAGATGTCGAAGTTCTTCTCGTACACCGTGACGTTGCCGAAGAGGCCCTGGAAGCTGCTGGCGGCCACGCCGACCATCAAGCGGCCGGTGGGGGCCTCTTCCAGGGTGGTGACGATGTCGGCGTAGGACCGGTTGGGGAAGGGGTCGTTGCGGTCGGGGCCGACGTCGGTCATGTTGAGGCCGGGGATGCTGGGGAACGTCCCGGCGGGCTCGCCCGTGCCGACCGGCGGCTGACTCCGCCCCGGCGTCGCCGGAGCATCGCCCGGCGCGCCCAGCCCGGGGGCGCCCGGAGGCGCAGGGACGGCGATCGGCGGGACCGTGTTGGCGGGGGGGCTGAAGAAGCCGCCCGAGCCCGAGCCGAACGGCCGGAGCATCGACGGCCCGTCCTCCGCCTCGGCGGCGGCCCCGCCCTCGGGCGCGGGGACGACCGAGTAGCCGCCGTCCTGCATGCGCACCTTCATCGCGGTCGATGCCGTCGCCGGGGGCGCGTTCGCGGAGAGGGGGATCGTCGCGGGGGCGGCGTCCGCAGCCCCATCGACGTCCTTCGCGGCCCGGGTGGGCGTCGCGTCGTCGCCTTGCATCCGCGCGCCCGCCATCTCGCTGAGGAGCGGCATCATCCGCTCGCCGTAGGGCTTGTCGAAGGGCCGCTCGTTGACGATCTTGACCTCGATCTGCTTGCCCATCTCGGGGTTCGTGTTGAAGTACCCGAGGGCCTGCAGCCGCTTCTGGGCGGTGGCCAGGCGGTTCTGGTCCAGGACCTCGCCGGGGAGGAGCCCGGCCTGCCAGAACTCGCGGAGGATGACGTCGTTGCGGGTGCGGGTGTTGCCCCGCAGGATGATCTCGCCCAGCGTGAACGGCATGCTCTCGTCGATCTTGTAGGCGAGGTCGACGACGCCCGGCTCGTTGGTGAAGCGGGGCTCGGCGAGGATCTGGGTCTTGATGCACCCCAGCTCGTAGTAGCGCTTGAGCATGGCCTGGCGGTCGGAGTCGCGGACCGCGTCGAGGAAGGGCTTGCCGGAATGGAGCATCAGGCCGTCGCGGAGCTGCTCCTCCTTGATCTGCTTGTTCCCTTCGAAGAGCAGGTTGCGGACGTGGTACCGGATGCCCTCGGAGACGACGAAGGTGAGGTTGACGTCGCCCAGGCCGTCGCCGGCGCGGGTGACGGGGGTGACCCGGACCTCGAAGAATCCCTGCGACTGGTAGTATTCGATGAGCTTGCGGGCGTCCTCGTCGAGCATCTCGCGGTGGTACTTGCCGCCCAGCGAGGCGACGATCGGGCGACGGCTGGAGATCTTGGTCCAGAGCTGGGCGTCGGTCGCGAAGACGTTCCCCTTGAAGTCGATCGACGCGAGCTGGAACTTCGGCCCTTCGAAGATCTGGATGACGACCTGGGTGTCGCCGGGCTCGCCGCCTTCGATGAGCGTGACCTGGGCGAGCTCGTAGCCCTTCTCGATGTAAAGGTTCTGGATCTGCCGGACGGCCGAGAAGATGTGGGTCGGATCGGCGCGGTTGCCGACCTTCAGGCCGGTGTTCTCTTCGATCTCCTTCTGAGAGATCTTGCGCCGGCCCCGGAACTCGACCGATCGGAGCACGCGCATCTCGCGGACGCGGAAGATCAGGACGATCTTGCCGCTGCCGGGGGGCGTCTCCTCGTAAAAGGGCTCGACGTCCGAGAACCACTTCGTGGCGATCAGCGACTTCAAATCCGCGTCGACCTTCTGGTGGTCGTACGGGGCGTTGACCTTGCTGAGCAGCTTGCCGCGGATCTTCTCGGCGGTGATGCTCGAATTGCCCTCGATCCGGATCTCGACGACGGTCCCCTTCGGGGGCGCCTGCGCGGAGGCCGCGGGGGCAGCCGCCAGCAGGGCGGACGTCGCGAGGGCCCAGACCGTCGCCGGCGCGATGAAGCGGGCCGGCGCCCGGCGAGGCGGGCGAGTGTGAATGACGTCGGCTTCGATGAGATTTCGCTCCACCGGACCCGTCCCTGGCGCCGGAAGGCGTCTGGTTACTTGATACGTCATGAGCGATCGTCCCCCGGGCTTCGCTCTCTCGGCGCGGCCCTGCGAGGGGCCGCGTCGGGGCGGTCCGGTCGATCATCCCAGTCGAAGTCGAGGGAGCGACGATCGCCCCCCCATCCCATCCGGATCTCGAAGAGGTGTCGCGGAGCGGTCCCGTCGCCGGGACCGTGCGGGGCGAGGTCTGCGTCCATCCTGGTCGCGACCGCCCCGACCTCCGCTCGTCGCCTGCTGACGAAGACGTGACAGGCGAGGGCGTTTTAATCGAGTTGCCCGCCGGACGCAAGGCCGGATGCGACGAAACCGGCCTCCTTCGTCACGACATCGCGTGGCGGGGCTTCGGGTCCTTGAAGTGGAGGCGGAGCGAGGGGTTCAGACCGTATGCGAGGGCGAGGAGCTTCACCGGGTGGAGCGTCCGCTTGGCGATCCCCTGTTCCATCTGGATCCGACACGCGCCGCACTCGGTGGCGCCGATCTCGATGTCGTCGTCCATCAACCGCCGGTGCAGGCCCCGGCCGGCGCGGAGGCTGGCTCGGAACTGGTGGCGGCGGAGGCCGAAGGTCCCCCCCATGCCCGAGCATCCTCGGTTGATGAACTCGACGTCCAGCTCCGGGACCTTCTGGAGGAGGTCGAAGGCCGGCAGGCCGACGTCCAGGGCCCGGAGGTGGCACGGCTGGTGATAGCCGACACGGGCCCGGACCGGCTCGGCCGGCGCGGGGAGCTGCCCCCGGGCGTCCAGGCCTTTCAGATACTGGCCCAGGTCCATCGTGTTCTGGGCGACCAGCGCGGCGTCGAGATCGTCGGTCAGCTTGACGTACTCCTGCCTGAGCATGAGCGCCGCGGTCGGCTCGGAGCAGACGACCGTGTAGCCGTCGCGGACGGCGTCGCCGAGCACCCGCAGGTTCCGCAGGGCCAGCTCGCGCGCGTGCTCGACGTCGCCGACGACCAGGGGCGCCATCCCGGAGCTGCGCTGCGACGTCGGGACGTAGACGTTCACGTCCGCATGCTGCAAGACGCCGACGACCGACTCGGCCAGCTCGTGGTCGTAGTAGTTGGCGTACACGTCGACGAAATAGACGACCCGGGGCCCGGGCCGCGAGGGCCGCGGCCGGTGGAGGCCGAGCTTGGCGGCGCGGCGGGTGAACGGGGTCCGCCGCACGGGCGGCAGGACCCGACGACGCGAGACGCCCAGCACCCGCTCCAGGAGCCAGCGGGCGCTGCGGCGGGACATCAGGAAGTTGGAGACGATCGGGAAACGGCTGGCGAGCCGGGCCCACATCTCCAGGCGGGAGAAGACCCAATCCTGGGGGGCCAGGCCGTGGTCCTCGACGAACGCCGCCTTGGCCTCCAGCACCAGGCTCGACACGTCCACGCCCGCCGGGCATTCGCTCTGGCACAGCTTGCAGTGGATGCAGTACTCGGCCTTCGAGAGGAACTCGGCCGACCCCCACGAACGCGGGTCGACCTGTCCCGAGGCGACCTGGCGCAACAGGTTGGCCTGCGCGCGGGGCGAGGCGGCCTCCTCGCCGTGGGCGCGGAAGCTCGGGCACATTCGGAGCGTGGGGTCGGTCCCGCGACAGGTCCCGCAGCCGTTGCACGAGGAGGCGACCGTCAAGAAGTCGTCCCCCGGCCAGCGCAGGACGGGGATGATCAGCGGCGAGCCCGGCGCGACGGCCTGCTCGACCTGAGCGACCGTCGTCGCCGCCGCGACCGTGCCGCCGCCGGCCCCGGAGCCGCCCACGTCGGCCGCGGCCGGGATCTCGGGGAACGCCTTGAGCCCCCGCGCGAGCTGATGGGGATCGTCCACGACCTTGCCGGGGTTGAGCAGGCGCGCCGGGTCGAAGGCGTCCTTGACGTCGCGGAAGACGCGGGCCGACTCGCCGACCTGGCGGGGGAGGAGATGCGTCCGCAGGAACCCCAGGCCCTGCGAGGCCGCGATGGTCCCGCCGGCCGACAGGACGACGTCGCAGAACTCGGCCGCCAGGTCCTCGAGCCGGGCCCGGTCGGCCGGGTCGCCCGGGTCCAGGAACGGCCGCATCCGGATCCGCCCCTCGGCTGCGAAGACGTCGAGCGTCCAGGTCAGGTCCCGGCGGCGGAGGACGTCTTGCAGGCCCCGGATCGCCGGGGCGAGCCGCTCGACCGGCACCGCGACGCCTTCCACCACGCGCGAGGGCGCCGAGCGGCCCCGCCCGCGGAGGAACCAGGGCTCGATCCGCCGCCTCAGGTCGACCAACCGCTCGCAGTCGGATCGGCGATGGAAGACGGCGGGGTCGGCCGAGAGCAGGCCGGTGCGGCCGGCCTTCTCGACGAGCAGCCGCGCCTTGCCGGCGACCTCGGCGGCCGACTCCCCCTCGAACTCGACGACCATCACCGACTCGACCGCCTCGCCGACGTGCTCGCGGAACAGGGGCTCGGCGTCGCGGGCCAGGCTGACCGATCGCCAGTCGTACAGGTCGCAGGCCGAGGGCGCCGTGTCCCCCCCGATCAGGAACGGGATGCAGCCCGCGGCCTCGACCATGCGGACGAACGGCAGGACCGCCACGGCCGTCGCGGCGGGGAGCGGCACCGTCCGGAGCGTCGCCCGGACGACCATCGCCAGCGTCCCCTCCGACCCGCAGAGCAGGCGCGCCAGGTCGACCCCGTTCTCGTCGGCGGCCTCGCCCAGGGCGTAGCCGGCGCGGTCGCGGAAGGTCGCGGCCGGCGCGGGGATCGACGCTTCGGCCCGGGGCTCCCACGCCCCGCGGCGGCGCTTCTGGATGCGATGGAGCTTGCGGACGACCAGGGCCTTGAAGTCGGCCGGCTCGTCCTCGAACGCCGGCCAGGGTTCGAAGCCCAGGTCGGCGGCTTCGCCCTGCGCGAAGACCACGCCCAGGCTCTCGACCCAGCGACTGGTCGGGCCGAACCGGCACGACCGGGGGCCCGCGGCGTCGATGCCGATCGCGCCGCCCAGCGTGGCCGCTTCGGACGCGGCCGGGGTCGGCTCCAACCGGCGGCCCAGCGGGGCGAGCCGGGCGTTGACCGCATCGAAGACCACCCCGGCCTCGGCCTCGACGCGATCCTCGCCGATCGCGACGATCCGCCTCAGGTGGCGGCTGAAATCCACCACCAAGCCGTCCCCCAGCGCGCCGCCGCCGGGGTCGGTCGCCGCGCCCCGGGGGTGGAGGGTCAGGTTGTTCTCGGTGGCGTAGCGGGCCAGGGTCGCCACGTCCTCGGCCGTCCTCGGGGCCACCGCGCCGAGCGGGTCGATCTCGAACGGGCCCGCCCCCAGCGCGTACGCCGCCCGATCCAGGGGTTCGAAAAACAAATCCCCCGATACGATCCCGCGCAGGTCGTCGAAGATGCGGGCTCGGCGTTCGTCCACGTGAGCGGCTTGATTTCGGTGAGGAGTCGTTGTTCGGGAAGTCGTCGCAGCCGTCCCGCCGCGAGAAGCGGTGCCCTCTCAGGCGAGTCACGTCGCGCCCACGTCGGCCTGCGATTCGTCGGAACCGGCCGACGCGCCCCGATCCCGCAGGTCCTGGGAGCGGAGGCGTTCCTGCCGGTAGCGCTCGCCGAGGGCCAGGTCGAACGAGCGGAACCGGCGGCCGGGATTCACTCCCGGCCCGCGGAGCTGGCTTCCGCAGCGATAGCACACGAGGACGTCGGGGACCCATCGATACAGGGCCAGGTCGAGCAGCAGCGACGCCCCCAGCACTCCGTAGGCGGACAGCGCCCTCTCATAATACCAGAAGACCGTGCTGGCGGCGAATCCGACGACCACGATCACGAGTCCCAGGCTCTGGGGGAAGTCTTTCCGGACGTAGAGGTCCGCCGAGCCGCAAGAGGGACACGCGACCGGCCCGCCCGATGCGTCGAAGGCGCCCGGCCGCAGGTCCCTCGCCGTATGGCAATGCCGGCAGAGGGACTGGCTCGCCGCCTCCACGTCGTCCGTGTGGTCGATCATCTTGCATTCGGGACACTCGAACGTCAGTTCCATCGGCCGGATCCGCCCCTTATTCGCCTTCAAAGGATCGGCGCCCCCCCCCGCGAGAGCATCAGCGACACCAACTCCCCGAACAGCACCAGCCCCAAGGCGGCGTACAGGACGCCCGTCGCCGACTGGGTGGACCGTAATTCGGCCGTCCTCCAGGCCAGGAACGCCGCCGACGACGGGCCCGCGAGCCCCATCCCCCACCGCATCGCCGGGTACAGCCAGGCCGGCGACGTCGCGGCCCCCCCCTCCGTCGCCAGCCAGAGGCCCGCCAGCGCCAGAATCGCCCGCGTCCCGAGGCCGAGGCCCATCAACCGGATCGCACGCCTCAGCGGCTCGATCGCGGCCGTCGGCGTCGTCAGATACTGATGCCCCAGGAGCATCGCCGCGAGAGTCGTCCCCATCAGGAATCCCGACGCCCCCCGGCTGGCCGCGTTGAAGTTCGAGCATCCTCCGCCGACGAACGAAACCCCGATCAACCAGGCCCCCGACAGTCCCGCGGCCGCCCACAACGCGCCCGTCCCGACCCGCGTCAGGCCGAGGCCCCAGGCCGTCGACCCGACATAGGCCGCGGCCGCCGTCGCGACCATCGCCCAAAATCCCCAACCCTCCTGCACTCCGCCAACTCGCGTGAAGGCGAGCGTGGCGAGTACGGAGAGTCCTAGCATAACAAGGCAAGTGGTCCGAAAGTAGGTGGACGGCGTCGTCCGCACGGGGCAGAAGGCTGTCGCGACCGCCAGTCCGAAGACCCATCGAACCGCGAAATCCGCCAGCATCGTTCCATCCCGAGTCGATCCCAGCGATCGTCCTGAAGGCCCAATATCCCACAGCGGGCGGGGCGGGGCGAGAGAATGCCGCGACCGAGGATCAACGCCGGGCACCGAAGATGAGGGACATGACCTCGGTGCGGGTGGCGAGGTTTTCCTTGAAGCCGCCGCGGACCGCGCTCGTGACGAAGGAGGCGTCGGGCTTCTGGACGCCGCGGATCGTCATGCAGCTGTGGCTGGCCTCGATGACGACGGCGACGCCGCGGGCGTCCAGCTCCTTCATCAGCAAATCGGCGACCTGCTCGGTCAGACGCTCCTGGAGCTGGGGCCGCTTCGACAGGACGTCGATGACGCGGGGGATCTTCGACAGGCCGACGACCTTGCCGTTGGGGATGTACGCCACGTGGGCATGGCCGATCACCGGCAGCAGGTGATGCTCGCAAAAGCTGACCATCCGGATGTCGCGGATCAGGACCATCTCGTCGCACCGCTGGGTGAACAGCTTCTTGAGATGGGTCCGGGGATCCTGGTGGAGGCCCTGGAAGACCTCGGCGTACATCCGAGCGACGCGATCGGGCGTCTCGAGGAGCCCCTCGCGGTCGGGGTCCTCGCCGACGGCCAGGAGGATCTCGCGGACGGCCCGCCGGATGCGGTCCAGGTCGAAGGGGGGGGAAGAGGTCGTCTCGGGCATGGATCGAAGGCTTTCTCGGGCGAGCATCGGCTCGAGTCCCCCGCCTCGTCTCGGGCAGCCGGCTCGCTCCTGCGACGCAAACTGAACGAAGGCGGCGACTTCGGCCGAATCAAAAGACCAATTCTAGGCCCCCCCACCCGGGAAATCAAGGCGGCCGGCGACCGTTCAGTTGTCGCTGAAGGGGGGCGGGAAGGTGCGTCGGGCGGGGAGTTCGCGGAGCCATTGATGGAGCGCCTGGACTCGGGCTTCGACCGAGGTCTCCTCGAGGAGCCGCTGCTTCCAGTCGGCGGCGGCCGCAAGCGCGTGCGCCATGACGTCGACCAGGGCCCCCAGGGATTCCGCCCGATCCAGCAGCTCCAGGAGTTCGGGCGCGGCGCCGACCATCCTCCGGAGGTGCTCGACGAGCCCCGCGCGGGCCTGCTCCTCGGAGGCCGAGGCCGGCACGTCCTCCAGCACCTCGACCTCGGCCGAGCGGTACGGCAGGTCGTCGGTCGTCTCGCGGAGCAGCCGCACCCGACTGCGGCCGAGGAGCAGGATGTTGAACCGGCCGTCGGCCAGGCGCTCGTGGTGGATGATCCGCCCCAGGCAGCCGACGCCCTCGATCGGGGGCCGGGGCGAACCGTCGCCCAGGAGCCGCACCATCGTGATCAGCCGGTCGCCGTCGAGAGCGTCCTCGGTCATCCGCCGGTAACGCGGCTCGAAGATGTGCAGCGGGACGACGACGTGCGGGAACATCACCACGCCGGAGAGCGGAAAGAGCGGCGTCCGCCCCGAGAAGTCCTTCAGGTCCAGTTCGTCGTGCATCGTCCCTCACACCTTTCCCGCCCCGCGTCGCGACGGTCCATCTTGACAGCTTTCTCGATCCGACGCCACATTCACTCGGACGCGGCGGCGGCGGCCGGGCCGCGGAGACGTCGAGGGGGCGGCATGGCGCGCAAGAAGGATCCGGCGGCGGCGATCGACCCCAGGCCCCAGGCCCGGCGCGTCGTCCGGACGCTCAAGGAAGCGTATCCGGAGGCCCTCTGCGCGCTCGTCCACGAGGGCCCGTTCCAGCTCCTCGTCGCGACGATCCTCTCGGCCCAGTGCACCGACGCCCGGGTCAACTTGGTCACGCCCGAGTTGTTCCGCCGCTTCCCCGACGCCCGCGCGCTCGCGGCGGCCGACCGCGCGGCGGTCGAGGACGTCGTCCGTTCCACGGGCTTCTTCCGGGCCAAGGCGAAGAACCTGCAAGCGATGGCGACGCGGCTCCAGGAGGATCACGACGGCGAGGTCCCGCGCGATCTCGACGCGCTCACGGCGCTCCCCGGCGTGGGCCGGAAGACGGCCAACGTGGTCCTGGGGACGGCCTTCGGCCTGGCGACCGGCGTGGTCGTGGATACCCACGTCAAGCGCCTGGCCGCCCGCCTGGGCCTGACGTCGCGGCGGACGCCCGAGCACGTCGAGCAGGACCTGATGGCGATCGTGCCGAAGGCGGAATGGGTCGACCTGAGCCACCGCCTGATCCAGCTCGGCCGCCGGGTCTGCCTGGCGCGCAAGCCCCGTTGCGGCGCCTGCCCGATGGCGTCGTTCTGCCCAAGGGTCGGGGTGGCCACGTCGGCCTGAGCCTCGCGAGGCCGGCGGGAATGCCCTGTCGTCGCGCCCTTCGCGACGGTATCCTGATAGGGCGACGCACCCGACGAAACGACGCGCGAAGCCCCGCGACCGGCGGAGGATCCGAGGCGAACATGCACATACTCGACATCTTCGATGCTCACCCGACGACCTTCAGCTTCGAGTTCTTCCCGCCGAAGACCGACAAGGCGTCGGCCGAGCTGTTCGAGAACATCGCCAAGCTCCAGGAGCTGCAGCCGTCCTTCGTCTCGGTGACGTACGGGGCCGGCGGCTCGACCCGCGAGCGCACCCACGACCTGATCGTCCGGATCCAGCAGCAGACGAACCTCACGGCCGTGTCGCACCTCACCTGCGTCTGCCACTCGGAGGAGGAGCTGGCCGGCCTCCTCGACCGCTACGCCGGCTCCAACATCGAGAACATCCTGGCCCTCCGCGGCGACCCGCCCCGGACCGTCGAAGGCTACGACCGCGCCGACGACGCCTTCCAGTACGCCGATCAGCTCGTCCGCTTCATCCGCTCCCGGCCCGCGCCCGACTCGCGAGGCTTCGGCGTGGGCGTGGCGGGCTTCCCCGAAGGGCACCCGGGCACCCCCAACCGGCTCGTCGAGATGGACAACTTCAAGCGCAAGGTCGACGCCGGGGCGGATTACGTCTGCACCCAGCTCTTCTTCTGCAACGACGACTTCTACGACTTCCGCGACCGCTGCGACCTCGCCGGGATCCGCGTCCCGATCCTCGCCGGCATCATGCCGATCACCTCGCGCGAGACCCTGGGGCGGATCGCCGAGCTGGCGCTGGGCGCCCGCATCCCCGCCAAACTCCTCCGCGCCGTCGACCGCTGCGGCGACTCCAACGAGGCCGTCGCCAAGGTCGGCGTCCACTGGGCCACCGAGCAATGCCGCGACCTGCTGGACAACCAGGTCCGCGGCCTCCACTTCTACACCCTCAACCGCTCCGACGCGACCCGGCGGATCTACGAGAACCTGGGCGTCGAAGACTCCCTCGGCCTCGACGGCCGTCGGCCCACCGCCTGACGATCGGACGGGTCGCCGCGGCCGCGCGACGCCCCTCGGAGAAGTGGGTCCGTTCGCGTTTGCGACCAATCAACCCAAATCGACGCAACCTTCAGGCATCCAGTCGTTTGTGGTCGTTTTTCGGCCTCCGGAGTTGGCTTCCTTCGCCCTATTTTTTTTGTTTTCGTCGTTCTCCTCGAATCTTCCTCGGCGGCCCTCGCGAAGCCCGCGCGCAACGCCCCAATAGAAAACATGGTCCAGGATCGCCGATTGCGGACGCAGGACGCCGGGATCGGGTCGAACGAGCCGGAACCCGGGCGGGGGAGCGAGACCGCGATGGCCCCTCTCGACCTCACACGAAGGCTCAAGGAAAGGGCCCTGGCCCTGGGCTTCGACCGCGTGGGGGTCGCCCCGGCCCAGGACGCTCCGGACTACGGTCGCTTCCGCGACTGGCTCGACGCCGGCTCCGACGCGGGGATGGAGTACATGCGCCGGCACGCCGACGCCAGGGCCCATCCCGACTCCATCCTCGAAGGCGTCCGCTCGGTCGTGATGGTCAGCCTGGTCTACGGGGCAGGGGGGCCGCCGCACCCGTCGCCCGCGGTCGGCAAGATCGCCCGCTACGCGCGCGGGGGCGACTATCACCACGTCCTCCGGGCCCGCCTCGAAGCCCTGATCGCGTGGCTGAAGGGCGAGGCGCCCGAAATCTCGGCGCGGGCGGTGGTCGACACGGCGCCCTTGCTCGAGCGCGATTTCGCGCGCCTCGCCGGCCTCGGCTGGATCGGCAAGAACACGCTGTTAATCGACCGCAAGCTGGGGAGCTTCACGTTCCTGGGCGCCTTGCTGGTCGACGTCGAGCTTGAGCCCGACGCGCCCCACGCGACGTCGCACTGCGGGACCTGCACCCGCTGCCTCGACGCCTGCCCGACCGACGCCTTCGACGGGCCGTACCGGCTCGACGCCCGCAAGTGCATCAGCTACTGGACGATCGAGCACCGCGGCCCGATCCCCGACGAGGCCGCGGCGAACCTCGACGGCTGGGTCTTCGGCTGCGACGTCTGCCAGGACGTCTGCCCCTGGAACCGCAAGGCCCCCGCGGGCCTGGCCCCCGAGCTGGCCTCGCGTCCGGAGTGGGACGGACCCGACCTGATCGAATGGCTGGGCCGGTCCAAGGGGGACTGGAAGCGGGCCCTCCGGGGCTCGGCGATGGGCCGCGCCGGCCGGGTCGGCCTGGTGCGCAACGCCGCCGTGGCGCTCGGCGTCGCAGGCCGCGTCGACGCCGCGCCGGCGCTCGCCGCGCGGATGGCCGATCGCGACGAGCACCCGGCCATCCGCGACGCCGCCGCCCGGGCCCTCGGCCGCCTCGACGCCCCGACCGCGCCGGAGGCTCTTCGGGGGGAGGGGACGCCGCCGATTTCGAAGTCGCGAGGGCCGTCGCCATGACGAGGACGAGCATCCACGTCGCGGAAGGCAGCACGAGGGCCTGCACCACGCGGCCCGCCGTCCCCGCGGTGATCGACCACGCCGCCAGCCGGGGCAGCATCGAGCCCCCCGGCTGGAACAGGGCCGCGAGGATGGCGACGACGCAGGCGAACTGCGGGATCCGCCCACGGCCGGTCCGCCGACGCATCTGGTCCACGCCGTAGAACAGCGGCGGGGCCAGCATCAGCAGGTCGTAGTTGCGGTGGTACAGGAAGAGGCAGCTGAGCGTGTAGGCCGCCGCCCACGACGCGTCCGTTGCGACCCTCCCGGCGAACGCGAGCCACCCGAGGATCGCCGTCAGCGCCATCGCCGTCGCGAGCTCGACGGCCTTCCGGCGGCCCCCCCCGTCCATGCCCAAGCCTTCGAGCAACTGCCCCACGCCGAGGATGGTGGAAGCGTTCGTCCCGGTGACGTACGAGCCGTCGTTGATCCTCCCGGGCCGCTGAGTCTCGGAGATCCGCTTCAGGTCGTCGAGCGAGTACTCCGCCCATCGCGTCGGCGGCGCGCCGATCGCCGCCATGAGGACGCAGCCCGCGATCAGGGCCTCCCAGATCCGCCCGTCGCCCCGGCGCGCGTACTGGGGGAGCAGCGGGACCAGCGTCCCGATCTTGATCGTCCCGACCGTCAACAACAGCCCCGACGCGATCGGGGCCCCCGCGCCCCGCGCCCAGTGCGCGGCGAACATCGCGGCCGCGGCCAGGGCGCTGAACTGCCCGAGCGTGATCCCGGTCAACGCGGCCGGCGAGCCGACCACGAGGGCCGCGGCCGCCCAGGGGAACCGCGCGTCCCCGTCGTCGTCGGGCCGTCCGACCCGGTAGGCCCGCCAGGCGAGGTAAGGGCTCAGCAGCGTGCTGAGCACGACGCAGGCCAACCAGATGGGTCGGACGCTCCCGATCGGGGCGAGGGCGAACAGCTTGACGATCGGCAAGACGGTCGGGGGGTTGAGCATCGGCGCCGGGTGGGGCGGATAGGGGTTCTCGCCCGCCAGCGCCAAGGCACCGGCCCGATGAAAATGGAT
Source organism: Paludisphaera mucosa (assembly GCF_029589435.1). Lineage (NCBI taxonomy): Bacteria > Pseudomonadati > Planctomycetota > Planctomycetia > Isosphaerales > Isosphaeraceae > Paludisphaera > Paludisphaera mucosa. The sequence continues at coordinate 1,709,870 of NZ_JARRAG010000002.1, read as the reverse complement.
CAGATCGACGCCCGCCCGCCCCCCGATCGCGTTCAGGAAGATCCCCGCCGTCGCGATCGCGAAGGCCGCGCGCTCCATCGCGAGCCGGCGAGTCTTCAGAAAGAGGCAAGGAACCGCGAGGGCCAACAGGGCGAACTTCACGATCAGCGCCACGGCGTGCATCGCCATCCTCCGATCGGCTGCGTCGTCGGTTGTTTCGGTCATGACGGTCTACGCCGAAACAAGCTGATCGAGACCGCAGGCGTCCGGAGGCGTCGAATCGCCGCGACGACCGTCGCGGCCGATCAACGCAGGGGGGGCGATCGAGGTGGCAGGCCATCACAACCGAGGGATGGAGCAGGAGAGGCGGGGCGGCGCGAGGGGCGGACGCCGGCCCGAAGGTCCGGACGCGCGAGGCCTCGGGACGGGCGGGGACGCGACCTATTTCGATATCCCTGAGGCGGGCTGGCTGGTCAGGTGGGCCGGAGGTGGGGAGGTCGGTGGCTCCGACGAGGGCCGTCCGCAAGGCGGCCGCCGGCGACCCCTTGGACGAGCCCCATTCAGGCGAGTTTCGGCCCTCGCCTCCATCCCGTGGCGAGCAGGACGACGAGGGCGAACAGGAGCAGCCAGGTCGAGAAGGGGACTATGGCGATCCTCGCGATCTCCCGCAGCGTCTCGTCTTCCAGGCACCATTGCAGCAGCGGGTTCGAGACCCGCTCCCAAGGCGTGCAGGGGATCAGGACGAGGCCGACGACGTTGAGCCGGTGGAGCGTGCGCCGCCAGCCCTCGCGGGCGTTCATCTCGACGAAGCTGTAGAACAGCGGGGCGGCCAGGATCAGCGAGTCGTAGACCCGGTGGTAGAGGAACAGGCAGGCCAGGGTGCAGGCCGTCGCGACGGCCGCGGCCGCGGGCAGCCTGCGGGCGCGGGTGATCCCGGCCAGGCCCAGCAGGCCGGCGAGGCTGGCGATCAGCTCGACTCGGCTCCGCACGGCGGCGTCCCGGACGCCCAGGTAGTTCGCCAGCTTGCCGACGCCGATGACCGAGGCGAACTGCTCGCCCGTCGCGAAGTCGTAGTCGTTGACGCTCCCCGCCCGCTGGGTCTCGGCGATCCGCTCCAGGTTGGACCGGCAGAACTCCAGCCAGCGCGTCGGCGGCGCGCCCAGGAGGGCCAGGGCCAACGTGCCGCCCGCGAGCGCGAACCAGACGCGGCGGTCGCGGCGGCCGAGGAACTGCGTGAGGATCGGGATCAGCGTCGCCACCTTGATCGTCGCGACCGACAGCAGCAGACCCGAGGCGATCGGCCGGCCGACGTTCCGCAGCCAGATCGCCGTCAGCAAGGCCAGCGTCCCCAGCGCGCTGAACTGGCCCAGGATGATCCCGATCTCCGCCGCCGGCGAGACGACCACGAGCGCGGCCAGTCCCCAGGGGAAGATCGCGGGCGGCGCGGGCTCGCCCTCGACCGAAAGCGCGTCGTCCTCGCGGGCGGTCCGCAGCGCGGCCCACGCCGCGATCGGGCAGAGGATCGTCATGACGGCGACGGAGGCCTGCCAGTAGGGGCTGACGTCCTCGACCGAGAACATCGCGAAGAGCTTGACCAGGGGCAGGACGGTCGGCGGGTTGATCATCGGCGAGGACGCCGGCGCGTAGGGGTCCTGGCCGGCCAGGGCCAGCACGCCCGAGCGGTGGAAGTTGATGAGGTCCACGACCGGCTCGGCGATCCGGAACTTGCGCCACAGCCGGACGAAGACCATGACCGTCGCCGCCGCGAACAGGAGGCGTTCGGCGGCGATCCAGCGTCGCCTGGCCAGCAGGAAGGGGAGGACGAGCGCGACGACGAGGAGGATCAGGTTGTGGCGCAGCACGGGCACGGGGGAGGCTCCATCCGGGGGATCCTCGCGTCGGCTCCCGCCCGGCGCCGCGTCCAGGGCCTTCGGCCCGCATCCCCGCACGTCGACGCCGTCGCCGCGCCGGCGGGGACTCCACGCATCGCCGGGACGCGCCGACCCCGAGGAGGGGTTCGGAGCGTCCGCGCGAGCGGGTCAGCCTAACGACGTCGGGGCGCGAAGTCCACCCCGGCGGCCGGGCTCAGGCGGTCTTGGTGGTCGGGACCGTGTTGACGACGGTGGGCGGGTTGGTGCTGTAGGTCACCGCGGCGATGGAGCCGGTGATGGTCTGGCCGAACGAATCGGTGGCCGCCACCTTGAAGGTGTTCGAGCCGTCGCCGAGCTGGACGTTGATGCTGTACTTGCCGTCGGCGCCGACGGTCGTTGTCGCGCCCGGGGAGTTGCCGTTCACCTCGGTGAAGACGACCGTCGCGTCGGGCGAGGCGGACCCGTTGAACGTGACGACCCGCTGGTTGGTGATGCGGTCGGAGATGCCCGCGTCGCTGGCCGGGTCGAGGTTCACGCTGGTGACCGGGCTGATGATCGTCTTGGCCCCGACGTTCTGGCCGGCCAGCCGCAGGTCCTTGGCGTCGATCTTGCCGTCGCGGTTGGCGTCGGAGTCGAAGGCGTAGCCGCTGTCGGTCGAGGTCTGGCCGAACTTCGAGGCGATCGTCGACAGGTCGGTCTTGTCGACGATCCCGTCGCCGTTGGAGTCGCCGGGGAGGTAGAAGCCCAGCAGGTACGCGCCGGTGTCGGTGGTCTGGCCCTTGACGTCCACCTTGTACGAGGCGGGGGCCTGGCCGGCCTTGGGCACCGTCACGGTCGTGGTCACGGCCGAGCTCTGGGGGCTCAGCATGCCCTGCGACTTGACGAGCGACTTGGAGTAGGTCGAGTGCTGGACCGAGACGCCCCGGCCGTTGGCGCCCTTCACGGCGGAGACGATCGGCTTGACCGACGCGTTCGGGTCGGCGGCGACGTCGATCCCGATCGTGATCCGCCCCCTCGCCCCGGGCGTGAAATGGGTCGAGTCGAGGCTCACCTGGACGGAAGACGCCTGTCCCGCCGTCGTCACCGTCCCGGGGACGATGGCGAACGTGCTCCCCATCCCCGCGCTCAGCACGCGGCGATCCTCGAGCGCGTCGACGGCCAGCGCGGGCTTGCGACGGTTCCGCTGCAGTTCCCGAGACTCGTTCATCTGGAGGCCCTCCTAGGCCGACGGCCGATGGCGATGCCAGTCGGTCGAGATCGCTTCCCAACCCGATCGCACGAGCGCCCGGCCCGACGTCCCCGCGGGGGGATCCCCGAAAAGCGTCGGACCAGGCCGTGATGAACCTCTAGATCGGCCGACCCAATCCGGATCTTCACTCGAATCCGCGAAATCGCGGCGATCCGCAAATCCGCCGCAATCCTCAAACACGAAACGCCGGCCTCCCCGTTGCCAGGAGGGCCGGCGTTCCGCCGTTCCGAGAGCAGTCGAGTTCGGGCCTACTTGGCCGCCAGATTCCGGTGCGACATCCCCAGCTTGGGGGCCGAAAGGGCCGCGGGAGCCGGCGGGCGGGTCGCCTCGACGCCCGCCACGGCGAACGTCGAATCGGCCGCGCGGAGCCTCCAGGCGACGGCGGCGAACAGCACGACGCCCGCCCACATGAACATGCCGTAGCCCTGGGCGATCTCGTGCCCCTTGCCGTGCGCGAACAGCCCGCCGAACTCGCTGGACGTGCTCGCCATCAGCAGGAACGACGCGGCCAGCGCCGAGAAGATCCCCCAGCGCGCCCGCGGCGAGGTCCGGGGCGAGAACAGCTCGGACATCAGGAAGGTGAAGGGGAAGACCAGCGTGACGAAGTGGTGCTTCCAGCTCCGCTCCGAGAGGAAGAGCATCGTCAGCACCACGAGCGAGATCTCGCCCAGGTACGCCTTGCTCGTCCGGTCGGGGTCCTTGGCCCGGCAGAAGAAGGCCAGCAGCCCGATGAAGCCGAAGCTCACCACCTTGACCAGCGCGCCGACGACGCCCGGCGGCAGCGCCGCGAGGTTCAGGTCGAACTGGACGTCGTAGCGGTCGGTCCCGGGCTGGATCTCGGTCAGCAGGCGGGTCAGGACGCCGACCATCGACTGGTTGGCCTCCTGCGGGCTGGCGCTCCCCTCGACGAGGAACGGCGTGACGATCCGCTGGCACCACGTCGAGAGGCAGAGCGCGTTGAACCGCGGCCCCACCACGACGCTCGGCACGACCAGCAGGAACAGGACGAGCCCGGCGAACGTCCAGCCCACGGCCCGCCACGACCGCTTGTAGATGAAGTAGGGCAGGAACAGGGCCGGCGTCACCTTGAACGAGATCGCCAGCCCGAGCATCAGGCCCGCGAGCCCGTCGCGCCCCTTCCGCCAGGCCTGGAACATCACGGCCAGGAAGAAGAGGATCAGCAGGTTGATGTTGCCGTGGTGGAGGTCGCCCAGGATCGGCCGCAGCGTCAGGAGGAGCACGGCGGTCTGGAAGAACGGCGGCAGCGGCTTGCCCCGCACCCGGACGGCGTCGAAGCAGATCAGCAGCGTGATCGACGTCAGCGCGGCCTTGATCAAGAACCAGCTCATCGCCGCGGCGACCGGCGGCAGCGTCATGAGCGGATAGAGCGTGATCGGCATGATCGGCGGGTTGGGGAAGTACATCCGATCGTAGATGTTCGTCCCGCCCCAGAACTGGAGCACCTGGGGCTGCCAGCGCACGAAGGCGCTCCGCGAGTCGGCCGCCTTGGGGTAGTAGAAGGCGGCCGCGATCAGCACGACGGACGCCCAGAGCCCCCAGAAGAAGACCGGCTGCTTATAGCGTCCGACGGCGCGGCCCTCGGCTCCGGTGTCGATCTCAGGCACAGCGTACTCCCTCCCTGGAGAAAGCCGCGCGGAACGAATCAGCAGGCAACGCGTGCTTCGTCGCGGACTGTGTGAGAGCCCACTCACCGGCTCGACGACCAGGGTCCCCGGATCGGCGGCGCCATCTCCAGCGTCACCTCCGAGGCCCCCGCGGCGGGCCGGACCCGGATGAACGGGACCGGGTCCTCCTCCGCGTATTCCGCGTCGACCGGCGCGGCCGGCTGGGCCTGCAAGCTCGGGACGGAGTGATACCGCAAGACGACGCAACCGTCAAGATCGGGGACCATCTCCCGGACCACCAGCCGTCCCGGCGTCGCCTCGACCTTCGCTGAGCCCCGGATCGCGTCGCCGCCGTAACCGGCGATCCTCGCGAACAAGAGGGTCCCGTCGTCGTCCAGCACCGTCGCCAGGTCGGGGTTCTCGCGGCAGAACCGCCGCGCGTGGGGCGTCCAGCAGAGGATGTAGCTCGGCCGGTAGAGCCGGGCGTACTTCTCGAAGAAGGGCCGGTCCCAGCCCTTTCGGCCGAACAGGGCGTCGCCGCCGAACTGCGTGAAGTTGGCCTTGAGGGCCGCCTTCAGGTAGGGCCCGCCGATCAATTCGGCCCCGGTCTTCCACGGCAGGAGCCCGGTGAACCGCCCGCCGCCGAACGGGTCGGGCGCGCCCGGGACGTCCTCGCCCCCCTCCTCGTACAGCACCCGCTCGCCCGGCTTCACGTTCTCCTGGAACCGCTTGAGGATCCAGAAGAACCGCGGCGGCGGCTGGGACGAGAGGAACGTCGGCTCCGTCAGCACGCGCGCCCGGATCGAGGCCGCGGCGGGCGTCCCCAGGATCCGGATCCCGATCAGGACCGCCGCGAGCATGGCCCAGCAGTCGAGGTGGACGGCCTCGGCGCCCGTCGCGCCGACGCCGGGACGCAGCCGCTCCAGGCCGGCGGAGAACGCCGCCCCGGAGGCGACCGCCAGGGCCGAATAGAGGGCGAACGTGTGCCGCCCCGGCTGGAGGAAGTCGAGCGCGCGGACGTCGGCCGCCGTGTACGCCCAGAACCAGCCCGCCGCCGCCACCCCCGCCAGCGCCAGCCCGCGTCCCAGCCCCTTCGTCGCCAGGACCATCAGGCCCGGCAGCCCCAGGCCGAGCAGGATCAGCTCCGCCGGCGCCTCGCTGGTGAAGAGCTGCGTGATCCGCGCCAGCGAGCCCTCGGGGTGGAAGAAGGCGAAGCCGCTCTCGCCCTTCGTCGAGCCCAGCCACAGGGCCGGGGCCCACCAGAAGGCGTTGAGCGCCAGGACGACGATCGGGACCGTCCACACGCCCAGGTGCCGCGAAATCGGCAGGCCGTGGCCGCCGCGACGGCGGGCGATCCAGACCCCCAGGTACGCCAGCGCGCCCGCCGGCGCGACGAGCATGCCGGCCGTCAGGTGCATCAGGAAGGCGGCCGAGCATAGCAGGGCGGCGGCCAGCCAGCGGCCGAAGCCGCCGACGTCCACGAACCTCCCGAACATCCCGGCCGCGACCAGGCACGTCGGCGCCGCGACGAAGTAGGGCAGCATGCCGAAGCCGACGTAGTTGATCGGCCAGTCGGTCCAGACGTATCCCACGAAGAGGAGCACGGCCGCCGCGACCGCCGTGCGGCCCATCCCCTGGATCCAGCCCGCGCAGGCCACCAGCCAGGGCGCGGCCGCCGCCGCCAGCAGGATGTAGAGCTTGAAAGCCCGCTCGGGCCGCTCGCCCCCGAACGCCCAAAGGGCCAGCTCGGGGAGCGTCGACGACGCGGGGAAGACGACGCTCTTGGGATACCCGGACATGAACGCGGGGTCGTAGCCGGCCGTCGTCCCCGATTGCGACAGGAAGGCGCGAGTGGCCAGGGCGCTGTGGAAGTAGAGCGGATGGTCGTCCCGCCACGGCACCCACGCGCCGTCGATCCCCTCGCGGCCCCCGAGCCCGCGCCAGATCGCCCAGCCGTGCACCAGCGAGGCCGCGACGATCAGCACGAACGGGACGAATCGCGTCCATCGCCGCTTCGGCGGCCTCGGCGGTTCCGGCTCCGGTCCCGACGCCCGGCCGCGCCGCGGCTCTTCGACTCGCCGCGCGGGCGGCTCCTCCGGCACGTCCGCGAATGGGATGGGATCGTCGTCGAGCATCAAGGTCTCGGCATCAGGCGTCGAGGATCGGCCCGGGGGGCGTCAGATCCTCGACGTACTGCTCGACGCCGAGGATCTTGCCGTCGCGGATCGTGAACGACTGGGCGCAGAGGACGGCGTAGGGCGCCCCGGTCTCGCGGACGCGGCCGTGTTCGTGGAAGACCACGTCGACCTGGTCCCCCTGGGCCTCGATCGAGCGGATCACCGGCTCCTGGTCTTCGATCATGGCGAAGTTCCGCCTCAGGGCCTCGCCGACCTCGGCCCGGCCCTTCCAGCGGCCGCGGAACGGCATGTCGGCCGGGCCGGTTATCTCCAGCTCGACGTCGTCGTGGAGCGTCGCGAGGGCCGCCTCGAAGTCGCCGCCCGCCAGGGCCTTGTAGACCTCCTGGAGGACGGCCACGTTCCGCGACTCGGCTTCCTTCGTCGCGACGTCCGGGTCGCCCGCGCGGAAGGCGGGGGCGATGTCGCCGAGGAAGCGTTCGAGATGTTCCTGCGCCATGATGCAGACCCTCCGGGTTCGGGATCGACGATGCGAGGCCGGCCGCTCCCCCCCGGGGTCGAAACTCGGCGGAGCAGGGGGCTGGGGTCGCCCGTCGCTTCTCATCGGAGGCTGCGTAGGCGACGGAGAACGGGCCGAGCGGGGCGGAACGGATCGTGACGGCGTACGGCGAATGCGGCCCGCAGGATTCGAACCTGCAACCAAGGGATTCAAGGGCCCCCGCGTTTCCACGGGGCTTGGACTATCTCATCCTCGCCCCGCCCGGGAGAGAGGGCGGGGGAGGCCGGGCGCTCGCGGCGGGGGTTATTGTTGGGACTCACCCCGCTAGTCTCTGAACCTTCCTGGCCACCGATGCCCGGCCAGGCTTGGCTGCGGATCGCCGTGCCCCCTCGCGAGGGTTTAGGTTTCCCGCAATTCACCCGGTTCGCGGTCGAGGGTCGCCCCCCGGCGCCACCGTTTGGAATTGATGAGTCCCCTGCTCTGCCGTTGAGCTAGGGCCGCGTGATCCGGGCCGTCGAGACGGCCCGAAGAACGACGCCATCATCGCCGCTCTCGCCCCGAAAGACAAGGCCCGGGAGGCCGTGGTTCGCCGCGGGCGGCCCCCCAAACGCCGAACCGCCGCGGACGATCGGTGGATCGCTCGCGGCGGTTCAGCGACTTGTACGGAAACGATCCGTCCACCCGTCTCAGACGGTGGATTCTTGCTCGACGGGCAGGACCACGGCGGAGGCCGGGGTCGCGGCCGTCGTCGGCGGCACGGCCGGGCGGACGTCGGTCTCGATGAGGGTGCCGTCCTCGTTCTTGCGGACCTTGGGGAGCTTGACGTCGCTGGCCAGGCCGACGAGCTGCATCGCCCTGATGGTCCAGTAGGTCGGGTCGACCTCCCACCAGTCGAGGCCGTGGCGGGCGGACGTCTGGAAGGCGTGGTGGTTGTTGTGCCAGCCTTCGCCGTAAGTCAAGGCGGCGCACCACCAGAGGTTCGTCGACTGGTCGCGGGTCGCGTGGGTCCGGTAGCCCCAGACGTGGCTCGCCGAGTTCACCAGCCAGGTCGTGTGCCAGACGAACAGGGTCCTCACGAAGCCGCCCCACACCAGCCAGCTCAGCCCCAGGCCGCCGTAATACTGGCCGCCGACGTAGAGGGCGGCGAAGAGGGCCAAGGGGACGAAGATGAAGTTCCTCTCCAGGAAGCGATGGACCGGGTCGCGGAAGAGGTCGGGCGCCCAGCGCTTGAAGTAGGCGTCGTCGTGCCGGGTCGTCTCGTCCGGGAACATGAACCAACCCATGTGGGCCCAGAAAAGGCCCCGGAGCGGCGAGTGGGTGTCCAGCTCCTCATCGGAATAGGCGTGGTGGCGGCGATGGTCGGCCACCCAGCCGACCGCCCCACCCTCGGAGGCCATCATGCCGACGACGGTCAGCGGATATTCGAGCCACTTGGGATAGAGCTTGAAGCTGCGGTGCGTGAGCAGCCGGTGATACACCAGGCAGATCCCGACGCCGCCGGTGAGCCAGTGCAAGACCAGGCAGAGGAACAGCCCCGACCACGAGAAAAGGCTCGGCAGGAGCGCGAACAACGCGGCGGCGTGCATGCCGCCGATGAAGAGGGTCGTCGCCCAGGCGATTCGCTTGTGGAACGGCCGAGCCGTCGTCGTTGTGCTCATATTCGACCTTTTTGCAGTGACTTTCGTGGAGGGTTCCGCGGCGGGCTTTCGGCCGCCGATCGGGGGGCCCCGAGTGGCCGAGGTTGGGCGATGCGACGCCCGCGCCGGGCCTCTCCATCGTCGAGAGGCCGTACGTCCAGGGCCCGTTGTTCAACTTTTGGGAGTATCACTCGCGGGAAACGGACAGCCAGTCGCCTCGCTCTCGCTCCTTTGTACCATTTTTCACGAATCGCGGGCCAGGTCGGGATGGCAAGGGAGCGGGCGGATTCACGACGTCGCGGGATCCGCAGGCCCCCCCTCCGATTCGCTCTTCCGAAAACACCGGAGCGGGGCTGGTGCGAATCCCCTTCTCCCACGGAGGGGAGAAGGGGGATCGCCCGGGCCTGCGAACGACCTCTCGACGGAACCTCGAAGGCTCAGAACGAGTTGACGAGCTGCTGGCTGCGGCTCGACATCGCCTTGGCCATCTTCCAGGTGTGGTAGTGCATGGCCATGTGGAAGACGTAGAAGAGGACCAGCCCCGGGCGGCGGTGGACCTTGATGAACCGCTTGAACCGCTTGCGGTACTCCTGGCGCAGCTCGGCCTCGGGGACGTTCTTCATGAGCCGGGCGAACAGGCCCAGGCCCTCGACCGCGCACTGCATCTCGGACAGGAACCAGCGCCGCGAGATCTTCCACCAGCGTTTCTTGCTGGTGATCCCGTAGTCGAAGTTGGGGTCGAGGAAGAGGGCGTCGGTCCGGTCGAAGTAGGCCTGGGGCTCGTACAGCCGGTTGAGGACCTCGAAGTAGCCCTCCAGCAGCTCCTCGCGCGACATCTTCAGCGGGATGACGTTGGTGCCGAATTCGGAGCGGTCGGCCGGGTCGAGCCGCCCTTCGGCCTCCAGCCGCGCGTGCAAGGGCGTCTTGGGGATGGCCGAGAGCATGCCGCTCATCGAGAACGAGATCCGGCTCTGCTGGATGAACTCCACCTGGCGGTCGAAGATGCCGGCGTCGTCGCTGTCGAAGCCCATGATCATGCCGCACCAGACCTCCATGCCGGCGTTCTGGATGCGGTGGACCTTCTCGAGAAGCGTCCCCCCCGAGCGGACGTTCTGGAACTTCTTGGTCTCGCGGAGCGAGTCCTCGCTGGGGCTCTCGATGCCGATGAACGTGGCGATGAAGTTGGCCTCGACCATCAGGTCCATCAGCTCGGCGTCGTCGGCCAGGTCGATCGACGCCTCGGTGAACAGGCTGAGGGGGTAGCCGTTCTGCCGCTGCCAGACGATGACCTCCCTGAGGACCTCCTTGATCGCCTTCTTGTTGCCGATGAGGTTGTCGTCGACGACGAACGCGATGCGCAGGCCCGTCTTGCGGATCGCCTCCAGCTCGGCGATGACCTGGGCGTTGGTCTTGATCCGGGGCCGGCGGCCGAACGTCACGATGATGTCGCAGAACTCGCACTGGAACGGGCAGCCGCGCGAGAACTGGATGCTGCCGAAGGCGTACTTCTTCATGTCGAGCATGTCGAAGCGGGGCGTCGGCACCTTCGACATGTCGGTCTTGTCGGCCTGCTCGTAGCGGTACTGGTGCAGGCCCTGCTTCCACTCCTTCAGGAACTGGGGCCAGGTCTCCTCGGCCTCGCCGATGAAGATCACGTCGGCCGGCTCGTCGTCGAAGTAGTCCTCCTGGACCGTGATCCAGGGGCCGCCGATCGCCACGAAACAGCCCCGCTCCTTCAGCTCGCCCAGGATCTCCTTCATGCGGAAGCGCTGGACGCTCATCCCCGTCATCGCGACGAGGTCGGCCTTCGCGCAGCGCTCGAAGTCGATCTCCTCGGCGTTCTCGTCGATCAGCGTGACCGTGTGCTCCTCGGGCGTCAACGCCGCCAGCAGCGGCAGGCAGGCGACCGGCAGGTTGGCCGCCTTCCCCATGAACGGCAGGAGGTGGTCCATTCCCCAGTAAGAAGGCTCGAACCGGGGATTGATGATGACGATGTCTGCCATATGATGCCTAACCCTCGATTTCCCAGGGACGGGTGATTCCGGGGGGTGCGCAACTACCCAAGAATGAACATACTAGTCAAGCCAGGAAAGCTTGCCCAGGGGCCGCCTAGGTTTTTCGGGTGGGCCTGGCGCGATTGCAGCGATGATCCGAGAGGCTCTACAATGAGCCTCGCCTTCGGCGCGACCTCGGCTTCCGGAAGACCGAGCCGATCCCCGAGCGGCCGGGACGGCGTCGTTGCGGCGGTCGACCAGCCGACATTCTTATACACGTTTCATGCCCAACCCCACCCATCTCTCCGAGGCACCGATTTCGGCCGCCGCAGACGCCCTCACCCCCCGATTCGACCCGCATCCGTGGTTCCCAGGCGGCCACGCCCAGACGATCGGCGGGCGGTATGTCGGGCCGGGCCGGATCGTTCTGGATTCGACCGAGCGGACGATCGACCTGCCGGACGGCGACCGGATCTGCGTGCTGGAATCGACGCCCCAGGGATGGGCCCCGGGAGCGCCGGCGGCCGTGCTGTTGCACGGGCTGGCGAGCACGGCGGAGGCCCCGTACATCCTGCGGATGGCGAGGCGGCTGGACGACCTGGGGGTCCGCGTCGTCCGGATGAACCTCCGGGGAGCGGGCCGCGGCTTCGGGCTGGCCCGGGGCTTCTACCACGCGGGCCGGACCGAGGACGTCCGCGCGGTCGTCGATCGGCTGGCCGAACGCGCCTCCAGGTCGCCGATCGCGGTCGTGGGCTTCTCGCTGGGGGCGAACCTGGCGCTCAAGCTGGCGGCCGAGGCGTCGCGCCCCTCGTACGACGGGGCCCCGATCGACGGCTTCGTGGCCGCGAACCCGCCGATCGACCTCTCCGCGTGCTGCCGGGCGATGCAGCACCGTCAAAACCGCCTGTACGACTGGAGCTTCGTCCGCTGGCTGCGCACCGAGGTGCGCAGGCTGCACGCCCGCTTCCCCGAACTCGGCCCCCCGGAGCTGGACGACGTTCGATCGGTCTACGACTTCGACGATCGCTACACGGCCCCTCGCAACGGCTTCGCCGACGCCGAGGACTACTACCGCCGCAACAGCGCCGGGCCGCTCGCCCCCGAGATCCGGATGCCCGGCCTGGTCGTCCACGCCGCCGACGACCCGTTCATCCCGGTTTCGGCTTTTGAAGGCGTGGCGTTCCCGCCCTACGTCCGCTTCGAGCTGCTGCCGCACGGCGGCCACCTCGGCTACATCGCCCGCCGCCCCTGGCGCGGCGACCGCCGCTGGCTCGAAACTCGCCTCGCCGCCTGGCTGGCGGAACGTTGGGGGCTGAACGTCGCCTGACTCGCCGCCCCCCCGTTCCACCACGGCCAGCGCATAGAAAAGCTATTTGATGTCCAGGACTTACGTTGGACAGCCTTGCAGGTTGGGCCCCGCCCACCGCTTCGAGGCCGGTGAAGGGGACGCACGGCACCCAACGAATGACATCGGCGGGCGCGGTGCCACCCTACGGGACTTGACGACAGGCCGAGTCGCGCAAAAATGCCCCGGCGGCGGGGGCATCCCGCGGAACTGTAGCGTCTTGACCTGGGAGCGACATGCGCATCCTGGCGATCTCGGGGAGCCTCCGCGCGAGGTCTTCCAACACGGCGGCCTTGCAGGCGGCGGCGCGGTTGGCCCCGCGGGGCGTGGAGGTCGCGCTGTTCGAGGGGCTGGCGGGACTGCCCCACTTCAACCCGGACGTCGACGAGGCCGGGCCGCCGCCGACGGTCATCGAATGGCGGCGGCGGGTCGAGGCGTCCGACGGCCTGCTGATTTCCAGCCCCGAGTACGCGCGAGGCGTCGCCGGCGCGCTGAAGAACGCCCTCGACTGGCTCGTGAGCGACCCGGAGTTCTACGAGAAGCCCGTCGCCGTCATCAACGCGTCCCAGCGGTCGACCCACGCCGACGCCGGCCTGCGTCTGACCCTGACGACCATGTCCGGCCGGCTGATCGAGCCGGCCTCGATCACGCTCCCGCTCCTCGGCCGCAACCTCGACGCAGAGGGCATCCTCGCCGACCCCGCGTTATCCGCGCCGCTGGGCGACGCCATGCGCGCGTTCGCGTCCGCGATCGACGCGGTCCGGTCGACGCACCGATCTGGCTGAACGGGGTGCAAAGGGTCGAGGGGTTCAGGGCAGAGGGGGAAGCGTCCGCCTCCAGCGGCGACGGACGCCAGCTACGACGTGTCGACGGATCGAGCTTTCGGGCGTTGGAGAAACCGAAAAAGGCGGCGACTAATAGATCAATAAAATTTTATGTATTTATTATGAAACTATCTCAGAACCTCGCAATGCATTGGGCTGCCCCTTCGCATGCGCATCATGTTAGCATCAGGGCTGGTTCTGCGCGGCCCGGGTCCGCAGAGTTTCCTCGTTAGGCGGCGGAGGCCCTCTCGTGGACCGATGGCTTCTCGAACACGACTGCGATGAGGAGATCTACACGCTGCCTACGGCCGATGACACCGAGATCGAGCGGGTGGTCGGCATGTTCGACGGGCGGCGCACGTTCTATTGCTGCCTCTCCGACACCGGCGACGAAAGCTGCCTCTGGTGCGTCGGCGAGCCTGACCGGCGGCTCATCGAAGGGCGGCTCATCGAAGGGGGCAACGTCCGCCACTTCGTCCTCCGCCATCGGCTCGGCGGGGGCCGAGTCGCCGATCCGCTGCGACACGGTGCCGGTCCGGCCGATGTGGTCGAGGTCGCCCCGTCCGATGTGTTCACACCCGCGGAGGTTTTATCGATCTTCCGGGCCTTCCACCGTCGTAGGGAGATCCCGAGCGACTGCGAGGTGGTGGACGGCGTACGCCTCTTTGGAGCAAATTCATTCGGGGCCTAAATGGCCTCCTAACCTTCTCCTGGGAAGGAGCGTAGATGAGTGCATAAAACCACCTCTGCTCCGATTTCTGCACCAGGAGAAGCGCTCGAATGGGACGGAACCGTCCTCAGGATAAGCCCCTCGACACAATCTGGGAAATCGACGACGAACTCTGGCGCCGCATCGAAGCGATCCTCTCGGAAGATGCTCCGCCCACGCCGAAAGTTCATGGCGGACGCCCGCGAATCAATTGGCGAGCCGCCATTGACGGGATTATCTTCCGCCTCCGCACCGGATGCCGGTGGAATAAGCTCCCCGAGCGGTTTGGCGATGACAGTTCGATCCACCGCTGGTTCCAACGATGGTGCCGCAATGGCGTCTTTGAGCGCATCTGGGCCGTGCTCGTCGAGGCGTGCGACGAATTGGGCGCTGTGAGCTGGAAATGGCAAGCAGCGGACGGGCGGCTGGGCAAGGCCCGGTTCGGGGGGGAAGAGACGGGCCCGAACCCGACCGACCGGGCCAAGCCGGGGACGAAGCAGAGCCTGCTGGTCGAGGCCGACGGCGGCCCGCTAGCGGCCGTGATCGCCGGGGCAAACGTGCCGGATTTCAAGCTACTCGCCGAGACGCTCGAGGCGGTAGTCGTCGAGCGACCCGACCCGGGCGAAGTCGAGCAGCACGTGTGCCTGGACGCCGGCTACGACAACGAGCCGAGTCGTGAGGTCGTCGAGCGGCACAAGTACATCGGTCACATCCGTCCAGCCCGCCCGGGTCCCCGTCCGGGTCGGCGTCCCGGTCGCCGCAAGGCCCGGCGCTGGGTGGTGGAGAGGACGCTAGCGTGGCTGTCGAAGTGCCGGGCGTTGCTGGTCCGCTACGACAAACACGACGAGAACTACCTGGGGCTGATCCAACTGGACTGAAGCCTGTTATGGTACCGGCGACTTCACCGGATTAAGGCCTCATAACGGTTCTGAGATAGTTTCTATGTCGCGTGACGAGGCGAAAGTGAAGGCGTCCGTCGAAATACCGTATCATGACTGCATCGGCGGCAGGACCGACTGTCGAAACAAGTCGGTGAATGGGAACACCCCCGCCGACTTGAGTGCCGATTCCACCGCTTCACGCCGCCCAGTGCGGCAAGCTTGGACTTCGTCCTTCGTGATACCCAAGCACAATAACAGGCCAGCCTCGCATTCCCGGACTTTGAAACGAGCGTAATCACAGAACAGGAATGCGGCGATGGTTGAGCCGTCGGGGACAGCTGATCCAATATCCATGGTTTCGCCAGGATTCAATTCCACCTCGGTGGTGTATCGAGCCAGGCGACTGATGATGTTCGGCCCCCAGGCGACGTCGTCGCGGTGGCAGATCATCAGTTCGTAGCTGCCGAACCGGCTCGCGATTTGTTCGTCGCAACCGACCAACTCACAGGTCACAGCAACGACGCCGGGAAGGTGCGTGCGGAAGTAGACGACGTCCGCCGCCCCGCCCAGGTGGAATGGGATCATTGCGTGGCCGACGTTCTCGTCGGACTTCCCGAGAATGCCCTCGAGAGCGGCTATTCGGTCGTCCCACCACAAATTCCAGGCAGCATCCGAATCGTCGACCATAGCCGGGCCCTCACGCCTAACCTCATTTTAGGATATCGCTTACGACGAAACGACCGACTCGGCGAGCCTCTTCAGGCCATCGCGAACGCACGCTCGACCGTGAGGTCGAGGACGGCTCAGATATTTTCCATGAAGAGATGTCGAGTTGGGAGGCATTCCCTTCCGGGTTGTGGATCGGCCCTAAATCCTTACTGGATCAGCCTCGCGTCAGACATCCGGCCCTCGCGAAGCGTCGGGTCAAGGCGAGCGTGAGACGCTCACCACCAGCTGTCGACCAACGAGAGGACCAGACAGATGAGAAAATAGCCCCCCAGCGCCCGCCCCGCTCGGTCGATCCAGGCGGGCTCGGCTCGCCAGCGTGCTCCGGCCGCGAGGATGATCCAGGCCACGGCGACGGCCATTCCCTCATCCCAGGGGGGGTGGCTCAACCACTCGACCAGCTCGAACTGCAAGCTCGCCTCGCGCTCCTTCGCGTAGGCCATCACAAGGCTCAAGCCGGCCTCGAACCCCGTGGTACGTCATCGCGACGAGCGCGGCCAGGCACGCCGTGGCGCCGGGTTGGGTCATCAGCTTACGTCGCGGCGGCCGAGGGGGGAGAAGTCTCAAGGCCAGCAGCGTCGGCGCGGCCACGACGGAGAAGGGCAGGAGCCAGACCGCGAACCAGACGATGCGTTTCCGCCAGAGGACCCATCGGGGACTAAATGGATCGCCGATGGTGGCCCAGAGCCAAGCTTGATCGACCGACTCACCGATGTATCGGTGCAGCGCAAGGGCGCAAGCCAGCGCGGCGACCAGGACGACGGCGTCCATCAAGGTGAACCGTCGTCGCGGCCGCCCAGGCCGACTCAGGGCTGGAGGCTGGCTCGGGCCTGGGACGGAGGGGAGCTTCACACCCCGCGGGGGGAGCGGCCGCGCTCGGGGAGTTCGCCGCGGAGGAAGGCGGCGAGGGCGCGGGGGTCGTCGAGGTCGAGTTCGAAGGGGATCCACAGGCCGGTGGATTCGTCGAGCAGGGCGGCGTCGGTCTTGCCCTTGAGGGTGGTCTCGGGGCTGGTCCAGACGAGGTGGTCGTCCTCGTTGGTGAAGCCGTGGCCGTCCCACTGGCCGACGCCGCCGATCGCGGCGCGCAGGGCGGAGCGGACGGCGTAGACGGCGTCGATCGCCTCGGGGTGGTGGCGGATCGCCTCGGGGTAGATCCGGATCGCGTAGATCGCCCGGACGCTCTCCAGGAAGTCGCCCAGCCATCGCGAGGCCGAGGGGGGACCGCCCGACTCCAGGCTGTCGATGAACTCGGCCACCTCTTCGGCGCCGAGGGTGTTGGGGCCGACGGGGTTCAGCTCGACGGTCGCCCAGACGTCGTGGAGGTCTTCCGCCTGGGGCCCGATCGCCAGGTAGTTGCCCAGCATGCCCGGGTGGTCGACCGACCAGACCGCCCCGAAAGGGACGGCCCGTTGCAGTGCGGCGAGGGGGACGTCGCGATCATCGACGGTCAACAGGCGGAGATAATCACCCATCGGCCGACTCCGTCATCAAGTTCCCGACGCACGCTACCACGCCTTGCCTGGTGTGAAGTCGTTGAGGAGGGTCGGCTTCGGCCATGAGGCCCGCCGCGCCGGGACGGCCTGTCGTGGAGGCTTGCGATCGGAATCCCCTCAAGAAATACACTAGCAGCGCCCCATCGAGGATGCAAGGGACGAGGAAGACCCAGACGTCCGCCCCCAGGTCGGTCCGCCGCACCCATTCGCCGGCCGCGAGGCTCCCCAGGAACGAGGGCAGGCCCGTCGAGACGATCAGGAAAACCGCCTGCACGCTCGCACGATGCGTCGTGGGGGCCCGGCCGTCCAAAAACACCTGGCCGCCGATCGAAAAACAGGCGATCCCGACGCCCTGCAAGACCCCCACGCCCACCGCCAGCCAGAGCGGCGGCTGGGTCGCCAGGATCAAATATCGCAGGAACCACGCGCCCAAACCCAGGGCCATCGTCCCTTTATAGCCGAGTCGCCCCAGGAGCCAGGGCATCAAGGCCAGGGCGGCGACCTCGGGGACCTGGTTGATCGACACGGCCGTCGAGATCCAGGGCCTCGGCATGCCTCGCGCGGCGAGGTAACCCGGTACGACCTGGTAAGCCAGGGGGATCGTCAAAAAGACGCCGAAGGTGGTGATCAGGAAGACCCGAACGTCCTTCTCGCGCAGAAGTTCGATCCCCTTGCGGAGGTTCGCCCGGCCCGTGGTGTCGCCGGCCAGCGGGGGCGTGTTGGGGAGCGTCCCGCAGTAGACGGCCATCACCAGCGAGAGCGCCGCGGCCATCCAGAAGACCTCGTACATCCCCCCCGCGGCCGCCGTCCGACCGTTGTTCAGGACGAGCATCAGGCCGGAGACCAGCCAGCCGACGGCCATCCAGCCGACCGTCCCCCAGAGCCGCACCGAGGCGAACTCGCGGCGGGGGTCGTCCAGGTTGCGCATCGCCAGCGAGCTGCTCAGGCTGTGCGTGGGCATGATGATCGAGAAGTAGAGCAGGAACACCAGGAAGAGCGGGATCCCCCCGGCGATCCAGCCCGACGCCAGCGCCGCCAGCAGCAGCGTGCCGGCCGAATAGGCGAGCACGAGGAACGTCTGGGTCGGCATCAGCCGGTCCACGAGCTGGCCCGCGCCCAGCGGCAGCAGGGTCGCGGCGAGGGCCTGCGACGCGAAGATCAGCCCGCGCCCCCGGCCGTCGACCCCGAGTTCCCCGAGGTGGACCCCCAGGAGCGGCCAGAAGGCCCCCTGGACGGCGTACAAGAGGGCCATCATCACCGACAGCCGCCAGCGCCCGCGCGTCTTCATCGCCGCTCCGTTCCGGTCGTCCCGCTGCCCCCGTCGGCCGGCCCGACTCTACCAGAGACGCGCGGGGCGGCCCAAGGCCACTTGCCGCGATGCAAGGATGGCGCTCGCCGATTCTCTACTTGTTGACCGCCTGCATCGAGTGGGCGGGATAGCGGTCGCCGGAGGCCGACCCCGCGGGGAGCAGCTCGTCGATCTTCCTCAGCTCGTCGGCCGTGAGGGCGACGTCCACCGCGCCGAGGTTGTCTTCGAGGTAGCCCATCCGCTTGGTCCCCGGGATCGGCACGACGTCGTCCCCCTGGGCCAGGACCCAGGCCAGGGCGATCTGGCTGGGCGTGCAGCCCCGTGAGGCCGCCAGGTCCTCGATGACCCTCACGAGGTCCAGGTTCTTCTGGAAGTTCTCGCCCTGGAACCGGGGCGAGTTGCGCCGGAAGTCGTCGGCGGCGAGGTCGTCGGGCGCCTTGAACCGGCCGGTCAGGAAGCCGCGGCCGAGCGGGCTGTAGGCGACGAAGCCGATCCCCAGGGCCCGGACGGTGGGGAGGATCTCCAGCTCGGGCTCGCGGCTCCAGAGCGAGTACTCGGTCTGCAAGGCCGCGATCGGGTGCACGGCCGCCGCCCGCTTGATGGTCTCGGTGGCGGCCTCCGAGAGGCCGAGGTGGCGCACCTTGCCGGCCTGCACCAGCTCGGCCATCGCCCCCACGGTCTCCTCGATGGGGACCTTGGTGTCGACCCGGTGCTGGTAGTAGAGGTCGATGTGG
The DNA here is from genome assembly GCF_029589435.1 of Paludisphaera mucosa. Lineage (NCBI taxonomy): Bacteria > Pseudomonadati > Planctomycetota > Planctomycetia > Isosphaerales > Isosphaeraceae > Paludisphaera > Paludisphaera mucosa. The sequence continues at coordinate 1,690,860 of NZ_JARRAG010000002.1, read as the reverse complement.
TCGACCCCCAGCCGCCCGAGCGAGGCGTCGCAGCATTCCTTGACGTAGGCCGCGTCGCCGCGGACGCCCAGGAACTCGCCGTTGGGGCCGCGGACGTTGCCGAACTTCGTCGCCAGCACGACCCGGTCGCGACGGTCGGCGATCGCCTTGCCGACGAGGACCTCGTTCCGCCCCGAGCCGTACATGTCGGCCGTGTCCAGGAAATCGCCGCCCGCGTCCAGGAACCGATGGATCACCCGGATCGACTCGGCGTCGTCCTGGCTCCGGGGGTCGTAGAATTCGCTCATCCCCATGCAGCCCAGCCCCGGGGCGTGCACGTCCAGCCCGCCCAGCTTGTGGAGCGGCGGTTCTCGGCGAGTTCCCTGCGTCATGAGTCGGCGTCCCCGGTGTCGGGCGGGCGGGGCCCACGCCCGCGCGTCGAGCCCCCGTCCCTGTTCGTTCGTCCGGTAGAGTATAGAATCGAGGACAAGGTCCCCAGGGATCCCCCCTCCTCCCCTGGTGGGAGAAGGTGGCCCGAAGGGCCGGATGAGGGGGACCCCATGGGGGCCTCGGACTTCGAGGCCGGCGCGGCGCTCGGACGGGGAAAGCTCGCGACGGATGGCGAGCCCCTCATCCGGCCTCCGGCCACCTTCTCCCACGAGGGGGGAAGGACGATCGCCGGACGCCCGGCCCCGCCCACTTCGAGGACGCCATGATCTGCCGCGTGCTCCCGTACCACGTCGCCGAAGGGCCGACGAACATGGCGATCGACGAGGCGCTCCTGGACCTCGTCGCGCGCGACCCGTCGGCGGCCTGGTTCCGCACGTACGGCTGGTCGACGCCCACCCTCAGCCTCGGCTACTTCCAGCGCCGGGCCGAGGCGGAGGCGGAGCCCCGCTGGCGGTCCGCCGCCCGGGTCCGCCGCGCGACCGGCGGGGGGGCGATCTGGCATGAACATGAACTCACGTTCGCCGTCGTCATCCCGACGACGCACCCCCTGGCGCGGCCGAGCACGGCGCTCTACCGCGCGGTGCACCGGGCGACGGCCGACGTCCTCGCCGCGCACGGCGTCGACGCCCGGCGTCACGCCGACGCGCGCCCCGACGAGGCGGGCCCGCCCCCCGCGCACCCGTTCCTCTGCTTCGCCGGCCGCGACGGCGAGGACCTCGTCGCGGGCGGCGTCAAGCTCGTCGGCAGCGCCCAGCGGAGGAGGGCGGGGGCCGTCCTCCAGCACAGCTCGCTGCTGCTCCGCCGCGCCGGGGCCGTCCCCGAACTCGCCGGCGCGGCCGACCTGGCCGACGTCCCGGACGACCCGCGGACGTGGGCCGAGCGGCTCGTCGGCCCGCTCGTCGGGGCTCTCGGCATGCGGCCCGTCGCCGCCGATTGGCCCGCGGGGTTCTGGCCGGGCGTCGCGGCGATCGAGCGCGACGTCTACCGCAACCCCGAATGGTACTCGAAACGCTGAGACGACGCGGCGTCCTCGACCGGGGGGGGAGGTCGGAGGGCCATCGGCCTCGACGCATGGGCCTTGGCCGTCCGGTGCCGGGACACGGCCTCGAAGGTCCATTCCGCGCGGCGGCGATACCAGTTCTCCGCCGCGTGATATTCCCCGGCGCGTCGGGCGCGCCGCGCCAGGTCGTCGAGGCGCCGGGGCGAGCGGAGCGCCTCGGCCGCGCGATCCGCCGAGGCTTCGAGGTCGCCCTTCGGCAGGGGGACGACCGCGGCGTCCTCGGCCGCCCGCTCGCGGACGTATTCGATGTCCCAGGCGATCAGGGGGAGGCCCGCGGCGAAGCCGTCGAAGATCATCCGCGGCGTGTCCTCGGCCAGCGGCGTGAACAGCAGGCCGTCGTACCCGGCCAGGGTCCGCAGCAATTCCGGGCCGTAGGACGCCCGGCCCAGGAAGCGGACGACCCCGGCCAGGCCCGATTCGGCCGCCAGGCGCTCGAGGGCCGCAAGCTCGGGGCCGTCGCCGATGACGTCGAACTCGACCGCCACGCCCCGGTCGCGCAGCCGCCTGATCAGGTGGATGCTCTGGTCGATCCCCTTGCGGCGGACCAGGCGGCCGCAATAGACGAGCCGTCGGACCTCGCCCGCCGTCAGGCCCTCCAACCGCCTCTCGAGGGTCGGCTCCGGGACGACGTCGGCGGCCGAGTGGGACGTGTCCTGGAAGCAGCGTGCGTTCCGGGCCGACTCGCCGTACCGCCGGATCAACGTCGAGCCCTTCAAAAGGCTCAGGTCGGCGAGCCGCACGCCGCGACGGCACATCCGCTCGTAGAAGCGGCCGTAGGTCCAGGCCTTGGCGACCTCCTTCGGCCCCCGGCCCGCGGCGAGTTCGCCCATCTGCAGGACGATGTCGGTGTCCTGCACGAAGAGGGTCGGCCGTTCGCCGCGGACCCCCTCCAGGAAGCCGTCGTAGCAGATCGGCCGGTAGACGTCGTCCAGGGCGGCGTGCACGACGTCGGCGGCCGGCACGTGCTCGCGCAGGTCGGCCAGCCACCGCCGGCGATCCTTCAACCAGTAGTCCCGGGCGCGGCCGCGGGGATCGAACGAGCCGGTCAGCCGGATGCCGTCGTTCGCCTCCGTCAACTCCTGCAACGACTGTTCGACGCTCGAGGCGTCGGCCGGCAGGGACGGGGCCAGCACGACGATCGTGCCGTAGCGTCCCTGGAGAGAGTCTCTCAGCAATTCCAACGAGCGGTGCCATTCCGTGGTCACCATCCGACGATCGCCGGCGGTGTAGATCGGGACGTGGATCGGTAAGAAGTACATCACCGGTCTCGCGAAGAGATGTCGTCATACCGTCTACCATCGACGGCTTTAGGCATCCATGAATCTATCCGCTGCCTCTATCATTAAAGGTACTTCCTGAATCGTCAAGCATTGTTCAAGGAAAGGGGATTTTCAAAGACAAAACGTTGTGAACCCATGCCACATTTGGGTGTAAATTTCCAGCGCTTCATTAACCTGCCCCTGGCTGTTCTATGGTCTCATGGCCAGAAAAATGGCCGGCGTGGACGAGATTTTTTTAGAAAGCCGTCAGCCTTCTTAGGATGACACCGCCCGACGTCCTCCCCCTCGCATGATCAGTCACTTGACGTAACCCTTTGATAAGTCGTGCGGGACGAAGTCTCGTGTGATTCCGCCGGGGTGCCGCAGTTCGCCCGCCGATCGGCAAACCGTGTTGAACACGCTTGGGGTGGCCTGGGTATCCTGGATTCACGCCGGATGCGGGCCTCGCCCATGCACGAACGGAATTTCGTCGGTCGCCGCGATCGACGACGTGGGGCTCGGCCGCCGGGGCGGAGACGGGGGTGGAGAGATGTTCCTGGCCGCGGTGATCCAGACGTCGTCGACGACCGACGTCGAACGCAACCTGGCCGAGATCGAGGCCCTCGTGGCGCGGGCGGCGGGCTACGGGGCGAAGTTCGTCGGCACGCCCGAGAACGCCAATTTCCTGGGCCCGGCCGAGGAGAAGGTCGGCCGCGCCGAGGCGCTCGACGGCCCGACCTGCTCGCGGCTCGCGGAACTCGCCCGGCGTCATACGGTTTACCTGCTCCTGGGCTCGTTCAACGAGCGCGGGGCGACGCCCGGGCGGTGCCGGAACACGAGCGTCCTGTTCGGGCCCGACGGCTCGCGGCTGGCGACCTATCGCAAGATCCACCTGTTCGACGTCGACCATTCGGACGCCGTGCGCGCGATGGAGTCGCGGACGATCGAGCCGGGCGACGAGGAGGTCGTGGCCGAGACGGCGCTCGGTCGGTTCGGGCTGAGCGTCTGCTACGACCTGCGGTTCGGCGACCAGTACCGCCGGCTCGTGCGCCGGGGCGCCGAGATGCTCTGCGTCCCGGCCGCGTTCACGATGCGGACCGGCCGCGACCACTGGTCCGAGCTGCTGCGGGCCCGGGCGATCGAGTGCCAGGCCTACGTGCTCGCCCCCGCCCAGTTCGGCCGCCACGGCGACTCCGAGCTGCGCGAGAGCTACGGCCGGGCCATGATCGTCGACCCCTGGGGCGTCGTCCTCGCCACCGCCGCCGACGGCCCCTCGGGCCTGGCCCTGGCCGAGATCGACCTGGCGCGCGTCGCCGAGATCCGCCGCGCGATCCCGGTCGGGGCGTACGACCCGGCGTGACGACCGGGACCGACGGGACGCCCGTCGGACTCGCCCAGGTAGGCCCGTTGACCGACCGGTCGCCGGCCCCTCCTCTCGCGGAGGAGAGGAGGGGGGGCGGAGCCGGATGCGGCGGGATCAGGCCTTGCGCAGGGCCTCGGCGCGCTTGGCGGCGACGTCCTTGACGCAGGCGAGGGGGGCGCACTTGGCGAGGGCGTCGTAGAGGCCGGCGGCGGCCTTGCCCTGGCCCTGGGCGGCGAGGGTCTCGGCCGAGCGGAAGAGGCCCTCGACGACGGCGGCCTGGGCGACGGCCTGGGCCTTCGGCAGGGCGTCTTCGAGCGCCTTGGCGGCGGCCAGGGTGCCGATCTCGCCGAGCGTCTTGGCGGCGATGACGGCGACCTGGACGTCGGCGTCGGCCAGCTTGGGGATCAGGATCGGCACGGCCTTGACGTCGCGGCGGACGCCCAGGCTGGCGATCGCGCCGACGAGCGGCCGGCCCGTGGCCTCGGCGACGGCGGCGCGGAGGGCGTCGTCGACGGCGGGGTCGGGGATCGGCTCGATGGCGTAGCGGGCCATGTCGGCCAGCTCCTCGTCCCTGAGCAGGGGGGCGACGACCGGCAGGCAGCCGCGGTCGCCGACCTGGGCCAGGACGCGGAGGGCGTCGGCCTTGTCCTTGCGGGTGGCGTCGGCCTTCTTGAGGACCTCGACCAGCTCGTCCTGCGTCTGCCGCTTGCGGTTGCCCGCCGACTGCGACGCCTTCTGGGCGAGGGCCGACGACGAGGCGGCCAGGAGCGCGGCCCCGGCGAGAACGACGGCTTTCGTCTTCATATCAAAGTTCCTCGTCGGGTGATGTTAGATGATCCAGGGGGCGCGCTGGGCCCGCGTGAGGAAGCGGTTCGCCTCGGCGTCGCCGACGAACTCCTCGCGGACCGGGTCGAAGTGGACGTCGCGGCGGAGCCACATGCAGACGTTGGCCGCGTGCACGGTGCTCATCGTGCGGTGCATGACCTCGGGGTTGGCGACGGTCCAGCGGCGGGTCTTGACGCAGTCGAAGAAGTCGCGGACGTGGTTCATCGGCCGCTTGGTCTGCTCGACGTACTCGGCCAGCAGCCGCTCGCCCTCGGCCAGCAGGGCCGGCGACGAGACGTCGGGCTTGGCGTAGCCGTCGGCGCACGAGGCGGAGCCCTCGTCGCCCTCGAAGGTCATCCCGCACGAGCCCTTCCAGCCCTCGCGCTGGAGGATCATCTTCACGCCGGAGGCGAAGGTGGCGACCATGCCGTCGCCGCTGACGTTCTTGACGTAGGTGTACTCGATCGCCGAGGTGTCCAGGGCGTCGATGCCGGCCTGGCTCTGGGCGAACGTGTGGGCGCCCCACTCGCCGATGCAGCTGGTGTGGAAGTCGTAGTGGCCGCGCCAGCCGCCCTTGACGTAGCCGCTGTTGTACGGCCGCCAGGGGCAGCCGCCCAGCCAGGCGTCCCAGTTGACGTCGTCCTTCGACGGCTGGGGCTCCTCGGGGAGCCAGGCGTGGCTGAGGTCGGCCGAGTCCCACGGGGCGATGTGGGCGCGGGCGGTGTGGACCTTGCCGAGCTTGCCCGAGCGGGCCAGCTCGATGATCATCCGGAACGGGCCCTCGCTGAGCCGCTGGGTGCCGGTCTGATACACCCGGCCGTAGCGCTTGGCCGCGTCGACCACGGCGCGGCCCTCGGCGACGGTCATGCTCGACGGCTTCTCGGAGTAGACGTCCTTGCCCAGCCGCATGGCGCGGATGGCGGCCTGGGCGTGCCAGCGGTCGCCGGTGGCGAGCAGGACGGCGTCGATGTCGGGCCGGGTGGCGAGCATCTCCTCGAAGTCGGCGTAGGTCTTGCAGTCCTGGTCGCCGTTCTTCTTGTCGATCTTGGCCTTCACCTCCTCGCGACGGCTCTTCTGCACGTCGGCGATGGCGACGAACCGGACGTCGGGCTCGGGGCTCATCCAGTCGAGCACGAACTGGCCGCGGGGGCCCAGGCCGACGCCCGCCATGGTGATCCGCTCGCTGGGGGCGACGGCGCCGTCGCGGCCCAGGGCCGAGGCCGGCACGATCGTCGGGACGGCGAACGCCGCGCCGGCCAGGGCCGCCGTCTTGATGCAGTCGCGCCGGGTCGGGCCCTTCGCGGCCGAGCCTTCGGCGGTCGAAACGGGTTCCGTCATCGTGGCTTCTCCCTCTCTCTGGGGATGTCCGGGCGAGCCCCCGGTGTGCCGTCTGGTCCGCCCGCCGCCCGTGTCGTCGCCGTCGCACGGCCGCCGGGCGTCGGTCGGCCGATCGCAGGGGAGGAGGAAGCTCGCACGCGAAGGTAGGAGGTCGACCCGCCGCTAGGCGAGCCTCGCGCCATCATGCCCGTGCCCGAGGCGCGAAGCAAGGAGCGAGTCGGGGGAAGTGAGACCGCCCCGCGCCGACGCCTCCGAACCCCCGCCGCCGGGTGGTTACAAGACCTCGCCCCTGGGCCCGGGGCCGGGGTCCGGGAATTCCGGGATGGGGACGAGCCGGATCGTGACGGGCCTGGGATCCTCGCGAAGGGCCTCGTGGGAGACGCCGCTCTCGCTCATCAGGTTCCCGTACCTGGCCGCGAGGAAGACCCGGCCCTCGGGCAGGCCGTCGAGCCGGAAGCGGCCGGAGGCGTCGGTCCGCGTGAAATGCGGCCGCAGGCCGCTCGCCTGCACGTCCTCGACCACGGCCCCCCCGAGCGGCTTGCCGTCCACGTCGACCACCGTCCCGACCACCGACCCGCCCGGCGCCAGCACGACGGCGGGGAATTCCAGGGCGGCGTCGCGCCGGACGTCGAGAGGTTCCGTGTCGACCGCGACGAAGCCCTCCCCGGAAATCGAGAGTTCCAGGGCGTGAGGCGCGGAGCCCCCGCTCGTCTCGGGGATGCAGTCGAATCGATAGCGGCCCTGCGCGTCGGTCCGCGTGCGGCAATGCTCCGACGCGGTCATCGAACGGTGCGTCGAGCCCCCGAGCCTCCAGACGTAGACGACTTCCACCAGGGCGCCGGGCACGGGCCCGCCCGAGCGGTCGACGACCGTCCCGAAGGTCTCAGGGAGGACCGCGGGCTGGACGTCCGGCAGGGCGACGTGGACGACCAACCGGCCGCCTTCCAGGCGCGGGTCGAACCGGCCTCCGGCCACGTCCTCGAAGGTCGCGCACCGGCCATCCTGGTCGGTCAGCCGATACCTCGCACCCTCGCCTTCGAGCCGATCGACGCTCCGGACCGCCTCGGGTCGGAACTGGTCGTCCCACCGGATCAGGAAGGCGGACGGGGAGGACGTCCAGTCGCCGGGACCCTCCACCGAACCCTTGACCTCGCCTCGAGAGCGGGACAGGGCGACCCGCGCCTCGCCGGCCCCGTCCGCCACGGCGTGGGCGACCCCCGTATAGATCGAACCCCGGGCGGCAGATCGGCCGTCGCCGGCCCAGGCGAGCCGGAACCGCCAGTCGGCCCCCCGCCGGACGACGTAGTCCTTTCGCACGACCGGCGCGTCGTCGGAGACGGCGAACGGACGAAGGCCCAGGATCTCGCCCGGCACGTAGTAACCGGGCGGGGGGGAGATCCTGGTCAGTTGGGAGTGGCCTAGGGGCAGGGTCACGAAGTAGGCGCCGTCGGGGCCCGATCGGCCCTCCTTCTCGACGAAGCCGCCCGCGCCCGAATCGGACGTGGAGACCTGGATCGTGGCGCCGGCGACCGGCTCCCCGGTCTCCTCGTCGACGACCCGGCCGGCCATCTGGTACTTCACGGCGGGCCTGGGTTCGACGGCTTCCTGAGTCGGGTCCGGCCCCTCGCCGGCCGCAGTCGGTTTCCAGGCCCACATGCCGCCGGCCAGGACGAGGAAGGCGGCCGACGCGACGACGAGTTTCTGGGTCCGCATGGTCCGCAAGGCTCCTCGGCTCAAGGACAGGACGGATGCAGGGACTCCGGCCCCGAGGGCCGGCGCGACGAGGCACGCAATGCGGGCCGTCTCGGTGGCGAGGGCTCCCGGGACGGCCGCGCCGGGAAGCGTGACCGAGCCCAGGGCCGGGTCGAAGCCTCGGCGTTCGAGACGATCCCGCAGCCGAAGCTTCGCCCGCTTCAGGCGAATGCTGAGCGTCCCCAGCGGACAGCCCAGACGGCGGGCGGCGGCCTCGTAGGTGAGGCCCTGGAGGTGGCACAGGACGATCGGGTCGCGATACCGAGCGGGGAGGCGGTCGACCTCCTCGATCAACATCGTCACGGCGTCGTCCGGCTCAGTCGGATCGTAGGCGGTGGGGGCCGCCTCTCTGGCGCGGGACTCGTGGGCCCGGCGACGGGCCGCGTTCGCCCGGGCCCTCACGGCCACGCGGCGGGCGACGCCGAACAGCCAGGACGCCAGCGAGCCCCGACGCCGGACGCTCGCCGCCCGGCAGGCCAGGACCAGGAACGTCGCCTGGAACGCGTCCTCGGCGTCGGCGTCCGAGCCGGCGACGGCCCGGCAGACGTCGTGGACCATCGCCGCGTGCCGCGCCAGGATCGCCTCGAAGGCCGCCTGGGCCCCGTCGCCCCGGTCGAGGAACCGCCCCAGCAGCTCCGCGTCGTCCAGCCCGCTCAGGGTGCCCGCTTCGTACAGGGTCTGGATCGAGCGGACCAGCCCTTCGCGATTCCATCCGGCCATCTCTGCCCTCCTGGATCGTTGAGACGCGGAATAGTGCCCCGAAGGCGGCCGGCGCTTTCAACCGAGGGCGGAATTCCCGAGGGTTCGCCGCGCTCGCAACGGGCGCGGGGACGCGGTATCGTGACACGGACGTGCCCGCCGCCCGACCGAAGCCCACGCCCGAGACTCCACGATGAGCACCGACACGCCCCCCGTCGAGCCCGAGGCCGCCGACGCCCTGCCCGAGATCGCCCCCGTCCCGGCGGTCGAGCCGACGGCCCGGCTGGACTCGATCGACGCCTATCGCGGGCTGGTGATGTTCCTGATGATGGCCGAGGTGCTCCGCTTCGGGGCGATGGCCCGGAACTTCCCGGGGAGCGACGTCTGGCGGTTCCTCGCCGACCAGCAGGACCACGTCGAGTGGATCGGCTGCGTCGCCCACGACATGATCCAGCCCTCGTTCTCGTTCCTGGTCGGCGTCGCCCTGCCGTTCTCGATCGCCTCGCGGATGGCCAAGGGCCAGTCGAAGGGCCTGATGACGGCCCACGCCCTCTGGCGGGCCCTCGTCCTGATCCTGCTCGGCGTCTTCCTGCGCTCGGTCGGCCGGCCCCAGACCTACTGGACGTTCGAGGACACGCTCTCGCAGATCGGCCTGGGATATCCGCTCCTGTTCCTGCTGGGGTGGCAGTCGCGGAAGGTGCAGGGGATCGCCCTGACGGCCTTGCTCGTGGGCTACTGGCTGCTGTTCGCGGCCTATCCCACGCCCGGCGAGGGGTTCGACTACGTCGCCCACGGCGTGCGGGCCGACTGGCCGCACCTCATGAACGGGTTCCAGGCCCACTGGAACAAGAACAGCAACCCGGCCTGGGCCTTCGACACCTGGTTCCTGAACCTCTTCCCCCGGGAGAAGCCGTTCCTCTACAACGGCGGCGGCTACGCGACGATCAGCTTCATCCCGACGCTCGCCACCATGATCCTGGGCCTCCTCGCCGGCGGGGTCCTCAAGGAGCGGCGCACGCCCTGGTCGAAGATCGGCCTGCTGGCCGCCGCCGGGGTCGTCGCCGCGGCCGTCGGCTGGGGCCTCGGGGCCGCCGGCCTCTGCCCGGTCGTCAAGCGGATCTGGACCCCCTCGTGGACGCTCTACTCGGGCGGGATCTGCTTCCTGCTGCTCGCCGGGTTCTACTTCGTCATGGACGTCCTGGGCTGGAAGGCCTGGGCCTTCCCCCTGCGCGTGATCGGCATGAACTCGATCGCCGCCTACTGCCTGGCCCACCTCGTCGAGGACTTCCTCGTGGCCGGCTTCCACACCCATCTCGGCCCCGACGTCTTCAAAGTCTTCGGCGCGCCCTACGAGCCCTTCGTCCAGGGCGTCGCGACCCTGCTGGCCCTCTGGCTGATCCTGCTCTGGATGTACCGCCGACGGCTCTTCCTGAGGGTCTAGGAAGAATAAACGGGCTTGGCCCTGGGTTTGCTAAACGGTATGCTGTCCTAGAACCACCCAGAGGACGCGACCGCTACAAATTTTCCAAGCTACTCCTTTTACCCATGTTGTAGACTTACCCTCGAGCGTCTCTGCGGGCGGCGGGATGAGCGAGCGACCTGGGCGCGAGACGATTGTGATGGACATCCGGAGGAAGACGACCATGCGGTTTCGAATGAGCTTGGCGATGGCGGCCTGTCTGCTGACGGCGGCCCAGACGGCTTCGGCGTGCGGGACGTGCCACAAGACGCCCTGCGTGATCGCCCAGCCGGCCTACCAGTGCGTGACGGAACTCGTCCCGTACACGGTCTACAAGAAGCAGTGGCATACGGAGTATGACACGGTCACGAAGACGGTGATGGAGCGGATCCCGGTCACGAACTACGTCGAGCGGCAGCGGGTCGTCTGCAAGCCGATCTACGACACGGTCGAGGTCCCGGTCCAGCGGGTCGTCTGCAAGCCGATCCACGAGACCGACTACGTCACCCAGAACTACACCGTCTGCCGTCCGGTCCAGACGACGCAGCAGGTGCAGTCGTGCGAGTATGTGCCGTCGACCGAGTACGTCACGGTGCCGGTGAAGAAGTGCTTCCTGCACCACAAGTCGGCCTGCGGCGAGTGCAAGACGGTCGCCAAGACGACCTACACGGCGGTCCCGACGGTCAAGGACGTGGTCGTCACCCAGATCGTCCGCGAGACCCAGACGCGGCAGGTGCCGGTGACCCGGACCCGCTACGTCCAGGAAGTCGTCAACGACGTCAAGCGGGTGACCCACAAGCGGATGGTGCAGGAGGTCGTGACCGACCGCGTGCCGGTCGTCACGTGGACCTGCCAGCCCCGCGTCGTGACCAAGCAGGTCCCCCGCAAGGTCTGCGAGCAGGTCGCCGTCACGGCGTACAAGAAGGTCAACCGGATGGTCCCGGTGACCTACGCCCCGGTCGAGTACGCCGCCCCGGCCGTCGCCCCCTCGACCCAGGCCATCATCCCCTCGATGCAGGCCATCGGCGCCCCGTCGAAGCAGGGCTGATCGCAACGACCTTCGCGGACGGATCCGCCCCCTGAACACGAGACGGAGTCGGCCCGCACCGGCTCCGTCTTCGCGTTTCGAAAGGCTCGACGCCGCCGAAGGATCAACCCGGCCGCGGCGACAACCGCGCCACGAACCCGCCGTCGCGGGGGATCCGGACCTTCAAGGGGGTCCCGGACGCCACTCGCTCGCGGCGGCGGGACAGGGCCGTCGGCCCGCCGGTCGGCTCGTCGAGCCAGAGGTCGGCTTCGTGCGGACCCTTGAGGAAGCCCAGGTCGAGGGCCGGCTCGCGTCCCTCGACGGCCGTCATGCCGCCGAGATACCAGGCGTCGCCCTTGCGCCTCGCCACCACGAGGCAGCGGCCGAACTCGGCGTGGAGGACCCGCGTCTCGTCCCAGCTCGTGGGGACGTCCCTCAGGAAATCGAGGCCGGGCTGGCCGCGATAGGCCGCGGGCGTATCGGCGGTCATCGGCAGGGGATCGAGGTAGACGACGTACATCGCGAGCTGGTGGCCGCGCGTGCCCTGGACCAGCGGCGCCTCGTTGCGGAACTTGAAGTCCTCGGGCAGGACGTTCCTCATCCCGCCGTGGTGGTAGTCGAGGGGCCCCGCGATCATGCGGATGAAGGCGACGTCCAGGTTGTGGGAAGGGGGCGTCCCGCGGCTGCCGTCGGCGGACCACTTGTTGTATTCCTGGTTGAGCGCCGCCTCGTAATTCAGGACGTTCGGCCAGGTCCGCTCCATGCCGGTCGGCTTGTAGGCCCCGTGCAGCGTCAGGGTCAGGTGGCGGCGGGCGGCCTTCTCGGCCATCTCGTGGTAGAACCGGACCATCTCCTGGTCGTCGCGGTCCATGAAGTCGACCATCACCCCCTCGACGCCCCAGCGCTCGTAGGTCGCGAACGCCTCGTCGATCTGGGGCCGGAGCGCGCGCCAGTGGAGCCAGAGCCGCAGCCGCACGCCCTTCTCGCGGGCGTACCGGAGCAGCTCGGGCATGTCGATGGACGGCGCCGATCTGGTGACGTCGGTCGGCCCGTCGGGCTGGATGGGCCCGCCGTACCAGGCGACGTCCAGGCCGTCGAGCGAGTGGTAGGGGATGCCCTGCTCGGCGCAGAAGTCGATGTAGGCCTTCATCGTCGCCGTGTCGACGCCCGGCCGCGGCCCCGCACCGCCGGGGGCGTATCCGTTCCACCAGGGGAACGTGGTCTTGCCGGGCCGGATCCACGAGGTATCGGCGATCGCCGGCGGGTCGCTCAGGTGGAAGATCAGGTTCGATTCCAGGAGCCGGCCGGGATCGTCGGCGACCATGAGGATCCGCCAGGGCGACTCGTGCGGGGCCTTGCCGACGACCTTCGCGCCGTCGCGACGCCCGGGGAGCGGGGAGAGCCGGGCCCGGAACGTCCCCGGCGCCGAGGCGTCGCCCGCGAGGTAGAGCCCGGCGTAGTCGGTCAGGTCGGCCTCGGTCACGGCGATCCAGGCCGTCCCCGGACGCTCGAGGAGCAGGGGTAGGCCGATCAGGCGGTCGGGCCCGACGGCCGAGGCCGGCACGGCCTCGTAGTACTTCTCATAAGGCGTCGTGAAGGAGTCGAGGGGCAGGGCGTGGGCCGTCGGCGCGCCGGGGAAGGCGATCCGGGTCAGCTCGTCGACGATCACGAAGTCGCCGATCGGCCCGCCTTCGGGGATCCGGTAGCGAAAGGCGACCCCGTCGTCGAAGGCCCGGAACTCGACGTCGAGACGCCTGGCCGGGGCGGCGGACTCCACCAGGGAGAGGATCACCGCGTTGTGGCGGTCGCGGGCCGACGACGCCTTGCCGACGGGGATGGCGTAGGTCTCGTCGACCACCCGTCGCCGCTCCCCGACGATCCGCAGGCCCCGGGCGAGCGGGCCGGAGCCCGCGAGATCCAGCCCGAGCGAGCCTTCGGCGATAGGGACGCCGCGGAAGGCGACGTCGAAGGCGGGCGGGCCTTCCCCGCCGACCCGGACCCTGACCGTGAGTCGCCCGTCGGGAGACCTCAGCTCGATCGGGTCCGTGCGGGCCGCCGCCGGCAGGCCGATCGTCAGGGCGAGGAGGAACGTCCAGCGGGTCCGAACGGCCATGACGGCCTCCGCGAGGTGTGCCGACGAGGTGGGGACCGATCAGCCCGCGGCCTCGGCCTTGCGGTTGCGGTAGAGCGAGGGGTCGACGGCGTCGACCATGGCGTCGACGTCGAGGCGGCCGCCGAAGAAGGCGTTGATCCGCTCGGACTGGGCGCGGGGCTCGGCGACGAGGTCGTGGTGGCGGACGAACAGGACGTGCATGTTCGGCTGCTTCTCGAGCCAGGCGTAGAGGCGGTCGAGGTGCTGGGTGAAGGCGCGCTTGATCTCGTCGCGGGGGGCCGAGGGCCGGCCGAGGCGGGCGAGCATCTTCTCCTGGGAGGTCAGCATCTCGTCGAAGTCGCGCTGCATGAAGACGACGCGGTACGTCTCCGAGGCCGGCAGGTCGTACAGGAGCTGCGAGACCATCTTGAAGACCTTGCCGCGGGTCTCGGGGATCCACGAGACGTCGTCCTTGATCTTCTTGACGACCTCGAACTCGTAGTAGCCGCGGGGGTTGTCCACGTCGGGCGTGCGCTGGCCGTCGGAGACGGCCTCGATCCCGCCCTTGTCGAGCATCTGCATCATCAGCGACGTGCCCGAGCGCGGCAGGCCCGAGACGACCACGATCTCCTCGTCCCGGTCCCTCACCGTTTCCGCATTCATGTCCGACGACCTCCCTGAGAAATCCATGTCCGGCTGGATTTTAGCGAGTCGTCGGCGATCGAGACATACGAATCGGCCGCGGTCAGCCGGCGAACCGCCTGAGGATCAAGGCCGTGTTCTGGCCGCCGAAGCCGAAGCTGTTGGACAGGACGGCGTCGATCCGCCGCTCGCGGGCCTGGTGGGGGATGTAGTCGAGGTCGCAGGCGGGATCCGGGGTCTCCAGGTTGATCGTCGGCGGCAGGACGCCGTCGCGGAGGGCGAGCAGGCAGGCGACGGCCTCGACGGCGCCGCCGGCGGAGACCAGGTGGCCGGTCATGCTCTTGGTGCTGGAGATCGGCATCGCGTACGCCCGGTCGCCGAACACCTTCTTGATCGCCAGGGTCTCGATCGAGTCGTTCGAGGGCGTGCTGGTGCCGTGGGCGTTGATGTAGTCGATGTCGGACGGGTCCAGGCCGGCGTCGTCGAGGGCGATCCGCATGGCGGCGACGGCCCCGCGGCCCTCGTCGTGGCTGTCGGTCAGGCGGAAGGCGTCGGCCGTCGAGCCGTGGCCGGCGACCTCGCCGTAGATCACCGCGCCGCGGGCCCGGGCGTGCTCCAGCTCTTCCAGGACGAGGACGCCGCCCCCTTCGCCCAGGACGAAGCCGTCGCGGTCGCGGTCGAAAGGCCGGCTGGCGCGGGCGGGGTCGTCGTTGCGGGTGGACATCGCGGTCAGGAGGATGAAGCCCGTCACGCCCAGGGGGTGGATCATCGAGTGCGCGCCCCCCGCCAGGACGACGTCGAGCACGCCGCGGCGGATGAACTCGCTGGCCTCGCCGATCGCCTGGGCGCTGGCGGCGCAGGCCGTCTGGCAGGTCATGTTCGCGCCCCGGGCGCCGAAGACCGACGCCAGGTGCCCGGCCGCGTTGCCCGGCTCCTGGTCGGCCTCGCGGACCGGGTGCAGGGAGTGCCGGCCCATGCGGGTGAAGGCCGCGGTGTCGACCTTGCCCGACTTGCTGGAGCCGTGGACCAGCTCGACGAACCGGCCGAAGTCCTGCTGGCCCTCGCCCGAGCCCAGGTAGACGCCGAACCGCGACGGGTCGACCTCGGACGTCTCCAGCCCCGCGTGCGCCACGGCCTGCGTCGCGGCGGCCAGGGCGAACTGCGACGTCCGGCTGTGGTCGCGCCAGCGATCCGCGTCGGTGCGGTAGGCCCCCAGGTCGAAGCGGGGGACCTCGGCCGCGATCCTCGTCGCGAACGTCCCGGCGTCGAACAGGGTGATCGGCCCCACGCCCCCCTTGCCCTCGCAGAGCGCCGTCCAGGACGACTCGACGTCCCCGCCGACCGGCGTGATCATCCCCATCCCCGTGACCACAACCCGTCGCCGCATCGCGAGGCCCTCCGCCCAGGAACCACCTTCATCGCGCCGAATCATAGGACGACCGTCCTGCAACGTCAAGACGGCGAGCCGCGGGGCCGGATCAGGCGGATGGGTCGAAACCGCGGTCGCGGGCGTGCTGCTGGCGGTAGGCGGCGGGGGTGACGCCCGTCGCCTGGCGGAAGACGGTGCTCATATATCCGAGGTAGGCGAAGCCGGACCGGGCGGCGACGGCCTCGTAGCTCAAGTCGGTCTCGGCCAGGAGCTGCTCGACCCGCCGCAGCCGTTCGCGGGCGATGGTCTCGTGGATCGTCCGGCCGATCGCCTCGCGGAACCGGCGCTGGAGCTTGCTGCGCGAGACCGCCACGTGCTCCAGCACGTCGTCGACGCGGATGCCCAGGCAGGCGTTGTCGCGGATGTAGCGGAGGGCCTCGGCGACGCAGGGCTCCTCGATCGCCGTGATCTCGGTCGACTGGCGGACGGCGACCCCCAGCGGCGGGATCATGAGCGTCGTGCGGGGGGGACGCTCGCCGCGCATCATCCGGTCGAGCAGCGAGGCGGCCTGGTAGCCGATCGAGCGGCAGTCGGGGATCACGCTCGACAGCGGGGGGTCGGCCAGCTCGCAGGCGAGCGTCTCGTCGTCGGCGCCGACGACCGCGACCTCCTCCGGCACCGAGACCCCGGCGCGGCGGCAGGCCTCGAGCGCCTGGATGCCCCGGAAATCGTTGCAGGCCATCAGGCCCAGGGGCTTGGGGAGCGAGGCGACCCAGCGCGAGGCCGTCTCCATCTCCTGGTCCCAGGCCGGGAGCTGGTGGCCCCACGAGGCCTGCTGGCCGCCGCGGTAGAGCCGACACTCCCAGCCCTCGCGACGCACCCGCTCCGCGAACCCGTCGTAGTTGCCGACCGACCAGCGGAAGCCGGGATAGCCGAAGAAGGCGAACCGCTTGAAGCCGCGCTCCAGCAGGTGCTCCGCCGCCAGGGCGCCGATCGCCCGATGGTCGCTCTGGACGTGGGGCCGCCCCCCCTGGTCGTCCAGGTCCACCGTCGGGACCCGCCGGGCCGGACGCACCTCGCGCCGCGCCTTCGACACCCCCAGGATGATCCCGTCGCCGTCCCACGAGGCCAGCCACGCGGGCAGGGGGTCCTGGCGCGAGCGGGGCTCGAAGTAGAACGTCCAGGGCCCGTTCTCGCGGGCGTATCGGGAGACCCCCTCGAGGATCCGGCGGCCGTACGCCATCGAGGTCTGGACGACCAGCGCGACGTGCGGCGGGCGGCATCGGGCGACTGCGAGTTTCAGGGGTTCGGCCATGCGTCGAAATTCATATAAGGTGACGTGGAGGCGTCCGCGGGATGGCGCGGCCTACAAGGTAGCCTCGCGGGCCCGCGGCGACAACCGGACGAGACGGGCGGAAAGGCCCGAAATCGGGCGGCCGACGGGGCGGGCCGAAAGTTAGAAAAAGGATGCCGGATATTGCATAGCCGCCCTCTCGGGAAGCCTCTATGGTGGGTCACATCTCTCCCACCTCCCTTGTCCCGTTCTCGTTCGGATCCTCCGACGGCCGACGGCGCACGCCCTGTGCGGCCGCCCTGGCCCGGTCCCCTCGTCGAGGAGTGAAAGCCTGATGACCGCATTCCGGAAAAGCGAGCCCCGCCGGGGCTTCACGCTGATCGAACTCCTGGTCGTGATCGCGATCATCGCCGTGCTCATCGCGCTGCTGCTGCCCGCCGTCCAGTCGGCGCGCGAGGCCGCCCGGCGCATCCAGTGCACGAACAACCTCAAGCAGATGGGCCTGGCCTTCCACAACTACCTGAGCGCCACCGGGGCCCTGCCTCCGCCCAAGATCTATTCGGGCAGCTGCACCACCGGCCTCAACCCCGGCGGCCAGGTCCTGAACACGACCGCGTTCACGATGATCCTGCCGTACTTCGAGCAGACGGCGCTGGCCAACGCCTACAACTTCAGCCACGCCTCGAACAACACCAACTTCGGCGGCGTCAACACGGTCGTCGTGGGGTCGGACCTGGTCAACACGACGGTCGTCGGCACGATGGTCGCCGCCTTCTGGTGTCCCAGCGACAACCAGCCCGAGGCCGTCAACGACCCCAACACGTCGCCGACGTGGCCCTACCGGCGGATCAACGCCATGCGGGCGAACTACCAGCTCAACACCGGCAACTACACCGACTACCACTGCCCGGGGAGCGGGGCGGTCACGTTCACGCCCGACGGCGCGCAGCGGACGCCCTTCTTCAACGACCTGGGGACGTCGATCGCCGCCATCACCGACGGCACGAGCAACACGTTCCTCGCCGGCGAGTCGGTCAACGGCGCGTCCAAGTACGACGTGGGCCCTCCGCCCCGCTTCGGCCCCTACTGGGGCTCGGGCACGCACACGGCCGTCCACGGCCGGATCCTGCCGCCCACCGACGTCCAGGCCGTCGCCTTCGTCCCCAACGGCGTCTCGGGCTTCCTGTACCCCACGGGCTCCAGCGAGTTCCAGAAGAAGGCCCCGTACGCCTGGGTCTTCTCCAGCAAGCACTCCGGCGGCGTGAACATGCTGATGGGCGACGGCAGCGTCCGGTTCATCAAGAACTCGATCAGCCCCTACACCTGGTGGTCGGCCGCCACCATGGCCGGCGGCGAGATCATCAGCGCCGACGCCTTCTGACCCGGCAGGCCCGCGTCCGATCCGAACGCCCCAGGCGCGGCGACGTCCCCACCGGCGTCGCCGCGCGTCTTCCGTGTGGGAGCCCCCGACATGAACCGCCGCCCGACGACCCGACGACTCGCCCCGATCGCGATCCTGATGCTCACGGCCGGCTGCGGCCACCCCGACGACGCCGTCGCGCTGGTCCCCGTCAAGGGAACGATCACCCGCAACGGCGAGCCCTTGGCCAACGCCTCGGTCTCGTTCATGCCCGACCCCGGCAACCCCGACCAGACCCCCGGCGGCGACGCCAGCGGCCCCGCGGGGACCTACCTCGCGCGGTACAAGTCGCGCTCGGGCCTCGCGCCCGGCAAGTACAAGGTGATCGTCACCCCGGGCCTCGACGCGGCCGGGGTCCTGGTCGACTCCAACGTCCAGGAGGCCTTCAAGGACGACCCGATCATGCTCGGCGAGATGCAGCGCAGCGCCGCCAGCTCGTCGAAGGCCGGGCGCAAGGCGAAGAAGGCCGCCGAGTTCAAGGCCGAGTTCGAGGCCGAGGTCGCCAGCGACGGCGCGACGCTCGACTTCGACGTCAAGCAGGCCGTCTCGGGCAAGCAGACCGCCTCCCGATGAGTCGCGAGGAACCCCCGATGATTGCACGCCTCAGCCTCCCGATCGGCCTGATCGCATCCGCGATGCTCGCCGCCCTGGCCGCCGGCTGCGGCCCGGCCGAAGAATCCGTCGACGACCGCCTCGCCAAGCTCGACCGCCTCGCGCCCGTCACGGGCGTCGTGAAGGTGGGCGGCAAGGCGCTGCCGGGCGTCGTCGTCACCTTCGTGCCCAGGGAGTGGGCCCCGGCGCACGCCGAGACCGACGACGAGGGCCGGTTCACGCTGGAGACCGCCGCCCGCCCGGGCGCGATCCCCGGCGAGTACAAGGTCGTCCTGAGCTACCTCGTCGCCGCCGACGGCCGCGTCCTGGGCCTCGGCCCGCGCGGCGGCTTCGTCCCCGATCCCGCCGTGGCGACCGCGACCGAGAAACTCCCCGCCTCGGTCTCCTCCCTCGAACGCTCGACGCTCGCGGCCACGGTCCCCCCGGAGGGGACGACCGTCGACTTCGACGTCGACGCCCGGGTCGAGGTCTCCGAGCCCGGGCCCAGGACCGACGCGCCGGCCGAGGGCGCCAAGGAGTGATCCCGCGGGCCGTCCCCCGCGAGGGCGGAGAGGGACGGCCCGCGTTTTCCGGCTCACTCGGCCGCGGTCGACCCGGGGCCGGGGTAGAGCTTGCCGTCGATGGTCCACTCGACGGGCGTCTTCTTGCGGACGAGCGCCTGGAGCTGCTCGATCTGGTCGATCTCCTGACGGCTGCCGCGGCCGTTGCGCGCCATGTCGGCCGCGGCGACCCCGGCGGCGGTGCCGCTCGACCACTCGATCGGGTGCAGCCGGGTCGCGGCGTTGGCCAGGAAGCTCTGCGCCATCGTCTTGCCCGCGACGAGCAAATTCCCGAACCGTTCGTTCGTGAGCGACCGGAAGGGGATGTAGAACGGCAGCGTGTCGTGCGCGGCCGTGACGTAGGCTGGCATCGTGCAGGTCGAGATCGGGTGGACGTCGGACGGGTACGCGCCCAGGGCGACGCGGTCGAAGAACCTTCGGCCGGTCTTCTTCGCGACCGAGCCGGCGAGGTCCCGGCCCTTGAGCAGGAAGCCGTCCAGGCCGACCGACCGGCGGGTGTCGCGGATGTAGGGCAGCTTGGCCAGGCCGTGGCCGGTGCCGAGGACCTCGCCGTCGAGCAGGATCTGGCGCGGGTCGATCCCCTCGGGGGCGTGCGCCTTGAACCAGTGGTGCCAGCCCAGGGCCCGCCTCTCGGCCTCGGCCATGACGGCCAGGTCGACGCCCCCCTTCCAGTCGCCGCGCTGGGAATCGGCCTCGGCGCGGGAGACGAACAGGTAGCCGAACGGGTAGTCGTTGCCGCCGGCCTTGAGCTTGGCGGAATACCCCCAGTTCTGCAGGCAGAGGTCGCCGACGGCCGCCGGCCCGCCCCCTTTGGCGCTCTTGATGCGGCGGTAGGTCCAGATCTTGTTCCAGGCCTCGGCCTTGCCGTCGAACTCGTCGTAGCCGAAGCCCGAGACCCCCGCAGGGCCGTCGGGCTCGTCGGCCGGCTCGGCGGCGTAGCGCTGGACGAAGTCGAAGACCGTCGACTGCCCGCAGCGGTCGTCCCCCTCGCGGCCGCCGTCCTCGTGCTCGACCCCTTGCAGGTAGGGCGCGCCGGCGAGGACGAGGACCTCGCCCCATTCGGTGGCGTCGATGAAGACGACGTCGCGGCCCTTCGGGGCCTCGAAACGCAACACCGCCTTGTCGAACCGCGACGACGGCTCCGGGCTGTACCAGTCGGCGAGGTCCTTCGAGGGCGTGAGGTCGTAGCCGCCCGCCGCCACGCCCGGCCGGGGCTTGCGCTGGATCGCCGTGATCGCCGTCACGAGCCCCTTCGCGGCGTCGACGTCCACTTTCTTGATCACGGCCTCGCGGAAGACGACGAGCGTCCCCGCGGCGACGAGCGACCGCTCCAGCGGGAGCAGATGATCCCTCAGGAAGTTCTCGGGCTCGAAGCAGTAGTTGCTGACCCAGCCCTTGCCGGGGTTGCCGGTGGCGTCGAGCATGGCGCGGAAGTTCGGCGTCATGTTGGCGCGGTCGCGGGCGATCGCGTGGACCTTGTAGACCTCGCCGGTCCTCTTGTCCTTGATCTCGTGCCAGGCCTCGTCGATCGCCGGCACGGCGCTCGCCGTGATCTGGCCGCCGACCCAGTCGGTGGGCTCGATGAGGCAGGTCTTCGCCCCGCTCTGCGCCGAGGCCACGGCCGCCGCGAAGGCCGCCGTCGTGCCGCCCGCAATGACCACGTCGAAGTCGCGGAAGACCCCGTCGGCCCCCGCCTCGGCCGCGACGCCGAGCCTCCCCGCAACCACCGTCCCCGCCAACCCGACCCCGCACGCCCCCAGGAACTCTCGCCTTCGCATCCCAAGCCCCCGATGATCCAGACCGACGCGCATGCTCATTCGTCGACAACGGCCGCCGCGTCGCGGCCGCATCTCCGAATTTTATCATTCCTGTCGGACGCGGTCGATCCCCGCGCGGGGCGGTCAGGCCCGCCCCGGCGTCTCGGCCCGGGCCTTGACGGAGGACGCCTCGGGGAGCCGCCAGGGGGCGCGGTAGGGGCGGGAGAGCATCGCGGCGGCCTCGGGGTCGCCGACGATGGTCTCGGCCTTCGGGTCCCAGGCGATCTTCCGGCCGGTGCGGATGGCGATGTTCCCCAGGTGGCAGACGGTCGCCGAGCGGTGGCCGACGGCCAGGTCGCAGATCGGCCGCTCGCGCGACCGGATGCAGTCGAGCCAGTTCTGGTGGTGGTTCTTGCTGACCTGCAGGTGGACGTCCTTTTCGCCCAGGGGCTCGTGGATCAGCTCCTTCGGGGTCGACGCGATGCTGCCGCGCGAGACGCCGATCGAGCCCGTCTCGCCTTCGAACTGGACGGAGTGGCCCGACCCCTCGCCCTGGAGGCAGACGAGCCGCACGCCGTCGTCGTAGGTGTAGACGATCCGGCTGGTCTCGGCGACCTCGAACCAGCCGTCCTTGTTGAACGTCGCGGTCGCCTCGATCGCCGCCGGGCCGGATTCGTCGCGGCCCAGGGCCCGCTGGGCGATGTCCAGGTGGTGCGCGCCGAAGTTCGTCATCTGGCCGCCGGAGTAATCCCAGAAGAAGCGGAAGAGGTAGTGCACCCGCTTCTCGTTGTAGGGGCGTTCGGGCGCGGGCCCGAGCCACGCGGCGTAGTCCAGCTCGGGCGGCGGCGTCGAGTCGGCGACGGCCGGGCCGGCGAAGTTGACCTTGGGGAGCAGGACCTTCACCTCCTTGATCTTGCCGATCTTGCCCGAGCGGACCAGCTCGCAGGCCAGGCGGAAGCGCTCCTCCGAGCGCTGCTGGCTGCCGGTCTGGACGACCCGCCCGGCCTGGCGGGCGACGTCGACCATCCGCCGGCCCTCGGCGACGGTGAGGCTCAGGGGCTTCTCGCAGTAGACGTCCTTGCCCGCGACGCAGGCGTCGGTGGTGGCCAACGCGTGCCAGTGGTCCGGCGTGCAGACGACCACGCCGTCGATCGACCGGTCGTCCAGCAGCCTGCGATAGTCGCCGAAGGTCGCCGCCCGTCCGCCGGCCTCCTCGACGACCTTCGCGGCCTCGGCCAGGTGCTTCGAATCGACGTCCGCCAGCGCGACGACCTCCACCCCCGGCCGCTTGAGGAAGGCCTTGAGGTTGTCCGTCCCCTGCCGGCCGACGCCGATGAACCCCAGCCGAATCCGCTCGCCGGGCGCGGCCGCGGCGGCCCGGCCCCGGGCGGTCAGGACCGCCGGGAACGTGCAGGCCGCCATCCCCGCCCCGGCGCCCCTGAGGAAGCCCCTGCGATCGGTCCGCGCGTCGTGTCGCATGAAGTCCAGCCTCCGTTCGGTCCCTTCGAAACGCGGCCCCCGCCCGGCCCGAGTCGGGCGGCCTCGACCTCGCCCCATTGTGCGACGCCGCCCCCGGGCCCGCAACCGGCGGCCGATCGCGAGGCTCGCATCCGCACGGCTCGAGCCAAGCACGGTTCCGACTCGGCCGGTAGCTCGTTAGCGCTTTCTAATCATAGATGCAGAAAATGAAACACACCGATGCATTCGATGTTGACACGCATCTTGTTATCACCTATCTTTTCGGCTTCGCCCGCGCGGACGAAAGGCCCGGCGTTCCCTGACGCAGCCAAGGCACATCTACGGAGACTGCGACGATGAGCTGGCCCACACGACGGTCGTTGCGCGCGCGGAGGGGGGGCGGGGGTCGGACCCGCCCGCGGAAGCCGATGCTCGAGTTGCTGGAGAACCGCCAGCTGCTGGCGATCACCCTCACGTTCGAGGGCCTGCAGGACCTGGAGCCGATCGCGAACTACTACAACGGCGGGATGGGCGGGAACGGCAGCGGCCCCGGCCCGAACTACGGGGTGACGTTCTCGGGCAACGCCCTGGCCCTCACCGACGCCGACTCCGGCGGCTCGGGCAACTTCGGCGGCGAGCCGTCCTCGCCCAACACGGCGTTCTTCCTCACCGGCGGCGGCGCGCTGACGATGAACGTCCCCGCCGGGTTCGAGCGCGGCTTCTCGTTCTATTACAGCGCCGTCAACCTGCCGGGGTCGATCCAGGTGTACGACGGCGTCGGCGGCACGGGGAACGTGCTGGCCACGCTGGTCCTCCCGGTCACGCCGTTCAACGGGGCCCCCGACCCGAACGGGGTGTACAGCCCGCTCGTCCCGCTCACGGTCGAGTTCGCGGGGACGGCCAAGTCGGTGGACTTCGGCGGCACGGCGAACCAGATCGGCTTCGACAACATCACCCTCGGGCCGCTCATCGAGATCCAGGACTACAGGCAGCAGAAGACCGACTTCGTCAAGGTCGCCACGCTGATCTCCGAGGCCGGGGTCCTCAACGCCGACGGCACGCCCACGGCCAAGTTCAACAAGCTCGACAACGACCGGTTCTTCATCGTGATCGACGACAAGTCCATCGGGACGCCGCAGATCGTCGTCGATCAGATCGAAATCCAGAGCATCGGCCGCGACGGCGCGACGGTCCTGGACAGCCTGCCGAAGCTCCGCCTCAACCGCCAGGCGGACGGCCGGTTCGCCTCGCAGCCGCTGATCCTGGTCCAGGACGCCCTCGACGACGCCTTCGGCGGCAACGAGGGGACCGAGAACGACGTCACGATCCAGGCCGAGGCGGGCGGCAAGCTCAAGATCAAGTACAAGGATCCGACCGGGACCTTGACCGAGAAGGAGATCCCCGTCAGCAAGCCGGCCGACGTGAAGAAGATCGTCCTGAACGTGACCTACCTGACCGGCATCGGCTTCACCGAGGCGGGCGTCCGCAGCATGATCGCCGACGCCAGCCGCCTGTTCTCGCCGGTCGACACCTTCCTGGAGATCAAGGCGGTCACGGGCGTCGCCGACCCCGGCGGGCTGGCCGACCTGGACGAGTTCCCGACGACGAATCCCCTGCGGATGACCGCCGAGGAGCGGCAGCTGCTGGCGATCAATCGCGACAACGCCGCCAAGGTCGTGAACGTCTACTTCGTCAAGTCGCTGAGCGCCGGGAGCAGCGCCGAGGCCTTCCCCTCGGGTGCGTTCAAGGACCCGGCGGACGTGCCGTTCACGGGCTCGGTCGTGATCTCGGGGATCTCGAACTACAAGTCGGTCTCGCACGAGCTGCTGCACATCCTGTTCGACTCGGGCGGCCACTCCACCGACAGGCGGCGGCTGATCTACACGTCGCTGGTCCCCGCCGACGGCCCGCTGGGCAAGCGGATCCTACGCAGCGAGGGGACGACCATCGTCGGCAGCGGATTCGCGCAGCCGAAGCAGGCCGCCGGGGCGATGGAGCTGGCCTCGACCTGGCGGCCCGTCGCGACGACGTCGCGCGCCGGGGCGGCGGCCCCGCTGTTCGCCGCGGCGGCGTCGCGGCGGACCGTCGGCATGGGCGCGATCCCGCCCGGCTTCTGGGAGACCTGGCCCGCCGAGGCCGGCGTCAGGCGGAAGCCCGCCTTCGCGCCGAGGAGGATCGCGACGCTCGCCTGACCCGAAGGAGGACCCATCGATGAAGCTCATCCTGATCGCGTCCGTCCTGGGGATCGTCGCGGCCGCCGCCGGCCGCCGGGACGACGATCGGGACGAGCTGATCGAGGCCCTGACGGCCGAGAAGTTCGCGGGGCTCCCCGACGGCGCCCTGGCCGACCGCGACGCCCTGGTCCGGCGGCTCGCGGCCATCGTCCGCGAGCCCCCGGGCGAGACCGAAGACCTGCGGCGGTTCCTCCGTCGTCGCGCCGTGATCGTCCTGGGGAGCCACGGCGGCGAGAAGGCCCTGCCACAACTCCGCAGGCTCGTCGAGGATCGCGACGAGCCCTTCCGCCGCGACGCCGTGATCGGCCTGGGACGTTCCGGGACGAAGGAGGGCGTCGCGATCGCCGCGGCGTTCCTGGGCGACGGGGACGAGCTCTACCGCGAGGCGGCGATCGACGGCCTGGGCGAGTCGGGGCGGGCGGAGGCCCTCGACGCCCTGAAGGCGTTCGACGCCTCCAAGGAGCGGCCTTTCATCGCCCGCAAGCTCCGCGAAGCGATCGAGAAGCTCGAAGCCCCCGCCCGGCCTCGAACCGACTGAGGCCGGGCGAGAGACGAAGACGTACCAAACGGCTCATCATCCCTTCATCACCTCTGGAGACCCGCAACATGTCGTTCCGGCGCGTGTTCACCTTTGGAATCCTCGCCTTCGCGACGTCGATGGCTTCCTCGGCCCTGGCGGGCTCGTGGGTCGAGATCGGCGACGCGGGCTCATTGCCCTCCACGGCCCAGTACGTGCTCGGCTCGGGCCCCCTCGACCTGATCAGCGGCCAGCTCGCGGACGAGTTCGACGTCGACGTGTACGCGATCTACGTCGACGGCGGCGGGACGTTCTCGGCCTCGACCGTGGGCCTGACGTCGGTCGACACCAAGCTCTTCCTCTTCGACGCCTCAGGGCTGGGCGTCTACGGCAACGACGACGCCGACGTCTTCACCCTGCAATCGCTGCTGCCCGCCGGAGACCCGCTCACGCCCCTGGCGGCCGGCGTCTACTTCCTGGCCGTCACGAGCTACCCCATCGATCCGCTGAGCGCCGGCGGGTCCATCTTCCTGCAGCCGCTCTTCCCCGAGGAGGTCGTCGGGCCCGTGGGCCCCGGCGGCTCCTCGCCCGTGACCGGCTACGACGGCTCGGGCGAGGCCGGCGCCTACGGGATCAGCCTGACCGGCGCCCGATTCATCAACAACACGGCCGTCCCCGAGCCGTCGACGCTGACGATGACGGCCGGCGCCGCCGCGCTGGGGCTCGGCGTCGGCGCCGCGAAGTCGCGGCGCGGCCGTCGGGCCGAGTCGGGCCGCGCCTGAGCGAAAAGGCCGCCGGGGCGACGGGGCTCGCTTGAAAAGCGGTCGACGCTTCCTCTACAAAGGATCGGCCCCGGGCCGGGACGTCGATCGCGGCGGGGCGATCCCGTTTCCTCGAGGCGGCGGCCCGTGAATCACCAGGACGAACCGATCCCCGCCGGCGAGGCCGAGGCCATCCGCAAGGTGGTCGGCCTCAGCCTCAAGATGCTCGACCGCGGCCCGAAGCCGGTCCCCCGCGGCCAGCATCCGAAGGCGCATGGGATGGTCCGCGCGGAGTTCGTCGTCGACCCCTCGGGCCTGCCCCCGGAGTGCCGCGTCGGCCTCTTCGCCGAGGCGAAGACCTTCCCGGCCGTCGTCCGGTTCTCGAACGGCGCCCAGACCGACGACCGCAAGCCCGACGTCCACGGCATGGCGATCAAGCTCCTGGGCGTCGAGGGGGTGAAGCTGATCCCTGAGGAGCGGGACGCGACGACCCACGACTTCATCCTGATCGACGACCCGGTCTTCTTCATCCCCGACGCCGTCGTCTACGCCCCCTTCTTCGAGGCGTTCGCGAAGGCCAAGGGGGACGTCCCGTCGACGCTCCGCAGCGCGCTCTTCCTGCTTCCCAAGGGGCCCCGGATGCTGGCGGCGTTGCTGTCGCTCTACTACGCCCCCCGGGCCTTCAAGGGGCTCGGCCTGCTCACGCGAGCCCTCAGCAAGAAGCCGGACAGCCCGCTGACCTCGCGGTTCTGGAGCACCACGCCGTACCGCCTGGGCCCGCGGGCCGTCAAGTATTCGGCCATCCCCGCGACCACCGAGGCGCCGCCCCGAGCGGACTCGCAGGACCTCTTGCGCCTGGCGATGAAATCGACCCTCGATCGCGGCGAGGCGGTCTTCACGTTCGCCGTCCAGCTCCAGGCCGACGCGACGTCGACGCCCGTCGAGGATCCGACCGTCGAGTGGGACGAGAAGCGATCGAAGTTCATCCCGATCGCCCGGCTCGTCATCCCGCGCCAGGAGTTCGACACCGAGTCGCGGCGGACCTTCTGCGAGCACCTCTCGTTCACCCCCTGGCACGCCCTGCCCGAGCACGAGCCCCTCGGCGGCATCAACCGGACCCGCCGCGCGGTCTACCAGGCCGTCTCCGCCGAACGCCACCGCCTGAACGACAAGCCCCGCATCGAGCCGACGCTCGCCGACGTCGAGAAGCTCTGATCCCGGAATCCCGCGAGAGAGGAGGAGCCCATGCCGCTCGATCCGACGGCCCCCGTCCGCGTCGTCCGCCGATTCGAAGAGCCCGCCGAGCGGGTGTTCGACGCCTGGTTGGACCCCCTCGTCGCGGGCCGATGGCTGTTCGCGACCCCGACCGGGACGATGGTCCAGGTGGCGATCGACGCCCGCGTCGGCGGCTCGTACGAAATCGTGGAACGTCGCGAGGGTGACGAGGTCGAGCACGTCGGCGCGTACTTCCGGCTCGACCGCCCGCGCAGCCTGGCCTTCACGCTGTGGGTCCCGAAGTACTCGCAGGAGACGAGCCGGATCAGCGTCGACGTCGCCCCTCTGGAGGCCGGCTGCGAGCTGACCCTGACCCACCGGGACCTGGACCCGGCCGATCACGCGGTCGCCGAGGCCGGCTGGACGACGGCCCTGGAGAACCTGGCCGCGACCCTGGCTCAAGGGCGGCACGACGGTTGCGGCTCTCTCGCCGGAGACCCTGATTTCCCGGACCTTGCCGAAAAGCGGCCGAGGAGGCTTCGCATGAGCGTTCACCAGGAATCGGCGACGGATGCAGCGGGCGTCGAGCCCCAGGAATGGCCGCGGCCGGTCGCGGAGGGCCTGGCCTTCCTGCGGACGGGGATCGTCAACGTCTTCCTCGTCGGCCGGCCCGGGGCCGGGGATCGGAACTGGGTCCTGGTCGACGCCGGCCTCCCCGGCTGGGCGGACTCGATCGCCGACGCCGCGGCCCGGCGGTTCGGCGAGCGTGCGCGGCCCGCGGCGATCGTCCTGACGCACGGCCACTTCGACCACGTCGGCGCGCTGGAGACCCTGGCCGATCGCTGGGACGCGCCGATCTACGCCCACGCGATGGAGCTTCCCTACCTGACCGGCCGATCCGCCTACCCGCCGCCCGACCCGACCGTCGGCGGCGGGGCGATGGCGACCCTCTCGTGGCTGTACCCCCGCGGGCCGATCGACCTGGGCGACCGCGTCCATCCGCTTCCCGAGGACGGGACCGTCCCCGGCCTGCCGGGCTGGCGCTGGGTCGCCACGCCGGGACACACCCCGGGGCACGTCTCGTTCTTCCGCGACGCCGATCGCGCGCTGATCGCCGGCGACGCCTTCGTCACGACCAGGCAGGAATCGGCGCTCGCCATGATGGCCCAGCGCCGCGAGATCCACGGACCGCCGAAGTACTACACCTGCGACTGGGAAGCCGCCCGCCGCTCGGTGGAGGCCCTCGCCGCGCTCGACCCGGAGACGGCCGGGACGGGACACGGCGAGCCCCTCTCGGGCGAGGTGCTCCGGGTCGGCCTCCAGGCCCTGGCTCGCGACTTCGACCGCGCCGCCGTGCCCACCTACGGGCGCTACGTCGGCCGACCCGCGCGGGCCGACGCCACCGGGGTCGTCTCGGTGCCCAGGGACGTCCCGCATCCGCTCTTGCGGCTGGGCGCGGGGTTCGCGGTCGGCTTCGCCCTGGGGACGGCCGTCCAGCGGCTCACAAGAGATCGTCGAGCTTGATCGGAAGCTTGCGGACGCGGCGGCCGGTGGCGTGGAAGACGGCGTTGGCGATCGCCGCCGCCACGCCGACCACGCCGATCTCGCCCAGCCCTTTGACGCCCAGCGGATTGACGATCTCGTCGTGCTCCTCGACGAAGATCACGTCGATCGCGTGGACGTCGGCGTTGACCGGGACGTGATAGTCGGCCAGGTTGTGGGTCATGAAGCGGCCGAAGGCGTGGTCGAGGACGCTCTCCTCGTGGAGCGCCGAGCCGATCCCCCAGACGACCCCGCCCAGCACCTGGCTCCGCGCCGTCTTGGGGTTGAGGATGCGAGCCCCGGCGACCGCGACCACGACCCGCGTCACCCGGATCGTGCCGAAGTCCTCGTCCACTTCGACCTCGGCGAAGGTCGCCGAGTGGGTCAGACGCGTATAGCGTTGCTGCTTCGCCGATGGCCCCACGGCGGCCTCCCGCTCGATCGCCTCGACCCCGCCGGCCCGCAGCACGGCGGTGATCGCGACCGCCTTCGCGGGGGCGTCGCGGAGCCGGATCGTCCCGTCGACGAACTCGACGTCGTCGATCTTCGCGCCCGCCAGCGGCGAGCCGTCGAGCTTCAGGGCGTAGCCCAGCAGGTCGGCCCGGATCGCTTCGCAGGCCGCCTGCACGGCCGGGCCGACCGACGAGGCCGTGAACGAGCCGCCCTCGACCGGGGCCTGCGGCAGCGTCGAGTCGCCGAGCAGGAAGGTCACGTCCGCCATCGCCAGGCCGAGGGCCTCGGCGGCGACCTGGGTCATGATCGTATAGGTCCCCGTGCCGATGTCCTCGGTCGCGCTGGAGATGGTGAGCTTGCCGTCGACGGTCAGCACGGCCTTCGCGGCGGCCTTCTGCTGGTTGCTCTCCCAGACGCCGCTCGCCATGCCCCGGCCGACGAGCGTGGAGCCCCTCCGCATGGAGCGCGGCTCGGGATTGCGGTCGGCCCAGCCGAAGCGCTCGGCGGCCCGGCGGTAGCACTCCCGAAGCTCCTTGCTGGAGAACGGCTTGTCCTCGTTGCCGTCCTCCTCGGCGTAGTTCTTCAGCCGCAGCTCGATCGGATCCACCTTGAGGGCGACGGCCAGCTCGTCCATCGCCGATTCGAGCGCGAAGAGGCCCCACACGGCGCCCGGGGCCCGCATGTCGAGCGGCGTGAAGAGGTCCAGGGGCACGATCGCGTGGTCGAGCCGCACGTTCTCGCAGCGATAGAGCAGGCCCGTCCAGTTGACGATCATCTCGCTGTAGTCCTCGAACCGCGAGGTCTCCTGGAACGCCTCGTGGATCACGGCCTCCAGGACCCCTTCGGGCGAGGCCCCGAGCGCCACCCGCTGGCGGGTCGCGGGCCGGTAGCCGAGGCTGAACATCTGCGGGCGCGTCAGGACGACCCGGACCGACCGCTTCAGCTCCCGCGCCGCCAGGACGGCCAGGAACACCTGGTGCTGCGGCCGCAGGCCCGCGCCGAACCCGCCCCCGACGAACTTCGAGACCACTCGCAGGTCGTCCGCGGCGAACCCGAAGATGTTGCAAAGGTAGTCGTGGACGTTCTGCACGCCCTGGGTCTTGTCGTAGACCACGAGCTTGCCGTCCGGCTCGTGATGGACGGTCGTCGCGAACATCTCCATCGGGTTGTGGTGCTCGGCCGGGACCCGGTACGCGACGTCGACCTTCACGGCCGCCTTCTCCAGGGCCCCGTCGGGACCGCCCCGGGCCTTCGGAGGCGGCTTGATGCCCCCGCGCTTCTTGGGGGCGCGTCCTTCGGCCAGGTGCGCGTCCAGCTCCGTCGCGTGTCCCGTCGCCGCGTACTCGACCCGGACGAGCGTCGCGGCGTAGCGCGCGACCTCCGAAGAGTCGGCGACGACCAGGGCGATCGGCTGGGAGCTGAAGTGGATCTCGGCGTCGTAGAGCGGGCGGAAGGGCGAGCCCGGCGGGGCGATCTGGTCGCGATAGCTGCGGTCGAGCCAGGCCAGGCGGGGCGTGTTCTCGTGCGTGAAGACGTGGATCACGCCCGGGACCTTGAGCGCCTCCGCCACGTCGATCGCGGCGATCCGCCCCCTGGCCACGGCGCTGTTCACGATCCAGCCGTAGGCGAGCCCGGGCTCGTTGTACTCGGCGGCGTACTTGGCCGCCCCGGTGACCTTGGCCCGGCCGTCGATGCGGTCGATCGGCTTGCCGACGTGGGCGGTGCTCATGCCTGCGGCCCCCCGGCCGCTTCGAGCAGCGCCCGGACGATCACCCGCCGGGCCAGCTCGATCTTGAAGGTGTTGTGCTCGCGTCCCCGGGCGTCCCGGACGATCGCGTCGGCCGCCGCGCGGAACGCGTCGCGGTCGGCGCGGGCGCCCTTCAGGAGCGCCTCCGCGGCCTGGTCTCGCCAGGGCTTGTGGGCCACCCCGCCCAGGGCGATTCGGGCCTCGGCGATCGTCCCGCCCTCGATGCGGAGGGCCGCCGCGACCGACACCAGCGCGAACGCATACGACGTCCGGTCGCGGATCTTCTGATACGAGAAATGGCCCGCGAACCCCTCGGCGGGGAGGTCCACCGCCGTGATGATCTCGCCCGGCTGCAGGTTCGCGTCGAGATGCGGTGCGTCGCCCGGGAGCCGGTGGAAGTCCTCGAACGGGATCGCCCGCCCGCCGCTCGGCCCCTCGACCCGGACGACGGCCCCCAGCGCCGCGAGGGCCACGCACATGTCGGACGGGTGGACCGCGATGCAGTGCTCGCTCGTCCCCAGGATCGCGTGGTAGCGGTTCCAGCCGGCGATCGCCGGGCACCCCGTGCCGGGCTCGCGCTTGTTGCAGGGGGTCTGGACGTCGTAGAAGTAGGCGCAGCGCGTCCGCTGGAGCAGGTTGCCGCCGGTCGTCGCCATGTTGCGGAGCTGGGGCGAGGCCCCGGCGAGGATCGCCCGGGAGAGCAGGGGGTGGCGCCGCTCCACACGCTCGTCGTACGCGACCTGCGAATTGGTCGCCAGCGCGCCGAGCCGCAGGCCGCCGCCGTCGAGGTCGACGATCGCCCGCAGGTCGAGGCGATTGACGTCGACGAGCCGGTCGGGCCGTTCGACGTCGGCCTTCATCAGATCCAGCAGGTTGGTGCCGCCGGCGACGAACTTGACGCCGGGGCCGGCCGCTTCGAGCAGGGCCGTCGCCACGTCGTCGGCGCGGCCGTAGGAGAAGGGTTTCATCGCGGCGTCAGCCCTCCCGCTCGGCCATGGCCTGCTCGATCGCGGCGACGATGTTCGGGTACGCCCCGCACCGGCAGATGTTGCCGCTCATCAGCTCGCGGATCTCGTCCGGGGTCTTCGCGCGTCCCTCGGCCATCAGGGCGACGGCCGAGCAGATCTGGCCCGGCGTGCAATAGCCGCACTGGAAGGCGTCGTGCTCGACGAAGGCCCGCTGCACCGGGTGCAGGGCGTCGCCCTCGGCCAGGCCCTCGATGGTGGTCACCTCCGCGCCGTCCTTCATCACGGCCAGCGTCAGGCAGGAATTGATGCGGACGCCGTCGACCAGCACGGTGCACGCGCCGCACTGGCCGTGGTCGCAGCCCTTCTTCGTTCCGGTCAGGTCCAGGTGCTCGCGCAAGAGGTCGAGCAGCGACGTCCAGGGCGCGACTTCGAGCCGCCTGGGGACGCCGTTGATCGCCAGGGCGATGCGGACCTTCGGCGGCGGCGGCTGGGCGCGCCGCGCGGCGGGTGTCTCGACGGGAGAACTCACGTCCCCTCCTTTCGGGTCGCGGGCTCAAGAGGCGTTCGGGTCGGATTCATGCAAATCCCAGGCCCGAACGCCCGCTCGCTAACGCGCCTCCAGGAGCTTCCGGAAGTCCTCGCGTCCCGCCAGGGCGGCCAGGTCCGCGTCGGCCTTGGCCGCCTCGCGGAGCGACGGGTCGGCGGCGAAGGCGAGCGTCAGCTCGCGGAGGGCCGTGTCGATCATGCTCGTCCGAACGGCCTCGTCGAGGGGCGCGGCCGTCGCCAGGCAGAGCGCGCACGCCACGTTGTAGCGGTCGGCGGGCTTGAGGGGCTCGTCGGGATGGTCGAGGATCGCGGCCGCCTCGTCGCGGACGCGGACGGCCAGCCCGGCGCGGGCGAGGTCGATCAGCCGGAGGAAGCGGCGTCCCAGGCGGCCGGGACGATCGGGCAGGATCTCGATGACGCGATCCCAGTCGGGGACCGCCTCGGCGAAGCGGCCGGCGGCCTCCAGCGCCTGGGCGCGGGCGCCGTGCAGGTTCTGCAGCGTCTGGAGCAGCCGCAGCGATTTCGGCTCCTCCTGGAGCAGCGGCGCGATGCGGCGGAGCCCCTCCGTGAGCTGCTCGACCGCCTGGTCGACGCGGCCCAGGCCGGCCAGCAGGTTCCCGCGATTGACCGCCAGGTCGCAGAGGTCGGCGGCGTGCGAGGGGATCTCCGGCTGCTCGGCGGTCGCCCGTTCGAGCAGGTCCCCGGCTCGCTCGAAGTCGGCCTCGGCCTGGTCGAGACGCCCCAGGACGCCGCGGCCGTTCCCCAGGTTGATGTAGGTCTGCGCCGTGGACGCCGCCAGGCCGGGATCGTCGGGACGCTCCCGAAGGAGCCCGTCGAGGATCGTCGCGGCGCGGGCCAGGTGGGGATCGGCCAGCTCCGATCGGCCCGCGAGCTGCCAGGCCGAGCCGAGGTTGTGCAGGCACCAGGCGACGTCGTGCCGGCCCTGCCAAGACGCGGCGTCGGGGCTGCGCTCGGCGAGGGCGAGGCCCTGCTCCAGCTCGGCGACGGCCCTCGCCGGCTCGCCGTCCATCAGCATGACGCCCAGCTTGAGATGCGTGATCATCCGCGAGCGCATCAGCCCCGGGTCGTCGGACGCGTCGCCGGCGAGCGTCGTCAGCAGCCGGCGGGCGCGGAGCAGGTTGGCCTCGGCGTCGGCCCGCCGCCCGAGGACGATCTGGAGGTTGGCGGCCTCGACGGCGGCCTCGGCGGTGTCGCGGAGCACGACCGGGTCGGTCGGGTCGGCGCGGGCCAGCGCGTGGTCGTAGAAGCCGAGGGCCGCTTCGAGCTGCACCCGCCGCAGCTCGTCCAGGCGCGGCACGTTCCGGAAGCGGGGGTCCGAGAACGCGCCGGTCAGGCGGCCGAGGGCCTCGCGGGCGTCGCGGTAGTTCGACTCGGCGGCCGTCCGCTGCCGCTTCGCCTCGTTCGCGGCGACCTCGGCCAGGCCGAGCGCCGCGCGGAGGCGGCTGTCGTGGACCAGCGCCCCCGCGACGGCCCCCGCGGCCGCCAGGATCGCCAGGGTCGCGAGCGCCGCCTGCGAGGGCCGTCGCCGCGCCCACTTGACCAGGCGGTCGACCGGGCCGGCGGGGCGGGCGAGGATCGGCTCGCCGCGGAGGAAGCGGTCCAGGTCGTCGGCCAGGGCGGCCGCCGTCGCGTAACGTCGAGCGGGCGACTTCTCCAGGCAGGTCAGGCAGATCGTCTGCACGTCGCGCGGCACGCCCGGCTGGAGCCGTCCGGGGGAGGGGGGTTCGCTCGATCGGACGAGGTCCAGGGTCTCGACCGGCGAGGGCGCCAGGAACGGCGGCCGGCCCGTCAGGCACTCGAACAGGATCGCCCCCAGCGCGTAGACGTCGACCGGCGGGTGGGCCCCCACGATCTCGCCCGTCGCCTGCTCCGGCGCCATGTACGACGGCGTCCCCATGATCGCCCCGCTGCGGGTGACCGCGGCGGCGTCGAGCCGCTTCGCCAGTCCGAAATCGGCGACCTTGGGCGTCCCGTCGCCGGCGAAGAGGACGTTGGGCGGCTTGAGGTCGCGATGCACCACGCCGCCCCGGTGCGCGTGCTCGATCGCCCGCGCCAGCGTCGCCGTCAGCGCCGCGGCCTCGCGCGCGGGCATCGGGCCGGCCGCCAGGCGATCGGCCAGCGAGCCCCCTTCGAGCAGCTCCATCGCGTAGAAGGGGGTGCCGTCGATCACCCCCACGTCGTGGATCGGCACGATGTTGGGGTGGCGGAGGCTGGCGGCGGCCTCGGCCTCGACCCGGAAGCGGGCCAGCTCGGCGGGGCTGGCGTCGGCCCCGGCCGCGATCCGCTTGAGCGCCACCAGCCGGCCCAGCCCGACCTGCCGCGCCCGGTGGACGACCCCCATCCCGCCCCGGCCGATCACCGCCTCCAGCGCATAGCCCGAGGGGATCGCGACCGGGGCCGCCTCGCCTTCGCCCTCGGCGGGGCCCGTCCGCGCCGACGCGCGGAGCAAGGCGACGAGCGGGTCGTCGGCGGGGCCGTCCGCCAGCGTCGCACGGCACGAGGCGCAGGCGTCGAGGTGCCGCTCGACGCGGTCGGCGTCGACCGGGTCGATCTCCCCCCGCCCGAAGGCGGCGAGCAGTTCCCCGTCGGGATGATCGTCGGCCGTCGGCGAGGGGTCGGTCATGGTTCCGGATGCTCCAGGGTGAGGGCCGGCGAGCCGGAAGTGTCGATCTTACGTCCGCCGTCCGACAAGTGAGTGCGCCGATCGCGGCATCCTTTCAGAGGCCGTTCCCAGCCGGAGTCGACGGCCTTCCCCCCTCGCGGGGGAAGCTGGCCCGATGGGCCGGATGAGGGGGAGACGGGCACGGTGGCCGTCGCCCTAAGATCCGATCCGCCGGGGGAATCCGACGGGGCTTCGCACGGCCTCGCCCTCATCCGACCCCTGCGGGGTCTGCCTCCCCCCGCGGGGGAAAAGGCGTCGGAGGACGCCGACTCCTTCAGGAAACGAGCCCCCGGACCTCCTCGCGGAGCCGACGCAAAACGCGGGACTTGGCGATCAGGACGGCGTTGACCGTGAGGCCCAGTTCTGCGGCGACGGCCGCCGCCGGCCGGTCTTCGACGACCACCCTCCGGAACGATTGCCACGTGGAGGGGGCGAACTCGGGCTCGACCAGCCTCATGACCTGGGCGGCGATGTACTCGTCGTGCTCGCGGTCCCAGGCCGCGCTGGGCTCGCTTCCCTCGTCTTCGAGCAGGGCGAGCCGTTCCTCCAGGCCGTTGAGCGGCCCGGATCGTTTGGCCCGCCAGTAGCCCCGCAGGCGGTTGACCGTGACCGAGCGGACCCAGCTCCGGAAGGCCCCCTTGCGGCCGTTGTGGTCGAACCCCGGCAGCTCCCGGAAGATGACCAGGAGGATCTCCTGCGCCAGGTCCTCGGCGTCCGGGTCGGGCGCGCCCTGGCCGACGAGCCATTTGCGGATCAAGGGCGCGTACAGGCCCGCGAACCGGTTCCACGACATCTGGTCGTCGGGCCGGCTCCGCAGCCGATCGAGCAAGCTGTGCGAGGTCTCGTTCATCGCCGCGACTCGGCTCCGGATCGTCATGGTCCCGCCGCCGACCTTCCCTGGTTATACGACGCCGGCCCGGATGGTGACGAGGGTGCATCGCGGCAGGCGCCCGATCGCCCGGGGCCCTTGCCGCCGGCCACCTTTTCGTGTAATTTCGTCGCTTTGCGTTGATGAACGGATGTCGGGTGGAGGTTCGCGCACTTGGTCCCCCTGGGAACGCCCCTGGACGGCCTGCCGAAGAAGCAGGGGAAGGTGCGCGACGTGTACGACCTGGGGGACCGGCTGCTGCTGGTCGCCTCGGATCGCATCAGCGCGTTCGACTGGGTCCTGCCGACGCCGATCCCCGACAAGGGGCGGGTGCTCTCCAGCCTCAGCGAATACTGGTTCGAGCGGCTGGGCGTGCCGAACCATCTGATCTCCGCGAACGTCGACGACTTCCCGATCGCGCTCGACGACGCGGCCCGCAAGGCGCTCCGGGGCCGGGCGATGCTCGTCCGCAAGGCGAAGGTCGTCCCCTTCGAGTGCGTGGTCCGCGGCTACCTGTCCGGCAGCGGCTGGAAGGAGTACCGGAAGTCGGGCGCGGTCTGCGGCGTGAGGCTGCCGTCGGGGCTGGTCGAGAGCGACCGCATCGACCCGATCTTCACCCCCGCCACCAAGGCCGAGACCGGCCACGACGAGAACGTCTCGTTCGACTACATGGCCGACGCCCTCGGCGGCGACGTCGCCGCGACCCTCCGCGGCCGCAGCCTGGCCGTCTACGAGAAGGCGGCCGGGGAGGCCCGCGGGAAGGGCCTGATCCTGGCCGACACCAAGTTCGAGTGGGGGTTCGACGAGCCGTCCGGCGAGCTGCTGCTGATCGACGAGGTGCTGACGCCCGACAGCTCGCGGTACTGGTCGCTCGAAGCGTATGAGCCGGGCGGGCCCCAGCCGTCGTTCGACAAGCAGTACGTCCGCGACTGGATCGAGGCGACCGGCTGGGACAAGTCCAGCCCGCCCCCCGCGCTCCCGGACGACGTCGTCGCCCGCACCCGATCGAAGTACGTCGAGGCCTACGAGCTGATCACCGGCCGCCCGTTCCCCTGGCGCTGAGGCGCCCCGAAGAAGGTTCGAAAGACCCGCCCATGCTCCGCACCCTGACCGCCGGTGAATCGCACGGATCGGCCCTGACCGCGATCGTCGAGGGGATCCCCGCCGGCGTGACGCTCGACAGGGCGTTCATCGACCGCGAGCTGGAGCGGCGGCAGGGGGGGTACGGCCGCGGCAAGCGGCAGAAGCTGGAGACCGACCGGATCTTCATCGACTCCGGCACCTTCAAGGGCGTCAGCACCGGCGCGCCGATCACGCTCCGGCTCATCAACAACGACGCCAAGCTCGAACGCCTGTCCGAGCCCGCCGCCCCGCGCGGGGGGCACGTCGACCTGGCCGGCTCGATCAGCTACCAGACGGGCATCCGCCAGGTCCTCGAACGCGCGAGCGCCCGCGAGACCGCCGTGCGGGTGGCCGCCGGCGCGCTCGCCCGGCTGGTCCTGCGCGAGGTCGGGATCACCGTCTTCGGCTACGTCGCCGAGCTGGGCGGGATCGCCGCGCCGCCGTTGAGCCGGGACGTCGCCGTCCGCGACGCCAGCCCGGTCTACACCCTCAACCCCGAGGCCGACGCCGCCATCGTCGCGGCCATCGACGCCGCCCGCGAGGCCGGCGACACGCTCGGCGGCGTGGTCGAGACGATCGTCACGGGCTGCCCGATCGGCCTGGGGAGCCACGTCCAGCCCGACCGCCGGCTCGACGCCCGACTCGCCTGCGCGGTGATGGGCGTCCAGGCGATCAAGGGGGTTGAGATCGGCCTGGGCTTCGAAGCCGCCCGCCGGCCCGGCTCGAAGGTCATGGACCCGATCCGCTACGAGCCCGAGCACGACGCCGACGACCGCCGCTACGGCTTCCGCCGCCCCAGCAACAACGCCGGCGGCATCGAGGGGGGGACGTCCAACGGCGAGCCGATCGTCGTCCGCGCGGCGAAGAAGCCGATCAGCACGCTGGCCAGCCGGGGGCCGTCGATCAACATGGCCACCAAGGCCGAGTCGCCGGCCACGTACGAACGTTCCGACGTCTGCGCCGTGCCGGCGGCCAGCGTGATCGTCGAGAACGTCGTCGGCTTCGAGATCGCCGCCGCCCTGCTCGAACGCTTCGACGGCTCCAGCCTCGACTCGCTGAGGGCGACGATGGCGGCCGTCCACGCCCTGAACCGCGAGAAGCTGGACCACTGGGCCGAGCGCCCGTAAAACCCGAACCCGCGCCGCCGACGGGCCCCGGGCCGGCTGGATTCCCGCGGCCGGACCGGGCGATAGAACGTAGGTATCGCGCCGCCGTCGGCCGCCCGGAGGATCCCGGACGCCTGCGGCCCGCTTCCGCGCATGGCGTTCGTTCGTTCGATTCGAGGGAGGCACGGATGTTCCCCCTTTCGCGCCCGGCCCGCCAGGGGCTGGCGACGGCGGCCCTGGTGGCCCTGACGGTCCTGCCGACGGGCTTCACGGCGTTCCACGCCTGGCGGATCAACCGCCCCGGGCACGTCCGGGACGTCGAGATCACGCTCGGCCGGCGGCTCGGCCTCCAGGTCACGCTCGACGCCGTCCTCTACCCGCGCCCCGGCGAGATCCTCTACCGGGGGATCGTCCTCCGCCAGGAAGAGCCGCGCGGCAAGGGCCTGGCCGAGATCGCCCGCGCCGGGTCGCTCCGGCTGGTCGCGTCGGGCCGCGACCTGGTCGTCCACGCCGACGAGCTGGCGCTGCGGGGCGAGAGCCCGGGCCTGGCCATGACCCAGGTCGGCGCGTTCCTCCAGCGCTCGGGCGAGGTCCCCTACGATCGGGTCGAGATCACCGCGCCGGCCTGCAGGGTGGACCTCGGCGAAGGCCTGGCCTTCCAGGCCCAGGACGTCGCCGCGACCCTGACCGCCGAGGCCTCCGGGCCGACCTTGCGGGTGGCGTACAAGCTCGTCGAGCCGGGCTCGAAGCCGCGCTGCGAGCTGACGCTGAGCCGCGACCGCCGCGTCGACCCGGTCCAGACGACGCTGGCGCTCAAGACGCTGGAGGGCCTGCCGCTGCCGGGCCGGGTGCTCGACGTCTTCTTCGACGCCACCGACTGGATCGGCGAGTCCGCCCGCGTCGACGGCCGGCTGACGCTCCGCCAGTCGGGCGGCCGGGCCTGGGAGGGCGAGTTCGCCGGCGACCTGCACGACGTCGACCTCGCCGCGCTCGTCGCCCGCCGGTTCCCCAGCCACCGGCTGGCGGGCTCGGCCCGGGTCGCCGTCGAGAAGGCCCGATGGGGCGACCGGCCGGGGCAGGGGCCGGGCTGGATCGAGGCCAAGGGGAGGCTCACGGCCGGCCCCGGCAGCGTGGGCCTCGACCTGCTGGCCGCCCTCGGCCGCGAGATGAGGTTCCGGCCCCCCTCGCGGCACGCCCGGATCGACCCCCGCAAGCCCGAGGTCGAGTTCGGGTCGCTGGGACTGGCCTTCGACATGCGGGCCGACGGCGAGATCCACCTCGCCGGGGCCCTCGGCAACGAGCACGCCCCCGACGCCGTGCTGGCCGCCGGCTCCAACGCGCTGATCCACGCCCCCGAAGGCGCCTCCAGCGTCCACGGCCTGATCAAGGCCCTCGTCCCGGCGACCGCCAGCCCCGGCACCATGGTCC
This sequence comes from Paludisphaera mucosa, assembly GCF_029589435.1. Lineage (NCBI taxonomy): Bacteria > Pseudomonadati > Planctomycetota > Planctomycetia > Isosphaerales > Isosphaeraceae > Paludisphaera > Paludisphaera mucosa. The sequence goes on along the minus strand of NZ_JARRAG010000002.1, from coordinate 1,651,255 downwards.
CGCTCACGACCGAGTCTCGGGTCCTCCTGTGCCTGCCGGTCGCGCCCAACATCGCCGCCCGGCCGACCCGGACGATGGGGGCGAACTAAGCCGGGGCCGACTTCCAGACGAACCGAAAAATCGGCTTCCCTTCGGCTTCGCTATCGGGTCCGCTCGCCAGCCGGGCGAACCGGCGATCTCGACGTTAAACCCTGTCATCAAATATCTTGAGTCCGACAATCCTCAGCGATGATTGGGTTCGCTCGTCGCATTTCGCTTATGAATTTGAGGCGTTTGAGCGTCACTTCGACCATCCTCCAGAAACCGCGGCCACTGAAGCCTATCTGAAAGGATGGGCTGCGAATGCCGTTTGCAGACGAGGAATCGCGAGGAGACCCCGTTCAGGGTCGATCGACCGCGCCGACGCGCTCGGCCCAGGCCCGCCACATCCGGGCGAGTTCCGCGACGCGCCGGGGCTCGCGGAGGGCCAGGTCGCGGGTCTCGGTGGCGTCGTCGGCGACGTGGTAAAGCTCCCACTCCCCGCGGGGAAGGGCCACCGATTTCCAGTCGCCGGCCAGAACGGCCCGCGCGCCTTCGTGCTCGAAGAAGAGCGTCCGCGGGCCCTCGCGCGGTCGGCCGCGGAGGGCCGGCGCCAGGCTCTCGCCTTCGAGCGGCTTGAGGTCGTGGCCGTCGAACTGGTTCGGATAAGCCACCCCGGCAAGCTCCAGGCAGGTCGGCATCAGGTCGATCACGTGGCCGACCTGTGCGGTGGTCGTCCCGTGAGGGGCCTTCAGACCGCGCGGCCAGTGCACGATCATCGGCGTGTGGCAGCCGCCTTCGAAGGAATCGGCCTTCCAGTAGCGGTAGGGCGTGTTCAACGCGCTGGCCCAGGGGGCCCCGATGTAGCCCCAGGTGGTCTCGGGCCCGGGCTCGAAGCGGCCGGCGTACTGGATGGGCCGGCCGTCGCGGGTCTGCGAGGCGCGGTCGAAGCCGGGGTCGAGATAGCGCTCGGGGGAGGCCCCGTTGTCGGCGAGCACCACGACGATCGTGTCCTCGGAACGGCCGGCGGCTTCGAGCGCCTTGAGGATGGACCCGACGCCCTGGTCGACCCGGTCGACCATCGCGGCGTGGACCGCCATCAACGACGACTCGTGCTCGCGCCGGCCGTCGTCGAGGGCGTCCCAATCCGGGCCGCTTCCGCTCAGCGGCGGAAGGGGGTGCGTCGCGGCGTCGAACAGGCCCATCGCGACCTGCCGGCGATAGCGCGACTCGCGGAGCGCCCGCCAGCCGCCGCGGTAGGTCTCGCGGTAGCGGTCGACGTCCTCGGGACGGGCGTGCAGGGGCCAGTGGGGGGCGCAGTGGGCGACGTAGAGGAAGAACGGCCGGTCGTCGTGCGCCATCGCCTGGATGTACTCGACCGATTTCGCGGTGATCGCGTCGGTCAGGTAAAATCCGTCGGGCACGGCCCGGACCGGCTCGGCGCCGTCGACCAGCGAGAAGGGGTCGAAGTAGTTCGACACGCCCCAGATCGTCCCGTAATGCCGCTCGAAGCCCCGGTGGATCGGGTAGGAGCGGACGTCGGCGAAGGGCCGGTCGAAATCCGCCTGGTGGTTGAGCCAGGCGAGGTGCTCGCGGCCGTCGGCCCGGCCCCCGAGCGGGGCCGTCTCCGAGAGGTGCCACTTGCCCGCCATCGCCGTCTGGTAGCCGGCAGCGTGGAGCAGCTCGGCGATCGTGGCCCCGTCGCGAGTCAGGTCGCGGCCGTTGCGGGCCAGCCCGACCTGGTGCGGATAAAGCCCCGTCAGCAGCGAAGCCCGCGTCGGGCAGCAGCGCGACGCGTTGTAGAACCGCGTGAACCGGAGGCCGTCGGCCGCGAGGCGGTCGATGTTGGGCGTGCGGATCTCGCCGCCGTAACAGCCGAGGTCGCTGAACCCCAGGTCGTCGAGCACGATCATGACGACGTTCGGGCGAGGATCCTCGGCGCGGGCGGGCGCGGCCAGGAGAGTCGCCGCGAAGGCGATCAGGATTCGAAGCCCGACGGCCTTCCTCCCTCGCGGGGGAAGGCAGACCCCGCAGGGGTCGGATGAGGGGGTGCCCTGCAGAGGGGTCGTCGGAAAGCGAAACCCCGCGTCACGTGGAGCCGCCGGCTTCCGTGCTCGTCTCCCCCTCATCCGGCCCTTCGGGCCACCTTCCCCCGCGAGGGGGGAAGGCCGTCGTCCAGACGGGTCGGAGAAGGGGAGCGACGTCACGCTGCGGACTCCCGGCGGGAAAAGGCGAGAGGACCGGGCTGACGGGGCGACGGCCTCGCGGCGCGTCTCCCCCTCATCCGGCCCTTCAGGCCACCTGCCCCCGCGAAAGGGGGGAAGGACATTACGGTGGGGTGGTTCAATCCTCGTCCGGCGGCTCGTCGTCGTCATCGTCGTGGTGGGCGACCGGGCCGTTGCCGGACTTGGCGGCGAGGGCGCCCATGCGGCTGGCCATGACCTTGGCGGCGATCTCGTCGGCGAGGGCGACGTTCTCGCGGAGGTAGTCCTTGACCTTCTCGCGGCCCTGGCCCAGGCGCAGGTCGCCGTAGTTGAACCAGGATCCCGACTTCTCGACGAGCTTGTCGGCCAGCGCCATGTCGAGGACGTCGCCCTCGCGCGAGATGCCGCTGGTGTACATCATGTCGAACTCGCACGTCCGGAACGGCGGGGCGACCTTGTTCTTGACGATCTTGACCTTCACCCGCGAGCCGGTGATCTCCTCGCCGTCCTTGACCGGCCCGATGCGGCGGACGTCGACGCGGCACGAGCTGTAGAACTTCAGGGCGCGGCCGCCGGGGGTGGTCTCGGGGCTGCCGAACATCACGCCGATCTTCTCGCGGATCTGGTTGATGAAGACCAGCACGCACTTCGACCGCGACACGCCGCCCGTCAGCTTGCGCAGGGCCTGGCTCATCAGCCGGGCCTGCAGGCCGACGTGGCTGTCGCCGATCTCGCCCTCGATCTCGGCCTTCGGGACCAGGGCGGCGACCGAGTCGACGACCACGATGTCCACCGCGTTCGACAGCACGAGCATCTCGGCGATCTGGAGGGCCTCCTCGGCGCTCCCGGGCTGGCTGACCAGCAGCGACTCGATGTCGACGCCGATCCGCTTGCACCACGAGGGGTCGAGCGCGTGCTCGGCGTCGATGAACGCGGCCACGCCGCCCATCTTCTGGGCGTTGGCGATCGCCTGCAGCGCGATCGTCGTCTTGCCGCTGGACTCGGGCCCGAACAGCTCGATGATCCGGCCCCGCGGCAGGCCCTTGCCCCCCAGCGCCAGGTCGAGCGACAGGGCCCCCGTGGAGATCCCCTCGACCTCGAGGTGGCTCCCCTCGCCGAGCTTCATGATCGAGCCGGCGCCGAACGTCTTCTCGATCTGGCTGATCGTCGTGTTCAGGGCCTTCGTCTCGGCGGATATGGGCGCCGCCTTCGTTTCGGTTGCAACCTGTCGCTTCGCCACGACGCGGCTCCTTCATGCTCGCCTGAGTTCTGTACACCCGATCACTACTGTAGCACGGCCGGGCGCATTGGTCAAGTATCCGTCCGGGCCTTTGCGGAGGCCAGGGGGGCGCGGGCGAGGGCGGCGTAGGTGGGGCCCTCGGGGGTCAGGGTGGAGGAGTAGGCGACGACCTCGCCGACGGTGAACGCGCCGGCGGTCCATTCGCGGTGCTGCTCGATCAGCGCGGTGAGGTCCGGGGCGGCCGCGGGGGCCTTGCCGCGGCCGGCCTTGAGGCGGCCGAGGGTGACGTGGGGGGTGAACCGCGTGTCCTCGGGCTGGCGGCCGATCCGCCGCAGGTTGGCGACGACGGCCTTCTGCAGCGCGGCGAGCGGTTCGAGGCCGGGGCCGGCGAACCCCGCCCAGGCCACGCGGGGGCGGTCGGGCCGGGGGAACGCGCCCAGGCCGGCGATCTGCACCTCGAAACGCCGCGAGCCGCGGGCGGCCTTGGCGGCGGCCTCGCAGACCTCGTTCAGCTCGGGGAAGGGGACGTCGCCGAGGAAGGCGAGCGTCATGTGGAACGGCGTCGCGTCGACCCAGTTGAACCCGGGGGCGAGGGGCGCGAGCTTCCTCTGAAGCTTGCTCATCCGGTCGGCGACCGCCGAGGGCACGTCGATGGCGAGGAACGTCCGGGTCGTCTGGGCCATCGCGTCGTCTCCCTCACGCCGCGGGCTGGTCGGTCCGGCGTCCCGGCATCATACCCCGAGCCCGGCGATCGTGCGAGGCGTCGGGCGCTCATCGCGGCGGTTCGGGCGCCAGGCGGAGCAGCCGGCAGGCGTGGGGGGCGAGGTCGGCCTCGACGCGATCGGACGCCGCGGGCAGGTCGCGACGCGCCCAGAGGTCGCGGGCGGCGACCGAGCTCGGCAGGCCGAGGCCGCTAAGGGGGATCGAGATGGTCCGGCGCTCTTCCGCGAGGTTGAAGAGGGCGACGACCTTGCCCCCGGCGTTCGCGGAGGACCAGACCTGGCCGCCGCGGCCGTCGTCGCGGATCAGGGCGGCGGGGAAGCCCGCCTGCTGCACGGCGATCACCTCGTCGTTGGTCAGCAGCTCCAGGCCCAGGTCGTCCAGCTTCGTGAGGTCGTCGCCCGCGTAGAGGGGCGAGCAGGCGACCGCCCAGAGCGTCATCGCGCTGCGGCGCTCGTCCGGGGTCAGGCCGCTCATCGCGCCGTTGCCGACCAGGAGCGAGTCGAGGTCGTTCCAGCCCTTGCCCCGGCCCGAGGTCGGCCCGAAGTCGCGGGCGGCGGGGAAGGCGCGGAGGATCTGGGGCCGCCAGTGCGTCAAGAGCGCGTCGTACGACTCGACGTCCTGGGTCACGCGCACGGCGTCGGCGCGGCCCCGCCAGAAGTCGGCGTGACGCATGTCGAGCTTCCACGAGACGGTGAGCCAGATCGGCCGGCCGGTCGCGAGGAGGGACTCGGACCAGGCGGCGACGTCGTCGCGGGCGTCGATCGAGGGGTCGTCGACGTCGCTGCCCGGCGTGACCCCGTCGAACTTGAGGAAATCGACGCCCCAGGCGGCGAAGCGGTCGGCGATCGACCGGACGTACTCCTTCGCGCCCGGCTTCGCGAAGTCGATGGCGTGGCCCCCCTTCCAGGCGTGGGCGAGCCGCCGGGGGGTGTGCACGATCTGCCTGACGGTGTACGAGGTCCCGAGGATCGGCGGGTCGAGCGCGAGGAGGTCGTCGTCGACGCCCGGCACGTAATAGATCCCGAACTTCTGGCCGTGCGCATGGACGTGGTCGGCGACGTCGCGGACGCCCTGCGGGAACCGCTCCAGGTCGGGGGTCGGCCGGCCGTGCTCGTCCCAGCCGCCGCGCCAGCCGGAATCGACGTTGATGCGGAGGAAGCCGTGCGCCTGGAGTCGGGCCGCCATCGCGTCGGACTGCCGCTTGACGTTCTCGGCCGTCAGGAAGGCCTTGCCGTAACCGGGGGACTCCGTCGCCTGGAGGCTCCAGCTGCTCCAGCCGAGGTAGGGCCGCTCCGCGGGGGGACGCTCGGCCCGCGCCGGGGTCGCCGCCGGCGGCGCGAGGCTCGCCAGGACCGGCAGCCATGCGATCGATCGACGAAAACGCATCTATCCCTCCCTGGACGAAGTGGACGGGCGGCCGCTCGAAGAATCTCGCGATCATGTCAACGATTGGGGAAGGTCGGCAGGTCGGGCCGGAGGCGGGCGATCCCGAGCCGGATCATCCGGATGAGGGGGGAGGGATCGTCGACTTCGACGTCCTCCTCCATGTAGCGCGACACCTCGTTGGGCTTCAGGACCACGACGACCCGCAGGCCGTCGCGGCGGGCCTGGTCCAGCTCCTCGCCCCCCACCAGGAAGCCGGGCGCGGGGTTGCCTTCCTGCACGAAGGCCAGCGTCACGTCGTCCTTCGTCCCGTTCTCCAGCCGGACCAGGGTCGAGCCTCCGGAGGGCACGACGCCGACGAGCTGCCTCACGCCCGCGTACGACGCGACCAGGTCGCGCACCGGCGTCCCGCCGCCGTTGATCACGAGCAGCGCCGCCCGAGGCTTGCGGGCGAGCCGGACGCCCACCTCGATCGCAACCGCCGCAAGGACGATCAGGACGACCGTCAGCCACCACCTGCGACTTTTGGTCATGACGCGAAGCTCGCTCGGCCCCGGAAATCGACGACTGTCCGAGGATCGCACGCCGGCGCTTCGCGCGGCAAGGCCCATTTCGCCTCCCGGCTCGGGACGCGCCGGAATCGGCCGATCTCGGGACGATCCGGGGCCGGCCGCAACGAGAAGGCCGGCGGTAGGCGTTCTGCGTCCGCGGGACCCGCCGGGGCGACCCGGAGGCCCTCGAAAACGTCAATCGCCCCCGCGGGAGGGCCGATCAACGGTAGGGGGGCGGGACGCGTCGCAAGACGGCCCGTCGCCCCGCGACGACGGATCGGGACGAGCAAACCCTGCCGATCCCCCGGCCCGCGCCGCCTGGGAAACCCCGGGCGGACGTGCGGCCTCGGGTCGGCCTCGCGCCATGCAGGATGGTCCCGCCTTGAACGAGACTTCGACCCAGCGCCGCGCCGAGCCCTGGTCACGAGTCGATCGGACCGCCGACGGCCCTCACGCCCCCGCGACCCCCCCCACGGAAACCGGACTCGTCCGGCCGACGTCGGGGCGGTTCTGGGGGCTGGTGGGCCTGGCGATCCTGACCGGCGTGACCAGCCTGGTGGTGGCCACGATCTCGATCTGGCTGACGCCGGTCTACATGGCCGCGATGGTCCTGATCTTCGCCACCCCCCGGCCGAACCGGCCGGCCGGATCGCCCGCGACGTCCCCGACGGCCCCCGCCTCGCCCCCCGACGACGCCGCGACGGCCTCTCCCGAGGCCGGAGCCGTCGCCGGGGCGGACGACGGACGGCCCGAGGGGCTCGCCGCAGCGACCGCGCCGGCCGAGGACCCCGCCGAGCCGCCGTCGACCAAGCCCCGCAAACGGCGGGGCAAGGGAAAGCGCGCGGCCAAGGCGGCGGCCCTCGCCGAGGCCGCGGCGGCGCAGCCCACCTGGATCCGCGTCGGGCCGGGCAAATTCGTCCGGGCCGACGTCCAGGCCCCGACCGAGACCGAGAACGAGACCGAGACCCCCGCCGAAGCCGAGACCGACTCTCAGGCCGATCCCGAAGCGAGCCCCACGTCCGCGCCCGGCGCGTTCGCGGCCGCCGGCGAGGCCGTCGATCCGGAGACGGACGCGGAAGCGACGCCCGCGTCGCCGTACGAAGAAAGGCCGCGCGAGCCTTCGCCGGCCCCCTTCGACGGCGACGAAGCGGCCCCCCCGGAGTTCGACGAGGAGTACGGCATCGCGCCCTCTGCACTCGCCGGATCCCGGGAGCCCGAGGCCCTTCCCGACCCCGTCTCCGACGACGAGCCGACGCCCGCCCCCGAACCGTCTTCCGTGGCCGGAGGGTTCGCCCAGGGAGAAGCCCGAGACGAGGTCCCGGCCGAGACGGGAGTCCCGGCCGAAGTCCGGTCCATGGGGGCTGCGATGCCGCAAGGGGCCGGCAGCCCGACGCAGACGATCGCCTCGCCGACGCCCGGGCGCCCCGCGCCCGAGAGGTCGGCGGCGCGGTCGTCGGAGTCGGCCGTACGGTCCCCCGGCCTCGGCGTGCTCCGCCGGGTCTCGCGGATCGTCGGCCGCGGCGAACGCGTCCGGACCTCCCGCCCTCGCGGCTCCTCGCCTCGCCCGGCCCGCTCGGGTCGGACGACGCGGGTGCGCGGCGAACGGCGGCCCGGCCGCCGCACCCGCCGCTGGGACGACGGCCGCCGCCGCCGACATCCCCGCTCCCCCCCGCGGGGAGCCTGACCCCGATCGCGCCCGAATGCGGCGCGTGCGAACGCCCCGGCCGGCGACGGCCCGGGGCGTTCTGCGTTTCGAAGGCTCAGGATTCGACGACCCGCTCCACCGGCGACTCGACGGGGGCCGGCCCGGCCGCGGTTTCGGCCGCAGGCTCGGGCTCGGACTCATGGCTGTAGGCGGCCGGTCGGGCGGAGCCGGGCAGCCACCAGTTGATGGTGAGGCAGAGGGTCACCAGGCCGATCCGCAGCGCCCAGACGCCCCACTGGGGGAACTCGGGCCAGCCGGCGACGTAGCCGGCGTGGAAGAACTCGTGGAGGTCGTGCGCCATCATGTCGGCGGCCGTCCAGGCCAGCAGCGCCGCGCCGGCGTAGGCGATCCAGCGATACCGGCTCATGATCTCGGTGATGATCGCGCTCAGGAAGAGCAGCATCATGATCGAGAGGACCAGGCCCAGGACGATCTGCGACCACGACTGCGCGGCGCTGGCGATGGCCAGGACGTTGTCCAGGCTCATGATGAAGTCGGCCATGGCGATCCGCTGGACGGCCTTCAGCAGCGAGGTCGGGGCGACGGTCGGGTCGGCGGCCGCCTGCGCCTCCTCCTGCATCAGCTTGCAGGCGATCCAGGCGAGCAGGACGGCCCCGATGAACCGCAGGCCGGGGATGAACAGCAGGGTCGAGACGATCAGCGTCAGGCCGATCCGCATGACGATGGCGAGGCCGCAGCCCCAGATCATCGCCTGCTTCCGCTGCTTGGGGGGGAGCCGGTGCGCCGCCAGGCCGATCACGACCGCGTTGTCGCCCGAGAGGACGAGGTCGAAGAGGATGATCTTCAGGATCGCGATCACGAACGCGAAATCGACAACCATGCGTGGTCCGGATGTTGGAGCGAGGGGCGGCCGCCGACGCCGGGGGGCCGTCGGCGGGGAAGGGCGGCCGTCGCGGGCCGGAGCCGGCCGCGCGCCGCGAAGCCCCCATCATAGCCCCGCCGCCCGACCCTGGGAACCTCCCTGGCGACCCGGGGGCGTCGAACGGGATTCCGGGCGAATGCCGGGAGCGCGACTCGCCCCGCCGCCTCGCGGCGCGTATTGTGCTACATAGGTAACTCATCAGGCGCGTCACGGGCCGCCCCAGGGGCGGAGAAAGGCGAGTCGCTCATGTCGAAATCCAGGGCGTCGCTGCTCCTTCTGCTGGGGACGATCCCCTTCGCCGCCGGCCGGTCCCTCGCGGAGGAGCCGCCGGCCGCCGCGACCGGCGGGGCCGACCGCGCCGCGATCGAGGCCGTCGTGGCCGACTTCGTCCGGGCCTTCGACGCCGGCGACGCCAAGGCGGTCGCCGCCCTCTTCACCGAGGCCGCCCGCATCGAGACCGAGGGCTCGCCGCCCGTCCAGGGCCGCGCCGCGATCGAGAAGCTCTTCGCCGACCGCTTCGCGGCCGGGCCGGGCCAGACGATCGTCCTCAAGATGGACTCCCTGCGCATGCTCGGCGCCGACGCGGCGATCGAGGAAGGGTCGGCCGCGATCACGACCCCCTCCGACTTGGGCGAGTCGGCCGAGGTCACGCGTTACAAGTACGCCGCCGCCTACGTCCGCAAGGACGGCCGCTGGCTCCAGGACTGCATCCACGACTACCCCTCGAACGATCCCGACGCCGACAAGGCCCCCCGCGAACGGCTCGAAGAGCTGGCCTGGCTGATCGGCGAGTGGATCGACGAGGACGACGACGCCGAGGTCCGCACCACGGGCGCCTGGTCCGAGGACGGCGCCTTCCTGATCCGCAAGTACCGCGTCAAGATCGAGGGCGAGGTCGTGATGTCGGGCGTCCAGCGCATCGGCTGGGACCCCCGGCAGAAGCAGTTCCGGTCCTGGACGTTCGACTCCGAGGGCGGATTCTCCGAGGGCCTCTGGTCGCGCGAGGGCCAGGCCGCCGATCGCTGGGTCGTCAAGGCGACGGGCGTCCTCAAGGACGGCCGGGCGGTCTCGGCCACGAACGTCCTGGCGCGTCTCGGCCGCGACGTCCTGAGCTGGACGTCGGTCGACCGGACGCTCGGCGGCGCCGCCCTGCCCGACGCCGAGGCCATCACGCTCGTCCGCAAGCCGCCCGCGCCGCGATCCGTCACGACCTCTCCCAAGCCGTCCGAACCCGCCGGGACCCAGCCATGAACTCGACGACCCGACTGGCCATCGCGGGCCTGCTCGCCGCGTGCCTCTGCTTGCAGACGACCCAGGTCCAGGCCCAGCGGGGCGGCGGCGGCCGCGGGGGCGGGGGCGGCATGCGGAGGCGGCGGCGGCGGAGGGATGCGCGGGGGCGGAGGCGCCATGCGCGGCGGCGGCGGATTCTCACCCGGCCCGGCGGCCCGGCCATCGTTCAACCGGACGCCGTCGTTCACGACCCCGGGGAACATCCAGCGGCCCAACTACGGCGGCGCGCCCGGCGGCTGGCAGGGCCAGATGCGGCCCTCCACGCCGGCCCAGCGGCCCAACTTCCCGGTCGCGCAACCCCAGCCGCCCGTGAACCGGCCCAACCTGGGGGCGGGCGTGAACCGACCGGGCCCCAACGGCCCCGTCGGCGGAGGCATGCGGCCCCCGGGCGTCGGCCCCGGCCCCGGCAATCCCGGCGTCCGCCCCCCCATCGCCGGCCCCGGCCCCGGGCCTGGCGGTCGGCCTCCCGGAGTGGGGCCCGGCGGTCGGCCTCCCGGAGTGGGGCCCGGCGGTCGGCCTCCCGGGATGGTGGGACCGGGCCCCGGCGGCCGTCCTCCCGGCGTCGGCCCTGGCGGCCGTCCTCCGGGATGGGGACCGGGGACGAATCCGCCGATGTGGGGCGGCCGGCCCGGCTGGAACAATCACCAGGCCTGGGTCAACGGCTACTGGCACGGCCGCAACAACAACTGGAACAATTGGAACAACGGCGGCGCCTTCTGGACCGGCCTGGCGGTCGGCGGGATCGCCGGCTGGGGGCTCAACTCGGCCATCTACAACTGGGGGTACCGGCCGTACATGAACCCCTACGGGATGGTCGCCAGCCAGCCGGTGATCATCCAGCAGCCCATCGTCGTGGCCGGGGCCGTCCAGCCCGTGCAGGTGGCCGAGGCCCAGCCGACCTACGACTATTCGCAGCCCTTGCAGGCGTCGACCCCCGACGCCGCCACCCCCGACCCGGCCCTCCAGACGTTCGAGGAGGCCCGCGCCGCGTTCAAGGCCGGCGACTACGCCGCCGCGCTGCAGAAGACCGACGAGGCCCTCAAGGCCATGCCCAACGACGCCGCCGCGCACGAGTTCCGCGCGCTCTGCCTGTTCGCGCTCCAGCAGTACGACCAGGCGGCGGGCGTGCTCTACGCGGTGCTCTCGGTGGGCCCGGGATGGGACTGGACGACCCTGATCGGCCTCTATCCCAACGTCGACGTCTATTCGTCGCAGCTCCGGAAGCTCGAAGATTACCGCTCGGCGCACCCCGAGTCGGCCCCCGCCCGCTTCGTGCTGGCCTACCACTACCTGACCGAGGGCTTCAACGACGAGGCGATCCGCGAGTTCAAAGAGGTCGCCAAGCTCCAGCCCGGCGACACCCTGTCCAAGCAGATCGTCGCCAGCCTGACCAGCGGCGGCGACCAGGCCGCCCCGGCCGCGGCGGCCGACGCCGGCCAGGGGCAAGCTCCGCCCATCGCCACGCCCGACACCCCGGCGACGCCCGCCGCCGACGAGCCCAGCCTGGTCGGGACGTGGAAGGCGGCGCCCGACGGCACGACCGCCATCGAGCTGACCATCCAGGCCGACGGCGGCTTCACCTGGAACGTCACCCAGCAGGGCCGCGCCCAGCCGATCACCGGCAAGTACACCTACGGCGGCGGCGTCCTGACCATGGCCCGAGCCGGGGCCGAGAACGACGCCATGGTCGGCCGGGTGACCTGGAAGGACGCGTCGAACTTCGTCTTCCAGGCCCTCGGCGGCGGGGCCGGCGACCCCGGCCTGACCTTCAGCAAGAGCCAGTAAGCGCCTCGGCGCCAAGCGGGCGGCCGACGGTCTCACCGGGAACCCTCCGAGGCCGTCCTTCCGCGGGCGGCCCCGGCCCAGGCGCCCGACGCCGGCACCTGAACGATCGCTTCGGCGACCATGACGTCCAGGCCGTCCGGCCCCCGTTTCGCCAGAGCGTCGGACGGGGGAGGCGATCGACCGAAGCTCGTCGGTTTGGGAGAGGATCTCGGGGCTTGCCGACCGTCGGCGGCCCGATATTCTGGAGTGGTCGCGGCCACTCGGGGCGCCTGGACATCGGCTCCGGGCGGCGGAGCCGCGGCCCACGCGACCTGGCGCGCCGCCGACCTGCGGCCGGTCATGGGCCAGGAGGAAGCGAGATGACGACGGCATCGGAGAAGGTTCAACCCCGCCCGATCACGCATGTGGGCGTCACCGTCACGGATATTGAAGCCTCGATCGACTGGTATCGGCGGGTGTTGGGATTCCAGCTCCTCCACGGGCCGGTGGACTACACGGCCGGCCAGGGCCACTTCGGGCGACTGGTCGCCGATATGCTCGGTCCCAAGGTCGTCCGCGGCCGGATCGCCATGCTGGACGCCGGCGGCGTCGGCCTGGAGCTCTTCGAGTTTTCCGAGCCGAAGGCCGATCGCCGGGGGGCGGAGGAGAACCAGGAGTTCTACCTGCACAAGACCGGCACGTTCCACTTCTGCGTCATCGACCCGGACGTCGAAGGCCTGGCCCGGCGGATCGTCGAGAGCGGGGGCAAGCAGCGCAGCGCGGTCTGGGAGTTCGCCCCCGGCGTCGGCTTCTACGTCTGCTATTGCGAAGACCCGTTCGGCAACATCGTCGAGATCTACTCCCACAGCACGCCCCAAATCTGGAGCACGCTGGCGCAGATCGCCAAGCAGTCGGACGAGCCGAAATCCTGATCCCGGGCGGCCGACGCCCAACGGGCGTCCCTTCGGATGGGGCGCGTCCGGCCGGCGGGGTGGCGCGAACGCCCCGGCTGAAAAACCGTCGCCGGCGGCTCGTCTCTCAGGGTCGACCGGCATGGCCGTCGCCGGGCTCAGGCCCGGGCGAAGACGTCCCGGTCGCGCCCGACGCCCGCATGCGGGGCCGCCGCGATGCGGCCGGGGCCGCATTTCCTCGCCTCGGAGAGCGCCGCGTCGGCCGCGTCGAGGAGCCCCCCCAGCGTCCCCGCGCTGGACGGCAGCGCGGCCGCGCCCACCGAGAGCGTGACGGTCAGGGGGATGTCCAGAAGGTCGACGTCGGCGGCGATCGTCCGGCCCAGCTTCTCGCCGACGTGGATCGCGTCGCGCAGGTCGGCCCGGGGCAGGACCGCCATCAGCCGATCGTCGTCGAGCCGTCCGACGAGGTCGCTGGACCGCAGCAGGCCCGCGATCCGGACGCCCACGCGCTCCACGACCCGGTCGGCGGCCGCGGCGCCCAGCAGCTCGCGGACGCCGCGCAGGGGGTCGATCGCCAGGCAAAGGATCGACAGCGGCTCCTTGTGCCGCCGCGCCTGGCTCATCGCGAACGGCAGCACGGCGCTCAGCAGGGTCGCATCGTGGACCGCCGCGTCGCGAGGCTCGCCGCCGTCGCTCTCGTCGCCGAGATTCGAAGAGCCGGCCGCCGCGTGCCGCGCCGCGATCCGCTCGATCGCGAAGGCGGCGAGCGTGGCCAGGGATTCGAGCCGGCGCCGGACCAAGGCGGGCCGGACGGCGGGCTCCACGGCCCGCCGCCTGAGGACGAGCCGGCCCCACGTCCGCCCCCGCTCCCCGACGCGGACCGGGATCGAGGCGTCGACCCCGGCCCCGTCGTCGGCCTCGTCCGGCTCTCCGGCCAGGATCAGGGCGACCGGGTCGTGGCCCGCCGCCCAGTGCGAGGCCGCGGCCAGCGCGTGGCGGATCGCATCCAGGTCGCCCGCCGCGGCCGCCGCGGCGGCGAAATCGTGGACCGCGACCTCGCCCACCGCCGCGGCCGCCGTCGCGGCCCGGTGATCCGGCGCCGGCCCCTCACCCTCGCGAAGGGTCGTCGCAGACGCCGGCACGTCTCGTCTCCATCCTCGATCTGAATGCATGGCAACCTCGTGCGATCTCGCCGCGCCCCGTGGGAACCCCTGGCCATCCACAAATAGCCTAGGCCATATCCGGGCGGCCGGGACGAAGGAGATCGGCCTTGCCGGGATTCGCAGGATCGGGCAGGATGCGGCGTCACCTCGTCCCGGCCGCGGTTCGCCCGCGTCCGGGGAGGCCGGCCCGCTCGGTTTCATGTCTTCGACCGGGCCGGGACGCCGATAGTCAGGATGCCATCGGGGCGGATCCGAAGATCCCCCGCAAGCGAATCCCACGATCGCGCGCGGGTCCCGGCGGACCGGGCAGGCCAGGCAGGATGGGGCCAGAATCATGCGCAAGTCGCGGGTCGTCGCCAAAGGGGCGGGGTTGGTCGGGGCGTTCGCCCTGACGCTCGCGCAGGCGGGATGCGCCTCGGGGTGGATCCCGACGTCGCGGGTGACGCGGGTCTTCGCGCCCGAGCCCGTCGCCGAGAACCCGCTGCGGGTGCCGGTCGACGACTTCGAGGCCGTCTGGAACAAGACGGTGGCCGAGGTGGGGGGCTACTTCGACGTGGCCTCGGAGAACCGGCTGTCGCGGACGATCACGACCGAGCCCAAGATCAGCCCCACGGTCCTGGAGCCCTGGCTGGCGGACTCCACCACCCTGGGAGACCGGGTCGAAGCGACCCTGCAGACGATCCGACGGCGTGCGATCATCAAGATCGACCCGGCACCCAACGGCGGCTTCCTCGTGAAGGTGGAAGTCCACAAGGAACTTGAGGACATGATCAAGCCCGACCGGCAGATGGCGGGTCGGGCCGTGTTCAACAACGAGTTCCCCGTGAACCGTTCGCGCGAGACCGTCGGTCCCGTGCCGGTGGCCGTGGGATGGATCCCCAGGGGCCGCGACGCCAACCTGGAGCAGGTGATCCTCTCGGGGATCCGCAGCGCGTTCTTCCTTTGAGGCGGTGCGTGCCGTCGATCGCGGCCGAGATCCCGGCGCGGTCCTTCCGCGCGCCGGGACGTCCGCCCGCGATCGCTCCCGCTCGGGGCCCGGGCCCCTTCGCCCCCGAGGTCCGCCGTCGCGGCGGAGTGCGGGCCGCCGACTTCGCCGGCCCTGAGACGCCCTCGATCGAGCGGAGACGCCCGATCAGTTGGCGTTGAACGTCCACCAGGCGCCGGCGCCGGCGATCCCGACGAAGGTGATCGTCGGGTCGAGGAGCGCCGCGCGGTGGGCCGGCGAGGCCATCCACATGTTCTCGATGCCGGGGAACCCGCCCATCGCCGAATTCTGGCGACGCGCCGGGCCCATGACGTGATGGCCCAGGCCGCGGGCGGCCTGCTGGCTGTTATTCATCGCCGCCCAGTTCGACAGGTTGGCGTCGTAGCCGACGGCGCCGAGGCCGTACGAGGCCCGCACGCCGTTGAGCCAGGCGACGAACCCGTACGGGTCGCCGGACGCGGCCGCCGGGGCGGCGGCGTACTGCTGGACCTGGGCCGGCTGCGCCGGCGCGGCCATCCCGGCGTAGGCGCTCTGGTAGTAATATTGGGGGGCCGCAGGCTGCTGGACGTACTGGGTCGGCTGGGCGACCTGGTACGTCGGCTGGGCCGCGGCGGCGGGGGCGGTTTGATAGGTATAAGTAGGGGCGGCGGTCGCGGCGACTTCCGCGGTCGGGTAGTAGTACTGTTGGGCCTCGACCCGCATGCCGGTCGCGAACAGGGCGACGAGGGATAGGAGCAACCGGCTGGGGATGCGGATCGCGAAGTTGGAAATGGGCAACGGACAAACTCCCTTGTGTCGTGCGAGTGGCGCAGCACCATGCCGCGCCCGTAACCGCCGGGCGGCGACCCGAATCCGGGAAGGATTCATTCGCGTCTCCCGAGCTTCCCTCGCACAAGGTGCCAAAATGGGACACGAATCCTCAAAACGCAAACCCTTTCTGGGCGTGATGAAAATTTTCAACATGCCTTCTGCACGACTTGCTTTTACATATTTAGATGTCCAAAATTTCTGGCTTCTCGATCGCTCCGGCGCGTTCGGGCCGTCCCGACGCGACGGCGCAACTCCAATTCGGGCTAAGCTAAGCGGGGGTTCGGGAGCGGCCGTTCAGGGGGCCGGGATCGCGGGCCCCGCCGCCCTCGAGCCGCCCCTTCGGGACCCGCCGCATCGCGGGACGACAGCTTTATGGACATCATGTCTCGCATTATACATAGCTCGATTCGACGACTGGGATGCGACGTAAGCGGGAGGGATCGGTCCTCGCCGAGAATGTGAGAAGGCGGCTTCCCGCAGGGTTCCAGGCGGACCAATCGCCCCAATCCGCGAGGTCGAACGGGCTCGGCCTCGGCCGTCGGGGGCCGTCGGCGAGGCCGGCGCGGCCGGGACGGAGGCCGCCGACGTATTGGGGATCTTGAATGGGATTTCATCCGCCCGGGGCCCGGCGGCGCAGGGCCCCCGCGATCGTCGAGAATGGGAAGTCGAATTCCAGATCAGACTCGCCGCGGGTCGGGCCGTCTGGTGAACATGTGCGAGGTTGGCCGCTCCTCGTCGAGGGGCCGCTCCACCCCCGCGCCTGCGCCCCGGCCGGGCGCCGTCGGGCGGGGGAAAAATTCCGGCCGGAGGGCGGCGAAGCCACGCCGCGGCAGACCCCGACGGCGCGGGGAGTCGCCCGGACCTCGCCGACCGGAGAAGCGGGACGCAGCCCGTCCCGAGAGTTCGGGGAATCTGGGGGATCTCGGATCGACCTTAATCGCGGCGGGGGGCGGCCCGGGACGACTCCGGGATCTTTCATCCACCCTCTAGGCTCCGCTCGACGGCTGTTATAGAATATCGCGTCGCTCTGCCGGGGAGTCGGACGCAACTGCACACGTCGAAAACGGTTCGGGCGCGCGGATGGGCGTAGGCCCCCGGTCGGGCCCGCGATGGGGTCGCGCATGCTGGCCAAGCGGATCATCCCTTGCCTGGACGTCAATCAAGGCCGCGTGGTGAAGGGGACGAATTTCCTCAACCTGCGCGACGCCGGCGATCCCGTCGAGGTGGCGCGGCGGTACGATGAGGAAGGGGCCGACGAGCTGGTCTTCCTCGACATCACGGCCAGCCACGAGCGGCGGGAGATCCTCTGGGACGTGGTCCGGCGGACCTCGGAAGTCTGCTTCATGCCCCTGACGGTGGGCGGCGGGATCCGGACGCTCGACGACGTGCGGGCTTTATTGAAGGCCGGGGCCGACAAGGTGTCGATCAACTCGGCGGCCGTGCGCGACCCCGACCTGATCCGCAAGGCGGCGCGGAAGTTCGGCAGCCAGTGCATCGTGGTGAACATCGACCCCAAGCGGGTGGACCGCGGCGGCCGGGAGGTCTGGGAGGTCCACATCAACGGCGGCCGGATCGCGACGGGCCTGGAGGCGGTCGCCTGGGCGGAGGAGGTCGAGCGCCTGGGCGCCGGCGAGATCGTCCTCACCAGCATGGACGCCGACGGCACCAAGAACGGCTACGACCTGGAGATGACCCGCGCCGTGGTCGACGCCGTGACGATCCCGGTGGTCGCCTCGGGGGGGGCCGGCAGCCCCGAGCACCTGCGGGCGGTGCTGGCCGAGGCGGGCGCGAGCGCCGCGCTGGCGGCGAGCATCTTCCACTATAAGGAGTATTCGATCCGGGAGACCAAGGACTACCTGGCCGGCCGCGGCGTGCCGGTGAGGCGGCCGGCGGCCCGGGCCGCGGCCGCGGCGACGTCGGTCGGGGCGTCCTGAACGGGCCTTCGCCCCGCCCGGCCCGCCCCGCGTCCGACACCCAACGATCCCACTCGCATCTCGATCTCGACTTGAGGAGAGCCATGTCTACAGCCGTCGACCCCAAGATCGAAACGCCGGCCAACGAGCCCGAGGCGAACAAGCTGTTCCGCATGTGCATCAAGTACGCGGGGTCCGACCTCCACCTGAAGGTCGGCATGCCGCCGTCGATGCGGCTGTCGGGCGTGCTCCGCCAGATGCAGCTGCCGCCCCTGACCTCGTCGGACATGGAACGCCTGATGTTCCCGCTGCTCTCGCCCCGCCAGCGCGGGATCCTCGACGAGGAGGGGGGCGTGGACTTCGCGCACCTCGTCTTCGACGGCGACGTCGAGACCCGGTTCCGCGTGAACCTGTTCAAGCAGCGGGGCCGGCTCAGCCTGGTCGCCCGCCGCGTGAACAACAAGATCCCGTCGTTCGAGGCGCTCCACCTGCCGGCGGTCCTGGCCGACATCACCCAGTACGACCAGGGGATCGTGATCCTCGCCGGCGTGACCGGTTCGGGCAAGTCGACGACGATCGCCTCGATGCTCCAGTACGTCAACGAGCGCGAGCGGATGCACATCGTCACGATCGAGGACCCGGTCGAATACACGTTCAAGGACGACAAGTCGATCATCAACCAGCGCGAGGTGGGGATCGACGTCATCGACTGGGACACGGCCCTGAAGCACGCCGTGCGTCAGGACCCCGACATCATCCTCGTGGGCGAGATGCGCGACCGCGAGACCTTCAGCGCGGCCATGCACGCGGCCGAGACGGGCCATCTCGTGTTCGGGACGATCCACGCCGGCACGGCGCCGTCGACGATCGGCCGCCTCCTCGACCTCTTCCCGCGCGACATGCACTCGTCGCTGCGGCAGTCGCTGGCGTTCAACCTCAAGGCGGTCATCGCCCAGAAGCTGCTGCCGACGACGAAGGAGTGGGCCGACAAGGGCGTGGGCCGGGTGCCGACCAACGAGATCATGCGGATCAACCCGACGGTCAAGAAGCTGATCCTCAACGAGGACGACAACAAGCTCGGCGACGCCATCCGGATCGGCAAGGAAGAGGGGATGATGGACTTCACCGAGAGCCTCCGCCAGCTCGTCGTCGCCGAGAAGATCGAGCGCGCGGTGGCCTTCGAGGTGGCTCCGCAGCCCGAGTCTTTGAAAATGGCCCTCAAGGGGATTACCATCAACCAGCCTGGTATCCTATAACGGTCTCGACGCCCCGACGTCGTCCCGGCGGCCCCCGCGCCGGGGGGGGCCGGGGCCCGTCCGCCCACGCCAGGGGCCGCCGCGAGGCGAGCGCGGCCCCGGGGGGACCGACCGCGAGGATCGGCGCGACGAGGGCCCGTTGGGGCTCGCCGCGCCCGGCCCGCGTCGACCCGCCGCCCGCCCGCCGCACGCCGGCCCGCTCGCCTTCGCCCCGGGATCACGCACGCAAGAAAGGTCTGCAATGATTCGTCCGTCTCTGGTGCTCGCGACGTTTCTGATCGGGACGCTCGGCGTCGCCACGGGGGCCGACGCGGCCGAAGCGTTCACGGGGCTGCTCGCGCAGGCCGCCGCCGCCGAGACGGTCGTCGCCGTCCCGCGCGGGCCCGGCTTCTACCTGAACCTCTACAAGTTCGTCCCGGTCGTCCTGATCTACCTGCTCTGGACCTGGACGACCGACTGGGTGGAGCACGACGGCAAGCTGCTCAACAACCCCAAGACCGAGACCTGGAACTGCGTGGTCTTCTTCTCGGGCGTGCTCGGCCTGGCGATGGTCTTCTCGATCCCCATCTACCCGATCGGCGTCACGCTGCTGCTGCTGGCCTACTTCATCCCGATCCTGACCTACGTCTTCATCCGCAACCAGACGGTCGCCGACGACCAGAAGGTGCTGACCCCCTACCACCTGGGCGAGGTCACCAACGACGTCCTGGCGAAGCTGGGGATGCGGCCCCTGTTCAACCGGAACATGGGCTCGGTCGACCGCGCCGGGCCGCCGATCACGTTCATCGGCAAGAGCAGCGGGTCGGCCGGCAAGGAGGATCCCAGCCGCCTCCGCCAGGCCGAGGAGTCGCGGTCGTTCATGGCGGCCAAGGAGCTGGTGTATGACGCGGTCCTCCGCCGCGCGACCGACATCCACCTGGAGCCGACGGCCGACCAGCTCTCGGTCCGCTACCGGATCGACGGCATCCTGCACTCGGCCGAGCCGTTCGACCGGCCGACGGGCGACGCCGTGATCAACGTCTTCAAGGTCCTCTCGGCGATGGACATCTCCGAGAAGCGGAAGCCGCAGGACGGCTCGTTCGGGGCCAAGCTGCAGGCCCGCGACCTGGACTTCCGCGTCGCCACCTCGGGCTCGAAGGCCGGCGAGAAGCTGGTCATGCGAATCCTCGACAACTCGTCGGGCGTGACCAAGCTCGAAGACCTGGGGATGCGCGGCAAGCTCATCGAGCAGGTCAAGAGCCTCGTCACCCAGCCCCACGGCATGTTCCTCTCGTGCGGGCCGACCGGCTCGGGCAAGTCGACCACGCTGTACGCGGCGCTCCGCGAGATCGACCGCTACCAGCGGAACATCATCACGGTCGAGGACCCGATCGAGTACCACCTCGACAACATCACCCAGATGGAGGTCAACACCAAGTCCGGGCAGACCTTCGCCACCAGCCTGCGGTCGATCCTGCGGCAGGACCCCGACGTCATCATGATCGGCGAGATCCGCGACCAGGAGACGGCCAACATCGCCTGCCAGGCGGCGAACACCGGCCACATGGTCTTCTCCACGGTCCACTCGAACGACGCGGTGACCGCCCTCTTCCGGCTGCTCGACCTGGGCGTCGAGCCCTTCATGATCGCCTCGGCGCTCTCGGCCGTGCTGGGCCAGCGGCTCGTCCGGCTGCTGTGCGAGCAGTGCAAGGAGCCGTACAAGCCCAAGCCCGAGTTCCTCAAGAAGGCCAACCTGCCGGCCGACAAGGTCGACGTCTTCTACCGCCGCCCCGAGAACCCCGAGCAGGTCTGCCCCCAGTGCGGCGGCACCGGCTACTTCGGCCGCGCCGGCATCTTCGAACTGCTCGTCCTCACCGAGCCGATCCGCGACATGCTCCGCGAGAACCCCTCGCTCACCAAGATCAAGGCCGAGGCCCGCCGCGGCGGCATGATCTACCTCCAGGAAGACGGCCTCCGCCAGGTGATCCAGGGGCGGACGTCGATCGAGGAGCTGCTCCGCGTCGTCAAGTGACCCGGACCGGATCGACCGACCCGGCCCCGCATCCCGAACCGAAACGGACCGACCCGACCGCCGCCGCCCCCAGCAGAACGGGAACCTTTCCATGTCCGTGCCCCCAGCCCTGCTCGACACGCTCCTCGTCGCCCTGATGCTCTTCATGACCTACGTCCTAACGAGCGAAGGGGCCTGGGGCGCGGCCCTGATGTTCTTCAACGTGCTGTTCGGCGGCCTGATCGCGTTCAACTTCTACGAGCCGCTGGCCAACCTGATCGACTCGACGGGGATCGGCTGGGGCTTCTCCGAGACGCTGGCGATGATGCTCATCTTCTGCGTGTCGGTACTGCTGCTGCGACTGGCGACCGAGACGCTGGCCCCGGCCATGGTGCGGTTCCCCAACCCGGTCTACCACGTCACGCGGCTGATCTTCGGCTTCGCGACGACGATCGTCACCTTTGCGATCATCCTGCTGGCCTTCCACGCCGCGCCGATCCACAAGAACATGTTCGGCTACATCAACTACAACACCAAGCCGCCGTTCGGCATGGGGATCGACCACGCCTGGCTGGGCTTCTTCCAGTACACCACCGGCGACATCTTCGCCCGCTACGGCTCGGGCGTGCGCGACCCCTACAGCACGTACGGCAAGACCGGCAACCAGCTCATGCAGGTCCACCTGTTCGACCCCCGCGGCCGCTGGCTGCTCGACCACCAGGAGGCCCGCCCGTACGGCGAGGGGGGGGCGATCCTCGAGGGCGGCGGCGAGGCGGGGGCGCCCGCCGCGGCGGGCGGCGGCCAGGCGGGCGGGGGCGGCGGCGGGCCCGCGGGCCCCGGCGGGCCTCCGGGGGCGGCGACCTCGCGGCCGATCGGCGGGCCGGTGGCCCCGGCGGTGCCGAACTGACCGCCGCCGGGTCGAGGTCGGGGCGGCCTCAGCGGGCGGCCGGCGGCGCGACGACGGCCGCGGCCTCCTCGACCGGATTCGTCGAGCGGACCTCGATCAGCTCGATGCTGAGCTTGTTCCGGACGCCGAACGCCTGCCGCACGCGATAGACGCCGGCCTTCCCGGTCGTCGTCTCGATGACGAACAGGGGGGCCCAGCCCTCCCCCAGGGTCCCGAGCTGGCCGGTCGTCATCAGGAAGTGGGGCTTGGGGCCGTTGTCGACGTCGAGCGCGAAGTCGGCGACCAGGTCGCGCTCGGCGAAGACGTCCAGGTGTCGCGTGCCGGTCGCCGTCTGGCGGTAGGTGGGGAGCGTCGCCTTCAGCTTCCCGGCCTTGTAGTCGAGGTAGTACAGGGCGTCCTCGGGGATCTGCACCTTGTGCCCCTCGTCGAACCGGACGGCGATCGGCCCGGTGACCACGATCGACTCGCCCGAGCGGTCGCTCCCCCCCGCCAGCATCGGCTGCGGCCGGCCCCCGGCGATCAGGACCCCCAGGATCAGGCCGACGATCAGGCCGAACGCGGTTCCCAGCCGAGGACGCGTCGCATTCATGTCCGTCTCCTCCGTGTCGAGATCTCGATCCTGCGCCCGGACGGGGCCCGACGGCGGCGAGCCTCCGCGCACCTTCAGGGCCGCATTCTGCGAGCCTTGTCCCGGCCCGTCCAGCCCAACCCGGCGGCGGCGGTCCCGGGGCGGGCGCGGCTGGCGGCCGTTCGACTATAATGGATTCGTCCCACCGTCACTCGGGAGGCCCTCGCCGCCATGACCTCGACGATCCTCGCCTTGCTCGCCCTGACGCTCCAGGTCCCCCCGCCGACGTCGGCCGCCGAAACGGCCAGGGGGCTGCGCGACGAGGCCCACGCGATCGAATCGCGCGAGACCGAGGCCCTCCGTTCCCTCGCCGACAGCCTGGCGAAGCAAGGCGAGGCCCGGGGCGCCGCCGAGGTCCGCAAGCTCATGGTGCAGTCGCCCCAGGGGACGGCCACGCGGCTCGTGCCGCTGCCGGAGGTGGTCGAGGCGCGCGGGCGGGCGACGGCCGAGCCCGCCTGGCGGAAGGACCTGGACGCGATCCGCAAGGCGGCCGGCGAGGCGTCCTTCGAGCTGGCTCGCAAGGCGGCGGCGGCCTCGCCCCCCCACATGGCCCGCGCGGCGGTCGCCCTGCGCGAGGCCCTGGCGCGGCTGCCCGACCACGCCGAGGTCCGCCGGCTGCTGGGCTACGTCCCCCACGAGGGGGGCTGGGCGCGGCCGTTCGCCGTCGCCCGGCTGAAGGAGGGGAACGTCGCGCATCCGACCTACGGCTGGGTGCCCGAGGCCTGGGTCCCGCGCCTGGAACTCGGCGAGCTGCCCGCGCCGGCGGTCCGGGGCAGGGAGGCGAACTGGCTTCCCGCCGCCGAGGCCGACCGCCTGCGAAACACCTGGCGGACCCCCTGGGAGATCCACACCGAGCACTTCGACGTGCTCGCCGACGTGCCGCTCGCCGAGGCGATCCGCTTCGGCCGCCGGCTGGAGGCGTTCCACGACCTCTTCTTCACCCTGATGGCCGACGTCGTCGGCGACGACCTGCCGCTCGCCCGCCGCTTCCGGTCGCCGGGCCTGGCCCCCGACGCGAGCTATCGCCCCCATCAGGTGATCTACTACGCCGACCGCGACGAGTATCGCGAGCGGATGCGGCCCGTCGCCGGCGAGCAGGTGGGGGCCGAGAGCCTGGGCTATTACGACCCGCCCCGCAACGGCAAGGGGAACCGCCGGCCGGCCTACTTCTTCCGCGACGCCGACGCCGAGCTGCCGAGCGAGGCGACCCTCTACCACGAGGTCTCGCACCAGCTCTTGTTCGAGTCGGCCGGGCCCAACTCCTACCTCGCGAACGCGGGGGATTACTGGGTCTTCGAGGGGCTCGGGACGTACTTCGAGACGGTCGCCCCGACGGACGACGGCGCGATCGAGGTCGGCGGGACGGTCGGCGCGCGGCTCGACGAGGCCGTGCGGTCGCTGGCCGCCGGCAAGTTCCTGCGGCTGGCGGAGTTCCTCCGCCAGAACCAGGCGGCGTTCAACCGCGACGAGCGGATCCACGTCAACTACCAGCAGGCGATGGCGTTGACGGTCTTCCTGATGCAGGCCGATCAGGGCGCGTACCGCGAGCCCTTCCTGGACTACGTCCGGGACGCGTACCGGGGGCGCATCAAGCGAGGCTCGGGGCGATCGCTGGAAGACCGCCTCGGGATCCCCGTCGACGAATTGGAGCGCCGGTTCAAGGCGTTCCTCGCCCCGCGCGAGGGGCGGTGAACGCGGCGGGCGGGCGGGCCGTCCGAGGCCCGGCCGCGCCCCGTCGTCGTCCGGCCGGGTTCACTCGCCGACGTACGGCAGGAGCCCCATGAAGCGGGCCCGCTTGACCGCGGCGCTCGAAGCCCGCTGAAACGCGGCGCAGTTGCCGCTCCGCTTGCGGGAGAACATCTTGCTCTGGTTGGTGCAGAGCTTCTTCAGGAGGCCGATGTCCTTGTAATCGACATAGGCCGGGCGGGGGCAGCCTTCGCGAGTGCAGAACCGGCAGCGATTCTTGCGGTTGCGTCCGAACTTCTTACGGGGCATAAACCTTCTGTCCTCAGCCGCTTACGTAAAAAAGGATGCACGAGCGACGCCGGCAGGAGCGTCGCCTGGTGTGTTTGCGCCGACTCTAGGGCAAGCTGACAGCTTAAGACCCCCGATCGGCCGCGTCAAGCCGGCCCGACGCGATCGTGCCAAGACTGCGGGATCAGGGCGTCGATCCGGGATCCCCATGACGCTCGCGCCGGGCCGCGATATCAAGGGTGTTCGCAAGGATCGTCTGGTTTTGTCTTGAATTCGGCCGTCCGCCCCCTATGCTGGCCCCTCCTCGTCGAAGAAACAGCGATGCCGGGTGAGGACGAGGTCGGGAGAACTTCATGCGCATCCGTTTCGGGCTTTCGGCGATCCTCTTCCTGACGGGCCTTCAGGCGAGCGTCGACGCGCGGGCCGACTTCCACGTCCAGGTCGACTACAACGATCCTTCGGGGAGCAACGCCGCATACTACGACCGGATCACGGCCGGGATCGATGCGGCGGCGGCCGAATGGGGCCGCTACCTGGACACGCGAAATGAGACGCTGGAGATCCAGCTGAACTTCACCAACGAGCCCACGGGCAGCGGCGGGAGCTTCCTGTACGGGTACGACGCCGACGTCTCGCAGGCCGTCGGCCTCCCCACCTTCGAGGCGGGCGCGGCGATGAAGCTGATGCGCGGGATCGACATCACCCAGGGCGCCGACGCGGTCCTGAACATCGGCAGGGACTGGCTCGAGAACGTCCTCTGGTACAACCCGGATCCCGGATCGTCGACCCCTCCTCCGCCGGGACAGGTCGACTCCCACTACTTCTTCCTGCACGAACTCGGGCACATCCTCGGCTTCTCGTCGTTCCGCGACCCCAACGGCGACCTGCCCCGATTCTCCGACGGGACGCCGTACCAGTCGACGTTCGACGCCCTGAGCGGGTTCGATTCGAATGGCGACTTCTACTATCTGGGCGAGAATGCGATGCTCGCCTACGGCGGGAAGCCGGTCCCGCTGACCTACGGCAACTTCTCGCACGTGGGCAACGGCTGGTGGACGGGCCGGCCGGGCGTCGACCTGGTGAACGACGTCATGAACGGGGTCGTCTCGCAATCGATCCACTACAGCCTGTCGGGCGTGGACGTGGGGGTGCTCTCGGACATGGGTTACTCGCTGACCGCCGAGGGCCGGGCCCTCGTCGGCCTCGCCCCGACGGCGGTCCCCGAGCCGGCCTCGCTGCTGGCGCTCGGCCTCGGGCTGGCCGGAGTTCGGGCTTCTCGGTCCGTCGCGACGCGGCGGCGCCGGGCCGCTTGACGGCCGAATTTCCGCCCGGCCCTTGACCGGCCGGGCGACCTGCGCCTAGGATGCTGCCGGTCCATCATCCCGATGCGACCCGACCCGGAGCCGCCCGATGATCCTGTCGCTTACCAGCCTCGACCTCCTCCTCCTGGGCCTTATCGGCCGTCAGGGTAGGTCGTCTTAGGGCTGGCCAGCTTCTCGATAGAGACGAAAAGCGAAGCCCCGAGACTCACCCTGACCGGTGGATCTCGGGGCTTCGCTTTTCGTCGTTCGAGCCCCGACGATCCCCGGCCGGGCCCTCGTCCTCGCCTTTCGCCTTTGCGGGCGCCCCCGAACGCGTCGTAAACTGAAGGCCAGCGAATCGCGCGGCGGCGCATCTCCACGAGACGCCGACGACCGCGCCCGAACCCAAGGAACGAGCCCCGCCATGACCGTCGACCCGACGTCCCAGCCCGCGTCGTCGAACCCGGCCCCCGAGCGCGAACGCGATCGCGTGCGGATCTTCGACACGACCCTCCGCGACGGCGAGCAGTCGCCGGGCGCGAGCATGAACCTGGGGGAGAAGCTCGAGATCGCCCGGGCGCTCGCCGGCATGGGCGTCGACGTCATCGAGGCCGGGTTCCCGATCGCGTCGGTCGGCGACTTCGAGTCCGTGCGGGCGATCGCCGCCGAGGTCGCCGGCGCGACCGTCTGCGGCCTGGCCCGCTGCAACGACCGCGACATCGACCGCGCCTGGGAGGCCGTCCAATACGCCCAGAAGCCGCGGATCCACGTCTTCCTGGCGACCTCGCCGATCCACCGCGAGCACAAGCTGAGGATGAGCCGCGAGCAGGTCCTCGAGCGGGCCGTCGCCGGCGTCCGCCGCGCCGCGGCCCTGTGCAAGGACGTCGAGTTCAGCCCCGAGGACGCCGCCCGGACCGAGGCCGACTTCCTCCGCGAGGTCATCGAGGCCGTCATCGAGGCCGGCGCGACGACCGTGAACATCCCCGACACGGTCGGCTACCTGATGCCCTCGCAGTACGCGGCGATGATCCGCGACCTGATCCAGAACGTCCCCAACATCGGCCGGGCGGTCGTCAGCACCCACTGCCACGACGACCTGGGCATGGCCGTCGCCAACAGCCTGGCGGGCGTCGAGGCCGGGGCGCGGCAGGTCGAGTGCACCATCAACGGCATCGGCGAGCGGGCCGGCAACGCGGCCCTCGAAGAGATCGTCATGGCGATCAAGACCCGCCGCGACTACTTCGGCGTCGACACGGCCATCAAGACCGAGCGGCTCTACCCCGTCAGCCGGATGCTCTCGACGATCACCGGCCTGGCCGTCCAGCGCAACAAGGCGATCGTCGGCCGCAACGCCTTCGCCCACGAGTCGGGCATCCACCAGGACGGCATGCTCAAGAACCGCACGACCTACGAGATCATGCAGCCCCAGGACGTCGGCGTACCCCAGACCGACCTGGTGCTGGGCAAGCACTCGGGCCGCCACGCCCTCCGCGACCGGATCGTCGAGATGGGCTACACCCTGAACGACGAGCAGGTCGAGGCCGTCTTCAACGACTTCAAGGCGCTGGCGGACAAGAAGAAGGAAGTCTACGACGAGGACCTGGCCGTGCTGGTCGACAAGCGGCTGGGCGACGTCCCGGCGTCGTGGCAATTGCTCAGCCTGCACACGACGGCCGGCACCGGCGTCCTGCCCACCGCGACGATCTCGATCCGCCGCCCCGACGGCGAGATCGTCCAGGACGCCGCGATCGGCGACGGCCCCGTCGACGCCATCTTCAAGGCCGTCGAGCGCGTGACCGGCGTCCACGCCAACCTCCACGAGTTCGTCGTCCGCAGCGTCAGCCAGGGGAAGGACGCGCAGGGCGAGGTGACCCTGGAGCTGGAAGTCGAGAGCGACGAGACCAGCTTCCGCGGCCGCGCCGCGTCGACCGACATCATCGAGGCCTCGGCCCTGGCGTACATCAACGCCGTCAACGCCATCAGCGCCCGCCAGGCCCGCGGCAACGTCCGCGAGGTCGTCGGCCGCCCCGGCGCGGGTCTGTAGCCTCGCCGCGAAGCCCCGGGCCGCGTTCAGAGTCCGCCCCGGGGCTTCGCGGGGACGAAGCATCGTCCACGAGGCCGTGAGGCGAGCCAGGCAGGTCGTCGACGATTCCTCCGCGAGTCATCACTCGATCCGGTACAGGTCGGCGGGCCTGGCCTCCCAGGGATGGTCGGCCAGGTGTTGCCAGCGGGAGATGGCCAGGCGATAGACCTCGCGGCTCCGGCGGAGCTGATCCATTATGGCGAGCCACGCCGCCCTCGGATCGTCGGGCGGCTTGGCCGGCAGGGCCTGTTCATCCCGGTCGTCCAGGCTCGCTTCGGCCTCGGAGAGGGACTTCTCGGTTTCCCCGAGCATGATCCGGTAATTGTCCACCTGCTGGAGGCAGTCGGCCCGGAGCCTGGCCCAGCGTAGCGCCTGCACCCCGCAGGTCGCCACACCAGTCGCGACCGCCAGGGCGACCATGAACGATCGAATGGAGAAGCGGAATGCGGTGAGTCGCATGGGCAGGCGCTCAGAAGTTGAATGCCACGGCCGGCGTGCCCCTGCGGGTGGCGGCGGTCGAGAAGGCGAAAGCTCTGCAAACGGGTCGCGTTCCTCAGGGCCGCGCCCGGTCAAACCGTGTCGGCCTGCGACTCGTCCGGCTTCTCTTCGCAGTGGCTCGCGGCGCTCAGGTAGCGGCCGTAGTAGGCCTGGACGGCCTGGATGGCCTCGGCCTGGCGGGGGCCGAAGGTCTTGGTGGGGATGGTCGCCACGTGGCGGCCGCCGCGGGTGTAGCTGACGAGGAGCGATTGGCCCTCGAACACGAAGCCGAGGACCTCGGCGAAGGCGATCCGGCCGGGCCAGGCCGAGTAGTGCAGGGAGTCGCAGGCGAGGGACAGCGAGCCCTTCTTGCCCTCGATCTCGACGTCCGGGAAGCTCGCGGCGACGATCGCCCGCTCCTCGTCGGTCTCGGGCAGGAGCCGGTACGCGAGCGTCACCTCGTGGACGTCGCGGAACCGCTCCTCGAACTCCCGCCACTGGCCGCGCTCGATCTCCTCGGCGGCGTCGATGGCGTCGTACCACCGGCCGTCGCCGGGCGAGGCGACGAGCGAGGGGACGTCCTGCGAATCGATCGGCACGCCGACGGCCTCCAGCCGCTGCGCCAGCGGCGGGTGGGTGTCGAACGGGTGGGCCGGCTCGAGGTCGCCGAGGCGGGGATCCGCGGCGAACGCCATCGCGTGCTCGTGGAACCCCCGCTCGATCCGCGCCGAGATGTCGGCGGCCTCGAGGGCTTCCTTCCGGCTGAAGAGGTCCTGCTGGATCTCGCCCCGGAACTCCGCGTACGCGGAGATCCGCAGCAGCGCGGCGGCCAGGTCGCGCGGCGACGTCGCCTCGGCCGCGATGCGGTCGGCGCGGAACTCGCGGCTCCGGCTCTGCTCGCCCCGCGACAGCTCGAACAACGCGCGGAAGCCGTTCATGAAGAAATAGACGGGCAGCGCGATGGGGTTCTCGCTCAGCGACTGCAGGTAGAGGCCGTAGCGGGCGAGCAGGGGGGAGATCTTCCGGGAATAGAGCGTGTCGTCGCCGCTGAAGTGCGCCATCTCGTGCGCCAGGACGGCCTCGGCCTCGGCGCCGGCCATCTGCTTCAGGAGCGCCAGGCTGACGTAGAGCGTCCGGCCCCGACAGACGGACCCGTCGACGTGGACCGGCGTCTCGGTGACGAAGAAGTTGGAGTCGACGCCCACGATGACGTTGTCGGGCGGGGCCGTGCCGACCTTCTCGCAGACGGCCCCCAGGTCCTCCCAGAGCCGGGGCGAACCCGCCGGGGCGAGCACCTTCCCCTCGACGTGCATGTCCATCCGGGGCTTCTTGAAGATCGCCATGACGACGGCCAGCGTCCCGGCCGCGGCGACGAGCCCGGCGGCGCCGACGAGCTTCACGGAGTAGAAGTTCATCCAGAGCGCCGTGACCCAGAACGAGAGGGCCAGGACCATGACCCCCTGGGCGATCGCCTGGAGCGCCCCGTAGATCCGCATGACCTGCCAGCCGGCCGCGAGGCTCAGGTACTGGGCCCGCTGCGACCGCCGCGAGAGCCAGAGGCCGATCGCCGCGACCGCGCACATCGCGACGCCCGCGACGATCGAGAGGGCCGACAGCCGGATCATCCACCGGAACGTCGCGAAGTAGAACCGCGTCGTCGAGTCGACGTCGGCCGCGAACCGCTCGTCCTGGATCAGCTCCGAGTAGGGGTGCTCGACGGCGAACGCGACCGCCTGCTCGCGCCGGGCGGGCGAGAGGTTCGAGGTCGCGACGTTCGCCAGGATCGCGTCGCGCGCCCGGCCGTCGCAGAGGGCCTGGGCATGCAGGAAGAAGAGCAGCGTCAGGACCGGGATCAGGAAGATCGACACGCCTGGGAGGACGTACGTCTTGAAGAATCCCATCCTCGTGAAGTCGCGTCGCGCGTCGTTCATCGCGGGCCCCGCTCCAGGTGGCGCCGGGATCGGCCGTCGAGGCCGCCCGGAAGGAGGCTATCGCGACGGCTCGCGAGCGTCAAATGAAATGGTCGTCAAAGCTTGGTTCGAGGAACGGGAGCGGCCTCGCCCCGGGTCAGCGGCGACGTTTGGCCCTGGGGGCGTCCTTCGAGGCCTCGGGCTTGAAGGAGTCGAAGAAGCGCTTCGCGTCCTTGCTGGGGGCCTTCCCCGGCGGCGCGGAGACCGTGAGGTTGTAATAGCGGTCGCCGACCAGGAAGACGCGGGAACGGAAGACGCCGGGGGAGCCGTCGGAGAGCTTCCCCTCGTAGTCCAGCTCGCGGCCGGCGAGCGTCCCCTGCGTGACCGGCCGCGACTTCGAGAGCCGGCCCTCGACGCCGTCGACCATGCCGTTGGCGCTGGCCTCCAGGAACTGCGACGCGGCGTTCCGGGGCACGGCCTCGGGGAGGGTCATCTCGACGACCGCGAACGACGCCCCCTGGACGACCACGGCGGAGGCGAGGACCTTGGCCTTGCGGCCCTCGATCTCGGGCTCCGTCGCCTGCTCGGTCGGGTCGCCGGGCATCTGGATCGAGTAGCGGGCCTGTTTCGACGCGTAGGCCTTCCAGTCGGCCTTCCCCGCGTCCTTGGGCGCCGCCATGCCGGGCTTGTCGGCCGGAGTCTCCGCCAGCGCATCGGGAGGGGCCGTGAGGTGGAAGCTGTTCAGGTAGGCGTCGACTTCGGGGCGGGTCGAATCGGCGACGCGGTCGCCCGGCATCGCCATCGTCACGGTGTAGGCGAAGCCGTTCGCCTGATAGAAGCGGACGACGGCCACGCCCGAGTTCGCGTGCGGCAGCCTGATGAAGCCCTCGACCGTGATCTCGCGGACGGGCCGGCCGTCCTGGGTCAGGTCCTTCTTGTCGAGGACCTGGCCGTTGACGCCCTTGACCATCGCCTGCTCGACGCGGTCGTAGATCGCGAGCAACGCGAGCCTGTCGGCGGGCTGTTCGAGGGGGGCGCGACGGATGAGGTAGAGCCGGCCGTCCTTCTCGCACGTCCAGGTCGCGGTCTCCTCGCCCGCCGCGTCGGTGCTGCGGTCCTCCTGCGGCAGGAGGGGCGTCACCACCGTGAAGTCGCCCATCGACGAGCGGTAGGGCCGGGCCGGGGTCGCCTGGCCGATCAGGATCGCCGCCAGGATCAGGGTGGTCTTCATCGCGAGTCCTCGTACCCGGGGAGCAGGATGGGAACCTCGCCGCCGGCGAGGGCTGGACCGAGGCATGCTAACGCGACGGATTGCATGCGTCAAATCCAAAGGCGGATCGCGATCTCGTGCGAGTGTTCCGCTTCTGGTCCATCCGGTCGGCGAAGAACTCGGATGACGAGAAAAGGCCGGATGAAGGGGGCGACGGCTTGTGGTGCGTCTCCCCCTCATCCGGCCTTCGGCCACCTTCCCCCGCGAAGGGGGGAAGGCCCTCATCGATCCAGGCTCACTGGCCGCCGCCGGCGGTGGCGGCCGCGGCGCGGACCTCGGGGCGGGCGGGGGTGCGGGCGGGCTTGCGGGGGAGCTTCTCGTCGAGGTTGGCGGTGTTGTAGATGAACGCGGCCATGACGATCGAGGCCTGCTTCAGGTCGTCGACCTGGGCGCGGTCGTAGACGTCCATGTTCGAGTGGTGGGTGCGGGTGTCGTACTCGATCTCGTCCTGGATGAACTGGAAGCCGGGCAGGCCCACGGCGTCGAACGAGAGGTGGTCGGTGCCGCCGGTGTTGGCGATCGAGATCGTCTGGGCGCCCATCTCGCGGAAGGGCTGGAGCCACTTGCGGAAGAGCGGGCGGACGGCCTCGTTCCCCTGCAGGTAGACGCCGCGGATCTTGCCCGTGCCGTTGTCGAGGTTGAAGTAGCCGGAGAGCTTGTCGAACTCGGGCTTCGTCTCCTCCTTCTCCTCGGCCGGGGTCTCGGGCGCGTTCGGTCCGCCGGGGCCGCCGAAGCCCATGGGGCGGTCGGGGCGCTTCTTGAAGTGCTCGTCGACGTAGGCCTTGGAGCCGAAGATGCCCTGTTCCTCGCCGGTCCAGAGGGCGACGCGGATCGTGCGGCGGGGCTTGAGGTCGAGCGCCTTGAGGATCCGGGCGGCCTCCATGGCGACCGAGCAGCCCACGGCGTTGTCGGTCGCGCCGGTGCCGCCGTGCCACGAGTCGAGGTGGCCGCCGAGCATGACGATCTCGTCCTTCAGGTCGGTCCCGGGGATCTCGGCGACCGTGTTGTAGGCGTTGAGGTCCTGGTCGTGGAACTCGACGGCTAGGTCGACGGTCATCTTGAGCTTCTCGCCCTGCGCGAGCATGCGGACGAGGCGGTTGTAGTGCTCCTTGGCCATGACGAGCTGGGGGATGACCTTCACGTCCTTGTCCCAGGCCGAGGGCCGCCGGGCCGGCGGCGCGGCCGGGGCGCCCGGCTCGCTCGGCGTCGGCGCGGGGGTCGGGCCGGGGACGCTCGCCGACTG
Organism: Paludisphaera mucosa; assembly: GCF_029589435.1. NCBI lineage: Bacteria > Pseudomonadati > Planctomycetota > Planctomycetia > Isosphaerales > Isosphaeraceae > Paludisphaera > Paludisphaera mucosa. The sequence continues at coordinate 1,618,673 of NZ_JARRAG010000002.1, read as the reverse complement.
GACGAAGAGCGTGCCGCCGTCGCCGTTGCGGCTGGGGTCGATCAGCAGGGCGGGGGCCTCCTCGACGAAGAACCGCTGCTTCTTGGCGGCCAGCTCCATCTGGGCCCGCATGTCGGCCGGGAAGGCGCGACCGGGAGGGGCGGCCGGCGGGGTCGCGGGGGCCCCGAGCGCCGCAGGCGCGCCGGGGGCTCCGGGCGCGCCGGGGGCTCCGGGGGGGCGGGGACGGCCGCCGCGGCCGGCGCCGGGCTCGGCGGCGTCGGCCAGGTCGAGCAGCTCCTTGTCGGTCTGGCGGCGGGCCAGGGGTTCGAAGCGGGCGAGGACCTCGGGCGCGACGCCGGTCAGGACGATGGCCCCCTTGAGCTTGCCCTTGTACTTCTCGAAGTCGGCCTCGGTCTTGGCGTCGAAGTGGACGACCTCGGCGGTCAGGACGCCGTCGAGCGAGGGGGACCAGGCCTTCGGCACGGCGATCAGCGGGATGCACTGGGGCTCGACGACCTGCGCCGAGAACCTCTTCAGGGTCCACCCCCGGCCGAACGGGCCCCAGGATTCCAGGTGGGCGTTCTCCATGCCCCACTTCGCCATGGCGTCGCGGGTCCACTCGTTGGCGCGCTTCAGGCCGGGCGAGCCGGTGAGCCGGGGGCCGATGACGTCGGTCAGGGTGCTGAGGGTCGCCATCACCTGCGAGCGCTTGTCGCCCTCTTCCTTGATCCGCTCGATGGGGTCGGCGGGGGGCTTGGGGGCCTCGGCCTGCGCCGGGGCGGCGGGCTCCGCCTTCTTGGCCTCGGCGGGCGGTGTCGGCACGGGGGCCTGCGCCCGGGCGCAGGGGATGAGGCCGAGCAGGCCGGCGACGGCGAGCGTCGAGGCCGTGGGGCGGATGCGTAGCATGGGCGTCCTCCAGGGGTCGATCCGAGCGATGGGGATTCTCGACGAAGCCGCGGCGCGCGGCCGCGAGACGACGCGCGCCGGGCGGGAGAGGAGGTGGGCCGAGCGGGCCGCGGAGCCATCATAACAGCCCCCGGCGGGGGATTCCCAGGGCCCGCCGGCCGGACCCGGCGGCCCGTTTTCGGCAAGACGCTCTAGGCGGAACCCCCCGGTTCTGGTAAAGATCCCGCCTGCCCGGCCCCCGTTCGCGGCGCCCGGGCGACACCTCGCGACGGATCAGTTCAGATCGAATCTTTCGGACGAGAGGCCGGACGTCACGTCCTTCCGGCGGCTCTCGCGCTCCGTCGGCCCGCACGTCCGCGATCACGCGGGGCGGGGGCGCGACGTATCCGCCAAGGAGACTGGTGCGATGGATCGCCGCCGTTTCATACCCGGGCCGGAGAGCATGGAGAGCCGGATGATGCTCTCCACGGCGGCCGCCCCCGCCGTCGCCACGGCCGCCGCGACGACCACGACCACCGTCGACGCGAACCTGCCGTACACGATCCAGCAGAAGATGACGCGGATCGACCGGATCCCCATCAACATGCGGGCCCTCGCGCCCAACCGGGTCCTCCCCCAGGGGATGATCGACGCGATCCAGCAGGGGATGGAGGAGACGATCAGCTCGCTGAAGCCGGCGTCGACCGACGCGATCAAGGGCTTCAACAACGTGCTGAGAGACGTCGTCAGCCGGCCCTCGCTGCGGGCCTCCGACGCCAAGGCGCTGAACAACTCGCTCACGCAGGTCCTCGTCTCGGCGGGGGCGTCGACCGACGCGATCGACAAGATCACGACCAACCTGGAGGCGCTGGCGACCACCGTCAACACGGCCCAGGGCCTGCCGGTCTTCCTCACGACCAACGACTACGCGCTGGTCCTGCAGATGACCCTGATCGTCGGCCAGCCGATGCCCGCGCCGACGCCGCCGCGGATCTCGCCGAGCACGGGCACCCAGGTCGACGCGCTGCACAACATCGGCAAGGAGGGCGTGGCGCCGATGTTCACCGGCACGTATCAGGCCACCGCCCAGATGCAGATCCTCCAGGACGGCTCCAACGAGGTCCTGGGCGAGGCCCAGGCGGGCGCCAACGGCCGCTACTCGATCACGCTCAACCAGCCCCTGGGCGTGGGGACGTACAAGCTGCGGATCCGGGCGGTCGACGAGCTGGGGCACGTCGGCAACTCCAGCGGCGTCTTCATCCTCAAGGTCGTCCCGCCCCAGGGCCAGTGACGACTCGGCTTGCGTCGGGCCGGCCCGAGGTGGCATAATCGCCTCTCTTCGAACGGGTTCGAATCGAGGTTCCGGGAAGAAACGAGCAGGTCGTCATGAAGTCGAAGACGAAGAATCGCAAGTCGAGCAAGTGGCGGCGGAAGGCCAACTCGTCGCCGATCGCCAAGGGCCGCCGCACCAAATTCCACGGCGTCCGCAGCCCCCGCAAGCGCAAGCACCTGGGCGGCAAGGGCCTCTGAGCCGACGCCGGCTCAGCTCGCGACGGTCGCGGCGACCGTCCGTCGCAGGCCCTCGGCGAACTCGACCGAGGGCCGATAGCCCAGCTCGCGGCCGATGAGGTCCAGCCCGGCGAGCGAGTCGCGGACGTCGCCGGCGCGGGCGGGGAGCCGCTCGGGCTCCAGGTCCGTCCCCAAAATCGCGTTCAGCGCGGCCACCAAATCGAGCAGGCTCACCCGCCGGCCGCCGCCGACGTTGAGCGCGGCCCCCTGCAAAGGTTTCGGCCTGCGCATCGCCGCCAGGTTGGCCGCGACGACGTCGGAGACGTAGGTGAAGTCCCGCGTCTGGAGCCCGTCGCCGTAGATCCTCGGCCGATCGCCCCGCGCCATCGCCTTGATGAACAGCGAGATCACCCCCGAGTACGGGCTCGACGGGTCCTGCCGGGGCCCGTAGACGTTGAAGTACCGCAGGCTCACGCCGTCGAGCCCCATCGTGCGGGCGTAGACGCGGACGTAATGCTCGCCCGCCAGCTTGCCGGCCGCGTACGGGCTGAGCGGGTCGGGCAGCATCGTCTCGACCTTGGGGAGCGTCTCCGACTCGCCGTAGGCGCTGCTGGACGCGGCGAACATCACCCGCCTCACGCCCGCCCGCCGCGCCGCCTCCAGGACGTTGAGCGTGGCCGTCGGCCCGCTCGCGTGCGAGGGCAGGGGCTCGGCCACCGACCGCGGCACGCTCGGGATCGCCGCCTCGTGGAAGACGTAGGCGACCCCCTCCGCCGCCCGCTCGCACGCCGCGAAGTCCGCCGCGCTCGCCTCGATCCACTCGATCCGGTCGCGCACGCCGTCGAGGTTCGCCGCGCGGCCCGTCGACAGGTCGTCGAGCACGCGGACCGGGTGGCCCTCGGCCAACAGCGCCTCGACGAGGTGCGAGCCGATGAACCCCGCGCCGCCGGTGACCAGGATCTTCTCGCGATCGTTTCGACTCATACGCTCCTCGGGGAGTGTCGTGGTTGTAGGGACGGAAGCGAGGGCCCGTCGTGGATCGTCGTTCCCCCCTCGTGGGAAAAGGTGGCCGCAGGCCGGATGAGGGGCTCGTCATCCGAGGCCGGCCGTCGTGATCCGGCCGCCCATCCGGGCTCGAAGTCGGTGGCCCGATCGGGGTCCCTCTCATCCGGCCCTTCGGGGCGCCTTCTCCCACGAGGGGAGAAGGACGCTCGGTCTCGGTGCTGGATTATAGAGGGACGAGCCGCGGGGGGGACGGACTCGACCGAATCCTCGCCCCCTGGGCGGCCGCACGACCTGCCTGCCAGCCGACCTGGCCAGCCACCTTGATTTTCCCACCGTCTCTCGTCGCGTCGGCGACGGGAGTGCAAGGATACGGAACGCCGACCAGCCCGATGGATCGAGTGCTCGAGGTTGCCAATCCGTTTGTTGCAAAATCGCCCCGGACATCCACTCCATTCAAAATCCAATCCCGTCCATGATTTCGTCGCCGGCCCGCGTCCCCATCGCCCTCCAGTTCATGGGGCCGATCGTCTCCCGGATGGATTGGACATGCCCATCCACGAACCCCACCTGGGCAATCCCCGCATGCCAACTTCCGGCAGTCCACGCGCCATCGGGCACATAGCCGCCATTTATACACGACGAACCATTTACCACGACGATATGATTGTAACGCGCCGCGCCCATTTCTCCGCGCAACCACGTTTCCCCTTTGACTTCCCAAATGATTATGTTCGATGCATCGACATTGTTGTTGCAATAGCTTGCAAATCGTTCCAGTCTTTGATCGCCTCCAAACCAAGGCGTCTTGAACACGCACGTCCTTCGGTCCATCATCGGCGGATTGTCGCGTATGCCTGGATCGCCGACCACCCATTCCGCGAACAAGGCGGTATGCAAGCCGCCGTCCCTGACGCTCGCCATGGTTGCCCCCCCCTTGACGAACATGCCGTTTTCCGAGACGCCTGTTTGGAAGCCTGTCCCAGCGTTGCCTGCGTAGTTCGTGGGGGCCGTCGGGCGAACGGCCGGATTATCAGCCGGGCACAGCAGCACGCTCAACCTCGTGTTCGCGACGGTCGTGTTCATGCCTGCGGGCAGGGTTACCATAATTCCGCTCGTGTTTATGGACGAAAACAACGCCGCCTGTTCGAGATACGGAAGGAGGGCCGCGAACTGAGATCCGACGCGCGACGATCGGGCAGGAAACACATTGTATGTTGATTCATAGTTGAGCGCCGCCAGCCCGAGCTGTTTCAGGTTTGACGCGCAACTCATTCTTCTCGCGGCCGCCCTCGCCGCCTGCACGGCGGGAAGGATGATCGCGACGAGCAGCCCGACGACGGCGACGACGACGAGCAGTTCGATGAGAGTGAATCCGCGCCGCCCCGAGGAAGTTTCCGAGATCGTCACCATGATCCTCCTGATCCGAGATTGATCGCCGTCCACTGCGGGGCTGCGGGGCCGCGCCTCGGCCCGAATCAGACTGAGAGTCGCGCCGGCATGCCGGCGCGGCCGGGCCGCCGGAAGTCGATCCTCACGCCCGGATGATCGTCGCCCGGCCCGACAGGCCGCGCAGGGCGTTGCGGGTGTCGACGATGAGCGACGCGTGGGCGACGATGCTCGGCCAGTCGTAGGCCGAGTGGTCGGTGGCGATCAACAGGCAGTCGCGCGAGCGCAGGTATTCCGGGGTCAGCTCGCGGCTGGACATTTTGAGGTTCGGGTAGCGGCGCATCGGCTTGAGGGTCGGGATGTGGGGGTCGTTGTATTCGACGTCCGCCCCCTTCTGCAAAAGCAGGTCCATCAGCTCGAAGCCCGGCGACTCGCGGGGGTCGTCGACGTCACGCTTGTAGGCCATGCCCAGGATCGTGATCCGGCTCCCCTTGACCGGCTTCTCGCGGTCGTTGAGGGCGTCGGCGATCCGGCCGACGACGTATGCGGGCATCGACGTGTTGATCTCGCCGGCCAGCTCGATGAAGCGGGTCGCCAGGCCGTGCTTGCGCGCCACCCAGGTCAGGTAGAACGGGTCGATGGGGATGCAGTGCCCGCCCAGTCCGGGCCCGGGGTAGAACGCCTGGAAGCCGAACGGCTTGGTCTTGGCGGCCTCGATGACCTCCCAGACGTCGACCCCCATGCGGTCGTAGAGCACCTTCAGCTCGTTGACGAGCGCGATGTTCACGGCCCGGTAGGTGTTCTCCAGGATCTTGCAGCCCTCGGCGACCTCGACGGTCGAGACCGGGACCACGCGGACCACGATCCGGGCGTAGAGGGCCGTCGCCGCCGCGAGGCTCTCCGCGTCGAGCCCGCCGACCACCTTGGGGATCGTCGGCGCCGAGAAATCCGGGTTGCCCGGGTCCTCGCGCTCGGGGCTGTACGCCAGCAGGAAGTCGACGCCCGGGCGCAGGCCGCCGGCCGCCAGGATCGGCAGCACGACGTCGCGCGTGGTGCCGGGATAGGTCGTGCTCTCCAGCACCACGAGCTGGCCGGGACGCAGCCGCGCGGCGATGGCGCGGGCGGATTCGACGACGTAGGCCAGGTCCGGGTCGCGGGTCTCGGTGAGCGGCGTGGGGACGCAGATCAGGATCGCGTCGGGCTCGTCGAGCCGGCCGAAGTCGGCCGTGGCGTCGAAGCCGTTCGCACGCATCGAGCGGACGACGTCGGAATCGATGTGGCCGATGTAGCTGCGGCCCTCGCGGAGCTTCGCGACTTTGGCCGGGTCGACGTCGAAGCCGAGCACGTCGACGCCCTTCTCGATGAACGCCCGCGCCAGGGGCAGGCCCACGTAGCCCAGGCCGATCACCCCGACCGTGACGTCGCCCGACCGGATCTTCGCCGCGAGTGCCGCTGCCGCGCTCATGGAACGTGCCTCTCCCCGCCGCGAGGACCTCCCCGGAGGCGGTCGCGTCGACACGTCCGATCATACCGCAGGCCGCGACCGTCGAGATAGCGACGTCCCGGCCTTCCGGGGGCGTCGTCCGCATGGCTCGGACGCCGCGCGAGGCCGGCCGGAACTTGAGCTGGACCAACTCGGGCGGACCGGACATAGTACGTCGCCATTTCGTGGAGACGTCCCGCCACGGGCCCTCGCCCGTGGGAAGACCTGGAGCCCGCCCGCCGGCTTTCGATCGGCCCGAGGCTCCGCAAGGCTCAAAGCAAGGATGGTGCGGCCATGCGGCGACGCATACTCGTCCCGGCGTGTCTCTTGACGGCCTGCGCAGCTTTCTCGGCGGCCGGCTGCGACACCCTGAAGCCCTCGACCCGGAAGCACGCCGAGGCCGTGAAGGCCGACGAGGTCGAGGCGGTCGGCGGCTCGGCCGAGAAGGTGCTGGGCCTCGACGCCGACCCCAAGAAGCCCGCGCCCTTCTTCAAGAACAGCCGCAAGACCGGCGGCCTCAGCGACGAAGCCCGCGACATCGAGGCCAGCCTCGGCGTACGATGACGGCATGAACCCGATCCTGCGAGCCCTGCTCAACCGGCTCCTCGGCGACCGTGGCGAACGCGCAGCCGCCCGGCTGCTGCGCCGCGAGGGCCTGCGCGTGCTCCGCCGCGGCTACCGGACGGCGCACGGCGAGATCGACCTGATCGCGCGCGACGGGGACGTCCTCGTCTTCGTCGAGGTCAAGGCCCGCCGCCGCGGCGTCCCGGCCGAGGCCGTCACCGTCGAGAAGCAACGCCGGCTGACCCTCGCCGCGCTCCACTTCCTCAAGCGGCACGGCCTGCTCGAATGCCGCTCGCGGTTCGACGTCGTCTCCGTCCTCTGGCCCGACGACGACGGCGAGCCGACCCTCGAGCATTACCGCGACGCCTTCGAAGCCCAGGGCCGTGGCCAAATGTTCCGCTGAGGCGGTCCGCTCAATCCGTCCCCACCCATCGCAAGATCCGTTCGAGGACCCGCATCTGCGCCAGGCCGTCCTCGGCGGGGGCTTCGAGCGCGCCGGCGGCGACCGAGCGGTCGAACGAGTCGACCATGGCCGCGTACTGGTCGACGGCGGGGAACGTCAGGGTCTCGACGCGGTCGTCGCCCGCTCCCACGTCGGAAGGCGCGGACATCGTCCGCAGGACGGCCGTCGGGCCGGATGCGGGGGGGAGGTAGGCGTCGGGGACCGTGATCGAGCCCCGGGTGCCGACCAGCTCGTATGTGCATAGGAAGGGCTGTTCGAAGCTGCAGTCGACGGCGGCCAGGACGTCGCCCGGGAAGTGGAGCACGATGGCCACGTTCATGTCGACGCCGCTGGCGGACCGGGTGCCGACGGCCTGGCCGCTCCTGGGCTCGGCCCCCGCGAACAGCCGCGCGGCGTTCACGCCGTAGCAGCCGACGTCCCACACCGAGCCGCCGCCGCGGGCGGGGTCGAGCCGCCAGTCGGACAGGTCGATCGGGAACGAGAACGACGAGCGGATCAGCCTGAGCCGGCCGATCGCCCCCTCGTCGACCATCTTCCGGATCGCCAGCGTCCGGGGCTGATGCCGCCACATGAAGGCTTCCATCAGCAAGACCCCGCGCGATCGGCAGTGCTCCACCATCCGCCCGGCCTCGTCGGCGTCGAGCGCCAGCGGCTTCTCGCAGAGGACGTGCTTGCCGGCGTCGGCCGCCCGCATCACCCAGGGCTTGTGCAGCTCGTTGGGCAGCGGGACGTAGACCGCGTCGACCTCGGGGTCGGCGATCAGCTCCTCGTACGAGCCGTGCGCCCGGGGGATGGCGAACTCCCCGGCCCACGCCTTCGCCTGCCCCGCGTCCCGGCTCGCCAGCGCCGCCAGCGTCCCCGATTCCGACGCCCGGATCCCCGGGATCAGCCCGCGCCGACAGATCCGCGCGCAACCCAGCAAGCCCCATCGCAACCCCATGCCGACACCTCGCGACGACGTCCCCGATTCCGGCCGACCGACCCGCGGCATCGAAGATACCCCAGCGGCCCCCCGATGGCGACGGCCCGACGGCCTCGACCGCGCGTCACCTCGGTTCGAGCACGAACGTCGCCTCTTCCGTCTGGCCCTCGGCCAGCTTCATGGTCCGGCTCGCCGAGACATAGCCGTCGGCCCTCACGCTGACGAGCACCTCGCGGTCGGGCAGCATTTGCAACGTCCGATAGCGGCCGTCGTTGATCTCGCGTCGGAGCGAATCGGCCTGTCGCCGCCCGCCCAGCACGCGGACCGCGGGATCGCCCTCCAGGTCGAGCGCGTGGTACTGGACGTCGGCCTGGAATCCCTCGATCTGCCGCCCCTCCCTGGTCGTGGCGTTGATGAGGATGACCGGGGCGTCGTAGCGGACGATGTCGAAATCCTTGACGTCGTGGTCGAGCGTGCCGAGGTCGGCGATCTCGCCCACCGCCAACGGAGCCTCCTTGCCGATCCTGCGTCGCATCGAGGTGTACTCGCCCGCCAAGGTGTCGACCTTCGCCAGCCGCAGCCCGCGTGGGACCATCAGCGAGAAGATCCCCTGCGAATCCGGGTTGGTTCTTGCGAACCAGGATTCGCCGCCGATCTGTCCGAAGAGAGTGCTGCTCCAACCCGATCTGGGTCGCCCTTGGCTGTCGAGCCAGCGGCCCTCGACCACGACGTGGGGCGATTCGCGGATCTCCAGGACGGGGGGAGTGGCGTCCTCCGCGATCGAGACCTTCCGCGGCAAGAAGACCCCAGGCAGCTTGCGGCCCCGGCGTTCCGAGGGGTCCACGCGGATATCGATGGCGGTGGGGGCGACTTGATACTCCCCAGGGGGCAGGTGATTGAAAACGAACCGCCCTTCAGCGTCGGTCTCGGTCGTGCTGCGGATCTTGTCGGCGACATTCATCTGGTTGAGGGCGTCGGCATCCGGCCCGCTCTCCTGCTCGCGTCGGGCCGCGATCAGCAGGCGCGCGAGAGGCGTCCCCTGGAGGTCGACGACGCGCCCGGTCAGTGACGCGCCCGGCTTCAAACGAAACGTCCCGAGGTCCCCGCGCCGGCCGTCGGCCAGCACGTGCATCTGCGGGGCGTAAGTCTTCGGCAGGATCCAGAAGACCCCCGGACCGGGCGTGGTGATCGGCAAGCGGAACGCGCCATCGACGTCCGTCCTGGTGTGAGCGAAGGAGCCGGGCGCGTACATGCCCCAGGGGTGTTTGTCGACACGGGAATAGGCATGCACCTCGACACCCGCCGCAGGCGTGCCCTCGGGCGTCTCGACGCGCCCGGTGATCGGCTGCGCAGGGTCCAATTCGATCCTCTCGAAGAAGGGCCGGACTCCAAACCCTTCGTCCTTGCGGATGATCGCCAGGGCTTTGCCGAACCCGGTGCGGGTGGCGTAATCGGGGTGCTCGACGTCCAGTTGGACGTAGAGCGCCCGCTCGGCCGCCTGCTCGGGGGGGATCGTGAACGCGAATGTCCCGTCGGCCGCGGTCGTGTGCCGGGTCTCCTGCAAAATCCGATACACGTCATCCCGATAGATCGAGCGGCGGACGACCACGGCGGCCCCCGCGATCGGCTTGCCGGTGTCCTTGTCCTTGACGATCCCCTTGTAGTTCAGCGTCTCGCCCGCCGGTTTGGCGGCCTCGGGCGGCTTCGGGGCGTCTTGAGCAGCGGCCTCCTTCGGGGCCGGGGCGGCGTCGAGCCGGAGGCCCGAGGCGGCGAGGACGACGACGGCCGACGTGGCCACGGCGGCGAGGCTCCAGGCGGCGCGACAGCGGGGCTCCAGCGGTTCGCGGTCCTGAATCAGCATGACGACCCTCCGGTACAGGCTCGAGCGACGGTCGCCGATCCCCAGGGCGGCCCGGGACGGCCCGGCCTCGTGGATCCGCGCGAGGTGGAGGAGGAACGCGGCGTAGTCCTCGGCCGAGCCCGCCGCGGCGGCGCGGGCGTCGGCGAGATAGTCCTGGCAGAGGCGGAGCTGACGCCGGAGCCACCAGAACAGCGGTTGATAGAAGAGGACCAGGCCCGCCAGCCCGGCGAGGTTCCAGCCCCAGGCGTCGCGCCGCTCGACGTGCGACCACTCATGCGCCAGGGCGTAACGCAGCGCCCGGCCTTCCCGGCCGTCGCAGAGCGACGCGGGGAGCAGGATCACCGGCCGGAGCCAGGTGTACGTGAACGGCAGGGCGATCCGGTCGCTTTCGAGCAATCGGACCCGCTCGCCCGCGGGGCCGGCGAGGTCGATCAACACGTCGCGGGCCGCCCTCGGAGCCGGCCGCGCCGCGCGGGCGATCCGCCAGAGGGCGAACTGCCCGAGCCACCACCAGCCCGCCCAGCCGGCCGCCGCGACGATATAGGCCCCGGCCGCCATCACCCCGAACGAGGGCGCGACCTCGCGCCAGGAGGCCCGTCGTGGGGCGGGCGGTGCGGCGGATCCCTGGACGGAACGGGCCTTCGGCGACGGTCGCTCGACGGGTCCTTCATGGACCGTCTCATCGTGGAGCCTCGCCGCGATCGGGGCGGCCGTCTTCCGCTCGACCGGCGGAGCGACGGCCGACGCCGGGAGGAGGCCCAGCGACCATCGGGGGGTGAAGGGCAGGGCGGCCAGGCCGGGAATCGCGGCCGCGCCCAGCAGTGTCAGGACGACGAGCCGGGCGCGATGCACGGGCTGTCGACTGAGTCGGACGGCCAGGCTCCCCAGGACGAGGACGACCAGGCCGCCGCCGGCGGCGTTCGCCAGCCGGCCGCCGTCGAAGATCGGCCAGTCCATCTCAGCCTCCTTCGGTGTTCGTGCCGCCTCCGGACTCCTTCCGCTTCCGCGCCGCGGCGATCAGCCGCTCCAGCTCGCGAAGCTCCGCTCCGCTGGCGTCCTTGACTTCGAGCAGGCTCAAAACCACCTGATCGAGCGCCCCGTCGAACATCCGGTTCAGCAGCCGCGAGGTCACCCGGTCGCGCGTGTAGGTCGGCTCGTAGACGAACGTCCGCCCGTCGGCGCGATGCCGCACGAGCCCCTTCGTCTCCATGATCCGCAGCAGCGTCTGGATCGTGTTGAACGCCAGCTCGCCCCCGGGACACATCCGCTGATGCACCTCGCGCACGCTCCCCGAGCCCAGGGCCCAGAGCGCCTTGAGCACGTCCAGCTCCCTCGGACTCGGCTCCGATTCGGACATGGTTCGCCTCCCTCCACCTGACTTATTAAGTTAGGTGAAAAGTAGCGAGTCCTTGTCGGTCCGTCAAGAGTATCACCTAAAAACCCAGGTGAAGCTCCGCGGCGTTGACCCTTCTCCCCCCGGGAGAAGGACGGGACGAAGAGCGGTCGAGAGTTTCGAACTGGCATCCTGGTAGTACAATCCAGGAGAAGGGGCCGCGTGGGGAGGATCTTGATGAGCGACTTGCGGGGGGGGTCGAAAATGATGCGTCGTTTGGGCCGAACGAAGCCGATTTCCGGGACCGGCGATCGCAGCGCAAACAAAACCTCGGATTGACTTTGCATCAACCCACGGGCTTCAAAACTGCGCAGGAGCGAACCCGAGGATCGAAGCCGATTTCGGGTCCGTTCAGGCGGCGGGGTCGTCGCGGACGGCGATGATCGTCATGCCGTAGCGGTCGGCGAGGGCGACGACGTCGGGCTGGTCGACGACGATGGTCCTGTCGGCCTCGACGGCGAGCACGCGGCCGCCCGCCTTGTGGAGGTTCTCGACGGTCTTCACGCCGATGGTGGGGACGTCGAACCGCATGTCCTGCTGGGGCTTGGCGACCTTCACCAGGGTCCAGCCGCCGGCCCGGCAGAGCTGGCCGGCGCGTTCGATGCAGCGGTCGGTCCCCTCGATGGCCTCGATCGCCAGGGTGGCCTTCTCCTTGACCGCGACCGACTGGCCGACGTCGAGGCGGCCCATCTCCTTGGCCATCCGCCAGCCGAACTGCACGTCCAGGCGCTCCGCGGGCGACGGGGCGCGGCGGGTGAGGACCCCCTCCTTCACGAGGAGTTCCGGGCAGTAGTCGAGTGCCGAGGTGAAGGTCATACCGTCCCTCTCGAATTCGGCGATGACGGAGAGCAGCAGCGAGTCGTCGCGGTTGTCGGCCCGGTCGCGGCGGTACCACCACTGGACGGTCCGCAGGTCGGGGCAGAGGTGCAGCCAGCGCATGGGGGTGTAGATCACGTTCTTCGTGACCTTGCCCGCCATGACGATCTCCTTCACGCCGCGGCGGCGGAACGTGCGGATCATCCGGCCCATCTTGGCCACGCCCGCGACGTCGAACGTGGTGCAGATCTCGCGCAGCTCGGCGGGGGCCTCGTACTGGATCCCCACGCAGGCGACGGCGTAGCCCTGGCGGCGGGCGGCCTCGGCGAAGAGGATCGGGAACCGGCCGCTGCCGGCCAGCAGGCCGATCGCGGGCGCGTCGGGGTCGACGCGGGCGGGGCCCCGGCGGAGGCGGCCCAGTCCCAGGCCGCGACGGGTCGTTTCCTGCAGCGACGGCACGTCGAGTCTCCCTGGTTGAGATTCGGGCTCAGAAGCCGGTCGGGTCGGCGGCCCCGTCGCCGTCGTCGAAGCCGACGGTCCCGTCGTGGCTGGGGGTCATCGGCAGGATCGCCGAGACGGCCTCGATCTGGGCGGTCAGCTCGCGGAGCTGCTTGTACATGTCGGGGAGCCGGGCGATCATCTGGAACAGCCGGCGCTGCTCGCGGACGGGGATCGCCGGCGAGCCGAGCACCTGCTGGCCGCTGGGGATGTTGCGGTGCACGCCCGCCTGGGCGCCGACCACCACGCCGTCGCCGATCACGGTCTTGTCCTTGATCCCGGCCTGGCCGGCCATCACGACGTAGTCGCCGGTCTTGCAGCTGCCGGCGATCCCGACCTGGGCGCAGAGCAGGTTGTGGCGGCCGACCTGGTTGTTGTGGGCGATCATGACCAGGTTGTCGATCTTGGTCCCCTCGCCGATCCGGGTGGCCTCGAAGGTCGCCCGGTCGATCGTGCAGTTCGCGCCGATCTCGACGTCGGAGCCGACTTCGAGGCGGCCCGTGTGGGGGACCTTGACGTGCCGGCCGTCGACCTGGCGGTAGCCGAAGCCGTCGCCGCCCAGCACGGTGCCCGAGTGGATCTCGACCCGGTCCTCCAGCACGACGTCGGGATAGAGCACGACGTTGGGGTGGATGACGCAGTCGCGGCCGATGCGGACGCGGTCGCCGACCACGGCCCCGGGATGGATCGTCGAGCCCTCGCCGACCACCGCCTGGTCGCCGACGTAGGCGAACGGGTAGATGGCGGCCTCGGGGCCGATCAGCGCCGTGGGGGCGACCCACGACTGGGGGTGGACCCCGACCCAGCGGGCCTTGCTCGCGCCCGAGAGGTGCTTCCGCACCATGATGAACGCGGCGATCGGGTCGTCGACCTCGATCACGGCCAGGGTGTCCTTGACCGGCGTGCGCTTGCTGCGGAAGTGGGGGCCGACGATCGCGGCGGACGCCGGGGACGTCCGCAGCAGCTTCGCGTAGCGCTCGTTCTCGATGAACGTGATGTCGCCGGGGCCCGCCTCGTCCACCGGCCGCGCCGAGCGGATGGCGACGTTGCCGTCGCCCACGAGGCGGCCGCTGACCAAGGCCGCGAGCTGTTCGACCGTTGCGACCACTGGCGATTCCTTTCTTCCCTGAAAGGAGCAGACCAGGAAGGACCAAGGCGACGAATCAGGAGGTGGAGCTTCCGTTCCAGTCCGGTCTCTTTGGAAATCCGTTTCCCTGGGAGCCGCGATCCGTTCCGATCCGTCGTCGGCCTTGCCGGCCGCCGGGAATCTAAACCAACTCGTCCCCGCGGGCAAGCCGAGTCGAGGGCCGCCGACGGCCCGAGGCCGCCCTGGCGACGTCCTCGACGCCGTCCCCTCTCGTCAATCGTCCAGGAGGCCCGCCGAACTTCAGGCTTCCGCCCCCCGAAGCGCCGTAAGGGCGGTCAAATCGGTGACGCTGGGCACGTCGTCGACCCCTTCGCCGCGGCGGCTCAGGAAGAGCGCCGAGAGCCCGGCCCGACGCGCCCCGTGGACGTCGTTCTCCAGGTCGTCGCCCACCGACAGCACCCGGTCGGGGGGGAGCCCCATGCGCTCGCAGGCGGCCCGGAAGAAGGCCGCATGGGGCTTGCGGTAGCCGACTTCCGACGAGACCACGATCGCCTCGACGACGTCGGCCAGCTCCGGCAGGCCGGCGACCACCCTGTGCAGCCGGCCGTCGAAGTTCGAGCCGATGCAGACCCGCATCCCGGCCTCGCGGATGGCCTCGACGGCCGGGGCCGAGTCGGGGAAGGCCCGCCACGATTCGGGCCGGCCGAAATGATCCCAGAGTTCGTCGAAGGCCCGATCGGGGTCGGGCGCCTCGGGCAGGACCCGGGCCACGATCGCCCGCCACCGCCGCCGCTCGACCCCCTCGTCGGTCGACAGGACGCCGTCCGCCCCCTGGACCAGGTCGCCCCGGAAGGCCGCATGGAACCGCCCCCGCACCAGCTCGGGAGCCAGCTCCACCCCCTGCCGCGCGGCGGCCTCGGTGTAGGCCTCGGAGACGGAAGGCGTCGGCTTGATTAAAGTCCCCACGGCGTCGAGGACGATACCCTGGATACGTTCCCATTTCGGTTGCGTGTTCATCGACGTCCGTTGGTTGGCACCGTGGTTCTTCGGCCAGGCTGAGTTCCGCATCTCGTCCCGACCTTCGGCTCGCGGCCCCGTCACACTGGGTAAGCCGCGTTGATATTGTCGGGGCTGATGGACGTCAGGGGAAGTCGGATTTTCGACCGAGCGGGAGACGCGTCCTTTTCACCCAGGGAGTCGCCGCCATGCGTTCGCTCCACCACGGCCCGAGCCCCGTTCGCCAGGGTCCCCACGTCCACGCCGAGACCCTGCCGCCCGAGCAGGTCCAGGCGCTCGATCGGCGCCGGACGCTCGACCAGCAGCAACGGGCCTACCAGGGTATGCACACGCCGAGCCCGAACTCGGGATCGGGACGCCGGCCCCCCTCCTGATTGATCAGGCCGTCGGCTTCGGCCGGACCAGGCCCGCGGCGACGTCCACGTCGAGGTCCGCGGTCCGGCCGGCGGCCAGCTTGAGCAGGGCCACGCCGGCCATGGCCGCGTTGTCGGTGCAGAGCGAGAGGGGGGGGATGAAGGTCTCGACCCCCATCGCGTCCATCGCCGCGCCGAGCTTCTCGCGGAAGCGGCCGTTCGCCGCGACCCCGCCGCCGACCCCCAGCCGCTCCATGCCGGTCTGCTCGAGCGCCTGGCGGGCCTTGGCGACCAGGATGTCGACCACGGCCTCCTGGAAGCTCGCGGCGAGGTCTGCGGTCAGCTCGGGCGTCGGCTCGACGACCCCGCGCTCCTGGTTCGGCCCCCGCAGGGCGTACAGGACGGCCGTTTTGAGGCCCGAGAAGCTGAAAGCCAGCCGGGGCTCGTGCAGGAACGACCGGGGGAAGGCGAACGCCTTCGGGTTCCCGGCCTTCGCCGCGCGCTCGATCTCGGGGCCGCCGGGGTAGCCCAGGTTCAACAGGCTGGCGACCTTGTCGAACGCCTCGCCGGCCGCGTCGTCGATCGTCCCGCCCAGGAACGCGCAGTCGAGCGGTTCTCGGCAGGCGTAGAGGCTCGAATGCCCTCCGGAGACGACCAGGCCCACGCAGGGGAAGACCCGGCGGTCGGGGTGGGCGAGCTGGCAGGCGTAAAGGTGGCCTTCGAGGTGGTCCACGGCGACCAGCGGGACGTCGAGCGCCAGGGCGAGGGCCTTGGCGGCGGTCAGGCCGACGACCAGGGCCCCGACCAGGCCGGGGCGGGTCGATACGGCGACCGCGCCCACATCTTTGAGGCCGACGCCGGCCCGCTTGAGGGCCTCGTCGATCATCGGCACGACCTGGCGGACGTGGGCCCGCGAGGCGATCTCGGGCACCACCCCGCCGAACCTCTGGTGCAGGCCGATCTGCGACGAGACCACGCTCGACAGGATCCGCGGGACCGATTCCCCGAGGGGTTCCCGCCCTTCCAGCACCGCCGCGCCGGTCTCGTCGCAGGTCGACTCGATCGCCAGCAGGATCACGCGGCCTTCTTCTCCTCGGCCGGTGCGGGGGCGTCGAGCTTGCCCTTGAGGACTTCGAGGGCCTTGTCCAGGACCTTGTCGACGAAGGGGGGCGCGCCCTCGGGAGGCGTGGCGGCCTTGGGGGGCTCGGGCTTGGTCGGATCGGCCGGGGGCTTCTCGTCCTTGGGGACGTCCTTGGTCTCGACCTTCTCCTTGTTGTCCTGGGCCTTCTCGGCGTCGGACTTGGCCTCGACGGGCTTCTTGGCCGCGTTGAGCTTGGCAAGCGCCGGGAGGTCGCGGCCGCGGCGGGCGAGGAACCAGTCGCGGTACTCGGCGGGGGTGAGCTTGACCTCCATGCCCGGGTCGGGCGTGACGCCCCACTTGTCGCTGGCCTTGGCGTCGCGGAAGCGGTGGATGTTCTCGCCGGAGGGCCGGTGGTAGCTGGCGACGGTCAGCTTGAGCACGCTGTTGCCGTCTTCCAGCTCCAGGATGTTCTGGACCGAGCCCTTGCCGTAGCTGCGCGAGCCGACGACCACGGCCCGCTTGTGGTCCTGCAAGGCGGCCGAGACGATCTCCGACGCCGAGGCCGAGTTGCCGTTCACGAGGACGGCCATCGGCAGCGACTCGTAGGGGCTGTCCTGCTGGGCGACGTACGACTTGGGGATGGTGTTCCGCCCCTTGGTACTGACGATGTCCCCCTTGTCGAGGAACAGGTCCGACACCTCGACCGCCGCGCTCAGGAGGCCGCCCGGGTCGTCGCGGAGGTCGAGGACCACGGCCCTGGCCCCCTCGTCCTTCAGCTTGTCGAGGGCCTTGCGGACCTCGTCGCCGGTCGACTGCATGAAGTTGGTGATGCGGATGTAGCCGATCTTCTTGTCTTTATCGAGCATGAAGTCCCAGCTGCCGTCCTTCTCGCGGCGCTCGCCCAAAACGCTGGGGACCTCGATGACGGCCCGGCTGAGCTTGATCGGCGTGGGCTGCTCGGAACCTTCGTGCAGCACGTTCAGCTCGACCTCGGTGCCGGGGCGGCCGGTCAGGGTCTCGACGGCCTTGTCCGACGACATGCCCTCGGTCGAGTGGCCGTCGATCTCCAGGATCAGGTCGCCGGCCAGGATCCCGGCCTCGTACGCCGGGGTGTTGACCATCGGCGCGATGACCCGGAGGCGGCCCGTGTCGTGGTCGATGCCGACCTGGATGCCGATGCCGCCGAACTTGCCCTCGATCTGCTTGCGGAACTGCTGCCATTCGCCCATGTTGATGTAAGACGAATGCTGGTCGAGGTTCTGGAGCATCCCTTCCAGGGCGCTCTCCAGCAGCTCCTTGCGGTTGACGGGGCGGACGTAATTGGCCTCGACCTTCTCGACCGCGTCGACGAAGAGGCCGTACAGCTCGAGCATCTCGTCCTTGGGCTTGGCGGCGCGGGTCCCGCTCGCCAGCCAGCACAAGGGGCTCAGGACGGCCGCGGCGGCCAGGGCCAGAAAGATCCGTCTCCGTCTCGACATCGGCGAGCCTCCCAGGTTGTCGCACCCACGCCGCCCGCCCCGTTGGGGCCGAGCGGTCCAGTCGTTCAAGTCTAGTCGACGACCGCCGCGAGCGGCAAGCTCAGCCCCGGCCGGCCCCCGCCAGCGCCGCGAGGACGCCCGACGTCCCCGCGACCGGCGCGCGGCAGGTGAAGTTCTCGCAGTCGTAGAGCGTGACGTGGTCGTCGACGGCGGGCCGGGCTTCCAGCAGCGGGACGAGCTTCGCCAACGCCTCGCGATCCTCGGCGGGGGCCGGGGCGACGACGGCGTGGGGGAGGAACCGCGCGAAGGCGGCGTCGAGCGCGGCGGCGAACTCGCGGCGGTCCGACCCGGCGACGATCGCCAGCTCGCGAGGGGGGGCGAGCAGGAAGTCGAGCGCGATGAGGGTCTGGCCGCCCGCGGAGGGCGCGCCTTCGAGGATCTTCGCGGCGGCCTCGACGGCCTGGCGGCCGATCGTCGCGAGGTCCTCCCGGCCCGTCAGCGCGGCCAGGCGGACCAGGGCGGTCGCCGCCATGCCGTTGCCCGAGGGGGTCGCGTCGTCGAACAGGTCCTTCTGGCGCGTGAGCAGGGTTTCGTGGCTCGCGCCCGTGTAGTAGAAGCCGCCGTGCCCGGCGTCGCGGAACTCGGCGACCATCACGTCGGCCAGCTCGACGGCCGAGGCCAGCCAGCGCGGGCCGCCGGTCGCCTCGAACAGCCGGGTCAGGCCGTCGATCAGGCAGGCGTAGTCGTCGAGATAGCCGTTGAGCTTGGCGATCCCGTCCTTGTAAGTATGGAGCAGCCGCCCGTCGGACGTCCGCAGCCGGTCGAGCAGGAACGCCGCGGCCTTTTCGGCGGTCTCCAGGAAGCGGGGCTCGGCCAGGGCCCGCCCCGCCTGCGCGAGCGCGGCGATCGCCAGGCCGTTCCAGGCGACGAGCACCTTCGTGTCCTTGCCCGGCGCGATGCGGCGGCCGCGCACGGCCAGCAGGGTCGCCCGCGACTCGGCCAGCTCGGCCTCCAGCTCGTCGGCGTCGCGGCCCAGGTCCTTGGCGGACTCGGCGATCGGCCGGGGGAGGTTCAGGATGTTCTTCCGCTCCCAGTTGCCGGCCGGCGAGACGTCGTAGGTGAGCGCGAAGTTCCGCCCCAGGTCGACGCCGAGGACTTCGAGGATCTCGCCCAGCGACCAGACGTAGTACTTGCCCTCCTCGCCCTCGCTGTCGGCGTCCTCGGTCGAGTAGAAGGGGCCGTCGGGGTCGGTCATGCGGTCCAGGACGTAGCCCAGCGTGGCGCGCGCCGTGCGGGCGAAGCTCGCCTCGCCGGTCGCCTGGAAGGCCTCGACGTAGGCCGAGGCCAGCAGGGCGTTGTCGTAGAGCATCTTCTCGAAGTGGGGGGCCAGCCAGCGCTCGTCGGTGGAGTAGCGGGCGAAGCCGCCGCCGAGGTGGTCGTAGATGCCGCCCCGAGCCATCTTGCCGAGCGTGAACGTCGCGGCGTGCAGCGCCTGGGCGTCGCCGGTGCGCGCGAACTGCCGCAGCAGCACGCGGAGGTCCATCGGGTGCGGGAACTTGGGCGCCTGGCCGAAGCCGCCGTGGCGGGCGTCGAAGTTCCGGATCAGGGCCTTCGCCGCGTGGTCGAGCAGCGCGGTCGAGAGCGGAGACGCCTCGCCCTTCCCCCGGCCGGCATCGGCCGCGTTCCGCAGGTGCGAGGTCATCTCGACGGCCGACTGGCGGATCTCGCCCCGGCGCTCGGCCCATGCGCGATGGACGCTCAGCAGGACGCGCGGGAACCCCGGCATGCCCCGCGAGTCGCTGGGGGGGAAATACGTGCCGCCGAAGAACGGCTCCCCTTCAGGCGTCAGGAAGACCGACATCGGCCAGCCCCCCTGGCCGGTCATCGCCTGGACGGCGTTCATGTAGATCTGGTCGAGGTCGGGACGCTCCTCGCGGTCGACCTTGATGTTCACGAAGTGGGCGTTCATGATCCGGGCGATGTCCGGATTCTCGAAGCTCTCCCGCTCCATGACGTGGCACCAGTGGCACGCCGAGTAGCCGATGGACAGGAAGATGGGCCGGTCCTCGGCCTTCGCCAGCTCGAGCGCCTCGTGGCCCCAGGGGTGCCACTCCACCGGGTTGTGCGCGTGCTGCAGCAGATAGGGGCTGGTCTCGCCCGCCAGGCGGTTGGCGGGGTGCTCGGACGCGCCGGCGCGATCGGGGCTCGCATGTGATGACGACATGCCGGGATTCTAGGCCCCCGCGCGCTACGTCGTCAACGACGCCCGGGCGATTCGCGGGCCGGCCTCAGACCTCGTTCGCCAGCGAGTAGATGCCGTGGCCCTCGCGCTTGAGCTTGCCCTCGGTCGCCAGCTCTTCCCAGATGCCCGGGGGGTGGCCGGCGGGGGGGGTGATGCCGCCGATGCGCGAGGTCTTGGTGCCGGGGCTCAGGCCGGACTGGTCGTCCAGGCGCGCGAGCTTGAGCCGCTTCTTGAAGGCCTTGTACGCGTGCTTGCGCTCTTCTTCGGTGGACATGTTCGGGCTCCCAGGCCGGCGGAGGGAGGGTCGTCCGCCAGGGGTCGGGGTCAGACCGCGTCGGCGAGTCGACGACTGACGACGTCGAGCAGTCGCCCGACTTCTCCGGTCTGGAAATTGCCGTTGAACCGGACGCTGAACGTCCTCTCGTCCGGTTCCGAACCATTGCCGACGGCGTCTCGGGAGTGGATGACGACGCCTTGAAACGTGGTGCGGCGGAGGACCTCCTCGATGAGGTCCTCGGTCGCGAAGAGCTCCAGCTCGGGAACGCTCATCCTCGTCCTCGGTGAGAATGGGAGGAGCCCGCCCGACTCCCCGCGACCGCGCCGTTGCGGATTCGCATCCGGATCGGCGGCCTCCCGCCGCATTCTAGCGGGCCTTTCCGAGGCGTGGAAGGTCAAGGCGGCCATCACGACTCGAGGCGCCGAGGTCGCGCGGCGACGCCTCTCGACCGGGGCCCGGATGACCGGGCCGATGGCGCCTTTCGAGGGACGCCCCGATGCGCGACGACTCCTGGCCTGGCTCAGGACGAGAGCGACGACAGGAGGACGTCGCGATAGGTCCGAATCCGGGATCGATCCTCCCCACGCTCGACGGACGTGTCGTCGGGGTATTCGATGGCCAGCCGCACGCGGTCGCCCCGAATCTCCACGACGGTGACGACCACGTCGTCACCGATCACGACGCCTTCGCCCTCTTCCCTGGGGATGATGATCACGGTTCCACCTCGTTGCTAAGCCCCTGGGTCCCATCCGACCGACGCCCGGGGAGGACGGCGGGCGGCACGACCTCCCGATTGTAGCGAGGCGCCCCCACCCGTCAATCGCTTACTCCGGCCCGCGACCGAGCCCCACGGCGACGACCGCACTTGCGCGGACGAAATGGCGTTTTTTTCGGATTCGCGGCGGCGCCGGACGGCTCGCCGCGGGGTCGTCAGGCACCGCGCCAGGCCAACTCGGCGCGTTCGCCGTCCTTCGACCGATCGCCGCCGGTGCATCGCAGCTCGAACGTCGCCCCCCGGCCGTCGCGGAGCGGCTCGAAGCGGCACCAGCCCACGGGCTCGGTTTTTTCGAAGGGGTAGGCGACCGCCGGCAGGTTGACGAGGTGCAGCCCGTCCTCCTCGCTCCGCCGCCAGGCGTGGGTGTGGCCGTACACGAGGGCCTTCACCTGCTTGCGAGGCCGGAGGATGTCGAGCAGCGCGGCCGTGTCCTGCAACGTCCCCGGCGCGGGCTCGGCCGTGGGCGAGGGGTTGTGGTGCACCAGGACGACCGTCGCCGCGGCGGGCGCGGCGTCGAGGGTCCTCGCCAGCCAGGCGCGCTGGGCCTCGCCGAGGAGCCCGGGGACCTCGTCCACCTTGTCGAGCGAATCCAGCAGCACCAGCCGCGCGCCGGCGGCCTCCACGACGGCGGCGCATCGGCCCTCGACCGCGGCCTCGGCTTCCTGGTGCAGCGCCTTGCGGAACGCGTCGCGGTCGTCGTGGTTGCCCAGGGTCAGGTGGACGGGGATCCCGCGCTCGCGGAGCGGGGCGACGAGCTCCAGGAACCGGCCGTAGTCGCCGGGCTGGCCGTTCTTGAGCGCGAGGTCGCCGACGACCGCCACGCACGCGGGCGGCCTCGGCTGCGCGAGCACGTCGGCGACGACGGCGCGCAGGCTGGCGCTCACGTTGAAGGCGTCGCGCACGACCTTGCCGGCGTCCTGGTCGATGTGCGTGTCGGCCAGCAGCGCGACGTAGCCGCCCGGCTCGTCGCGCCCGGCCGCGGACGTCGGCCGGATCCCGGGGAGGACGAGCGCGGCCCCCCCCAGGGCGAGGCTGTTGAGGAACGTGCGACGCGAGGTCGGGGGCAGATGGATCGGCATGGCTCGGCTTCCCATCGTCGGCGGCGGGTTCGATCTTCGTCGGGGCTGCGGGCCGCCTCGGCGACTCCGCACCCCTCCCTCGAACGGGTATCCGCGTTCGGGGCGCCGGAATCAAGGGGGGATCGCTCCCTCCCGGCCGGCGTCCCGCGGGGGGCCGGCCTCCTGGCGGGTGGCGACGGGCGCCGTCCTTGGTTATGATTCGTGCTTCCAAAACCCAGGTCTCCGGCGAAGCCTCCGGGTCGAGAAAGGCTGACGCTGACATGGAAACGAGCGCCGTGCGAGAGACGACGAAGCCCAAGCCCCGCCGATGGTACCGTCGCGTGGCTGACAAGGTCCTCAGCGAGAATCGCATCCAGCAGATGAAGTCCTACGTCTGGCGGTTCAAGAAGGACAACTGGTACATCGGCAGGTACATCGAGCTCACCGGGGACGTGATCGACTTCCACGGCGTCAAGGTCTCCCTCGACAACCCGCTGATCCGGACGCGCGCCAAGAGCCTGATGTATTACGGCTGGCACGAGAACGACGAGATCGACTACACGCTCAAGTACCTCGACCCGGCCCTGCCGACGGTCGAGTTCGGGGCGTCGATCGGGGCCCTGTCCTGCATCACGAACCGCCATCTGCAGCGGCCGACCGAGCACGTCGTCGTCGAGGCGAACCCCGTGGTCGTGCCGACGCTGCTGAAGAACCGCGAACTCAACGGCTGCCGCTTCCAGATCATCTCCGCGGCCGTCGGGGCCGAGAACGCGCTCATCGAGTTCCAGATCGACGACCACCTCGAGAGCCGGATCTCGAGCGGGGGCGACAGCCGCGTCACGGTCGCCGCGATCGGGCTGAAGGACATCCTCAAGCATCGCGGCTTCCAGACGATCAACCTCCAGATCGACGTCGAGGGGGCCGAGATCGCGCTGGTCGACGACGAGCTGGAAACCCTGCGCGCGCACGTCAAGCACATCGTCATGGAAACCCACGCGCGTTTCCTCACCGGCGACGGGACCGAGAAGATGCTCGAGAAGCTCGAGCGGGCGGGCTTCGAATGCCTCGTGGCGGCGACGCCCAGCAGCCCCGTGGTCGTCTTCCGGAATCGCGCGCTCGACGGGCCCACGCGGGCGGAATAGTCCTCGGCCGGACGTCGGGGCGACGTCCGTCCCCTTTGCGGATCGGGACCCCATGGGCTACGAAGTCGAGGTGAAGTATCGCGACGTCGACCACGACGCCCTGCGCCGCGCGCTGGCCGCGCTCGGGGCCGAGGAGCGGGGGACCGTCGACGAGGAGGATTCGTACCTGAACCACCCGGCGCGCGACTTCGCCGTCACCAACGAGGCGTTCCGGATCCGGCGCGTCGGCGGCGACAACCGCGTCACCTACAAGGGGCCGAAGGAGGCCGGGCCGACCAAGACCCGCGAGGAGATCGAGATCCCCTTCGACGCCGGCCCGGAACGCCACGAGCAGCTCGCCCGGCTGTTCGACCGGCTCGGGTTCCGGCGCGTGGCCGTCGTCCGCAAGCGGCGGACCTCGTTCCACCTCCGGTTCGACGGCCACGACCTGGAGACGACCCTCGACCGCGCCGAGGGGCTGGGCGACTTCGCCGAGGTCGAGGCCCTGGCGCACGGCCGCGACGACCTCCCCCGGGCCCAGCAGGCGGTCCTCGGCCTCGCCGCGAAGCTCGGCCTGACGGAGGTCGAGCCCCGCTCGTACCTCCGCATGCTCCTGGAGAAACGGCGGCAGGCGCGTCCGTGAACGCGCCTGCATCGGTCGATCGAACGCCGGGGGCGATTCAGACGCCGTCGTCCGCCTCGACGGAATCGAGCCCGACCGGGTCGAGGTCGAGCGACCGGGCGTGGGGGCCGCGGTAGGCCGTATCCGTCGCGGCGTGGTCGCGGAGCCACGCGAGGATCCGGTCGGCCGCGCGGGCGGTCGCGCCGGGGCGGGCGGCCGTGTAGCGGAGCGCGGCCAGGGCGGCCGTGGCGCGGGCCTTCGCCTCGGGGTCGCCGAGCCAGCTCTCGGCGTGGCGGACCAGCTCGTCCGAGACGTCCCGGCTCGTCAGGTATTCGGGCATCAGCTCGGCGTCGGCGAGCAGGTTGACGAGCGTGATGTACTTCGCCTTGATGAACGGCCGCGCGATGACCAGGTCGATCGGCCGGACCTTGTACAGGATCACGGTCGGCAGCGCCTCCATCATCAGCTCCAGGCTGACGGAGCCGGAGACCGACCAGGCGACGTCCGCGACCCGGATCAGCTCGGGCGTCCGGGCGGAGAAGACCTCCAGGTCGGGGGCGGGCAGGCCCGCGAGCCCCTGGAGCGTGTCGGCGATGATCCCCTCGGCCAGCACGCGGTGGGGCTCGTGCAGGCAGGCGACGGCGAAGCGGACGTCGGGCCGGCGGGCCGCGAGCTTGGCCGCGGCGCGGATCAGGATCGGCAGGTTCCGCTTCAGTTCGAGCGTCCGGGAGCCGGGCAGGATCGCCAGCAGCGGCCGGCCGTGGGCCTCCTGGGCGGTCGTGAACGCCTCGTCCAGGTCGCGGTCCTGGAGCTCGTCGAAGTACGGGTGGCCGACGTGGACCGCGTTCGCGTAGCCGTGCTCGCGATACCAGGCCGGCTCGAACGGCAGGCTGCACAGGACCAGGTCGACGAACCGGCGGACCTTCTCCACCCGCCAGCCGGCCCACGCCCAGAGCTGGGGGGGGACGAAGTAGAACACCGGCACCCCGCGCGCCCGGGCGCGGCGGGCGACCCACCAGTTCAGGCCCGGGTAGTCGACCAGCACCACGGCGTCGGGCTTCTCGTCCCGGAAGCAGCGGTCGGCCATGACGAGCACGCGGACGAACGTGACGATGTTCTGGAAGACGCTCAGGAACCACATCACCGCCAGGTTCACGAGCGGGTATTTCAGCGTCGCGCCCGCCTCGATCATCCTGGGCCCGCCGAAGCCGGTGAACTCGGCCTCGGGGACGCGCTCGCGCAGCGCGTGGATCAGGTTCGCGGCGTGCAGGTCGCCGCTGGGCTCGCCGGCCGAGATGAAGATCTTCATCCTTGGGTCGCTCGCTTCCGTGCTCGGTTCGGAGGGGGCGGATCGCGACGGGTCACGGCCGCGATCCGCGTCCAGGACCGTGATCCCTATCAGAATCCCCCCGCGCCGGGAAGGCGAACCGGGCGTCAGTCCTCGTCGGCGTCGGGGAAGCCCAGCTCCTTGAGGCGGCGGTACAGGCGGGGCCGGGAGACGCCCAGGATCTCGGCGGCCCGCGACTTGTTGCGGCGGGACCGGGACAGGGCGTTCTCGATCAGCCGGCGCTCGACGTCGGTGAGGATCTCGTCGAGGGGGCGGGGGGGGGCGGGCCGGGGCGGGGGATGGGCGTCTCCCAGGTTCCCGCGGACGTCGGCGGGGAGGTCGGCTTCGGAGACGAGGCCGGCCTCGCCCCGGCCGTGGGCGTGCTCGACGACCCGCGCCAGCTCGCGGAGGTTCCCCGGCCAGTGGTAGGCGGCCAGGGCGTCCTCGGCGGCGCGGGCGAACCCGGGCCGCTGGCGGCCCCCGCGGCGGTTGAGACGCTCCAGGAAGTTCTGGGCGAGCAGGGGGATCTCGTCGCGTCGATCGCGCAGGGGGGACAGACGGATGGTCAGCACGGAGAGGGCCAGGTAGAGGTCGCCGCGGAGGACCTCGGAGCGGACGTCGGCCTCGGGGTCGCCGGTCGTCACGGCCAGGATCCGCACCCGGTCGTCGCCGGCTTCGAGCGCGGCGGCCAGCTTCGCCTGGATGTCGCGAGGCAGCGCCGCGAGGTCGCCGATCAGGAGCGAGGAGCCGTCGGCCGCGGCCAGCCGGGGCCGCGCGGCGGGTTCGGCGGCCGCCCCGGTCTCGGCCGCGACGAACAGCTCGCGGTCGAGGATCTCGGCGGGCAGGGCCTCGCAGTCGAGGACCTTCAGCGCGGGGCCGTCGCCGGCGCCGAGCTGGTGGACGGCGCGGGCGGCGTGCCGCTTGCCGGTCCCGGCCTCGCCGACGAACAACACGGGCCGGCGCACCGCCGCGGCCAGCCGGACCTGCTCCAGGAGCCGCCGATGCGCCGGTCCCGATCCGACCATGGAGTCGAAGCCGAAGCGCTCCAGGAGCGAGGCACGGGCGTCCATCAGCAGGACGCGCAGGCGATGCCCCTCGGACTCGGCCCCGGGCGGCGGCGAGGGGGGCGACTCGTCGGCCTCGAGGATCCGCCCCAGCAGACCCAGCAGCGCGCCCCGGCCGTCGCGGAACGGCTGGAAGGCGACGGCCCGTCGCAGCCGCGCGCCGTCCGGGCGCACGAAGAGGGCGAAGGCCGTCGCGCAGCGGCCGGCGAGCGCCTCCGGCGGGGGCGACAGGCTGGCCGCGAGGTCGGCGGCGTCCCCTTCGCCCGACGGCCCGTACGCCGGGCAGGCGGACCCCACGACCGCGGCGGCCGCGACCCCCGTCAGCTCCTCGAAGGCCGGGTTCACCCAGGCGACCCGGAGTCCGGCGTCGAGCCAGAAGAGTGGCTCGCGGGCCGATCGCCAGACCTGTTCCGGCCGCAGGGTCGGGGGGCGGGAAGGCGGCATCGCGAGCCTCTTGCGTCTGGTCGGCTCAACCCTCGCCGAACCGGCTCCACGACCAGACGACCCGGCCGATGAGGAAATCGGCCGGCGCGTCGTCGATCTCGACCGGGACCAGCGGGTGGTCGGGGCCGGCGTGGTTGGGCCGCAGGATCACGTGCCGCCCGCTCAGGTCCAGCCAGCGGATCATGACCTCGCCCTCGAGCCGCGCGGCCACGATCTTGCCCCGCAGCTCCCTCGGGTCGGTCAGGGACCGGTCGATGGCGACGATCGAGCCCTTGGGCAGGATCGGGCTCATCGACTCGTCGACGGCCCGCACCGCGATCGTCGCCCCCGGGTTGGGGAGCCAGTGACGATAGGCCAGCACGCGGCCCACCGACCGCGCCGTATCGAGCGTCGGGCGGTTCAGCTCCTCGAAGGGGAAGACCAGCACGGCCTGGAACTCCGTCCCTTCGCGCCCGGGGGCCAGGGGCCCGTCCTGGCCCGACCCCGGCGAGGAGGAGAAGATCGGGCGTTCCCGTTCCAGCTTCTCAAGTCCGCGGCGGATCAGCTCGAGCGGCGAGAGGTCCGTCATCCGGCGGTCCTCCGACGGGCCGACGTACCGCGGGCCTTCGCCGGTCGTCAGGTAGGTCGGCGACGCGCCGGTGAGCTCGATGAACGAGAGCAGGATCTCGGCCGGGACGGTGACGCCCGTCTCGTAGTTGTACCATGTGCGCGCCGGCAGGTTCAGGCGGCGGGCCAGTTCCGGACCGCCGTGATCGCCGAAGAGTTCCTGGCGGATCTCTCGCAGTCGACGCGAGAGCGACGTCTTGATCGTCAGGCGGACTTTGGGGGTCTTTTTCCGAGCCACGGCGCTCGATCCCATGAAAGGGGACCAGTGGGCCCCATACCCTGATCATCGGTCGCGAAGTATGGGTTGGAAAAACGCTTAGGGAGGGAGGGCCGAGCAAGACGGGGATCAATCCCTTCCGGCAGCCTTCGGCGGACGACCCTGCACGAGTCTCCCGCCCTGGCGGGCCAACTTAACACACGGGACGGGCCGCGTCATCAGGGGACGGCGACATGTCTAAAGAAGTGTATGACGATGTCGGAAAACGGCAACGCAGGCCGCATGCTTGCAGGTTCCATCCTACATACGATGCCTTTTCGGCGTGATCCGGCGGCGACGGGAAAGATGAGGCGGGTCGCCGACCGCGACGCGGCCGGGGGCGACGCGCGATCGGCTTTCTCAAGCAAGGAGAACGAAGGGGGGAAGGGGCGGCGACCGGACCCGGCCCGGTTAAAACATGCCGAGTTCGTCGCGGGCGTCGTCGGTCATGCGGTCGGGGGTCCAGGGGGGGGTCATGACGAGCTTGACGTCGACCTTCGCGACCCCTTCGACCTTCTCCAGGGCGGCGACCGAGTTGCGGAGGATCTCCGGCCCCATCGGGCAGGCGGGCGAGGTCAGGGTCATCTCGACGTCGACGCGGTCGTCCTCCGCGCGGATCGAGTAGACCAGGCCC
Source organism: Paludisphaera mucosa (assembly GCF_029589435.1). NCBI lineage: Bacteria > Pseudomonadati > Planctomycetota > Planctomycetia > Isosphaerales > Isosphaeraceae > Paludisphaera > Paludisphaera mucosa. The sequence continues at coordinate 1,590,467 of NZ_JARRAG010000002.1, read as the reverse complement.
AGGTCCACCACGTTCACGTTGAGCTCGGGGTCGTTGACGGTCTTCAGGGCCTGGACGAGGGCCTCGTGTTCGATCATCGCGGGATCCTCGGAGGGGGGGGTGCCGTTTCGGGCCTCAGCCGTCGATCCGGACGTAGACGCCGTCGTCGCGGACTTCCACCGGGTGGGTGGGGACCGGCTCGATGGCCGGGAAGCGGACCGCCGCCCCGGTGCGGACGTCGAACCGCGCGCCGTGGCGGGGGCATTCGACCTGCACGCCGTCGAGCTCGCCCTCGGCGAGGGGGCCGCCGTCGTGGGTGCAGACGTCGTCGATGACGTAGTATTCGTCGCCGACCCGGAACAGCGCCAGGGCGCGGCCGTCGACGTCCACGAGCTTCTTGCCGCCGGGGGCGAGTTCCGACGCGGCGGCGATCTTGACGGCTTCCGACATGGGCGTCTCGTCCGATCCGATCAGGGGGTCGAGTGGTGGGCGAACGCGACGCGGGCGACGTCGCGCTTGATGCGACGCAGGACCCCGGAGAGCCCGCGGACCCGGAGCATGCCCAGGACCTCGGTCAGGCCGCAGAGGTCGACCAGGTCGCCGGGGACCTTCAGCACGTCCTCGGGCGACGCGCCGTTGAGCCCCTCCAGCAGGAGCGAGACGAAGCCCCGGACGGTCGGCGCCTCGGCGGGGGCCTCGCCGTAGAGGGCGACGCGGTCGCCGATCATCTCGACGAACAGGTAGACCGGCGACTGGCACTCCTCGACCCGGTGCTCGGCGTCCTTGCGCGCCTCCAGCTCGGGCGGGAGGGGCGGCAGGTTCTTGGCGAAGTCGATCAGGAGGTCGATCCGCTCCTGGCGGTCGGACTCCTTCAGCTCGTCGATGATGGCGTCGAGTGCGGCGGGCATGGAGATGGTCTGCTCCTTCCGGCTGTTGGGAGAGGGCCGGCCCCGGCGGGCTCGGTCGCGGTCGGGTCGTCGGCGCCGCACGCGGGTCGCCGACCGATCGGACCGGGCTCCGAGCTCCCGGGTTCGTTCCATTCTTCACGATGGCGCGAGGCTGGGCAAGGCGCGTTGTTCAGGCGCCGGCCCCGCGCTCGATCGGGGCGCGGACGAGGTTGCCCCACTCGGTCCACGAGCCGTCGTAATTGCGGACGCGCGGGTAGCCCAGAAGGTAAGTCAGCACGAACCAGGTCAGGCTGGAACGCTCGCCGATCCGGCAGTAGGCGACGACGTCGTCGGCGGGCTTGAGGCCGACCTCGCCCTCGTAGATCGCCCTGAGGGCGGCGGCCGACTTGAACGTGCCGTCGTCCTCGACGGCGCGACTCCAGGGGACGCTCTTGGCCCCCGGGATGTGGCCGGCGCGGAGCGAGCCCTCCTGGGGGTAGTCCTCCATGTGGAGCATCTCGCCGGTGAACTCCTTGGGGCTCCGCACGTCGATCAGGGGCCTGCCGGCGCGGACGTGGGTCATCACCTCGTCGCGGAAGGCGCGGATGGCCGCCTCGTCGCCGCCGGCGACCTTGTAGTCGGTCCGGGGGGGCTTGGGGGTCTCGCGGGTGATCGGCCGGCCCTCGTCGATCCAGAGCTTCCGGCCGCCGTCCATCACCTTCAGGCTCTCGTGGCCGAAGAGGGTGAAGGCCCAGAAGGCGTAGCAGGCCCACCAGTTCGACTTGTCGCCGTAGAACACGACCGTCGTGTCGGCGGCGATGCCGTTCTTCGAGCAGAGGTCGGCGAACTTCTCGGCGTCGATGTAGTCGCGGACGATCTGGTCCTGCAGGTCCCCCTGCCAGTCGATCCGCACCGAGCCCGGGACGTGGCCCAGGTCGTAGAGCAGGAGGTCTTCGTCGCTCTCGACGATCCGCACCTTGGGGTCGTCGAGGTGGTCCAGCACCCATTGCGTCGAGACGAGGACTTCGGGATGCGCGTAAGCTTCCCCCATGAGACAGGCTCCCTGGCTTTCCATGACGATCAAGAATCCCCGAGCTTCGCCGCGACGGCGCGCCGGAGCGTCTCCCGGACGGGGTCGAGGGTGATGCGGTCGTAGACGTTGGCGAAGAACCCCTCGACGATCAGCCGGACCGCCGTGTCGCGGGGGATGCCCCGCGCCTGGCAGAGGAAGATCATCTCCTCGTCGACGCGGCCGGCGGTGGCCCCGTGCGTGCAGCGCACGTCGTTGGCCTCGATCTCCAGGCCGGGGATCGAGTCGGCGCGGGCCGAATCCGAGAGGATCAGGTTGTCGTTCTTCTGGTAGGCGTCGGTGCGCTGGGCGTCCTTCTCGACGCGGATCATGCCCTTCCAGACGATCCGCGAGTGGCCCTTGAGGCCCCCCTTGTAGAGCAGGTCGCTGGTGGTGTGGGGGGCCTGGTGGTCCTGGCGGGTGAAGTACGCGAGGTGCTGGCGGCCGGTGGTGAACATGACGCCGTTGACCTGGGCGGAGGCCCCCTCGCCGGCCAGGACGACCTCCTGGTTGACCTTCGACAGCCGCGACCCGAGCGCCCCGACGGTCCACTGCAGCGACGCGTCGCGGCCGATCACGGCCCGCTCGCGGGTGAAGTGCCAGGTCGACGCGTCCCAGTTCTGGATGTTGACCAGGCGGAGCCGGGACGACGCTCCTTGCACCACCTCGAGCGCCCCGACGTGCAGGCCGGGCGCGTCGCCGCGGCCTGCGCTGGCGGTCTCGCGGACGAGCGTGGCCTCGGCGCCCTCTTCGAGCACGACGAGGGTGTGGCCGAAGTCGATGCGGCCGTCGGCCGACATGCCGGCGATGCTGAACAGGGGCAGCTCGACGGCGACCCCCCTCGGGACGTAGAGCAGCGAGCCGCCGCTCCAGAAGGCCGCGTGCAGGGCCGCCAGGACGTCGTCCGAGGGCTTGACGACGTCGGTGAGGAGGTGCTTGCGGAGGATCTCGGGATGGTCCTTGACCGCCGTCTCCAGGTCGACGAACGTCGCGCCGCCGAGCTTGGCCGGGTCGGGCCTGCGGACGACGGCGCCGTCGACGTGCGCGACGCCTGTGGCGTAGTGCGAGGAGAGGCTCTCCCAGAGCGGGTCGAACGCGGCCGTCGCGGCGGCCGAGGCCTCGGCCTGCGCGGGCGGCCCGAAGTCGGCCGGCTTGAAGGCGCGGATGTCGGTCCGCCGCCATTCCTCGTCCCGAGCGGTCGGCCAGGCGAACGCCTGGAACCGCGCGAACGCCTCGCGACGGCGGTCGACGAGCCATCCGGGCTCGTCGCGCCCCTTCAGGAACGCCTCGAAGGCTTCCTCCGAGAAGCCGGCGGGGGCCAGGGTCGACGCGGAAAGGCTGCTACTCATGGTGCTTCCAGGACTTGAACATCAAAAAGAATCGATCGGATCGCCGACACGCCCGACGAGCGCCGGCTCGCTATCCTTCGCGGACGCACGCCCAGGCCGAGCATGAACGGCGACGAGGCCGCCCGCAGGCCGCCTCGTCGCGATCGTACCGCGGGGACCGCCCGACGGCGAGCCGCCGTCGGGGGCGGAAACAGGTTCGGCCGTCAGCCGACGGAGCCTTCCATCTGGAGCTGGATGAGCTTGTTCATCTCGACGGCGTACTCCATCGGCAGCTCCTTGACGAGGGGCTCGATGAAGCCGCTGACGATCAGGGTGGAGGCCTCGGCCTCGGAGAGGCCGCGGCTCCTCAGGTAGAAGAGCTGCTCCTCGCCGATCTTGGAGACGCTGGCCTCGTGGCCGATCTTGACGTCGTCCTCGTCGATCTCGATGTACGGGTACGTGTCGGAGCGGCTGCTGGGGTCGAGGATGAGCGCGTCGCAGACGACGTTCGACTTCGAGCCCTTGGCGCCCTTGGCGACCTTGAGCAGGCCGCGGTAGCTGGCCCGGCCGCCGTTCTTGCTGATGCTCTTGGAGATGATCCGCGAGCTGGTGTGGGGGGCGGCGTGGACGACCTTGCCGCCGGCGTCCTGGTGCTGGCCCTGGCCGGCGAAGGCGATCGAGAGGATCTCGCCGCGGGCGCCCTTGCCGACCATGTAGACGGCCGGGTACTTCATCGTCAGCTTGCTGCCGAGGTTGCCGTCGACCCACTCCATGACCGCGTCTTCGTGGGCCACGGCCCGCTTGGTGACGAGGTTGTAGATGTTGTTGGCCCAGTTCTGGATCGTCGTGTAGCGGCAGCGGCCGCCCTTCTTGACGACGATCTCGACGACGGCCGAGTGCAGGCTCTCGGACGAGTACATCGGGGCGGTGCAGCCCTCGACGTAATGGACCTGAGCCCCCTCCTCGACGATGATGATCGTCCGCTCGAACTGGCCCATGTTCTCGGCGTTGATCCGGAAGTAGGCCTGCAGCGGGATGTCGACCTTGACGCCGGCCGGGATGTAGACGAACGAGCCGCCGCTCCAGACCGCCGAGTTCAGGGCCGCAAACTTGTTGTCGGCGATCGGGATGATCGTGCCCAGGTACTCGCGGACCAGGTCGGGGTGCTCGCGCACCGCCGTGTCGGTGTCGACGAAGATCACGCCCTTCTTCTGCAGGTCCTCGCGGAGGCTGTGGTAGACGACCTCCGACTCGTACTGCGCGCCGACGCCGGCCAGGAACTTGCGCTCGGCCTCGGGGATGCCGAGCTTGTCGAACGTGTTCTTGATCTCGGCCGGGACGTCGTCCCAGGTGCGGCCCTGGCGGTCGGTGGCCTTCATGAAGTAGCGGATGTCGTCGAAGTTCAGGCCCGCCAGCTCGCCGCCCCAGGTCGGGGTGGGCTTCTGGCGGAAGATCTCGAGCGCCTTGAGGCGGAAGTCCCGCATCCAGGCGGGCTCGTTCTTCATCTCGGAGATCTGCTCGACGACGTCCCGGGTCAGCCCCTTGCCGCTCTTGAAGGCGTAGTTGGCGTCGGAGTCGCGGAAGCCGTACTTGTCATCTTCCTTGATGCCCGCAACCTGGAGATTCAGATCGGTCGCCATCTCGGGTCCCTTCGTCTAGGGGGGTGCTCCCCGCCTCTCGTCTCTTCGCTTCGCTTGGTGGTTCGGGGCGAGGCCGGGCCGGGCGGCGTCTCGTCAGACGCCCACGCCCTGCTGGTCCTGCTTGGAGGCTTCCAGCTCCTCGGCGCGGCGGGCGGCCTCGGGGTACTTGGCGCGGATCCAGTCGTAGCCCTCGGCTTCGAGCTGCTTGACCAGCTCGCCGCCCCCCTCCTCGACGATCTGGCCGCCGAAGAGGATGTGGACGAACTGGGGCTTGATGAAGGTCAGGATCCGCTCGTAGTGGGTGATGACCAGGATCCCGGTCGAGTGCTTGGCGGCGACCCGGTTGACCCCCTCGGAGACGATCCGGACGGCGTCGATGTCCAGGCCGCTGTCGGTCTCGTCGAGGATGGCGAAGGCGGGGCGGAGCATGGCGAGCTGGAGGATCTCGGCCCGCTTCTTCTCGCCGCCCGAGAAGCCCTCGTTGAGGTAGCGGCGGGCGAACGCCGGGTCCATGCCCAGGTCGTCCATCTCCTGGCGGATCTCCTTGCGGAAGTCGCGCATCGGGATCAGGTCCTGGCCCTCGCGGCGCTCGGGGTTGCGGACGTTCGTGACCGCGTGCCGCAGGAAGTTGGCGACCGTCACGCCGGGGATGGCCGTGGGGTACTGGAACGCCAGGAAGACGCCCGCCTTGGCCCGCTCGTCGGGCTCCATGGCCAGGACGTCGTCGCCGTCGATCGTGACCGAGCCGCCCGTCACCTCGTAGTTGGGATGACCCATCAGGGCGTAGCTCAGGGTGCTCTTGCCCGAGCCGTTGGGGCCCATCAGCGCGTGGACCTCGCCCTGCTTGATGGTCAGGTCGACCCCGCGGAGGATCTCCTTGCCCTCGACGGCGACGCGCAGATTCTCGATCCGAAGTACCTTGCTCATCGACATTTAAACCCTGTTGACGTCGTCTTCGTAAGAGAGCGGTGCGAACCCCGAGGGGGGCGGCCCCAGGGCCAGCACGGCCGGGGCCGTCGGCTTGGCCTCGAAGTCGCAGGAGCGGCCGCCGTCGAGCCGGCACTGGCTGAGACGCAGGCCCCGGCCCAGCACCTTCTCGAACATCTTCCGCTCCAGCCCGCAGATGGCCCGGTCCAGCTCCGCCAGCTCGTAGTAGGGGCACGAATGCTGGCGGAGGAAGGGCGGCAGGCCGTCGCCTCCGGGGGCCACCTCGGCCTCGACCCCGCGGACCTGCAGCAGGCCGCTGAGCTGGGTCAGCCGGCCTTCCCAGCCATCGCCCCCGACCTGAGTCCGATACATCTCGGCCAGGCGGACGGTGATCCTCTGGAAGATGGCCCGGCGGAGCTTGCGGTCCTCCACCGTCCCCATCATCTCCTCCCAAAGCGCCACGGCGAGGTCGGCGTAGTTCTGGCCGAGGCGCTTGTGGGCCTCGACGCTGGCCTCGTACGTGTGCTTGGGACGCCCCCGGCCGTCCTGGCGCGTCTTCCGCTCCACCAGTCCGGCCCCGAGCAGCCGCGCCAGCCGGTTCCGCACCGCGGTCCCGGTCACGCCCACCGCCGCGGCCAGCTCGCAGACGGTCAGCGGCCCGCGACGACGGATGAGGTCCAGCAACGCCCGATCCGAAGTTTCCGACATGGAAGCCGCCCTTCGATCGCTCGTCGCCCCGGTGCAACCGTCCCACGTCCCTCGCGGAACCTTATTGTAGACGCCCTCTTCTGTCCCGTCCACTCGCCGCGGGCCCCTTTCTCGACTTTCTCGCAAGAAGAATTGCGAAAAATCGAGCACGCGGCGGGCCCCGGCGTGAGGCCCGTTGCCGGCCGGCCGGGGATCGTTCAGAATGCAACCGCGGCGAGGGTGACGACGGCCGGGCCGGGCGTCGCGGCGCGGGCGATTCGGGGGCTCGATTCGTGGGCGAGCATGGCGGGGCCGGGGACGACGAGGAGGTCCTCAGGGCGTTCCTGGCGGGGATGACGGGGGCGATCCCCCGGAACGCGACCGCGTCCATCCTGGAGCAGTGGTCGCACGCGCCTCAGGTCCACCTCTCCGAGCTGCTCCAGAACCTCGGCAAGCTCGACACCAGCCAGATGGAGGCCCTGGGGTGCGTGGCGTCGGCCCACTACCGGGCCAACGGCTGCGACCTGGCCCGCAGCCTGGCCGCCTGGCGCATCTCCACGGTCCGGGACGACGAGGCGGCCGGGGGCGTCCCCGGGGACTCGCTCGCGACGACCCTCCCGGGCGAACCGCCCACGCCCTCGCGGACCTCGCCCGCCGTCCCCCGAGAGGCCCTCGCCGCGCGCTACGAGCTGCTCAACGTCCACGCCCGGGGGGGGATCGGCCGGGTCTGGAAGGCCCTCGACCGCCAGCTCCAGCGCGAGGTCGCGCTCAAGGAGCTTCAGCCCCGGAACGCCGACCGCGAGGACCTGCGCGCCCGCTTCCTGCTGGAGGCGGAGATCACCGGCAAGCTCGAACACCCTGGCATCGTGCCGGTCTACAGCCTCGGCGAGGACGAGGCGGGCCGCCCCTATTACGCGATGCGGTTCGTCCAGGGGGACAGCCTGTCGGTCGCGATCCGCGACTTCCACGAGGCCCGCAAGAAGGCCGAGGCCGCCGGCGGCGACCCCGCGCAGGCCTGGGGGGTCGAGTTCCGTCAGCTGCTGCGGCGGTTCCTGGGTGCGTGCGAGACCCTGGAGTACGCCCATAGCAAGGGTTACATCCACCGCGACTTGAAGCCCGGCAACATCATGGTCGGCCCCTACGGCGAGACCCTCGTCGTCGACTGGGGCCTGGCCAAGGACGTGGGATCGGGGCCGGAGCCGCCCGCCGGGCCCGCGACCGCGCCCGAGGGCGAGGAAAGACCTTCGCCGAGCGGGACGAGCCCCGGCGACCAGCTCGGCACGCCGCAATACATGAGCCCGGAGCAGGCCATGGGGGACCTGGACCGGATCGGGTTCCCGTCCGACGTCTACAGCCTGGGGGCGACGCTCCACGAGCTGCTGACCGGCGAGTCCCCCTTCCACGGGGTCGACCGACACGCGGTCGTCGTCGCCGTCCTCCGCGGGCCGGCCGCCCCGCGATCGATCGTGCCGACGATCCCGCCGGCCCTGGAGGCGATCTGCCTCAAGGCGACGGCCTTCGAGCCCGCCGACCGCTATCCCTCGGCCGGCGCCCTGGCGCGCGACGTCGAGAACTGGCTGGCCGACGAGCCGGTCTCGGCCTATCCCGACGGCGTCCGCGGTCGCCTGGCGCGCTGGGTCCGACGCCACCGCACCCTGGCCTACGCCGCCGCGGCGGTGCTCGTGGGCGTCAGCCTGGCCGCGACGACCGCGGCCTTCTCCATCGATCGAGCCTGGCGGAGCGAGCGAGCCGCCCGCGGCGAGGCCGAGGAGAACTTCAACCTGGCGCAGCAGGCCGTCGAGGATTACCTGACCCGGATCAGCCAGGACAAGCTGCTGCTCATCGAGGACTCGGTCGACATGCGCAGGCTCCGCAAGGACCTGCTCCAGTCGGCCCTCCAATACTACGAGAAGTTCGTGGCCGAGCGCCGCGACGACCCCAAGCTGCGGCGTCGACTGGCGAAGGCCCACCACAACCTGGGGGTCATCCAGACGGACATCGCCGCCCCGCAGGACGCCGTCGTCGCCCTGGAGATCGCCCTGCAGATCTGGGACGCGCTCCTGGAATCGACCCCGGCCGACGTCGGCTTGGCCCTCGACCGCACCCGGACGCTCCAGCGGCTCGGCAAGATCCGGAAGCTCCAGGACCGGCCCGCGGAGGCCCTCGGGGCCTACTACCGGGCGATCGCCGCCCTGGAGGCCCTGATCGCCCGGCCGGGGACGCCCCCCGCGCGGGCGCTCGAGCTGGCCGACTGCCTCTCCGACGTCGCCGCGATCCAGGCGAAGCAGGGTCAGGTGGAGCTGAGCCTGCGGGCGTCGACCCGCGCGCGACGGATCCTCGACGAACTGCTCGCGGCCGACCCCGACCGGCCTTCCTATCGGGCGGCCCTGGCCGAGGTGGCCAACAACCAGGGTTTCGCCGCCAGCCGGAAGGGCGATCATGCGGCGGCCATGGAGGCCTTCGCCGAGTGCGGGGAGATCTGCCGGAAGCTCCTCCAGCAGGTGCCGGAGGGCGAGCCCCGGCCGACCCGCGTGGTCGAGCTGGCCGGCGTCAGCGCCGCGAACACGGGCGACATCCTGTCGACCCTGGGGCGGTACGCCGAGGCGAAGGACCACTATGAGCAGAGTCGCCCGCCCCGCGAGGGGCTGGCGGCGGCGCATCCGACGGTCACCCGCCACCGGCTCCACCTCGGGCTGACCTATCGCGGCCTCGGCTACGCCCAGCATTACGGCGGCGACGACGCCGCGGCGCTGCAATCGCTGGGACGGGCCCGGGTCGCCTTCGAAGAGCTCATCGAGCTGGATTCCGACGTCCCCGAGGCGCACGACTACCTCGGCTGGACCCTGAACGTCATCGGCAGCATCCTCGACGAGCACGGCGACCACCGCGAGGCGATCCCGGCGTTCGAGCGGGCGATCGCCGAGCACCGCCTGGCGACGGCCGGCGCGACCGACGTGCTCGAGTATCGCTTCCACCTCGCGAGCAGCCTCTTCAACCTCGCGGAGCAGCACGCCGACCTGGGCGACGTCGACGCGGCCCTGCCGGCCGCCGAGGAGGCGGCGCGCGGCTCGCTCGACGTCCTGCGGGCGGCCTCCGCCGGCCCGACCCATTTCGCGACCTGCCTCGCCCTCGCCTCGACGTGCGGCGAATGGAGGCTCCAGGCCGGCGACCCGGCCGGGGCGTCCTCCCGGCTCGACGAGTTCGCCGCCGCGATCCGGGAGACCCCCGCGGCCCCGTCGCCTTCGGCCCGCGACGCCGCCCTGGACGCGATCCGAGCCCGGCAGGCCGCCTGCCTGATCGCCGCGAAACGACCCGCGGAGGCGAGGACGATCCTCAAGGACGTGGAGGCGCGACTCCGCGAACGAAACCGCACGGCGGCGGGAGAGACGCCCGACGCGGAGGCGCGGGGGGCCCTCTCCGAAGTCCTCTGGCTGCGATCCCACGTCGCACGACTCCGGGGACTCGACGAGGAGGCCGCGGAAGCCGACTCGGGCCGGATCGGCCTGTGGGGCCCGCGCGACGCCGAGGGCCTCGTCGAGCTGGCGGCGCGGGCGGCCCGTAGGGCCTGCCTCGTCGGCTACGGCCGGACCCCGCTCGCCGCCGCCGGCGAGGCGGCGCGATCGCTCGACGTCGCGACGGCCGAGGACGACGTCCGCCTCGCCCTGGCCCTGGGGTACGCCGACCGGGCCCGCATCCGGGGCGATCGCGAATTGATGACGACCCTCGACCGGCCCGCGACCCGAGACCTCCGCGACGACGTCGGCTTCCCCGACCCGCCCTTCGCCCCCGCGCCGTAGCCCGGCCCACGCCCGTCGCCCGGCTCGTTTGTAAGGAAACGCCCGGGGCCCCGTAGGTTCCCGTCGTACGGACCTCGCGAGGTCCCGAGCACCCGGGATGAGACCCCTCCGCCTGAATCCGCGACAGGAGCCATCGATGGCCGCGACCCAGTCCAATTCGACGACCAAGCCGAAGCCCGAGACCGAGCCCGCCAAGAAGGAGACGATCATCACCCCTCCCAAGCCGATCCCGACCCCGATCGGCAGGCCACCGACCGGGTCGTGAACCGTCCGACGCCGCCGACCGCGGCGGGGATCGTCCCGGCTCAGGCGGGGCGGTCCAGCACGTCGGGAACGACGCTCGGCGGCGCGGCGGGCGGGGGAGTCGCGGAGGTCGTCACGGGCCGATCGGGCGCGGCGGCCGGCCGCGAGACCGGGGGGACCGTCCAGGGCGAGGCCCCGGGGGCGGACGCGGCGATCGTCGAGGCCGGCCGGCCGGCCTCGACGGCCCGGATGATCACCTCGGCGGCGATCTCCAGGCCCAGGCTGTTCGAGTCCAGCACCAGGTCGTAGTTGTGCGGGTCGGCGCTGTTGACCCGGTGCATCGTCCGTTCGAACGCCGCCCGGCGGGCGTCCAGGTCTTTCGCGGCCCGTCGCGCCGTCCGCGGCGAGACCCCCATCCGCTCGCCCAGGCGGTAGGCCCGCGCCTTCAGCGGGGCGACGATCCGCACCGACAACGTCGCGTCGCGCGGCAGCAGGAATCCGCCGCCCCGGCCCACGAGCACCGACTGGCCGGCGCGACCGATGGCCTCCAGCAACTTCGCCAGGTGGTCGAGATAGGCTTCCTGGGGGGCGTAATGCTCCTCGCGGAGCGGCAGGAGCCAGTCCTGGATGACGCTCGGGGCCAGCTCGTCGAACGTTCGGACCTCGTCGACCGTCGTCTGCATCCGGTGGGCGATGGCCTCCAGCAGCTCGTGGTCGAACACCTTCCAGCCCAGCCGACGGCCCACCATCCGCGCGATCGCGCCGCCGCCGGCGCCCGCCTCGCGGCTGATGCAGATGTTCTGGAACCGCGCCGAGCCGCCGATCGCCAGCGGCAGCTCGCGCTCGTCCTCGCCCCAGCCGAACAGCCAGCGCACGACGGAACGGGGCCACTCGCCGAGCCCGCCCCAGCCCCGATCGGCCGCCGGCGGCGGGGTCTCCGAAGTCGAGATCGAGAATGGTTCCCACGCGCCCATCTGTCCGTGCCTCCTGAGGGCCTGGTCTTCCTGACACTCTAGGGCATCGGCGGGCCGTTGAAAAGCCGCCGACCCGCCGGCATGCGGCGTGGAACCAGGACGTTCCGACCGACTTGGCCCCGATGTGTAACTCTTACAAGAACGGCGAGGGATCGGAAAGAACTCGCGGAAATTGTCGATTTTCGCTCAAGTTCCGATCCGCCCAGGAGTTCTGCGCCGGCGCGATGACCGCGACAGGTAGCGGCACGCGGCTTGCTCTTGGTGAGCGACGTCAGCAGACGAGGGCCGGACGAGTCGGCGGCCCCGCGATTGCGGATCGGCCGCGTTCCCCCGATCACGATGGACCCGGATGAAGGATCGTCCCACGATGAGAAATCGGCGACACACCCTATTGTGGATGAAGGATTTGCTCGAACACATGTCGCAGTGCCACGACCAGCTCCAGTGGGCCAGCGACGACCCCACCCAGGCCTTCCTCGCCGATTCCCTGATCGGCGACCTCGTCGAATGCCAGAAGCTCTGCGAAGAACTCCGGGGCCCCAAAAACCGCCGCCCCGCCCGCGAGATGGTCCTCTCCTGATCCCTCATCACGGCCTTCCTCCCTTCGCGGGGGAAGGTGGCCCGACAGGGCCGGATGAGGGGGAAGACGGGCCTGGACGCCATCGGCGTTGCGACGGATTCGAGCCCCATCCTCTTCGAGATGGGTTGCAGCCTGGCGCGACGTCCGACGCCGAACGGTGGCGGACGCGGGCCGATTCGGCTATCGTCTCTTTCTTCCGGAAGACGACCCGAACCGCCCGACGTTGGACGACCGAGGCCAGCCGCCCACGATGACCCCGCCCCCTCCCGCCCCCGTCGCCCGCTTCACCGTCGACGAACTCGACGTCCTGGTCTACGAGGATCGCGGCCAGGCCGGCAGGGCCGCCGCCGCGGCCGTCGCCCTCGCGATCGCCGCCCGCCAGGAGACGGCCGGCAAGGCCAACGTGATCTTCGCCGCCGCGCCCAGCCAGAACGAGTTCCTCGCCGGGCTCGTGGCGGCCGAAGGCGTCGACTGGTCCCGAGTGGCCGGCTTCCACATGGACGAGTACCTGGGCCTGACGGCCGATCACCCGGCCTCCTTCAGGCGCTACCTCCACGAGCACCTCTTCGGCCTCGTCGACCTGGAGGGCCTGCACCTGATCCCCGGCGAGCAGGCCGAGCGGCCCCTGCTGGCCTGCCTGGCGTACGAGGAGATCCTCCTTCGCTACCCCACCGACGTCGTCTGCGCGGGGATCGGCGAGAACGGCCACCTGGCGTTCAACGACCCGCCCGTCGCCGACTTCCTCGACCCGCTCCTGGTCAAGGTCGTGCGGCTGGACGCGTCCTGCCGCGAGCAGCAGGTCCACGACGGCTGCTTCGACGCGCTCGCCGACGTCCCCACGCACGCCTACACGCTGACGGTCCCCGCGCTGCTGCGGGCGGCCGTCGTCTCCGTGGTCGTGGTCGGCCCGCGCAAGGCCGACGCCGTCCTGGCCACGCTCCGCGGCCCGATCTCCGAGGCCTGCCCCGCGACGGCCCTCCGCCGCCGCCGGGGCGCGACGCTCTACCTGGACCGCGACGCCGCCCGGCTCGTCCTCGAATCCTGATCCGCATCCGACCGCCAACCCATCGCCCTCGGGAAGGGAGCCGTAACCGTGCGCTTCGTCACCGTCGAGACCGATCGAGGGCCGCGCGCCTGCGGCGTCCGCCAGGACGGCTACATTGACCTGAACGCGGCCGACCCGGCCCTGCCCGCGAGCCTCAAGGCGATCCTCGCCCTGGGACCCGACGGCGTCCGCCGCGCCGGCGAGGTCACGAAGGAGGCCGGCGCCGTCCTGGATCCGGCGACGGCGAAACTCCTGCCGCCGATCCCCGACCCCCAGAAGATCCTCTGCATCGGCCTGAACTATCGCGATCACGCCATCGAGAGCGGCGCGGCGATCCCCCCCGAGCCGGTCCTGTTCAGCAAGTACCCCAACACGCTGATCGCCCACGGCGACGCGATCGTCCTGCCCCCCGAGAGCGCCGAGGTCGACTACGAAGCCGAGCTGGTGGTCGTCATCGGCCGCGGCGGCCGGCGGATCCCCCGCGAGTGGGCGTTGAAGCACGTCGGCGGTTACATGCCCGGCCATGACGTCTCGGCGCGGGACTGGCAGCTCAACAAGCCGGCCAAGCAATGGACCGCCGGCAAGACCTTCGACACCTTCGCCCCCACCGGCCCGTTCCTCACCACCGCCGACGAAATCCCCGACCCCCAGGCCCTCGGCATCCGCCTGCGCCTCAACGGCCGGACGATGCAGGATTCGTCCACCGCGCAGTTCATCTTCCCGATCGCCGAGCTGGTCTCTTACCTCTCGAACATCATGACGCTGCTCCCCGGGGACCTCATCTTCACCGGCACCCCCCCCGGCGTCGGCATGGCCCGCAAGCCCCCCGTCTGGCTCAAGCCCGGCGACTCCGTCGAGGTCGAGATCGACGGCCTCGGCGTCCTCCAGAACCCCGTCGCCGCCGAGGCGTGATGAAGGCCGTCTCCGTCGGCGGGTGAGTCGGCCGAGGTCCGTCGACAGGCCCGTTTCGACGTGCCTTCGCACCGTCGCTGGCGTCATGCATCAAGATTTCCTACGATGATCGCTCTGCGAGGCCCGCCGGTCCGGAATCCCCGGGATCGAGCGCCGGCGGCTGACGATTCGGCGGCCTCGGCCGCGAGTTTCGGCATTCTGGAGGTTCGTCGATGTCCGAGCGGCTGCCGCGGATCGTGCTGGTGCGTCACGGCGAGACGGAGTGGTCGGCGACGGGCCGGCACACGAGCCTGACGGACGTCGCGTTGACCGAGCGGGGCGAGGCCGACGCCCGACGGCTGGCGGCGGGGTTGCAGGGGAGGGAGTTCGCGCTCGTGCTCACCAGCCCGCTGCTGCGGGCGCGACGGACGTGCGAGCTGGCCGGCTTCGGCGACGCGGCCGTGGTCGATCCCGACCTCGTCGAGTTCCGCTACGGTGCGTACGAGGGCCTGACCACGGCCGAGATCCGTCGCCGGCGGCCTGGCTGGGACGTCTTCCGCGACGGCTGTCCCGAGGGTGACTCGCCCCAGGACGTGGCCGCGCGGACCGATCGGGTGGTCGGCCGGCTCCGCGAGGCCGGGGGCGACGTCCTGGTCTTCGCGCACGGACACATCCTCCGCGGCCTGGCGGTGCGCTGGGTCGGGCTGGAGATCCACGCCGCCAGCCGGCTCGCCCTGACGACGGCCTCGGTCAGCATCCTGAGCTTCGACCACGACTGCGGCGAGCCGAACATCCGGGTCTGGAACGACGAGGATTTTCGAGGCTCGCCGCCCTGATCCGCGGCACGTCGGATGCAAGAGAGGGGGCCGTCCTTTCGACACCACCAGGCGGACGAGCCCCAGGGAGCGAGGCGATCATGGCGACGACCCGGAAGCGGACCGAGCAGTTTCGACGCATCTTGGAGACGATGGACGCGCGGGTGCGGGGCGACCTCCAGAGCCTGGAGGAACAGACCCGCAAGGGCCTGGGGGGCGAGTCGGGCGGCGACCTGTCCGGCGCCCCGATGCATCTGGGCGACCTCGGCACCGAGCAGTACATGCAGGAGTTGAACGCGACCCTGTTCGAGAACGAGGCGTACATCCGCCTGGAGATCCGCGACGCGCTGGGCCGGCTCGATCGCGACGAGTACGGGCTCTGCGAACGGTGCGGCGAGGCGATCCTGGAGGAGCGGCTCGAAGTCCTCCCCTACACGCGCTACTGCACCCCGTGCTCGGCCGCGGTCGCCGACGGGGCCGACGTCAACCTGAACAACGGCCGACCCCAGGGCGGCATGGTCGGACTCGAACTCCGCCAAGGCGACGAGGACGACGACACGGCAGCGGAAGACCTCGACGACGCCGCGACCGACGCCGCGCCGAGGCGGGGTCGGGATCAGGACGTCCACGCGGCCGGCACCGCCGGCGGAGGCACCGCGATCGGCGGGCTGGCCGGCACCAACATCGGCGACGGCGATCCCGACGTCGGCGACCTGGAAGACGCCACGGCCAACGGCGACTTCGACCAGGCGGCGGACGACGACCACGAGGACGCGCCCGCCGATCCCTCGCCCGCCAAAGGCGGCGGAGCCAGGACCGGCGGCCGCAAGGCCGGCGGCGGCCGCGCCCCCCGGTCCGGACGCGGCGAGAAGTCCGTCGGTCGTTGATCCCTCGATGGACGTCCCCCGCCGCGTCAGCGGCGGAGGCGTTCGCTGAGGTTGAGGGCCTCGACGTCGCCGGGGGCCAGGCGGAGGGCGTTCTCGGCGGCCTGCAGGGCGTCGGCGGGGCGGCGGGCGGCGTCGAGGGCGTGGGCGAGCGCGAGGTGCACGTCAGGGCGGTCGGGCAGGTGCTGGGAGGCGGTGCGGAGGTCGTCGACCGCCTGCGGCACGTGGTGCAGGGCCAGGTGGGCGCGGCCGCGGAGGAAGACGGACTCGGCGTCGCCGGGGTTGGTCTCGATCGTCTGGTCCAGCCGCACCAGGGCCTGATCGGCCTCGTTGCGCGAGAGCTGGATCGCGGCGATCCGGCGATTGGCCTCGATCAGGAAGGGGTCGGCCTTCAGGGCGCGATAATAGGCGGCGAGGCCGTCGTCGGTCCTCCCCAGGGCTTCGAGCACCTGGGCCAGCGTGAGGTGCCCGGCGGCGTCGTGGGGCTCGATCTCGATGGCCGTCTCCAGCCGCTTGAGGGCCGAGTCGAGCTGGCCGCGGGCCGCCTCGATCCGGCTCAGTCCGATCAAGGCCCCGACGAAATCGGGGTCCAGGTCGAGCGCCTTGCGGAAGCAGGTCTCGGCCTCGGCGGGACGGCCCCGGAGCTGGAGCACCGCGCCCAGGCGCTGATATCCCTCGGGCGATCCGGGCGAGATCGCCACGAGCTGGGCGAGTTCGGCCTCGGCGGTCGTCAGGTCGCCGGCGTCGACGGCCGCCTGCGCGCGCTCGCTGACCGCCTTGGCCTGGGCGGCTTTCTCGGGGCTCAGGGAGTCTTTCGAACCCCGGCGCGCGCCCGCCCAGCTGCACCCCGGGAGCGCCGGGAGCATCCAGATCAGGACGCCGACGAAGGCGATCAGGCCCTTGCGCCGCATGCGATCGGTCCCCCCTCCCTGGGGTGGGCTGATCGAACCAACCCTGGCGCGGCCGTCGCGGGACGGGCCCGGACGACGCGCCTCTTCCTTCCGGATCGAAGCCCCCGAAGGCTACGCCCGATCGGGCGGATGGTCAAGGGCGATCGGCCCGCGTCTTCCCGGCGGCGGCCGAGTTCGGGGCGGGCGGGGTCCTGGGGAAGACGACGCGGACCACGGCCCCGCGGCCCTCGTCCGAATCCAGGAGGATGCGGCCGTGGAGCTGATTGGCCAGCTCCAGGCCGATCGAGAGGCCCAGGCCGTTCCCCTCGGCGGACGAATGCTCGTCGCGGTTCAGCCGGTAGAAGGGCTCGAAGATCCGCCCCTGCTGGTCGGCCGGGACGCCCGGGCCGTCGTCCGAGACGATCAGGCTCCAGGAATCGGCGTCGGCCTTCCCCTCGACGTGCACCCGGCCGCCGGCGGGGGTGAACTTGATGGCGTTCGAAACCAGGGCGGCGAAGATCTGCTGGCAGCGCGTGGCGTCGGTCGCCACCAGGACGTCGCCGTCGACGGCCTCGGCGCGCCAGTCGAGGCCCTTGGCGCGGGCCGCCGCCCCGAACGAGCGGTCGATCTCGTAGACCAGGGCGCGGATCGAGAAGGTGCCCAGGCTCGGCGAGCGGCCGCCGCGGATGACCTCGGCGTAGTCGAGGTAGCTGCGGGTCAGGCGGAGCAGGTCGTCGCAGAGCGACCGCATGGTGGCGACGTGCCCCTTCTGGTCGCCCGTGAAATCGGCCGGCCCGTCGCCCAGCATCAGGTCGAATCCCGTCCGCAGCGAGGCCAGGGGGCGGCAGAGTTCGTCGCTGAGGCTGCAGAGCAACTTGTGCAGTTCCCGCTGATCGAACCGCGTGGGGTGGCTGTCGGGACAGGCTTCCAGGGGCGCATCCATGGCGGGCTCGGGGTGGAGGACTGGATCGGGGCTCGCGTCGGCTCGGCCGGGGCGATCGGGCCTCGATGGGGCGGAGGGATCAGGAGACGACGATCTGGTTCGCCAGGAGGGGATGACCGTCGGTCAGGTCCAGGACCGCCTGCTGAGCGATCTGCTTGGCGTGGTAGGTGCGCGACCGCCCCTGGAGCAGGATGCGATCCTCGGTGTAGTCCACGCGGAGGTCGCGGATCCGGCCGTTGGCCATCCGATTGACGTGGACCTCGATGTCCTGGGCGAGTTCCCGGTGCGTCTTGCCCGGCCGGAACTCGAAGGGGTCGGTTCGTACGTTCAGCATCGGCATGACCGTGTCCTCGTCCTTGGTGCCGCGATGCGAGATGAACCGGACGCCCGGCCGAGGCGGGTCGCCATCCCTGCAAAGCGGGTCGCCCGCGGCGGGCGGACGAGGCGGCGATTCGGGTCGAGGGCCGACCGCCGGGTCATCCTTCCCCTCGCCGCGCGGAAGCCCCGCATCCGATCGGGACGGCCCGCTGGGCGGGCGCGCCGAACTCGCCTTTTGAGGGGTCTCCCGACCCGGGCGTCCCGGCGCACACGTAGCCTAACCAGATCCCCCGGCGTCGTCAACTCAGTCGAGCGGGGGGTCGACGGGCCGCCGCAGGGGCCGCGCGGCGGGGGCCACGGCCTGGCTGGGGGAGTCGAGCAGCTCGTCGGTCTGGATGATCGATTCGGCGAGCTTGGCCATGGGGACGCGGCGGTCCTGGCTCTGGCGCTGGAGCAGGCGGAAGGCCTCGGTCTCGTTGAGCTGCTTGCGCGACATCAGGATGCCCTTGGCGCGCTCGATCAGCTTCCGCTCTCGGAGGGTCATCTTGAGGTGGTCGACGTTCTCCTGCAGCGCCAGGATCTCGCGGGCGCGGGCCACGGCGACCTCGACGGCGGCCTGGAGGCTGGGCGTCGTCATGGGCTTCAACAGGTACGAGATCACGCCGTCCTCGACGGCCTGGTCGATCAGGTTGGGGTGGCCGTGGGCCGTGACGATGATCACCGGCGTGCCGGGATCCTCGGCGATCTGCCGGGCCGCGGCGAGGCCGTCGAGGCCGGGCATCTCGATGTCCAGGAAGATGGCGTCGGGGGCCAGCCGTCGGCAGATCTCGACGGCCCGCTGGCCGTCGTGGACGACCGCGACGACGTCGTAGCCCAGCGACTCCAGCTGGTTTTGCAGGCCGGCGGCGACCGCCTTCTCGTCGTCCGCGATCACGAATCGGTATGGGCGTGACATCCTCGTTCCTTCCCCTCCGCTCGATAGGTTGTTCGATCGTCGCCCGCGAGCCCCGGTGCTCAACGCGACGCACGCGGCTTCCGCCCTCGCGACGGACCGGATAGACTCGGGGGCCCCGGCCCGAAGCCCGGCGTCCCCGAAGAAATACGAACATGGAAACGGCTCGAAATCCACACCCGACCCCGGGGAGCCCGCCGAAGGTGACGCGACATCGTGCGACGGTCCTCGGTTTCAACGACCTCGTGGTCGGCGACGAATGGGAGAGCGCCGGCAGGACGGTCACGGAGGCGGACGTGGCGACGTTCGCCGGCCTTTCCGGGGACTTCAACGCCCTGCACGTGGATCATGCGTGGGCGGCGAAGGGCCCCTTCGGCCGGCCGGTCGCCCACGGCCTGCTCGGTCTCGCCCTGGCGTCCGGGCTCGCCAGCACGGCGCCCCGGATGGACACCCTGGCGTTCCTGGCCGTCCTCGAGTGGAAATTCCTGCTCCCCATCGCGTTCGGCGACACCGTCCGGGTCGTCTCGACCGTCGAGTCGATCGAGCCCCAATCGCGCGGCCGTCGGGCCGTCGTGATCTGGCGTCGTCGCCTGTTGAACCAGGACGACCGGCCGGTGCAGGAGGGTCGCACCCAGACCCTCGTCCGGGCCCGCAGCCTCCCCGCCGACGACGAGCCGTCGCAAGCCTGACGAATCACCCGGCCTCGCCCGATCCGGCGATCGGCCCAGGTGGCGACCCGTCGCATCCGTCGTCTCCTTCCCGTCGTGGACCTTTCGGTCGAACTTCACCATTTCCACCGACGTTCGACCGAGTAGCAAGCAAATTCAGGACCGCAGCCTTCGAATCCCGCGGCGGGGGGTTGCGGCTACTCCCATTCGATGGTCCCCGGGGGCTTGCTCGTGACGTCGTACACGACCCGGTTGACGCCCTTGACCGTGTTGATGATCCGCGTCGACGTCCGGGCGAGGAGGTCGTGGGGGAGCCGCGACCAGTCGGCCGTCATGAAGTCCTCGGTGTCCACGGCGCGGATGGCGACGACGTTCTCGTAGGTCCGGGCGTCGCCCATCACGCCGACCGAGCGGACCGGCAGCAGCACGGCGAACGCCTGCGCCGTCTGGCGCTCCAGGCCGGCGGCCCGCAGCTCGTCGAGGAAGATCGCGTCGGCCTGGCGGAGGACGTCGAGCCTCGGGGCGGTGACCTCGCCCAGGCAGCGGACGGCCAGCCCCGGGCCGGGGAAGGGGTGCCGCCAGACCAGCGAGTCGGGCAGGCCCAGCTCCAGGCCCAGGCGGCGGACCTCGTCCTTGAACAGGTCGCGCAGGGGCTCGATCAGCTCGAAGCCCAGCTCGGCGGGGAGGCCGCCGACATTGTGGTGGATCTTGATCGTGGCCGCCGGGCCGTCGGGCTCGCCGCCGCTCTCGATGACGTCGGGGTAGAGCGTCCCCTGGGCCAGGAAGTGGGCCCCGGGAATCGAGCGGGCCTCCTCGCGGAAGACCTCGATGAACGTGTGGCCGATCTTGACCCGCTTCTCCTGCGGGTCGGTCACGCCCTCGAGAGCCTTCAGGAACGCCGCCGAGGCGTCGACGACCCGCAGCTCGGCGTCGCTGTGGCCGCGGAAGACCTCTTCCACCTGGTCCCGCTCGCCGCCGCGGAGCAGGCCGGTGTCGACGAACACACAGACGACCCGGGGCCCGAGCGCCTTCGCCAGCAGCGCCGCGCAGACCGCCGAGTCGACCCCGCCCGAGAGCCCGCAGACGACCCGCTGGTCGGGCCCCACCTGCGAGCGGACGCGTTCCAGGGCCTGCTCGATGAAGGCTTCCATGGTCCAGGCGCGGGGGTTGCCGCAGATCCGGTCCAGGAAATTGCCCAGCATCAGGGCCCCGTAAGGGGTGTGCGAGACCTCGGGGTGGAACTGGAGGCCGTAGAACGGGTAGGTCCGATGCTTGGCCGCGGCGATGGGGCAGGTGGCCGTGGCCGCCAGGGGCAGGAAGTCGGGCCCGGCGTCGAGGATCTGGTCGCCGTGGCTCATCCAGACGGTCGTCTCGCGAGGGACGTCGTGGAAGAGGGGCTCGGCCGGGTCGATCACCCGGCAGTCGGTCCGGCCGTACTCGCGGGCCGGCGGCGCGTCGACCTTGCCCCCCAGGGCCTGCACCGCCAGCTGCATGCCGTAGCAGATCCCCAGCACCGGCACGCCCAGGCGGAACAGCTCGGGGTCGCAATGGGGCGCGCCCGGCTCGTACACGCTGCTGGGGCCGCCCGAGAGGATCAGGGCCAGCGGGTTCAGCTCGCGGACGCGCTCGGCCGTGACGTCGTGGCGGACGATGCGGGCGAAGGCGTGCCGCTCGCGGACCCGGCGCGCGATGAGCTGCACGTACTGCGCGCCGAAGTCGAGCACCAAGACCGGCCGCGACGAGGGATCGGAGGGACCCATATCAGGCTTGCCCATTCAGCGACGAAGTTGAAAAAGTCCGGCCGCGAGGCGTCGCGACGCGGCTCGGCAAATCGTCAGTCTAGCACGCCGGCGGGGGATCGAAAACCCGCAGAGCCCCGGTTTCACCGCGGGCCGGATCGGAGGGGCCGATCGCCCGAGACGCCGCCCCCCCCGCTTGACAGCCCCGGCGGCGCGAAGTCAGATAAACGAAGGGGGGATGCAAAATCCCCGCGGAAGGCTCGCGCGAAAGGTGGCAGCGATGGCGACGGCATCCGGCGGCGTAGGTCCCGCGACACCCCCGATCCCGGCCGAGGTCGGCGCCCCGGCCGCCCCCGCCCGACCCGAATACGAGTTCAACGAGGCCGAGGACCGGATCATCCTGGACCTGGGCTCGAAGATGAGCTTCGTCGGCCTGTTCATGGTCGGCATCGGCCTCTGCTTCGCCGTTTCGGCCGTCCAGCGCTGGTCGCGGTTCCAGGAGTTCGAGGTCGGCCTGCTATTCCTGACGATGCTCTTCATGGTCTTCGGCGTCTGGACCCACCGCGCCGGCCGCGACTTCGGCCGCGTCGCCGAATCCCGGGGCCGCGACGTCGCCCACCTGATGTCGGCCCTGTCGTCGCTGCTGAACTGCTATCGACTCATCTACCTGATCTTCTTCGTCGGCCTGATCTTCGCCCTGATCCAGCTCGCCGCGACCAACCTGGGGGGTTGAAGGCGGCCGGCGCACGGCGGATCCGGGACCTCGCGGCACGTCGTCCTCGTCACGCCGCGTCGGGGATGATCCGCTCGCGACGCAGCCTCGCGAAGAGGTCGAAGAACGCGCGGTCGCTCGTCTGATATTCGCGGAAGCCCAGCTCGCGGCTCTTCGACATGTCGGCGAGGCATTCGAACGGCCGCGAGAGGTCGCCGTCGGTGTGCCAGAACGAGGCGATTCGATCGAGCCTGGGCTCGACCAGGCCGTGGCGGCCGGCGATGTCCGCCCAGGCCGGGCCCGCGTCGACCATCTGCTCGGCGAGCGGGCTGTGCTCGCCGGGGAAGGGGGCCGGTTCCAGGCCGAACCACTCGGCGATGCGGCCCCACATCCAGCTCCAGCGGAAGACGTCGCCGTCGACGACGTTGAGCGCCTGGTTCCGCGCCGCGGGGGTCGTCGCGGCCCACTCGAGATGCCGCGCCAACAGTCGAGCCTCGGTCATGTCGGTCAGCCCGTACCACTGTGCGGCGCTGCCGGGGAACGTGAACGGCCGGCCGGTCTCGCGGCAGAAGGACGCGTACACGGCGAGCGTCGACCCCATGTTCATCACGTTGCTGGCGGCATGGCCGATGATCGTGTGCGGCCGGTGCACGCTCCAGCCGAAGCCGTCGCGCTCGGCGGCCGCGAACAACTCGTCTTCCAGCGTGTAGTAGAAGTTGGGGACGTCCAGCCTCGGCAGCGACTCGCGGAAGGGCGTGACGGGGGGCGTCCCCTTCGCGTACATCTCGAACGGCCCGAGATAATGCTTCAGGCCCGTCACCAGCGCGAAGTGCTCGACGCCTCCGTTGGCCCGCAGGACGTCCAGCAGGTTGCGCAGCATCGTCCCGTTGGCTCGAATGTTCTCGGCCTCGGTGGGATGGCGCGACCAGGTCGCGTAGAAGACGTGCGACGGTCGGATTTTGTCCAGGACGACGCGCAATCCGCCAGGATCGAAGAGATCGGCCGCGACGGGCACCGTCCCGTCGACGCCGCCGGACGGCCGCCTCGCCAGGCTGACGACCTCCCATCCACGCCCGAGCAGGTGCTCGGCCAGGCTGGTGCCCACGATGCCGGTGCCGCCCACGATCAACGCCTTGCGACTCATGATCCCGCTCCTTCCTGTGACCGGTCGGCGGACTTTCTCAGCCCTCGCCGAATCCTAGGGGGCCGGTTTCATTTCGCAAGCTTCAGGGCCGAGCCGGTCCCGCCAGCTCGGCCGAGCGGCGGGCGGCGGCGTCGACGGCGTCGATCAGGGCGCCGCGGAGGGCCGCGCGTTCGAGGACCTGGACGCCGGCGATGGTGGTGCCGCCGGGGCTCGTCACCTGGTCCTTCAGGGCCCCGGGGTGGAGGCCGGTCTCCAGGACCATCTTGGCGGCGCCGAGGACCGTCTGGGCGGCCAGGGTCGTCGCGACGTCGCGCGGCAGGCCGGCGCGGACGCCGCCGTCGGAGAGGGCCTCGATGACCATGTAGACGAACGCGGGGCCGCTGCCGGAGAGGCCCGTCACGGCGTCGAGCTGCGACTCCGGCACCCGCACCGAGCGGCCGACCGAGTCCAGGAACCGCTGCACGGCCTGGGCGTCGGCGTCCGTCGCGTCGGGCCCGAGCGCGTAGGCCGAGGCCCCCTCGCCCAGCAGTGCAGGGGTGTTCGGCATCACGCGGACGATCCGCGTCGACGCACCCAGGGCGGCGCGCATCGCGCCGATCCCCACGCCGGCCGCGATCGAGACGATCAGGTGCCGGGGCGCGAGCATCGGGGCGATCTCGGCCAGCACGCTCGCCATGCTCTGCGGCTTGACCGCCAGGACGATGGCGTCGCTCGCCTCGACCACGGGGGAGTTCGACGCGTGGACGGCGATACCCGCCTCGCGCGCCAGCTCGTCGCGGGTGCCGGCCTGCGGGTCGCTGGCGACGATCCGGTCGGGCGTCGCCACCCCCGCTCGGATCATCCCCTTGACCAGGGCCGAGGCCATCCGGCCCGATCCGATGAAGCCCCAGCGGAGTGCGTCGCGGTCGGCCGTTGCGGCGGGTGGCTTCATGGCTTGCTCGGAAAGGCGGCGTGGACGAGGCCCTGGAGGACGAGGTCGGGGACGACGCGGGCGGCGGGGCCCTCGACGGCCGGCGCCAGGCGGAAGGCGTCGCCGCCGGTCCAGACGACGAGCGACGGGCCCAGGTCGGGCTCCTGGCGCGCGATCAGCTCGCGGACCGCGCCGACGGTGCCCCAGAAGACGCCCGCCTCCAGCGACGGGTTCGTGGACCGCCCCCACGACGGGGCCGAGCGGTCGGGCGAGACCAGCGGCAGCTGCGCCGTGAAGTGGTGCAGCGCGCGGGCGCAGAGGCCCAGCCCCATGGCGATCGCGCCGCCTTGCCAGACGCCCTCGGCCGTGAGCCGCTCGACCGTGATCGCGGTCCCGCACGAGACGACGAGGATCGGCCGCCCCCGGCCCAGGAGCCGCGAGGCCCCCAGCACCGCCAGGGCGCGGTCGGAGCCGCCGGTGTCGGCCCCCTCGACGTCCTTGGGCACCGGGACCTCGGCGGCGGTGAGGAACCAGCGGATCTCGGCCGTCTTCCTCTCGGCGAGGAAGGCCGCCAGACGGCCGGCCAGGGGGGGGTTGACCGACGACACGGCCCACGTCGACGAATCCGACGCCGACCGGTGCCAGCCGTCGTAGACCGCGCCCCAGGCCTTGGGGTCGTCGAGGGGGAGGGAGACCGTCGGGCCGAGGCCCCCCTGATCGTCGAGTCGGGCCCACTTGAGCCGGGAGTTGCCGATGTCGGCGACGATCCGCGGCATGGTCATTCGCTCGCGGCGGGGGCCGCGACCGGGGCCGGCGCGCGGGTGGGGCCCGAGGCCGGCGGGGGGAGCGGGATCTCGGCCTCGACCGCGGGCCGGTCCCGGAGCCGCTGCTGGATCGTGCGGAGCAGCTCGGGGACGCCGCGGCCGGTGACGGCCGAGATCGAGAGCACCTCGCGGCCGATCTCGCGGGCGATCCGGTCGCGCGATTCCCCGGCGTCGGTCAGGTCCATCTTGGTGACGACGACCAGCTCGGGGCGGTCGGCGAGGGCCTGGCTGTACTGCGCCAGCTCCTGGCGGATCATCTCGTAGTTGCGGACCGGGTCCGAGCCGTCGACGGGGATCGCCTCGACTAGGTGGACGAGCAGGCCCGTGCGCTCGACGTGGCGGAGGAACTCATGGCCCAGGCCGAGGCCGGCGTGCGCGCCCTCGATCAGGCCGGGGATGTCGGCGACGACGAAGGCGTTCTCGCTGTCGACGATCACGGTCCCCAGGTTCGGGTACTTGGTCGTGAACGGGTAGTCGGCGATCGCGGGGTGGGCGCGCGAGATCCGCGAGAGCAGCGTCGACTTGCCGGCGTTGGGCAGGCCGACCAGGCCGACGTCGGCGATGACCTTCAGCTCCAGGACGATCCAGCGCTCCTCGCCCGGGAGGCCGGCCTCGTGCTGCCGGGGGGCGCGGTTGGTGGACGACTTGAAGAAGGTGTTGCCGTGGCCGCCCCGGCCCCCCTTGGCGACGACGACCTGGTCGCCGTCGTGCTTGAGGTCGCGGAGGATGTGGCCCCGGTCGCGGTCGCGGATGATGGTCCCGGGGGGGACGTCGATGGTCATCGGCTCGCCCCGCTTGCCGAAGCAGTTGGAGCCCTGGCCGTGCTCGCCGCGCTCGGCCTTCCAGTGCCGCTGGTGCGACAGGTGGGCGAGGTTGGTGAGGCCCTCGGCCGCGCGGATGATCACGTCGCCGCCGTCGCCCCCGTCGCCGCCGTTGGGGCCCCCCTTGGGGACGTACTTCTCGCGCCGGAAGCTGAGGCAGCCGTTGCCCCCGTCCCCGCCGCGAACATTGATGGTCACGCGATCCGCGAACATGCGACGACTCGATTCGATCCTGTGGACGGGGCGGGGGGCCGGTCAAGCGAACGGAGAGCGGGAACCCCGGCGGATGGCCGCGGGACGCCCGCCCTCCCATTGTTCTTCGCTCGTCCGCATCCGGGCGTTCGCGCCCGGGCAGGAATCATCTCAGTTGGAGCTGACCTCGGAGGCGGGGAAGACGTTGATCCGACGGCCTTCCTGGTCGAACTTGACCTTGCCCTCGATCAGCGAAAAAATCGTCCAGTCGCGGCCGACGCCGACGTTCTTGCCGGGCGTCCAGCGGGTGCCGCGCTGGCGGCAGATGATGCTGCCGGGCTTGGCCGCCTGGCCGCCGAACAACTTGATGCCCAGCATCTGGGGATTCGAGTCGCGGCCGTTGCGGCTCGAGCCCTGTCCTTTTTTGTGAGCCATCTCGCTCGACCTTCTCTGTCTCTGGGGATCCGTCGCAGGGAATGCCGACGTCCGGTCCGGTCCATGCCGGGGACGGGCGGGGGCGGGTCCGTCCGGGCGCAGCGTGAGGCGGCGCAGGTCGGTTTCCCGCCGATCATGATAGACTATCCGAACGATCCAAGGCCCGACAAGTCCGGATCTCCCGGCGGCCGGACCTGGAACCAGGAGGGACGCCCCGTGAGCGTGGACCCGAACGACGAGAAACGGCCGGCGGTGGTCCTGCTCAGCGGCGGGCTCGACTCGGCCACGGCGCTGGCCGAGGCCGTGGCGGCGGGCTTCGCGCCTTACGCGCTGACGGTCGCCTACGGCCAGCGGCACGCCGTCGAGACGGCGGCGGCCCGGCGGGTGGCGACGGCGATGGGCGTGGTCCGCCACGTCGAGCTGGCCATCGACCTGCGGGCCTTCGGCGGCAGCGCCTTGACGGCCGACGTCGACGTCCCCAAGGACCGCGACGAGGCCGAGATGGCTTCGGGCATCCCGATCACCTACGTCCCCGCCCGCAACACCGTCTTCCTGTCGCTGGCCCTGGCCTGGGCCGAGAGCCTCGGGGCCTTCGACCTGTTCGTCGGCGTCAACTGCGTCGACTACTCGGGTTACCCCGACTGCCGGCCCGAGTTCCTGCACGCCTTCGAGCGGCTGGCCGACCTGGCGACCAAGGCGGGCGTGGAGGGGGCGGGGGCGTTCAAGATCCACGCCCCGCTCCTGAAGCTGACCAAGGAGGCCATCATCCGTCGCGGCCTGGAGCTGGGGGTCGACTACGGCCTGACCCACAGCTGCTACGACCCCACGCCCGAGGGCCTGGCCTGCGGGCGTTGCGACTCCTGCCGCCTGCGGCTCGCGGCCTTCGAGCGGCTGGGGATGCGCGACCCGGTCGCCTACGCCGGCTGAGGACGCCCGGCGCGGGCGGGGCCGGGTCGGGCCGGGCTCACCAGTAGACCCACTCGTACGGGGGCTCGTTGGGCTCGATCTCCTTCTCGGAGATGTTGCGGTCGTCGCCCCGGCGGATGAAGTCGAGCCGGAGCGTCTTGTACTTGACGATCGGCTTGCCGCCGTCGGGCGGGGCGACTTCCTTGTAGCCGTCGGAGAGGCCGCGGACGTAGATGCTGAAGCGGTCGGACGACGTGTCCCACCTGTCCCACACGGCCACGCCGAAGACGGCGTCGTCGACGCCCTGCTTGGTGCTGGGCGGGAGCACCCCCATGATGTTGACCGCGCCCCGGACCGGGATCGAGGGGTCCTCGCGGTTCTGGACGACCGGCACGGCCTCGGGGACCACGGCGTCCTCGATCCGCTGCCCGCGCTCGTTCACCATGATGAACTGGGGGTAGAAGGGCCGGGGGGCGGCCGTGCGGTTGACGACCTTGTAGTAGAGGTAATGCACGGCCTTACGCCCCTTGCCGGGGACCTCGACCGTCTGGATGCGGAGCGGCTTGAAGGCGAAGTCCAGGACCCAGATCCCCTCGCGGTCCTTGGGCAGGGGCGTGGTCTTGATCGGCGTCCAGCCGTGGGAGAGGCGGTCGTGCCGCCAGGGGATGGTCGGCAGGTCGGGGACCATCTTGGGCGACGGGTCCTTCTCGGGCCGGACCAAGTCGGCCGGGTCGGCCGCCGGCTTGGCGGCGGGTTCATCCTGCGCCCGGCCGACGCCGGCCGCGACGGTCGTCGAGAGCGCGACGGCGAGCGCGAACCGCCTTGTGAGGATCCACACGGGACTGTCTCCCCAGGTCTATGTCCCGCGGAAGGGACGGGGCCGAGAGCGTATCGTATTTAAGGGGGCGGAGGTCGGCGGACGCGGTCGTTGCGACCCGGGCGTCGCTGCGAGTAGCTAGCCCGAATCGTCAAAGTCCGTCAAGTCGTCTTCAAGTTTAGCCGGTCTTTTAGCAAACTAGCCAAGGGAGTCGGCCGGCGACGCGGGATTTTCCGGCAAGCCGGCCGCATCGCCAGGGTTGCAACGCCTGCGCGGGCTTTTACAATGAAGCGCCGCGGGGCCGTCGGCCCGGGACGGATCGTCGGGACGAACCAAGAAGGACTCCGCCGCCTATGCGTGGGATTCGAGTGATCGGCGCCGCGACCCTGCTCGGCCTCGCGGCCGGGGCCGGCGCGGCCCAGGGCGACGGGTTCGAGACGATCTTCCTGAAGGACGGCCAGCGGGTCGTCGGCGACGTCGTGGCCGAGAAGCCGGAGGCCCTCTACGTCGACCTGGGGTACGACCTGCTGAAGGTCCCCCGCGAGTCGATCGCCCGCCGGGCCAAGGGGGAGGAGGCCGGGGCCGTCGTCGCCGCGGCCCCGGGCGCGACCACCGTCGACGCCTCGGGCTTCTTCTCGACGGGCGTGCTGCGGCCCTCGCCGGTCAAGGAGCTGGTGGCCAAGTTCGGCGAGTCGGTCGTCTCGATCGAGACCCCCTCGGGCAAGGGTTCGGGGTTTTTGATCAACGACCAGGGCTACGCGATCACCAACGCCCACGTCATCGAGGGCGAGACCCGGATCGCGGCGATCTTCTACCAGAACACCGCCGGCGGCGGCCTGGCCCGCCGCCGCGTCGAGGACGCCGAGATCGTCTCGGTCAACCCGTTCTTCGACCTGGCCCTGATCAAGCTGCCGCTGCCGGCCGACGTGAAACCCAGCCACGTGATCCTGGGTAATGGGGAGGACGTCAACACGGGGGACTCGGTCTTCGCCGTCGGCAACCCGCTGGGCCTGGAGCGTTCGGTGACGCAGGGGATCATCAGCAACCGCAGCCGGAACCTGGAGGGCCAGCTCTTCCTCCAGACCGACACCGCGATCAACCCGGGCAACTCGGGCGGGCCGCTGTTCAACGCGCGGGGCGAGGTCATCGGGGTCACCAGCCGGGGCGCGCGGGCGGACATGGCCGACAATCTGGGCTTCGCCATCCCGATCGCCTACGTCAAGGACTTCCTCCACCATCGCGAGGCCTTCGCGTTCGACAAGACCAACCCCAACAGCGGCTACCGCTACCTCGACCCGCCGCGACGGCCGCGGCGCGAGAAGCCCGAGGGCCTGGCCGGGCCGAAAGCCGACCGGACGGCGACGAAGTGAGCGACCCGGCCCGCGCCCCGCGGCGCGGCGGCCGGGGTGGCATCCGGCGAGACGATCGTTCGAGAGGTGGGTTCGTCGGTCACCGCCGGCGATCCGCCGGGCTTGGAGCCCGGCGGGCGATAGGTTAGGGTCAGCGGCCGACCGGCCGCCTGACGAATCTCGATTTCCTCGGTCGGTGAACCGTGGCTTGACAGAATTAGAATGGAGTGATGATCGATGCCTAAGGCCAAGGGGGCGATTCTTCGCCTGGCCCTCGTCGGGTGGCTCGGACTGACGGGCCTCGGACTCTCCGCGGATCGCGCCGCGGCCGCGGCCCCGCCGGAGCAGGTGCTGCCGGACTCGACCCTGTTCTTCCTCAAGGTCGCGGACGTCGGCAAGTTCCGCGAGGCCTTCCGCGGCAGCACGTACGGCCAGCTCTGGAACGACCCGGCCCTCGCCGAGCTCCGCGCCGACCTGGCCGAGAAGACCAAGTCGACCAGCGACGCCCTCAAGGACAAGGTCGGCGTCACCCTGAAGGAGCTGCTCGAGCTGCCCCAGGGGCCGGTCGCCGTCGCCGCCATCGCCGGGACCGACGAGGCCAAGCCGACCGTGTCGCTGGCGATCATCGCCGACGCCGGCTCCAACGCGTCGAAGCTGACCGAGGTCCTCACCCGCAGCAACAAGCAGGCCGAGCAGGGCGGGGCCAAGGTCGCCGTCGAGACCTTCAAGGACAACCCGCTGCACGTCATCACGTCCCCCGACGCGGACGGCGACGGCAAGAACCCGCCCCCGCCGCCGGTCGTCTGGACCTCCTCGGGCAACACGTTCTTCCTCGGCAGCAACGTCGCCGCGATCAAGGACCTCGTGACCAACGCCGGCGGCCGCGGCTCCGCCGCCCTGGGCGCGAGCGAGGCGTTCGTCAAGACCCAGAACAAGATCGGCGGCGAGGCCGCCCAGGCCGTCTGGTACGCCGACGTCGTCAAGCTCATCCAGTTCGGCACCAAGGCCGGCTCCCGCGGCAACGACGCCCAGGCCCAGCAGCTCGCCTTCCAGATCCAGGCCCTGGGGCTCGACGGCCTCAAGTCGGTCGGCGGCGCGCTGACGCTCAACTCGGGCGCCTACAGCAGCCTGACCAAGACCTTCTTCAACGCCCCCGCCGCCGGGATCAAGGGCCTGCTGAAGCTCTTCTCGTTCCCGCCCGTCGCCATCCGCCCCGAGCCCTGGGTCCCCGCCAC
Source organism: Paludisphaera mucosa (assembly GCF_029589435.1). Taxonomy (NCBI): domain Bacteria; kingdom Pseudomonadati; phylum Planctomycetota; class Planctomycetia; order Isosphaerales; family Isosphaeraceae; genus Paludisphaera; species Paludisphaera mucosa. The sequence continues at coordinate 1,559,866 of NZ_JARRAG010000002.1, read as the reverse complement.
CGTCGCCAGCTACCAGACCTTCAGCTGGGACCTCGACAACGCCTACAAGGCCATCGAGGACCTGGTCAACCAGTTCCAGCCCGGCATGCTCAACGTGCTGGAGCAGCAGCTCGTCGGCCCCGAGGGGGGCCAGCCGCTGAGCTTCCAGAAGGACGTCTTCGGCCCGCTCGGCGACCGCCTCACCATGGTCGGCGACTTCAAGAAGCCGATCAAGGAAGACAGCCAGCGGATCATCCTGGGCGTCGCCCTCGAGGACGCCAAGGCCTTCCAGGGGACCCTCGACCGCCTGATCGAGCTGGCCCACGCCGCCCCCAAGAAGCGCGAGTTCCAGGGCGTGACCATCCTCGACTTCGAGCTGCCCGAGATGCCGGCCCAGGCCGGCGTGCAGGCCCAGTTCAAGGGCCCGGTCAGCGTCACCGTCGCCAAGGACACTTTCTTCCTGACGACCGACGCCACCCTGCTGGAGCAGATCCTCCGGCCGGGCGTCGTCCCGCTCTCGGAGAACCCCGACTTCCAGACCGTCGTCAAGGAGCTGCCCGAGAAGGTCAGCGGCATGACCTTCGTCCGCCCCGACGAGCAGGCCCGCCTCACCTACGACATGTTCAAGACCGGCCGCTTCGAGCAGGCCATCAAGCAGGGCATGGCCGCCAGCCGCCCCGGCCAGCCCGTCCCCGACATCCCGCAGCTCGTCGACCCCGCCAAGCTCCCCGACTTCGAGGTCTTCGCCAAGTACCTCTCGCTCGGCGGCAGCTACAGCGTGATGGACGACGACGGGTTCACCCAGACCGGCTTCAGCCTCCGGAAGGCCACCCCCTGATCCTTCCCGCCTGAACTGAAGCGACAACCTCGCGGCGAGCCGGCCCCTGCCGGCTCGCCGCTTCCATTCCGTCGCCGTCGGAGCGCCCCCGGAGGCCCTTCCCATGCCCCAGCCCGACGCCCGCATCCGACTCCGGGGCGCGCGGACGCACAACCTCAAGGGGATCGACCTCGACCTCCCCCTGAACCGCCTGATCGTCGTCACGGGCGTCGGCGGCGCGGGCAAAAGCTCGCTCGCCCTCGACACCCTCTACGCCGAGGGCCAGCGGCGCTACGTCGAGACCTTCTCGGCCTACGCCCGCCAGTTCCTGGAGCCGATGGAGAAGCCCGACGTCGACCGGATCGAGGGCATCCCCCCGGCCGTCGCGCCGGCCTCCCGCTCCCGACCCTCGGCGCGGGCCACGATCGGGACCGTCTCCGAGGCCCACGACCACCTCGCCCTCCTCTACGCCCGCCGGGGCGAGGTCCTTTGCCGGGCCTGCGGCGAGCGCGTGCAGCCCGCCACGCCCCGGACCGTCTCTGAGGCCGTCGACGCCCTGCCCGAAGGGGCCCGCTACGAGATCGCCTTCCCGGTCGAGGTCCTCCCCGGGACCGACCTCCCCGCGCTGGGGCGGACCCTCCTCGAACAGGGCCTGCCCCGCCTCCGCCACGGCGACCGCGCGATCGACCTGTCGGCCGAGACGCTCGACGCCGTCGGGCTGGCCGCCGAGGTGCCGACCCAGGTCGACGTCGTGGTCGACCGCCTGATCCGGGGCCGCGACGCCGTCCGCCGCCGGCTGGACTCGATCGAGACGGCCTTCGCCCGGGGCCTGGGCCGCTGCCGGATCCTCGCGCCGGGCGGGGTCCGCACGTTCGTCCGGGGCTGGCGATGCAGCCGCTGCGGGACCGACCACGTCGAGCCCCAGCCCAACCTCTTCCGCTGGACGAGCCCCCTCGGCGCATGTCCGCGCTGCGAGGGGCTGGGCTCGGTGGTCGACCTGGACCTCGACCGGATCGTCCCCGACCCGTCGAAGACGCTCCGCGACGGGGCCGTCGCCGCCTGGAACGCCCGCACCCACCAGGCCGAGCGCGAACGCCTGATCCGCCTGGCCCCGCAGCTCGGCCTCCCGCTCGACGTCCCGTTCCGCGACCTGGCCCCCGCGCACGTCCGCATCCTCGTCGAAGGCGCGCCCGCAGCCGGTTTCCCGGGCCTGGCGGGGTTCTTCGAGCGGGCCGAGCGCAAGGCCGGACGCGGCGACGACCCGACGGCCGCCGCGACGAAACGCGTGCGACGGACGCGGCCGTGCCCGGAATGCCTGGGCGCGCGGCTCCGCCCCGAGGCCCTGGCGGTCCGGATCGAGGGGATCAACGTCGCCGAGTTCTCGGCGCTCGCCGTCGCCCGCGCCCGCCCGGTGCTGGCGTCGTGGGCCGGGCCCGACGAGCCGGCCGACGCGGCGCGGCTGCGGGGCCGGATCGCCTCCCGGCTCGACGCGCTCGACCGCATCGGCCTGGGCCACCTGACGCTCGACCGCCCCGCGCGGAGCGTCGCCGCCGGCGAGCTGCGGCGGGCGACGATGGTCCGGGCCCTGGGGACGGGCCTGGTGGGGACGCTCTACGTCCTCGACGAGCCCACGACGGGCCTGCACCCGCGCGACGTCGGCCGGATGGTCGAGGCCCTGCGAAGGCTCCGGGACGAGGGGAACACCCCGATCGTCGTCGAGCACGACGCCGACGTGATCCGCGCCGCCGACCTCGTGGTCGACCTCGGTCCCGGCGCCGGCGAGGCGGGCGGGCGGGTCGTCTACACCGGCCCGGTCGCCGGCCTGCTCGCCGCCGAGGGCTCGGCGACGGCCGACTTCCTGACCGGCCGCCGGCGGATCGAGCGACCCGCCTCCCGCCGCGCGCCGTCGCGCGGCGTGCTGACGCTCAGGGGGGCCTCGGGACGGAACCTCAGGGCGATCGACGCGGCCTTCCCGCTCGGCGTCTTCTGCGTCGTGACCGGCGTCAGCGGCGCGGGCAAGTCGTCGCTCGTCGAGGAGACGCTCTACCCCGCGCTGCGGGACCGGCTGGCCGGCGAGGCCCTGCCGTGCCTGCCGTTCGAGTCGCTGGACGGGCTCGGCGACCTGGTCGAGGTCGTGCTGCTGGACCAGTCGCCCTGCGGGCGGTCGGGCCGGTCCAACCCGGCGACCTTCCTCCACGCGTTCGACGAGATCCGCCGCACCTTCGCCGCGACGCACGAGGCGAAACTGCGGCACTACGGCCCGGCCATGTTCAGCTTCAACGTCGACGGCGGCCGCTGCTCGGCCTGCAAGGGGGAGGGCTTCCGACGCATCGACATGCAGTTCCTCCCCAACGTGACCGTCCGCTGCCCCGACTGCAAGGGGACCCGCTACCGGCCCGAGATCCTCGACGTCGCGTACCGGGGCAAGTCGATCGCCGAGGTCCTCGACCTGACCGGCCGCGAGGCCTTCGCCTTCTTCCGGAGCCGGCCCAAGATCCAGTCGCGGCTTCGGCCGCTGCTGGACCTCGGCCTCGACTACCTGCGCCTGGGCCAGCCCGCCGCCACGCTCTCCGGCGGCGAGGCCCAACGCCTGAAGCTGGCGGCCTTCCTGGCCGGCTCGACCGCCGCGCTCAACCGCGCGGGGAACGTGGCGCACACGCTGTTCATCCTCGACGAGCCGACCGCCGGCCTCCACCCGGCCGACATGGTCCGCCTGATCGACGCCCTCTCGAACCTCGTCGACCGGGGCCATTCCGTATTGGTCGTCGAGCACAGCACCGAGATCATGCTCGCCGCCGACTGGATCCTCGACCTCGGCCCCGACGCCGGCGACGACGGGGGCCGGATCGTCGCCCAGGGGACGCCCGAGGACGTCGCCCGCTCGGGCACGGCCACCGGCGAGGCCCTGGCGAAGATTCTCGCGGCCGGATGAGATCGCCGGGCACGGGAATCGCACATCCTCGCCCCGAACCCCGCGCCCCCGCGTCGCGTCCTTGACCTGACGAACACGAGGGCCGCAGAATGACGTCTCACCCGAGACGGGAGGCAGGACGATGGCCAAGGCCGGATACGCGGGGCCGCTGGAGCAGATTTCGCCGTTCCAGTTCCGGATCCCGAAGGACTATCGCGAGGACATGCGGGTCGACGGGATGATCTTCGCCGACGACGCGCTCATCGGCAGCATCAAGGCCGACCAGGGGCCCGAGCAGGTGGTGAACGTCGCCACCCTGCCGGGGATCCAGAAGGCCAGCCTGGCCATGCCCGACATCCACTGGGGCTACGGCTTCTGCATCGGCGGCGTGGCGGCGACCGACCCGGAGGAGGGGGGCGTGATCTCGCCCGGCGGGGTCGGCTACGACATCAACTGCGGCGTCCGCCTGCTGCGCACCGACCTGGAATGGGCCGACGTGAAGGGCCGGATCCGGCCGCTCGTCGAGCAGCTCTTCCGCGACATCCCCACCGGCGTCGGCCAGCGCGGGTCGTTCGCGTTCACCAAGCCGCAGCTCGTCGAACTGATGGAGCAGGGGGTCTCGTACGTCGTCGGCAAGGGGTGGGGGACGGATCGCGACGTCCAGTTCGCCGAGGCCGGCGGCCGGCTCGACGACGCCGACCCCGGCCGCGTCAGCGACCGCGCCCTGATGCGCGGGGCCGACCAATGCGGGACGCTGGGCTCGGGCAACCACTTCCTGGAAGTCCAGGTGGTCGACCGGATCCTCGACGCGCCCGCCGCCAAGGTGATGGGGCTGCACGAAGGCCAGATCACGGTGCTGATCCACTCGGGCTCGCGCGGGCTGGGCTACCAGGTCTGCGACGACTTCCTGGCGGTGTTCAAGGACGCCCCCAGGAAGTACGGCTTCACGCTCCCCGACTGGCAGCTCGCCTGCGCCCCGGTGCGGAGCCCCGAGGGCCAGGCGTACCTGGGTGCGATGCGCGCCGCGGCCAACTACGCCTGGTGCAACCGCCAGCTGCTCACGCACCAGGCCCGCGAGGTCTTCGCGAGGGTGTTCGAGAAGCCCTGGCAGGACCTGGGGATGGACCTGGTGTACGACGTCGCGCACAACATCGCCAAGTTCGAGCATCACGACGTCGGCGGCGGGGTGAGCAAGCAGGTCTGCGTCCACCGCAAGGGGGCCACGCGGGCCTTCCCGCCCGGCCACCCCGAGATCCCCGAGGCCTACGCCGAGACCGGCCAGCCCGTCATCATCCCCGGCAGCATGGGGACGGCGAGCTGGGTCCTCGCCGGCCAGCCCGGCAGCATGGTCCACTCGTTCGGCACGAGCTGCCACGGCGCGGGCCGGATGATGAGCCGCACCGCGGCCGTCCGCCTGGCCGAGGGCCGTCGGATCGACCGCGAGCTGGACGCCATCGGCATCATCGCCAAGGCCCGCGGCCACAAGGGCCTGGCCGAGGAACAGCCCGCCGCCTACAAGGACGTCGACCTCGTGGTCGACGTCGTCGACAAGGCCGGCATCTCCAAGAAGGTCGCCCGCCTCCGGCCCGTCGGCGTCATCAAGGGGTGAGGCCCCGAAGACGTCGCCGGGCCTTCCCACCGGCCCCGAGAGGAGAACGATGAGGCTTCGCAACACGCCGGCGGGATTCGTGACGTTGTGGATCGGGCTGGCCTCGGTCGGGCTCGCCGACGACCTGAGGCCGATCCCCCTGAAGTCGCGGGTGGAGAACGTCCAGCCCATGACGGGGATCGTCCTCTGGTCGACCAACGAGGCCGTGCGCTCGGCCCCGATCCAGCTCGAGTACAGCTACCTCACCTACGCCCAGGTCGTGAAGGGGAAGGGCGAGTGCGACTGGGGGCCCGTCGAGACGCTGCTCGACGCGGTCGCCGGCCGCAAGCATCAGGCGGTCCTGCGGTTCCATGACACGTATGTGGGCAAGCCGTCGGGCGTCCCGGCGTACATCCAGGCCCTCCCGGACTACAAGGGGACCGTGGCCCTCAGCGAGAAGAAGCAGACCGGCTTCTCCGACTGGTCGCACCCGGAGCTGCGCCGGGCCGTGCTGGAGTTCTTCGGCCGGTTCGCCGAGAAGTACGATCGCGACCCGCGGCTGGCGTTCCTGGAGGTGGGGTTCGGCCTGTGGGCCGAATATCACATCTACGACGGCCCGATGACGCTCGGCGGGACCTTCCCCTCGCTCGACTACCAGCGCGAGTTCGCCGGCCGGATGGCCGAGGTCTTCCGCCAGACCCCCTGGCTGATCTCGGTGGACGCGGCCGGCGACCACGCCCCGTTCGCCACCGACGCGAAGCTCCTCGCCCTGCCGTTCGGCCTGTTCGACGACTCGTTCAACCACGCCCAGCACGCCAAGTGGAACGAGCCCAACTGGGACAAGCTGGGGCGGGAGCGTTGGAAGGTCGCGCCGACGGGCGGGGAGTTCAGCTTCTTCGAGAAGAAGGACCAGGAGCAGGCGCTGGCGGCGAAGGGCCCCCACGGCGTCTCGTTCGCGGAGCACGCGGCGAAGTTCCACATCTCGTTCATGATCGGCGACGCCCAGCCGCGATTTCAGCCCCCCGAACGGATCCGCGAGGCGGGCCTGGCGATCGGCTACCGGTTTCGCGTGGCGGCGTTGAAGGGATCGAAGACCCATACCGTCGCGACGATCGCCAACGCGGGGATCGCGCCGATCTACCACGACGCCTTCCCGGCCGTGGCGGGCGTCCGGTCGAAGACGTCCCTCAGAGGCCTCCTGCCGGGCGAGTCGAAGGAATTCCCGATCGAGGCCGGCGGCGGCCCGATGACGATCGAATCCGACCGGCTCGTCCCCGGCCAGCGGATCGAGTTCGACGCCGACCTCCCCTGAGGACGAGCCCGCCCGGGGCGACTCGGCGCGCGTTCAATCCACGAGCGGCTTGCTGCGCCAGACGAGCTGGCAGCGGTTGCCCTCGGGGTCTTGGAAGAACGAGGTCTTGATCGACTCGTCGTCGGCGGCGGTGTCGGTCTCGAAGGCGAGGCCCAGGTTCTCCAGCTCGGCCTGCTTGGCGGCGACGTCGTCGACCCAGAAGGCCAGGTGGCAGACCCACCGCTGGTCGGCGTTGGACTGATCGGCGGGGCGGGCGATCAGCTCGATCGCGCCGCCGTGGTCGTCGGCGAGGAAGTAGCCGCCGGGCGGGTTGCCGCCGCCGGCGCGGACGACCCGCAAGCCCATCGTCCGGACGTAGAAGTCCTTGAGGGCCTCCAGGTCGGCCGCGTAGATCGCGAAGTGCTCCAGTCGCGCCATGAGTCGCTCAGCCTTTCCGTGACTTCTTCGCCGGCTTGATCCCGGCCAGTTCCTGGATCGCCTTCCACTCGCCCTCGGAGACCGGCTGGACCGAGAGCCGGCTCCCCTTGCGGAGCAGCTCCATGCCGGCCAGCGCGGGGACCTCGCGGAGCCGGGCCAGGGTCAGCGGCGGGTCGACGGCCCGCACGGGCTTGATCGTGACCTGGAACCAGGTGGGCGCGTCGGGCTTGCTCTTGGGGTCGTGGTAATCCGATTTCGGGTCGAACGCCGAGGGGTCGGGATGCCCGGCCTCGACGACCTCGGCGATCCCCACGACGGCCGCCGGGTCGGTGCTCGAATGGTAGAACAAAACCCCGTCGCCGGCCCGGATCGCGTCCCGCAGGAAGTTCCGCGCCTGGAAGTTCCTGACGCCGTTCCAGCCGGTCGTCCCGTCGCGCACCAGGTCGGCGAACGAATACGAATCGGGCTCGGACTTGAACAACCAGTAGCCCATGCGAGATCCTTGCTCCGGCCCTCGACGTCCCGACGCCCCGGTACTCTATCATGACGAGGGGATCGCGTCGAGGAAGGCGGGCCGCGTGGAGGATCCGACTTGGCGACGAGCGAATCGGCGGGCGAAACGCGCATGACCGTCCTGACCCCGACCGGCCGGGGGGCGGTCGCCGTGCTGCGCTTATGGGGCCCGAACGCGCTCGCGGCGGCCGACGCGGCGTTCCGCCCGGCGCGCGGAAAGCGGCTCGCCGAGACGCCCTCGGGACGCCCCCGGCTCGGGAGGCTCGGCGCGGGGCTGGGCGACGAGGTCGTCGCGGTGGTGCTCGACGGCGATCCGCCCGGGGTCGAGATCCAGTGCCACGGCGGCTCGGCGGCCGTCGAGATGGTCGCCGAGGCGTTGCGCGGGCGGGGCGTGCGGCTCGCCGAGCCCACCGCGTTCGTCGACCAGGCGACCCCGAGCCCGATCCGCGCGGCGGCGTGGATGGACCTCGCCGGGGCCGGCACGCTGCGGACGGCCGAGATTCTCCTGGAGCAGGCCCAGGGGGCGCTCGACCGGGAGCTGGTGGGATTGATCGCGGGGATCGAGACGGGGAGCCCGGAAACGGCCTCGCGGCTCGATGGGCTGATCGCTCGTTCGCGCGTCGGCCTGCGGCTCGTCGACGGCTGGCGGGTCGTGATCGCGGGCCGGCCCAACGTGGGGAAGAGCCGGCTGCTCAACGCGATGGCGGGCTACGCCCGCGCGATCGTGGCGGCGACGCCCGGGACGACCCGCGACGCCGTGACCGTGCGCACCGCGTTCGACGGCTGGCCTATCGAGCTGGTCGACACCGCCGGCGTCCGCGAGGCCGTCGACGTCGTCGAGCGCTCGGGCGTCGAGCGGGCCCTCCGCGAGCGCGCCCGGGCCGACCTGTCGCTGCACGTCCTGGACCGCTCGCAACCGCTCGACGGCGCCGATCGGGCCCGGGCGACGGGCGGCGGGCCGGCCCTGATCGTCGCCAGCAAGGCCGACCTGCCGGCGGCGTGGGATCCGGCCGAGGCGCTCGGCGGCGACCGGCCGTTCGTCGTCGTCTCGGCCGAGGCGGGAGCGGGGCTCGACGAGCTGGGCGCGGCGATCGCGCGGGCCCTCGTTCCCATCCCGCCCGAACCGGGAGCCGGCGTCCCCTTTCGCGACGAGCAGGTCGTCGAGCTGGCCGCGGCGCGGGACGCCCTCAAACTCGGGGAGGTCGAGGCCGCCGCGCGAATCCTGCGGACCCTGCTGGGGCGCTGAGGCGGCCCGCCTTAGGAGTCGGCGTCGGGCGCGGCGGGGATGGTGGCGTAGTCGGGGCCTTTGCGGGCGAGGGGAGCCCGCGGGGCGAGGCGGAGGGCCTCGGGCGAGAGGGCGCGGGCGGGGAGGGCGGGGGCCTTGCGGTCGACGAACTCGACGTCGAGGACGGGGGCCTCGTCCCGGGCCACGAAGCTGTTGAGCCAGTCGGTGCGGGTGTAGCGCTTGGGCGACACCCCGGTCTGGCCGCCGTCGTCGACGCGGTAGACGGAGATCTCGTGATAGGCGACGTTCTCGCCGGTCCAGCGGATCCGGTCGGCGAGGCCCTCGACGCGGCCGCGGCCGTCGACGCGGAACAGGGGGGAGCCCTCGGCGCCGGTGCTCAGCACCGAGTCGCGGGCGTCGACCTGGGCGAGCGGAAGCTCGGCCTCGTCGACGGAGCTTTCCATGTGCACCAGCCCCCCCTTGGCCCGCGCCAGGACGTGTTCGAGGCGGAGCGTCAGCGTGGGCTCGTCGCGGACCGGGGCCGTCCCGCCCTGGGTGCGGAGGAGGCTGCCGTCGGCCGCGACGATCACGTTGTCGAGCCGGCAGTCGAGCCGCTGGTTCGAGGCCACGGCCACCGCGTCGCCCGCCGTCCGCAGGAAGCCGTCGCGGATGCGGACCACGGCCGGCCTGGGCGGCGCCGTCCCGGTCGCCGGCGCGGCGGTCGGCTTGACGGGCAGGACGGCGACGACGGCGTGCGAGGGGGCCTGGCCGACCAGGCTGATCGTGCAGTCGACCAGTTCGAGGCCGGAGCCGGCGGACAGGCCGACGGCGGCGAGCCGGCCCATCGACTGGTGGTCGAAGTCCTGGATCATCACGTCCAGGCCCCGGAGCTTCAGCTCGCCCCCCTGGACGTTGAACAGGCTGGTCCAGGTCGAGGACGACGAGCCGAACGGCGACGGGTGGAACCGCAGCCGGGGCCGCCGCTCGCCGGGCTCGGCCGCGATCGTCCACGAGCCGGCGGGGAAGTCCAGGGTCGCCAGCTCCAGGTCGACTCCGGCCGCGACGTGGATCACGCCGCCGCCGGGGCCGTGGTGGGCGATCATGTTCCGCAACTGCTCGGCGCTCCGGACGACGTCCTCGTCGGCGATCGCGACCTCGAGGGCCGGCGCGGGGAGCGCGCGGGTCCGATCCGGGGCCGGCTCGGCGGCCCGCGCGGGGGGCTCGGCGGCGGCGGCCGGAGTGGGGTCGGGCCTGCTCGAGGGCGCGACGGCGAGCGGGAAGGCGACCTCGTCGCCTCCCGAGAGGTCCGTCGTGGCCATCGGCGGCATGGTCGGCGGGTCGGGGGTCGTGACGAGCGCCGCGACGGCCGGGGCGACCGCCGCGCTCGATTCGCGGCCCCGGGCGGCCGCCGCGGCGACCAGCTCGGCGGCGGTCGGGACCGGAGCCGGCGACGGGGCCGCCTTGACCGGCTCGACGGCGGGGGCCGTCGTCATCGCCGTCGTGGGCGAGGCCGCCGCGGCGGGCGGCGGGCCGGCGGCGAGGATCCGGGTGCCGAAGGGGCCCCTTTGCGCTCCGGGGGGCGTCGCGACGCCGTCGACCGCGGCGACCCGGAAGGCCCGCGAGGGGGCTTCGCGGCCCAGGGCCAGCTCGCGCGCCGGGTCGGGCGACTCCCAGACCGGGGCCGTCGCCAGGGTCGACCGGGCCTCGCGGAGGTCCGACCGCCAGCGGTCGAAATCGCGGACGGCCTCCTCGGAGGCCGGCTTGCCGGCGACGTCGAGCAGGACGTCGAACTTGCCGTAGAGGTTCGAGCGGCCCGCCCAGGCGAGGTTGCGGGGGTTGTCGACGAGCGCCAGCACCCGCGGCGACGTCACAGCCGAGGCCGAGGCGTCGGCCGGGGCGAACACGCAGTCGTCGGCCTGGAACCGCGCCAGGGAGCCGCGGACCTGGAAGACCGGCGCGACGCCCGCCATGAAGCTGGAGCGGACGATCAGGACGTCGCGCGGGCCGGCCGCCGCGGCGTCGGCGTCGTCGAGCACGATCGCGGTCCCGCCGGGCCCGAAGGTGCAGTCGAGGAGCTGGACGTCGGCGGGCCCCTCGCAGTCGAAGGCGGCGGCGCCGGGGTCGAAATGGCACTGGGCGGCGACGATCGCCGGGGGGCGGTCGCCGGCGGCGGGGTCGGGCCGGCCGCCGCGGCTGCGGACCGCGGGCAGGCCGGGGCCGGCGGACGTATCGGCGGGGCGGCGGAACGAGCAGCCCGTGAGCTGCAGCGCGGCGTCGTCGAGGAGGATCGCGGCGACCGGGTCGTCGAGCGCGCGGCCCTCGGCCTCGAAGGTCAGGCCCTCGATCGCGACCCGGCCCCGCGAGAAGGACAGCAACGACGAGGGCGGCCGGTCGCCCCCCCGCGCGTCGGCCGCGAAGCGGAGCACGGGCCGCTTGCCGACCTCGGCCCGGATCGTGACATCCTTGGCCGCGCCGGCCCGGGGGCCGGACGGCCGCGAGCCCAGCAGGTAGGGCCCGTCCTCGGTGAGCGTGACGACCGCCTTGTGGGGGGCCGCGGCGATCACCGCGGCGAGGTCCTCGCCGGGGCGGACGTCGATCTTCCGGGGCGCCGCCGTCGCGGCCGCGCCGACGGGCCCGGCGCCGAGGCCCGGCGCGGGGGCCAGGGCCGGCGGCGGTCGAGACGCGCTCAGCGACGGGTACTCGGCCGCCGGCGCGGGCGCCGACGGGTCGAGCAGCTCGCGGCCCCAGTAGAAGAGGCCCGCCGCCAGGAGGACGAACCCCGCCAGGGTCGGCAACGCCAGCGAGCGGTCCCAGGCCGGGCGGTCGTGATGAGGGGGCGCCGTTTCGAAGTGCGTCAGGGTCATCCCGGCGCGGCCGGCGACGAGCAGCAGGTCGCGCACCAGCTGCTCGGGCGACTGGCAGCGGCGGTCGCGGTCCTTCGCCATCAGCTTGTCGAGCACGCGGGCCAGCGCCGTCGGCACGGCCGGGTTCAGCTCCCGGACGTCCGGCGGGGCCTCCTCCTGGTGCTGCAGCAGCTTCTGGAGCACGGTCCCGCCCGGGAAGGGGGGCTGGCCGCTCAACATGTGAAAGAGCGTGCATCCCAGCGAATACAGGTCGCTGCGGACGTCGACGTCGCGCGGGTCGCGCGCCTGCTCGGGGCTGATGTAGTCGAACGTGCCCAGGGTCATCCCGGTCTGCGTCAGGCCGCCGCGCTCGCTCTGCCGCTCGAACCGCCGGGCCAGGCCCATGTCGACGAGCTTGGCGCGGCCCTCGGGCGTGATGATGATGTTCGACGGCTTGACGTCGCGGTGGACGACGCCCCGCAGCGACGAGTGCACCAGCGCCTGGGCCATCTGGAGCGTGACGTCCACCGCCTCGGCCACCGCCATCGGCCCGTGCTCGTCGACCCGGCGGCGGATCGTCTCGCCGTCCACGTACTCGAAGACGATGTAGTGGAACGGGCCGTCCTGGCCCAGGCTGTAGACCCGGGCGATGTTCTCGTGGTCGAGCCGGGCGGCCGACCGACCCTCCTGGTAGAAGCGCTGGACGACCTCGGGGTCGTCGACCTGGTCGGGGGGCAGGAGCTTGAGCGCGACCTGGCGGTCGAGGGTCGCGTCGTGGGCCCGGAAGACGGCCCCCATGCCGCCCGCCCCGATGGCCTCCTCGAGCACGAAGGTCCCCAGCACGTCGCCCGGCCGCGGCAGGCTCGCCGCCGGCGCCCGGGCGAGGGCCGGCGCGCGCTTCGAATCGGTGCTCGACCCCCGCAGCACCGTCGGCGAGTCGACGCCCACCTGCGACGAGCCGGGCGCGTTCCCCACGCGCGGCGGGCGCGAGCCGGCCTGGAGGCGCGAGCCCGGGACGGGCGCGGCCCCGCTCGGGGGTTCGGGGGGAGGTTGCGGGGACTCGTGCTCGATCAAAGGGGCTCGTCCCCCAACAAGACGTCCGTGCGCGTTCCTGACGTTCCGGCGAGAGCAGCATCGAGGTCGGGAAGATATGGAGCCCGCACGTGCATGCTCGGACGCGGGGCTCACGCAACTATAAGCCCGGCCCCGGCTCCTGTCAATGACGGCCGCCGCCCGCCGGGGAGCAAGTCTCGATCGCGGAAGGACCTGCGTCTCGGGCCCGGCCCGGCCCCGGCCTTCCGGGCGAAACCGACTCAAGCGGAAAATCCCTGAAGGCCGATACAACCCCGGGACGCGTCGGCGACGGCCGTCTCCGGGGCCCGCAGCCCGGGGGCGAGACGCGGTCGCGGCGGAGGATGCACAGGACAGGCAGCGCCAGGAGGCAGCGTATGTGGCACCGGATCGTTCGGAGATATCCGTTTCTTGCGGCCCCGCAAGCGAGCGGAGCATCCCAGCACGCCGCCCCGCGACCCCGGCGCCGGCCCTCCCTCGAGCCGCTCGAGGCCCGCGAGCTCATGACCGCCGCGCTGGCGCCGATCACCGACGTCACCGCCCCCGCGGGCCTGGGCTACCAGCTCGCCCTCGACGGCAGCGCCAGCGGAGCGGCCAGCCAGACGTTCACCGCCACCTCCGACAACCCCAACATCAAGGTGTCGGTGGCCGACGGCCAGTTCTGGACCATCCTCGTCCAGCACCTCTCGGCCGGGGCCGGCGACCCCACCATCCTGAACGAGCCGATGACCTTCCAGTTCTTCCCGGAGGTCGCGCCCAACACGGTCCAGCGGATCACCAATTTCAGCAACAACGGCTACTACGTCAACACCGGCCGGTTCTTCCCCCGCATCCTCGACGGCTTCGTCGCCCAGGGCGGCTCCAACAGCGCCACCAGCACCTCGTCGACCAGCGGCGTGACGCCGATCGGCATCGAGGTCAACCCGGCCGTCGACTTCAGCAGCTACGGCCAGCTGGCGATGGCCAACACGGGCCAGCCCAACTCCAGCGACGCCCAGTTCTTCGTGACCTTCGGCCCCCAGACCTCGCTGAACCAGAGCTACACGATCTTCGGCCAGCAGGTCGCCGGCACCAGCACGCTGGAGAAGCTCTCGCAGGTCGCCGTGAGCGCCAACTCGTCGGGCGAGGTCTCGGTCCCGAACAACCCGGTGACGATCACGGGCTCGACGATCTCGGCCACCAACCCCAACGGCGCCCTGCTGATCGACACGACGACCGCAGGGCCGGGCCAGACGGCGAACATCACCGTCACGGCGACCGACGCCGCCGACGGCACGACGGCCGTCCGGACCTTCAAGGTCTACACCCCCGGGAACACCACCGCGGTCCGCCAGATCGGCGACGTCCTGATCGCCACGCCCCCGGCGCTCGGCAAGTTCTACGGCGGGACGAACACGATCGAGGTCAACCAGGTCCCCGCGCCGACGATCCCCGCCAGCGACAAGATCCAGGTGATCGTCAACGGGATCGCCGACACGATCCAGCCCAACCCGGCCTCGCTCTCGCAGATCATCGTCCAGGGCTCGAAGGCCAACGACGACATCACGGTCTCGAACGACGTCACGGTGCCGGCGACGATCGACGGCGGGCAGGGGGGGAAGAACGTCGTCAAGGCCGGAGGCGGCTACTCGCTGGCGCACGGCTGGTTCGGGTCCAACACCCTGGTCGCCGGCGACGGGCCCAACAAGCTCATCGGCCGGACCGGCCACGTCCGCTTCCGGGCCAACGCCAACACCACCCTGGCGTTCTCGGGCAACGCCCGCGGCCGCTCCAGCAGCGGCCAGCCGCTCAAGCCGGCCGGCACCTACTATCGGTTCGTGAACAACCACCTGGTCCCGGTTCTCAAGATCAAGAGCTGACGCTAACCTGGACGGGAAGTCGCGAAGCGGGGGCGATCCCCGCTTCGTCGCGTTTCGAACGCCGTCGGATCGGCCGATCCCCGTCGAGCCCCCGCCCGCCATGACCCCGCTGCCGATCGACCCCAGCCTGACGCGGATCCTCGACGCCCTCGCCGCCGCCGGGGCGCTCGTCCTGGTCGCCGAGCCGGGCTCGGGCAAGACGACCCGCGTCCCCCCCGCGATCGTCCGCCAGGGGCTGGGCGGCCGGGTGATCGTCCTCCAACCCCGGCGGGTCGCGGCGCGGTCGACGGCGGCCCGGATCGCCGACGAGCGGGGCTGGACGCTCGGCCGCGAGGTCGGCTACCACGTCCGCTTCGACCGCCGGGCCTCGGCCGACACCGGGCTCGTCATCATGACCGAGGGGATCCTCACCCGCCGGCTGCTCGCCGACCCGTTCCTCGAAGGGGTCGGGACCGTCGTGCTCGACGAGTTCCACGAGCGCAGCCTGCACACCGACCTGGCCCTCGCCCTGCTGCGCGAGGTCCGCCGCGAGGTCCGGACCGACCTGCGGATCGTGGTGATGTCGGCCACGCTCGACGCCGAGCCCGTCGCCCGGTTCCTCGACGCCCCCGTGATCGCGGTCCCCGGCCGGACCCACCCGATCGCGACCGCCTATCGCGACGCCCCCCGGCCGGCCGACCCGGACGCCGTCGCCGGGGCCGTCGCCGACGCCCTGGCCGACCCCGCCGACCGCGGCCACGTCCTGGTCTTCCTCCCCGGCATGGCCGAGATCCGCCGCGCCCAGCGCGAGCTGGGGCCGATCGCCGCGCGCCACGACGCCCGCGTCCTGCCGCTGCACGGCTCGCTGCCGGCCGACGAGCAGGACGCGGCGCTGCGGCCGTCGCATCAACGCAAGATCATCCTTTCCACGAACATCGCCGAGACCTCGCTGACGATCGACGGCGTGACGACCGTGATCGACTCGGGCCTGGCGCGGGTCGCCCGTCACGACGCCTCGCGGGGGCTGGACCGCCTGGACCTGACGGCGATCAGCCGGGCCTCGGCCGACCAGCGCGCCGGCCGCGCGGGGCGGACCGGGCCGGGGCGCTGCATCCGGCTCTGGTCGGAGCAGCGGCAGGCGCTTCTGGAGCCGTTCGACGAGCCCGAGATCCGCCGCGTCGACCTGGGCTCGACGCTCCTGACCCTGCACTCGTGGGGCGTGGGCGAGCCCGGGGCCTTCGGCTGGTACGAGGCCCCCGAGCCCGAACGGATCGAGGCCGCCGAGGCCCTGCTCGCCCGCCTCGGCGCGTTCGACCCCGCCGCGCGGCGGATCACCCCGACGGGCGAGCGGATGCTGGCGCTCCCCGTCCACCCTCGGCTCGCCCGCCTGCTCCTCGCCGCGGCCGACGAGGGCCTGCTGCACGAGGGCGCGGCGCTGGCGGCCCTGCTCTCCGAGAAGGACGTCGCCGAGCGCCGGCGGCCGGCGGGGCACCGCGGCCTCTCGGACATGCTCGGCCGGCTGGACCTGCTCGCCGAGGCCGAGGCCGCGCGGTTCTCGCCGTCGCTCAAGGACCGGGGGATCGACCCGATCGCCGCCCGCCAGGTCGCCAAGATCCGCGACGACCTCGCCCGCCTGGCCTCGCGCCTGGACGTCGGCCGCGCCTCGGGGCTGGACGAGGCGGCCCGCGAGGAGGCCCTGCTCAAGCTCCTGATCCTGGCCTATCCCGACCGCGTGGTCCGGCGCCGCGGTGCCGAGGAGACCGGGGTCATGGTGGGCGGCCGGGGCGTGCGTCTGGCGCGCGAGTCGGTCGTCCGCGAGGGGGAGTTCTTCCTGGCCCTCGACCCCCGCGAGGAACGTCGCCAGGGGACGCTCGAACTCCAGGTCGCGCTCGCCAGCGCGGTCCGGCTGGAGTGGCTCGAAGAGCTGGTGCCGCAGTCGATCCGCCGCGAGCGGCGGGTGGAGTTCGACCCGGCCCGCGAGCGGGTCGTCGCCATGAACCGGCTCTGGTATGAGGACATCCTGATCCGCGAGGACCCCGCCCGGCCCCCCGACGGCCGCGAGGCGTCGCGGGCCCTGTACGAGGCCCTGCTCCCCCGCGCGGGCGAGGTCTTCCGCGCGGATCCGGCGGCCTCGGCCTGGCTCGCCCGCTACGACTTCGTCCGCCTGGCCGTCCCCGAGCTGGGCTGGACCGAGCTGGCCGACGAGGCGCTCGCCGGCCCGCTGGAAGTCCTCTGCCACGGCAAGACCCGGATGGACGAGGTCCGCCAGGCGGCGAAGGTCGCCTACCTCGAAAGCCTGCTCGCCCCCGCCCAGGTCCGCGAGCTGGACGCCTGCGCCCCGACCTCGGTCACGATCCCCAGCGGCCGGCACGTCCGCCTGGCCTACGAGCCCGGCCGCCAGCCGGTCCTCGCGGCCAAGCTGCAAGAGCTGTTCGGCTGGCCCGAGGCCCCCCGCCTGGCCCGGGGCCGCGTGCCGCTGCTGCTGGAACTCCTCGGCCCCAACCAGCGCCCGGTCCAGGTCACGTCCGACCTGCGGAGCTTCTGGGCCACGACCTACCACCAGGTCCGCAAGGACCTCCGCAACCGCTACCCCAAACACCCCTGGCCCGAGGACCCCACCACCGCGCAGGCCCCCGTGCGCACGCCCCGGCCGCGGTGAAATGGGTTGGGTTCCTATCGGCTTCATTCGTCGCGGAGACCAACGAAGCCGATCGACCTAAGTTATTACCATAATTGTGGTTTACGATCAGAAAATCGATCCGCGGCCGTTGCGCCGCGTTTCGATTTTCGGGCCGATTCAGGCCTCGCGTTCGGGGGGTTCCCAGCCGAACGGGTGGCGGGCCTCGGCGAGGGGGAGGCCGACGACCTCGATGCGCTTGGGGTCGTTGGTCCCCAGGCCGAGGGCGGCGGCCATGGCCAGGTGGTTGTCGCCGGGGAAGGGGCCGGTCGCCCGCGCGGCCATGGGGTCGTAGCCCATGACGGCCGTGGCGATCGAGTCGGTGCAGACGGCGTTGCGGCCGGCGATCAGCAGGCCCGGCTCCTGCACCTTCAGGGCGGGGACCCAGGGGCCCTCGCCGCCGGACGTCGTCTCGATGCCGTCGAGGATCACCAGGTCGATCGGCCGGATGCCGACGGCGTCGACGATGTGCCGCGGCACGCGGTACGGCGGCCGGCGCGGGGTGGTCTTCGACAGTTCCTGGGGTACGCCCTCGGCCGGGCCCTCCTCGCCGGAGTGGAACATGGCCCGGCTGCTGGTGCTGTCTTCCTTGTGCTCGTGCTGGCCGTAGAGCGCGATCGGCGTGATGCCGAAGTTGTTCTTCATCCCCAGCGTGACGCCGGCCGTGTAGTGGTTCTTGAGCTTGCCCAGCGAGACGTAGACGTCGCAGTCGTGGTACGCCGGGTTCAGCTGGTAGGCCGGGAAGAGCGAGCCGCCCCCGGGGACCTTGAACTCCTGGTAGTTCTTCCGCTTGCCGAGGTTGCGGGTGTCCTCGAACTCCACCGGGGTCTTGGTCGCGGTCAGGGCGTCGAGGTCCCAGCCCGCCGCCTTGAGGTAGGGCTCGAACGCCTCATGCTGGTGGGTCGATTCCAGGAACCGGATGCGCCGGGCCCCCGCGCGGTCGAGCAGCGCGGCCACGGCCGCGACGACGGCGGGGTGGGTCTGATAGGTGCGGTTGGCCGGCTTGCCGTGGATCCCCTGGCGGACGTTCCCCACCAGGTTGACCTTCACGGCGACCGTCTTCCCCTCGACCAGCGGCCGGATGCCGCCGATCCTGTCCATCAGCCCCTCCAGCTCGGCCAGGATGGCCTGCGGGTCGTACTTCTTGCACCGAGCGATGCCCACCGGCGCGGACGGCGGCGCGGGCGCGGCCCGAAGCGATCGCGACGGGGCGACGATCGGGGCCAGCATGGCGGCCCCCGCGACTTGCAGGAATCTCCGGCGACGGCATTCCGGTCTCATCGGCATCCTCCGGCGTCCGAGTTCGAGGTGGTCGTTTCGATGTGAGCCCGTCGATCCTAAACCGCTCGGACCCGCCCCGGCAACCTCCCAGGCCGCGCCGGCCTCGGACGACGGCGCGGAATCCCCTTAAATAGCTATGGTCCCGATTCGCCGATCGCGCACCGGCCTGGGTCCGCGACGGCCTATTTGAAGTCGACCTGCTGTGTCTCGCCGGGGCGGAGCCTGACGACTCTCGAATCCAGGGGCTTCGCCATGCCTTTCGGGTCGGGGGGCGCCAGGCGATCGGGCGGGGCCTCCAGCCGGATCGTGTATTCCAGCGCCGCCAGGCCGTCGAACTCGAACCGATCCTGCCGATCGGACTGAACGAGGATCACCCCGGGCGGGGCCTCGGCCCGGGCGGCCGAGACGGCGACGCGGCCGAGGTTGGGCCACCGCTTGCGGTCGACGGTCACGACGATCCGGGCGGCGGGCTGGGCCTTGATCTCGATCGCCGCCTTCGCCGGCCCGTCCAGGCGGTCCAGGCCCTTTTCGCTCTGGGGTGCGACGCCGCCGCCCCACCAGTAGAGCGACGCCTCGGTCCCCTTGGGGACGCCCTCGAAGGCGAAGCGCCCCTGAGCGTCGGTGACGGCATCCAGGTACCGCTCGCCCTGGGGCCGGGGGGCCGGACGGCCGTAGACGGCGCCGTTCCAGTCGAAGAAGCGACGGCGAGCCTGGACGCGCGGGTCGTCCGACGGCCTCACGGCCAGGAGACGCACCTGGGCCCCGCGCACGGGCGCGCCGCCCGCGTCGACGAATCGGCCCGCGTACAAATCCACCGAGGCCGGATCGATCGTCGCGAGTCGATATTCGCCGACGGCGGCCTCCTCGGGCTTCGCGACGACCACGCGATCGGCCGCCGCCTCCTCGCGGCCCGGGGCCGAGACCAGCACGAGGACCACGCCCCCCACGTCCAGGCCGTCGAGCCGAAACCGGCCGTCCGGGGCGGCGAAATCGAACCCGTCCATGGCGTCACGGCTGAACCCCCCGTTGGGGTCGCCGGGTTTGCGCTCCCTCGGGAAATCAAGGCGGACGCGGAACGAGGAGAGCGGGGCCCCGGTGCCGGCGTCGAACGCCCGGCCCAGGATCACCCCCTTCGCGGCGAGGCGGACCTCGACCGGGTCGGCCCCGTCGAGCGGGATCTTCCGGCGACGGACCTCCGAGTAGCCCGCCTTCCGGAAGTCGATCCCGGCGTCGGCGGGGAGGGCGTCGAACCGGAAGCGGCCGTCCTCGCCGGTGGTCTGCCGGATCCGGAACGGGACGACCCCCTCCGCGTAGGAGACGAGGACCCCGGAAAGCGGCCGGCCCGCATCGTCGATGACCCGCCCCTCGACGCGATGGCCCGGCTCCAGCCTCACCGTCCTCTCGGCGGGCTGATCCGCCGGCCCGACCTCGACCGTCAGCTCGATCGGGGCATAGCCCTTCGCGCGGACGCCGAGCGTCTTGGCCCCGCTCCTGTTCGTGTAGAGGCCGTCCAGGCGGAACCGGCCGTCGGGACCGGACGTGGTGCGGACGGACTCCTCGGGAATCCCGGTCGTGTTGAGCAACTCCGCGCCGGCGATCGGCCGGCCCTCGCGGTCCACGACGACGCCCGCGATCGCGCCGCCGTAGGGCCTCGATTCGAGCACGAGGTCGACCGAGGTTTCCGCTTCCGATGTCACGAAGCGGCGGTTCGCGGGGACGTAGCCGGGTTTCCAGGTCGTGAGGGTCAATCCCTCGTCGCGAGGCAGGCCCGTGAACCGGTAGCGGCCGTCCCGGTCGGTCCGGGTGTAGTCGAGGGAGCCGGAGCGGCTCCCGCCGAACCGGACCACGTTCAGGTCGACGCCCGGCACCGGCTTGCCCGACGGATCGCGGACGACGCCTTCCAGCCCAGCGCCGGGTTCGAGCAGGAACGCGGCCCCGGCATCCGGGCGGGCGTCGACGCCGAGCAACTGCTCCTGCGTCGCGAAGCCGTCGGCCCGGACCTGGAGCGTCCAGGATCCGGGCGTGAGACCCCCGACGGCCGCGACGCCCTGGGCGTCCGTCCGGAAGGCCTGGGGGAAGGCCCCCCGGGGACGCACCTCCGCGCCGGCGATCGGTCGGCCGTCGGACCGGCTCGTCACCTTGACGGAGAGCGCGACGGCGGGCGCGAGCGTCAGCTCGACGAGCGTCGGGGCCTCGCCCTCGAAGACCGGGACCGCGGGGCATCGATCGACGTCGCGGGGCGAAACCAACCCGGCCGACGACGCCCATACGCGATAACGGCCCGGCGGGACCCCCTCGAACGCAAACGAGCCGTCCGGGCCCGTCTTCGACGTCCGCAGGACCTCGCCGGCCCAGGCCCCGGATTCGTCTTTCGTCGGCGCCAGGTGGATCGAGACCTCTGCCCCGGACGCCGGGCCGCCTCCGACCCCCGTTGCGACTCGTCCGACGATTCGCCCGTTCGCAGGCCCGGGAGCCCGGGGCTTCGCCGCCTCCTGGACCGCGGCCGTCGCCGGCGCGTCACCCTCGCGAGCCAGGACGCGGACGGTCAAGGCGGGGCCCGATTCCCGGTCGAGCTTGTATTCGTCGGGACGCAGCTCGGATTCCCGGACGCCGAGGACCCGCTCGATCACGGCCGACTTGTAGCCTGGCGCCGAGACCTTCACCGCCACCGGGTCGCCGGGCCGCAGGCAGCCCATGCGGAATCGGCCGTCGCCGGACGAGAGGTCCCACCCCCCGGCCCAACGCGGGAGGATGCGAGGCGTGGGGCCGCCGGGCCGAGGGTTCGGGCATGGGGCGATCTCGACGCGAAAGTCCGGAATCGGCCGGCCCGTCCTCGCGTCGGTCACCAGCCCCGAGAACCAGCCGGCGGATCCCAGCACGTAGCGAGGGACGTCGTCCGGTCCCGCCGGCGGGACCACGAGGCCGGAATCCGTATAACGCGGCTTCGAGAACGTCAAATCCGTAACGGGTGCGGCGACCGATTCGAATCGGAAGCGGCCGTCCTCGCCCGTCGAGACGGACGAATCGAAAGGCCCCAAGGCGTCGGCGGCGACGATGACCTGGGACAGGGGTCGACCTTCATCGTCGACGACGAGGCCTTCGAAAGGCCCCCCCGGCTCCAGGGCGATGGTCGTCTCCGCCGGCTTCTCGATCGGGCCGACGGCGACGACCGTGCGGGCGATCGCGAACCCGGGCTTGCGGACCCAGACGACCTTGTCGCCGGACCGATCGGCCCGGACGTCCTTCAGAAGGAACCGGCCGTCCGGCCCCGTCCGGGCCCGGACGATCTCGCCGGTCGACGCGACGTTGACCGCATCGGCCTCGGCGAGCGGCCGCCCGTCGCGGTCGACGACGAGGCCCGCCGCCGCGCCGCCGAAAGGCCTCGCCTCGAGCACGAGGTCGAGCGTCTTCGAGGGCCCGCCCACCGCAATCGGCGTGGATTTGGGGAGGCTCCCGGGATCCGTGGCGGTGAGCAGCAGCTCGGCCCCCCGGGGCACGTTCGTCAGCCGATAGCGCCCCTCCGCGTTTGACAGAACCGAGCTGTCGTAGAAGTCCGCCCCCAGCCCCAGCATGTCGCGGTGCCGGCACGTCACCCGGGCTCGCGGGATGGACTTGCCGAGCGCATCGCGGACGACGCCGACGACCTCGGCGCCCAGGCCGAGACGGAACTCCAGGTCGACGTCGGCGCCTTCCTCCGTCCGGATCTCGCGAGCGAGGCGGGCGAGGCCGTCGGCCTCGACTTGGAACCGCAAGGCTCCGGATGCGACCGAGCGGAACACGACTACGCCGTCGGCGTCCGTCGCCGCGCCGCGGCCGCCGGGCTCGATCCGGACGTCCGCGCCGCCGATCGGGAGGCCGTCGTCCCGGGCCTTGACGCGGACCGTCACCGTCCGTTCACGGCCGGGAGGCTGCGCGGCCGGACCAGGCTGATGGAGGAATTCGCCCGCGGTCTCCGATGCCGTCGCGCGACGGCCGAGGCGGGCCGTGGCCGTGGCGAGGACCAGGAAGATCGCGACGAAGGCGAGGAGGCGCGAGCGCCGTCGGTCGAGCGCGGCGTGGCTGCGACGGTCGTCGAAGAGGGCGATGATGCGACCCTCCAGGTGGTTCCTGCGGGCCATGCCGACGGCCGCGGCGCACCTGGGGGCGCGGAGGCGTCGGGCGAGGTCCAGGAGGCGCTCCGCGTAATCGGCGGGTCGCTCGCCCGTGGCGAGCACGGCGTCGTCGCTGGCGTGCTCGCACTCGATGCGCAGGCGGTGGATCGCGTACCAGGCCAGGGGATGGAACCAGAACACGGACGCCGCGAGTCGGGACAGGAGATGCACGAGCCAATCGTGCCGCCGGACGTGCGCCAGCTCGTGGGCGAGGACGACCCGGCGCGTGGGATCGGGCCACGACTCGGCCTCGGCCGGCAGCAGCACGACGGGACGGACGACGCCCCAGGTCGACGGGATCGTCGCCGAACCGCCCAGCCGCAGGTCGACCCGTCGGCGGATCCCGAAGGCCTGCCGCACCTCGGCCAGCAAGGGCGACCACACGCCTGCGAGCTGCCGGGACGATCGCCGCCGCAGGCCGTTCGCCGCGAGACCGACGGCCAGCGGCGCCAGGGACAGGGCCAGCCCCGAGGCCCAGCCTATCAGCCAGGCGTCGGGACGAGTCGGCCCGGGCTCCCGGCGAAGAAGCAGCGTCGGCGGCTCGGAGGCCTTGGAATGCGGCGGATCCAGGACGAATGGCGGCGGGAGCGTCGACTGAGGCGGCGCGGCGGGTTCGTCCGGGATGGGCGGGCGGATCGGCGTCGGGACCGGTTGACCGACCGGCAACACGGCGAGGGTCCAGGTCGGGGCGAGGATCGAGGCGATCGGCAGGGTGGGGAGGGCGAGGAGGGCGGTCGCCCAGACGCGGTGGCGGAAGGCGGCCGAGGAGCGCCGCGAGGCGGTCGCGAGGGCTGCGAATCCCAGCAGGAGCGTCGCCCGGACCGAGGCGTCGAACAGCAGGTCGCGCATCCTGTCACTCCTCCGGGTTCCGGGCCTGGCGGATGAGCCGCTCCAGGCGGTCGAGGTCGTCGTCGGACAATTTCGCGACCGACGGGTCGAGGATCGCCTCGACGGTCGCCGCGGCCGAGCCGGCGAAGAAGGTCTGCATCAGGTTCTTCAGGGCCGACGCCTTCGCCGTCTCCCGCGAGTGTGCGGGGCGGTAGACGTATCTGATCCCCTCCTGCCGGTGCTTCAGGAGACCTTTCGCCTCCAGCGAGCGGATCATCGTCCGGACCGACGAGTAGCTCGGCGGGTCGGCCAGCGCGGCCAGGACCTCGGCCACCGAAGCCTCGCCCAGCCGGTAGACGGCGTCCATGATCTGCCGCTCGCGGGCCCCCAGGCCCTCCCTCGGGTCGTGCTTCGGCATGCCTCGCCTCCTCGTCGTCCAATATGGCAATCGATTGCCATGTGGCAGTGTATTGCCAGAACGGGGCGGAGTCAAGCGGGGAGGGGGAGCCGGCCTGATTCAGGCGTTGGGGCGGCGCGCCAGGTCGGTGCCGGCGGGGCGGGGGGGCGGGACGACGCCGTTGGAGGGGGGGGCGGGCAGGGGCGATGGCGAGGGCGGCGAGTTCGGGGCGTAGGTCGAGCGGGCGAGGCGGCGGCTGACGTCGACGGAGAGGCAGAGGAGGGCGGCGGCGGAGACGAGCAGGACGACGGCGGCGATGGGCCGGAGCAGCTCGTTGGAGAAGAAGCGGGCGTCGTCGAACCGGGCGACGGCGAGGGCCGTCCGCACCAGGATCACGGCGGCCGCGAGGAGGAAGATGACGGCCCAGGCCTGGAACAGGCGGATCCGCCAGACCCAGGGCCGCAGCGCGAGGTAGACCCAGGGCGAGGGCCGGCGGTCGACGGCGGGGGCCGCGGCGGCGAGCGTCCCGTTGGCGTGCGCAGGGTCGGCTTCGGGATCGACGTCCCAGGCGTCGTCCCACGAGTCGAGCGGGCCGAGGCCATCGCCCAGGGGGTCGAGCTCGTACGACGAGTCGCTGGGGTCGAGGCGCGGGCGGGTCAGGTCGTGGCGCAGGTCGGGTCGGCCGACGGGCTCGGCGACCTGGACGTCGGGATCGCCGATGTCGAACCGGGATCGGCACTTGGGACAACGCGCCTGGTGCGGGGCCAGGGCCGCGTGGTCCGGAACGCGCCCGGAGAAGCCGCAATGCGGGCACTCGATGATCATGGGCGCCTCGACGTCCCCACCATTGAATCTTGGCGCGAAGACGTCATGTTAAAAACTCGCACGCGGAGTTCAAAAAGAAAACTCGGGGATTTCCCAAAACCCCGGAGCACGTCGTCCGGGGGCCGTGCGGAGGGTCATCGAGGCGGGGCGTAGGCGGCGGCCAGCGCGCGGGCGGTGCGGAGGCCGTCGACCGCGGCGCTGACGATCCCGCCGGCGTAGCCCGCGCCCTCGCCGCAGGGATAGAGGCCGGCGACGGTCGGGCTCTGGCGGGTCTCGGGGTCGCGGGGGATCCGCACGGGCGAGCTGCCGCGGGACTCGGGGCCGGTCAGGGTGGCGTCGCGCAGGAACCGGCGGTCGAGCCGACGGTCCATGATCGGCAGGCCCTTGAGCAGGGCCCGCGCGACCTTCTCGGGGAGCAGCGGGCCCAGGTCCATCGCCTTGACCGAGCCCCGCGTGTAGCTCGACGGCGGCTTCCCCTGGCTCGCCCGGCCGGCGAGGAAGTCGTTGGCCCACTGGATCGGCGCGGCGTACGACCGGCCGCCGGCGACGTAGGCGGCGCGCTCGTAGCGCTGCTGGAAGTGGACGCCCGCCAGCGGGTGCGAACTCGTCTCGCCGGGGTCGATCGTGACCACGAGCCCGCTGTTGGCGAAGGGGGAGTCGTGGCGGCTCTCGCTCATGCCGTTGGAGCAGAAGTACCCCGGCTCGCTGACGCTGGGCATGACGTAGCCGCCGGCGCACATGCAGAACGTGAACAGGTCGCAGTTGCCGGCGCGGACGGAGAGCCCGTAGTCGGCCGCCCCCAGCGCGGGGTGGCCCTCCTTGGGGCCGTACTGGGCCTTGTCGATCTGCTGCTGGGGCTGCTCGATCCGGACGCCGAACTGGAAGGGCTTGGCCATCAGCGGGACGCCCCGCCGCAGCAGCATGTCGTAGGTGTCGCGGGCGCTGTGGCCGACGGCCAGGATCGCCACGTCGGCCGCGATGTAGCCCGAGCTGGTCCCCAGGCCGCGGAGCCGGCCGTCGGCGACGTCGACGTCCTCGACCCGGCAGGAGAAGCGGACCTCGCCGCCGAGCGCCTCGAGCTTCTTGCGGAGGGTGCGGACGATCAAGGGCAGCCGGTTCGAGCCCAGGTGGGGGCGGTGCTCGTAGAGGATCGACGGCTTGCCGTGGCAGTCGGCGAGGATCTCCAGGATCCGGTCGACGTCGGGGCCGCCGCTGCGCGAGGTCAGCTTGCCGTCGCTGAAGGTGCCGGCCCCCCCCTCGCCGAACAGGTAGTTGCTCTCGGGGTCGAGGGCCCCCCCGGCGTCGAACCGGCGGACGTCGGCGACCCGGTCCTTGACGGCGCGGCCCCGCTCCAGGATCAGGGGGCGGTAGCCGTTGAGGGCGAGCAGGTAGCCGGCGATCAGCCCCGCCGGCCCCGCCCCGACCACGACCGGGCGGTGCTCCGAAGGCCGGTCGCCCGGCGCGGGCCACGAGAAGGCCTCGGGGAGGTAGGGCTGGACGATGACGCCGGCGGCGGGCCTTCGCGAGAGGGCTCGGTCGGCGTCGGCGGCGGGGAGCTCGACCTCCATCGCGTAGTTGAAGTGGAGGTCGTCGACGCGGCGGGCGTCGAGCGACTTGCGGAGGATCCGCCAGCGCAGGACCGATCCGGCCCCCAGCCCGAGGCGGTCGGCGACCCGCCTGGGGAGGGCCTCCTCGGGGTCGTCGAGCTCGAGGCGGAGGTTGTTGATCTTGACCGACGTGCTCATGACGTGGGGGGGCCTTCGGGATGCGGCTCGGGGCCGGCCAGGGTGGGGCCGAAGCAGATGAGGGTGATGTCGTCGGCCTGGACGTGGCCGAGCGAGTACTCGCGGATGTCCTGGAGGATGGCCTTGCCGACCGCCTCGGCGCCCCCGCCGGCCTCGGCCACGCGGCGGAGCAGGCGGCGGTTGTCGCGGCAGTCGTACAGCTCCTCGTCCACGCTCCGCGAGTCGGTGACGCCGTCGGAATAGACGACGGCGACGTCGCCGGGCCTGAGGAAGACCTCGGCCTGCTTGTACTCGGCGCCGGGGATGATCCCCAGCGGGAAGCCGCCGATCTCCTCGCCGACCTCCTCGACCGTGCCGTCGGCGCGGCGGACGAGGATGGGGAGGTGGCCGGCCGAGGCCATCGCCAGCGAGCCCCGGCGGGCGTCGAGCACGCTCAGGCTCAGGGTGATGAACTTCTCCTCGATGCCGGCCGAGAAGAGCAGGGCGTTGAGCTCGGCGGCGGCGGCCCCGGGGGCGTTCTCGGTGAGGATGCAGTAGCGGGTGTCGCCCGAGAACTTGGCCATCATGAGCGCCGCGGCGACCCCCTTGCCCGAGACGTCGCCGAGCGCCACCGCCAGGCGGTCGCCGACGAGCGGGACGAAGTCGTAGTAGTCGCCGCCGACCTCGTAGGCCGGCTCGTAGTGGGCGAAGAACTCGTAGCCGGCGATGTGGGGGACGTCCTGGGGCAGGAACCGCTTCTGCACCTGCTCGGCCAGCTTCAGGTCGCGGTCGACCCGCTCGCGCTCCAGCAGCGACTCGAAGAGCTGGGCGTTCTGGATCGCGATGGCCGCCTGGCCCGCCACGGCGGCCAGCACGTCCAGGTCCTCCTGGTGGAACTGCTTGCGGTCGCTGGTGTCGAGCTGGATGATCCCCACCGGCTGGCCGTTGGGCGTGACCATGGGGACGCACATGACCGACCGGATCTTGAGGTCGGCGATCGAGGCGCTGGTGGGGAGGTTCTTGTCGGTGCTGGCGTCCTGGCTGAGGACCGCCTTCTTCTGGCCCAGCACGTGGTTGACCAGCGACCGGCTCATCTGCATCGGGGCCTCGTCGGCCGGGATGCTGGTGTGGAAGTTGGTCCGGCCCCGGGCCTGGCGGACCTTGGTGGCCTTGCGGACCAGCCGCTTGGTGACCGGGTCGATCAGGACCAGGAAGAGGCGCTCGGCCTGGGGGAAGAGCTGGGCCAGCGACTCCAGCACGCGGGGGGCGACCTGGTCGATCTTCAGCTCGGTGGAGAGGTCGCGGGTGATCTCGAGGATCGCCTTGAGCTTGACCTCGGGCTTGACCATGCTGGCGACGGAGCTGGAGCGCGAGGCGTCGAGGGTGTGCAGCGGGGGGATGTCGAAGGCCTCGCCCTCGGTGACGATGACGATCTCGCCGTCGGGCTCGGGGTCGCCGGGCTCCAGGGGGTGGAAGACGAACTCGACGTCGCAGATGTTGATGCGGTCGCCGGCGACGAGCTGGCGGTCGGCGCCGGGCATCAGCTTGACGTTGTTGACCTTCGTCATGTTCCGCGACTTGAGGTCGGCGACGAAGTAGTCGTCCCCCTTGCGGTAGATCTCGGCGTGGCGGCGGCTGACCCCGTTGGGCCCCAGCACGATGTGGCACTGCTCGGGCGAGCGGCCGATCACCGTCCGCTCCTGCTTCAGCTCGATGATCTGCCCGGCGGAATCGCCGTTGGCGCGCTTCAGGAAAGCCATCCCCGTCCTCTCCTCGGCACCCGAGACCGGACCCCTCGCCGACGTGGCGAGTCCAGGATATCACGACGGCCGCCCGGCGTCATCGGACGGCGAGGTCCGCCGTCAACACGCGGTTGCGCAGCAGCAGCAGCCGGCCCCGCAGCGCCGCGAGGGCCGGCCGCTGGGCCGCCGCCCCGGTCGCGCCCGGCTGGTCGATGACGCGGAGCGCGTCGGCGACGATCTCGACGCAGAAGTCGACCAGGCCGGGGTCGGAGAGCGGCCGCTGCTTCGAGTCGACGACCCGACCCAGCCGGCCGATGACGCCGTCGACGTCGCGCCGCAGCAGGTCGCCGGCCGTCTCCAGGACGTCGGCGAGCTGCTCGTCGCGGGTCTGCCGCGCCCGCCACGACCGGATCGCCTGGGCGAGGCCCGGCACCCGGTCGGCGTCGCGCTCGCGGTAGAGCACCCGTCCCAGCTGGAGGTAGGCCGCCGACGCCCATTCGTACGACTCGGGGAAGTACGCCGGCACGGCCAGCCAGGCGGCGGCGAGGCGGCCCGGGGGGGCGACGAGCTGGGCGTAGCGGTACTGGCCCTCGGCGTTCTCCTGCCTCGGGGCCGTCGCCCAGCGAGGGCCGAGCCCCAGCGCGGGCGCCGTCGCCGCCAGTCGGCCCCGCTCCGCCGCCCGCTCGTCGACCCTCGCCCGCCAGCCCGCGAACGCCCCGACCGCCGCGCCCAGGAGCCCCAGCGCGACCAGGAGGCGGGGCCGGAACCAGGTCGAGCCGCCGGCCGACAGGGAGCTCAAAAAGGCGGCGACGTCCAGGCCGCGCGACGACGGGGCCGCCTCCACGCCCGAGAGCGAGGCCAGGCCCGACGGGTTCGCCGCCGCGGCCGCCGCCGCCGTCCCCAGCAGGACCGAAGGCGTGGACGGCAAGGTCGCGAAGTCGACGGCCGTCGCCCCCGCGACGGTCGTCATCAGGTTGCGGATCTTGGCCAGGTCCGCCAGCATCTCGGCCGCCGACTGGTAGCGGTCCTCGGCCTTCTTCGCCATCAGCTTCAGGACCAGGCGGTCGAGCTCGACCGGGATGTCGGGCCGCCGGACGCGCATGCTCGCGGGCTGCTCGCGGACGTGCTTCAGGGCCAGCGCCAGGGCGGAGTCGGCCCGGAAGGGGGGCTCGCCGACCAGCATGTGGTAGTAGGTCACGCCCAGCGAGTACAGGTCGCTGCGATGGTCCATCGCGTGCCCCTGGGCCTGCTCCGGGCTCATGTACAGGGGCGTCCCCATCGTCGTCCCCTGCTGGGTGACGTGGTGGCGGTCCGACTCCATGTCGCGGCAGAGGCCGAAGTCGGCGACCTTGATCCGCCCCTTGCGCGTCAGCAGCAGGTTCTCGGGCTTCACGTCGCGGTGGATCAGCCCCACCTCGCCGGCCGCGCCGATGGCCGCGGCCGACTGCCGCATGATCGAGAGCCCCAGGGGGAGGTCGAGCGACCCCTTGCGGATCAGGAACTCGCGGAGGTTCGTCCCCTCCACGTACTCCATCGCGATGTAATGGATGCCCTCGGCCTCGCCCAGCGCGTAGACCTGGACGATGTTGGCGTGGTTCAACTTGGCCACGGCCATCGCCTCGACGGCGAACCGGCTCAAGTAAGCAGGGCGGTTGATCCACTCGGGGAGCAGGACCTTGAGGGCGACGGGCCGCTTGAGGCTGATCTGCTCGGCCAGGTAGACCTCGCCCATCCCGCCGCGGCCGAGCAGGCGCTGGACCCGGAAATCGCCCAGGACCAGGCCGGTCAGGTCGCGGGCGGCGACCTTCGACGTCTCGGGCCAGGCGGAGGTCCGCTCGACTTCGGCTCGCTGGGGGTCGGATTTCATCGCGACGACCGTTCCCTCGACGGTGAAGTTTCCGCCCGCCGCGCCGCCATTTCCGGCCGCGTCGCGGGACGCGACCAGCTTAAGGCCGATGCATGCGTGCGTAAAGGAAAACCCGGCGACCCGGCCGCGCGAGGGCGCATCCCCGAAGTCCGCGACCGCCCGCCGCCGATATTCTACAAGAGACTACGTTCGAAATCGGGGAAGGTTCCCGGCGAGTCTTCGCGGATTCCGCCGCGAGCTTCGAAAATCCAACGCCTCACGCGTTGATCGGGCCCCCGCCGGGGGGCTATTGTGATGGGAAAGGGGCCCGTCCCCGCGCGCCGGCCGATCGGCGCGGCGGCCCGGGTCGGTCCGCGGGGGCGACGACCATGAGCAGGATGAGACGATTCCGCGCCGGACGACTCCGGATCGCCGCCTGGATGGGCCTCGTCGCCGCCTTCGCGGCGGGCCTCGACGTCGCGTCCGCCCAGGACGCCGTGCAGAACGACCCGCTCCAGGTGCCGAACGACCCGCTCCAGGAGGCGGCCGAAGGCGCGGCGGCCGGCCGCCCCCCGCAGGGCATCCCGCCGGCCCCGCCCGAGGGGGCCTGGGGCGAGATCATCAACGCCACCGAGCGCTGGATCGTCCTGCAGAACCACTCGGGCCAGCAGTTCCCGATCGCGACCGAGGACGTGCAGGAGTTCCTGATCCGCTGGCCCGGCCGCATCGACCTGATCTCGCAGGACGCCTACGTCGAGGCGATCGGCTTCAGCCCCGGCTCGAACATCATCCGCACGAACCACGTCGACTACTTCGAGGGGGCCGACCGCACCCTCGTCTCGCCGACCTACGCCGAGGTCCTGCCCAACAACATGGCGGTGACCACGATCGACCCCGGCTTCAACCGCTTCATGAACGCCTGGGACTACGGCGGCCAGAACCTGCTCTACGGCTGGGCCTACCCGATCCCCCCCGGCATCCAGGGGAACCCCGCCCGGCTGCACGTCGTCGGCGCGTTGGCCTTCCCCCAGCCGCTGCAGCTGGCGATCCCCGGCAACAACATGGCCACGGTCCTTCCCGAGGACGCCGGCGGCATCACCGTCACCCAGATCACCCGCGGCAGCTCGCGCTACATCCGCAAGGGCGACTACGCCTACCTGATGCCGATCGAGGCCCGCCTCCGCGGCCTCCGCGTGGCCCAGCTCGTCGTCTACAAGCCGATGCCGCTCCGCCAGTTCAACCCCGACGCGAAGTGACGAGATGGGCCGGGCGAGTCGGAGGCCTTCGCGGTCGACGCGCGTCGCCCGTTCGTCCCTTCGCGCCCTCCCTGCCGGGTCCCCACGCTTGATCCACCGAGGAGTTTCGTCATGAGGCCGATCGCGATCCTGTCCGTCCTCGCCGGTCTCTCGGCCCTGACGTCGCCCGCGGCCTCGGCCCAGGACCGGCCGCCGCGTCCTCCCGCGTTCGCCTCGCCCGAGGTCACGGCCGAGAAGAAGGTCTCGTTCCGGATCCACGCGCCGAAGGCCGAGAAGGTCCAGCTCTCCAGCAGCGACCTCCCCGACGCCGGCCGGGGGCTGGACATGACGAAGTCCGACGAGGGGGTGTGGGAGGCGACGGTCGGCCCCGTCGTCCCCGGCGCGTATCGGTACAGCTTCAACGTCGACGGCCTGGCGGTCATCGACCCCCGCAACCCCGCGACCAGCGAGGCCAACAACAACACCTTCAGCCTGGTGTACGTGCCGGGCTCGGAGACCTCCGACGCGAAGGACGTCCCCCACGGGGCGGTGGCCGAGGTCGTCTATCCGTCGCAGACGCTCCAGCGGCCCCGGCGGATGCACGTCTACACGCCGCCGGGCTACGAGAAGGGCGAGGGCCGGTTCCCGGTCTTCTACCTGCTGCATGGCGCGACCGACAGCGACGCCTCGTGGAGCACCATCGGCCGGGCCGGCTTCATCCTGGACAACCTGATCGCCGCCGGCAAGGCCCGGCCGATGATCGTCGTCATGCCCGCCGGCCACACCGGCCCCTTCCGCTTCGGGGGCGCGGGCGGCGTCTCGTTCGAGACCCAGATGGCCCAGTTCGAGCAGGACTTCGTCAAGGACCTGAAGCCCTACATCGAGACCAACTACCGCGTGATCGCCGACCGCGAGCACCGCGCGATCGCCGGCCTGTCGATGGGCGGGGCCCAGACGCTCAACGTCGCGTTCGGCCATCTCGACGAGTACGGGGCCGTCGGCGTGTTCAGCTCGGGCGTCTTCGGGATCACCGGCGGCCCGAACGGCGGCGCCCCGGACACGCGCTGGGAGGACGCCCACAAGTCGACCCTCGACGACGCCGAGCTGAAGAAGGGCCTGCGCCTCGTGTGGTTCGGCTGCGGCAAGGACGACTTCCTGCTGAAGACCTCGCAGGCGACCGTCGAGATGCTCAAACGCCACCAGATCGACGTCGTCTCCCGCGACACCGTCGGCGGCCACACCTGGCTCAACTGGCGCGACTACCTGGTCGAGTTCGCCCCGCTGCTGTTCCAGGGGAAGTGATCGGACGACTGTTCCAAACGTTCGTCCACGCCGCCGAACGACGACTTTCCCCCTCGCGGGGGGAGGTGGCCCGAAGGGCCGGATGAGGGGGTGACGGGCACGAGAGCCGTCGCTGTAAATTTTCCGGTCTGCCGTGGAATTCCGAACGGGCCTGGCGCGGCCTCCCCCTCATCCGACCCCTGCGAGGTCTGCCTTCCCTCGCGAGGAAGAAGGCGTCGGAAGGCCGCTCCTCTCGACTTTCAGGGACGATCTCTCAGATCTTCTTCTCCGCCTTCGCCTCGGCTTCGGCCGGGAGCGGCAGGGGGGGCGGGGGCTCGTCCATGCTCTCCTCGTCGGCGGTGCGGTAGAGGGGGAGGTAGCGGTAGTAGACCTCCAGGGTCAGGATCGAGAGCGACGTCTGGAAGAGTCGGCCGCCGGTGGCCCCCCAGCGGTCCTGGCTGGGGAAGGCCGGGTCCCAGCTGCCGTTGGGGCAGCCGTCGTCGTGGATCTGGGTGCGGATCAGGGCCTCGCGGACGTGGGGGTTCCAGCGCTCCCAGTCCTTGTTCCGCATGTTGTGCAGGAGCTGGGTGGCGTAGTACCAGTAGTAGATGTTCCGGTCCTCGGACTTCTCCAGGTGGGCGGCGACCCGGCCGGCCCCCTTGATCAGCGAGGGGTGCTCGCGGGACCAGCCCATGAGCTGGCGGCCGACGAGGGCCTCGGCCGTCATCACGGGCGAGGCTTCGCGGTTGGGCTGGTAGGCGTACATCACCTTCTTGCCGTCGACCGACGCCAGGTTCAGGTAGTCGTTGCAGCCGCGCAGGGTCTGATTGGGGACCTTCAGCCCGGCGAGGTTGGCGCTGCGGAGGGCGAAGATGTTCCAGCCGAAGACCGACGTGTCGCCGGCCTGGCCCGGCCGGTAACGCCAGCCGCCGGTCTCGGGATCCTGGGCCTCGGCGATGAACGCGATGGCGCGCCGGGCCGGCTCCTGGAGCTGGGGGTCGCGCGACACGCCGTAGGCCTCGCAGAGGGCCATCGCGGCGATCGCGTGGCTGTACAGGTAGCTGATCCCCGTCCCGCCCACGTGCAGGTCGCCGTTCTCCTGCTGGTTGGCGCAGAGCCATTCCAGCCCCCGGCGCACCGAGGCCTGGTGCCGGCTCTTGACCGTGTGGCTGTAGCCGGCGCCCAGGAGCGGCAGCAGGGCCAGCCCGGTCGCGCCGGTCTGCGAGATCACGGTCTGCTGGGCCGGGCAGGTCTGGCAGACGTCGTTGACGTTGAGCACCCAGGAGCCGTCGGACTTCTGGTGCCGGACGATCCAGGCCAGGCCGTCCTCGACGGACTTCTCGGAATGGACCGTCCCCCCCTCGCGGCGCACCAGCTCGGCGCGGCCGAGGCCCGACCGTCCCGAGAACGGCGCCTGCACGTTCGCGGCCAGCCCGGCCAGCGGCGCGGTGCCCATCAGCGAGGACGCGAGGTCGCGTTTCGGCGCGGGCCCCGCCGGGTCGGGGGCGAAGGCGACCAGGCCGGGGATCTCGGGCTGGTTCGCCAGCTTCATCGCCGGGTCGGCCGGGCCCAGGCTCATCGACGGCGGATTGGGGTCGTCGCGGTCGGTGAACGGGTCGCCCGAGCGGTCGGCCTCGACCAGCGACGTCAGGTCGGCGATCTCGCCCGGCGGCAGCTCGGCCGTGAACGTCCGCTCGGGCACGACCACCCGTCCGTGCTGGATCAGGAAGGCCAGCAGGAGCAGGGCGAACGCGTGCAGGAGCAAGCTCACTCCCCACGACGGGACCGACCGCAGGGTGCCGGGATCGATGTCCCGCCCCTCCCACGCCAGGGGCGCGCGGCCGACGCGTTCCAGGATCCTCAGCGGCAGCTCGCGGAGCCTCATGAAGTGGACTCGACAGGATCGAGATGAAAGCGTCGTCCCCCGCCGCCCGTCCATTCTAGGGGGCCGGCGGCGGCGTTGACCAGTCGGGCGAGGTCCCCCGTCCTCGAGGCGGCGTCGTCCACGATGGTCCCGTCCTGGGAATCGCCGAATTCCTTGACGGCAGCGCGCAAAAAAAATCCCCGACCATGAGGGTCGGGGACGAAAGCGCTTCGTGGAGATCCGCTCGCTCAGGCCTTGGGGGCTTCGGGCGTGGGGACCGGGGGGGTCGGGACCGCAGGGGCGGCCGGAGCCGGAGGAGGCTCGTCCGAGGCGGCCGGGGCCGCGGGAGCGGCCGGGGCCGGGGCGGGAGCGGCCGGAGCGGCGACTTCACCCTGGGGGGCC
This sequence comes from Paludisphaera mucosa, assembly GCF_029589435.1. NCBI lineage: Bacteria > Pseudomonadati > Planctomycetota > Planctomycetia > Isosphaerales > Isosphaeraceae > Paludisphaera > Paludisphaera mucosa. The sequence continues at coordinate 1,525,099 of NZ_JARRAG010000002.1, read as the reverse complement.
GGGGCGACGGCCGGGGCGTACTTGCCCGGGACGGTCGGGGCCTGGCCGGCCGGCGAGACGGCGGCCGGGGCGTACTTGCCCGGGACGGTCGGGGCCTGGGCGACGGGAGCCACCGCGGCCGGGGCGTACTTGGCCGGGGCGGCCGGGGCCTGCGCCACGGGGGCGACAGCGGCCGGGGCGTACTTGGCGGGAGCGGCCGGGGCCTGCGCGACCGGGGCGACGGCGGCCGGGGCGTACTTGGCGGGGGCGGCCGGGGCCTGCGCGACGGGAGCCACGGGGGCGGGCGTCCACTTGGCCGGGGCGGCCGGGGCCTGCGCCATGGGGGCGACGGCGGCCGGCGTGTACTTGGCGGGAGCGGCCGGGGCCTGCGCGACGGGAGCCACGGCGGCCGGGGCGTACTTGGCGGGGGCGGCCGGGGCCTGCGCCACCGGGGCCACCGAAGTCGGCACCTGCTTGGAAGGGGCCTGGGCGAAGGCCGACGTAGCCGCAAGGGCCACGGCCGCGCCGAACAACGAAGTGCGAAGCATTGTTGCTATCTCCACGGAAACCGGATCAAAAGGTGCTGAAGACCCGCTGACGCCTCGGAACACCGCAAGGGCGACCGAGCTTACGCAACTATACTAGATCACCGACTGCGTGCTCTGGGCGTTTTGCGAATTTTCAGTAGAATATATCGACCTCGAAGCCGAGTCCAGCATTTCCTCAGGGATTTTCGAGAAAACATATCCCCTAAATCCCCAAGGCTTCCTAGTCGAATGCAAAAGATGCGCCGTCGGGGCCGATCTTGCGGGCGGCGACCTCGCCGGGCGACGACTCCTGAACTCCCCCTGAGGAAGTCCCGTTGTTGGTCCTCGTGTCCTGAGTCTAGCATGCCGATTTCACAGGTGTGGTCGGCGTCGGAACTCCAGGGGCGGGGCGTCGGTTTTCCGCGGAGGGTTGAGCCGGGCGATGGACCGAGGATAATCAGGGTGCATCGCGGCGACTGAGCCGGCGGGGGACCGGGCGGGGCGGGCCGTCGTTCCCGATTATGGTGACTTTACGCCCGGAAGCTAGTACGTACTCCCGGGGCTCGTTCGTTGGAATCGGGCGAGACCGGGCAAGGGAGGGGCTTTTGGTCTCCCTCGTCTCGAACACGGAGGGCGGGACGGCCGCAGGCCTGCGGCGACGCCACGAAAGCCGGCGCACGGCGTGGGCGCTGCTGCTCGCGCTCGCGATGGGCGGCCTCGCCCTCGGCCAGGAGCCCGCCGAGCCGGCGCGACGGATGCCCGAGCCGCTGCGGTTCGCGCACGGACTGTTCCGCCAGCGGAAGTACGACCTGGCCGCCGACGAGTACGCGAAGTTCCTGGAATCCGACCCGCAACCCCCCGACGGCGACGACGCCCGCTTCGGCCTGGCGAGCGCCCGGCTGCTCCAGGGCCGCTACCAGGATTCCCGCGAGGCCTTCCGGGAGTTCATCCGCCGCGCCCCCGCGCATCCCCGGGCGCGGACGGCCTGGTACCGGCTGGGCGAGCTGTCGTACATGATCGGCGACCTCCCCGCCGCCCGCGAGGCCCTGGAACGGTTCACGTCCACGCCCGGCGACCACCCCAACCTGGAGACGGCCTGGACCTACCTGGGCGACGTCCTCTCGGCGCTCGACGACCCCGGGACCGCCCGGCTCGCTTATGAACAATCGTTGAAGCGATTCCCGGACGCTCGGCTGGCGGACCGCGCCCGCTACGGCCTGGGCCGGGCCCTCGCGGCGACCGGCGAGCCCCAGCCGGCGCTCGACGTCCTGGCGGAATTGATCCGCCGCAACCCGCCCGAGTGGGTCGACAAGGCCCGGCTCCAGGTCGGCAAGATCGAGCTGGCCGCCGGCCGGTTCGACGCCGCCGAGAAGTCGCTCGCGCAGGTCGCCGCCGCGGGCCCGCTCCAGTCCGAGGCCCGGCTCCGCCGCGCCCAGGCCCTGATGCGGCTGGACCGGCTCGACGAGGCCGCCGACCTCCTGCGCCCGCTGGCGGCCGACGCGGCCGAGCCGGCCTCGATCGAGGCGAGCCTCGACGCGGCGAGCGTCGACCTCCGCCGCAACCGCGCCGAGGACGCGCTGAAGATCCTCGACGCCGCCGTCCCCCGCGCCGCCAAATCGCCGCTCGCACCGGCCTTGCTCTACCGGTCGGCCGAGGCCCTCCGCGCGCTCGGCCGCGGCCCCGAGGCGCGGGCGCGGTTCCTGCAGGTCGCCGAGACGGCCCCGTCCGACCCCTGGGCCGACGACGCCTGGCTCGAGGCCGTCCGGCTGGCGCACGAGGCCGGCGATCACGACGCCGCCGAGAAGCTGGCGGAGGGCTTCGCCGCGAAGTTTCCCGCCAGCAAGCTCCTCCCCGACGTCCAGCTCGTCGAGGCGAAGGCCGCGACGGCCGCCAAGCGTCCCGAGGCCGCGATCGCCGTCTTAGAACGACTTTTGGGCGACGGGTCGAAGCCCCCGGAAGCCTCGCCCGAGGTCGTCGACGCCGCTCGCTACGAGCTGGCCCAGGCCTATCGCGGCGTCGGCAAGGGCGAGCAGGCCGACGCCATGCTGGCGACGCTGGCGAAGTCGTCGAAGAAGGAGACGGCGGCCGACGCCGCATTCCTCCTCGGCCGCGCCAACCTGGACGCCGGCCGATTCGCCGAGGCCTCGGCCGAGTTCGAACGCTACCTCGAAGCCGCCCCCGACGGCCAGGTCGCCGACCACGCCCTCGCCCACGAGACGGCCGCCTTGCTGGGCCAGGGCAAGCGCGACGAGGCCGTCGCGGCCGTCGGCCGGCTCGCGACCCGATTCCCCGAAAGCCCCGCGCTCCCCCCGGCGCGCCTTCGCCTGGCCGAGGCCCTCGCCGAGGCCGGCGACCTGCCGAAGGCCGTCGAGCAGTTCCGCCCGCTCGCCGAGTCGTCCGACGCCAAGCTCCCGGCCGCCCTGAAGGAGCGGGCCGAGCTGGGACTGGCCCGCGCCCTGGCGAAGCAAGGAGACGCCGCGGCGGCCTCCAAGGCGTTCGACGCGATCCTCGCCCGCACGGCCGACGAGTCCCAGGCCGCGGCCTTGGCCCTCGAACGCGCCCGGTCGGTCGAGGCCTCGGGCAAGGTCGACGAGTCGCTCGCGGCCTACGAGCAGGTCGAGGCCCGCGCCCCGAAGCTCGACGCGGCCCTGCACGCCGCCCTGGCCCGCGCGCGGCTGCTGGCGAAGGACAGGCCGCAAGACGCCGCCGACCTGCTCGGCAAGCTCCTGGACGGCGACGAGGCCCGCGCGCGGCTCAAGGCGATCGGCCAGCCGATCGACGCGCTGCTCGCCGAGCGAGGCTGGGCCCTGATCGACGCCGGCAAGGTCGACGAGGCCGACAGGAGCTTCGCCGAGCTGCTCGCCGCCTTCCCCGAGGGCCCGCTCGCGGCCGACGCGCGGTTCAACCTCGCCGAGTCGGCCAACGAAAAGAAGGACTACGCGGAGGTCGTGCGGCTGCTCGCGCCGCTGGTCGACGCCGAGGGCCCCGCCGCGCCGAAGCTCGCCGAGCGGCTCGCGCCCGACGTGCTCTACCGCCTCGGCCGGGCGCGGATCGAGCTGGGCGACTGGCCGCGGGCCGCCGCGACGCTCGACCGCCTGATCGCCGAGGCCCCCGCGAGCCCCCGCATCCGCGAGGCCCGCCTCCTCCGCGCCGAGGCCGCGCTGCGTCAGGACCAGTTCGAGCCCGCCGAGAAGCTCCTGGCCGAGCTGATCGCCGCGCCCGCCGCGGCCGGCGACCCGCCGGACTTGCTCCGGCTGGCGCGCGAGCGCCGCGTGCAGTGCCTGCTCGGCCTGAAGCGCTGGCAGGACGCGCTCGACGAGGCCGACGGCCTCAAGGGGACGATCACCGTCGCCGCCGCCCGCGACCCGGTCGAGTTCGCCCGCGGCCGCGCGCTGCTGGGCCTGGCCCGGCCCAACGACGCCCGCGCCGCCTTCCAGGCGGTGATCGACTCGCGGAAGGCCGGCGACCTGGCGGCCCAGGCCCAGCTCATGCGCGGCGAGGCGTACTTTCACGAGGAGCAGTTCCTCCAGGCCCTCAAGGAGTTCCTCAAGGTCGACGTCCTGTACGACGCCCCGCGCCGCCAGGCCGCCGCCCTGCTCGAAGCCGGCAAGGTCTACGAACGCCTCGGACGATGGAGCGAGGCCGCCGAGACCTATGAACGCCTGAAAACTCGATTCCCCGAAGATCCCTGCGCCGCCGAGGCCCAGGCCCGCCGCGCGGCGGTCCTCGCCGAGCACGGGACGAAGCCGTGAGCGGCCGGGCCGCGATCGTCGTTCTCCCGCCGGGAGAAGGCTCTCCAGGATCGAGGCCGACACACCATCCACGTCCCAGGGAAGGAACCCGTCCATGAGCTTGATGAGTCGTCGCGGGCCGGCCGTCGCGTCGGGCCTGATCGGGATCGTGCTGCTGGCGGCGGCGCCGGCGGCGTTCGGGGGCGAGGCGGGCGTCGACCTGTCCGTGGAGGTCCAGCGCAGGCTGGCGAGGGCGGCGGGCGACGTGCTGGTTTGGTATGAGCGGACGCCGCCGGGCGAGCGGATGGCCTGGGGCGGGCTCGGGGCCTGCGTCGTGCTGGGCGCTTGCGTGACGCTGGAGCGGCTCTTCCGGCTGCGGCGGCGGGCCGTGATCCCGAACGACTTCCTCGTCCGGTTCCTGGACCGTCTGCACGAGGGCCGGCTCGACGGCGGCAAGGCGCTCGACTACTGCGAGATGCACCCCAGCCCCGCCGCTCGCGTCGCGCTGGCCGCGGTCCGCCGCTGGGGACGGCCGGCGGCCGACCTGGAGCGCGCGGTGGGTCTCGCGCATCGCTGGGAGTCGGAACAGCTCCGGCGCAACGTCGACACGCTGCGGCGGATCGCCGTCCTGGCCCCGCTGCTGGGCCTGCTGGGGGCGCTGATGGCCGCCGACCGGCTGCTGCGCCAGGCCGGCGACGCGTCGCCCTCCGCGGCCGCGCTGGCCGACGCGCTCGGCCCCCTGACCTTCGGCGTGGCCGTGGGCGTGGCGGCGATGGTGTTCAACGACCTGCTGTCGACCCGCGTCGAACGCCTGGGCGCGGCGCTCGACCGGCTCGGGGCCGAGACGATCGACGCCGTCGCGATGACCACCGCCGTCGCGGCGCCGACCTTCCCGTCGCACTCCCCCACGCCCCACATCCGCCTCGGCGAGCCGATCGTCGAGCGCCGGCCGTCCGTCGCGGTCCCGGTCCGCGAGTCGAGTCCCCGCCGACCGCGCGACGAGCCCTCGGCCGGGGCCTGACGCCGCATGGCGCGCGGCCGCCTATCGAGGGCGATCCGGGGCGTCGGCCGGTCGATCCGCCTGCACGGGGGGCAGGCGGGTCATGACGTCCTGGAAGTCGCGTCGATCCCGGAGCGGGGCCAGGTCGGCGTCGTTGGTGATCAGGTCCCTGTCGTGGAAGCCCCGCGAGAAGGCCGTGCGAAGGTGGGCGACGGCCCGCAAAGCGTATTCCTCGGCCAGGGCGGACCGGCGATCCGGCGGCAGGGCCGGGTCCTTCGCCGCCAGGGCCGAGGCGCGGGAATAATAGCAGCCGGCGTTGTAGGCGCTGAGCGCCTTGTTCGGCCCCGCGAGCCCGGCCAGCTCGTCGGCCGAGACGACCGCCGCCGCGTGGTCCCCGAGGTCGAGTCGGACCTGCGACAGGTAGGTGAGCAGCGATTCCTCGGCCAGGGGCCCGGCCGGGTCGCGGGCCAGGAGGCCGGGCGTTTCGGCCCGGAGCCGGTCGGCCCGCTCCAGGTAGGCCAAGGCCCGCGGATAGTCCTTCCGGGCCTCGGCCACCGCCCCCATCCGGACGAGGGTCGCGACCAGGCCGGTCAGGTATGCCGGCGACCCGGGGGCCTCGGCATGCAGCCGCTCGACCAACGGCAGGGCCGCGGCCAGCAACGCCTCGGCCTCCTCGTTCTTGTCTTCGAGCGCCAACTGCTCCGCCATGTTCAGCCGGGCGCGGGCGAGCAGTTGCCGGTATGGGGCCACCGCAGGGAAATCGTCGCTCAGCCGCAGGGTCGTGGATGCTGCGTCCCGATAGGCCGCGACGGCCGCCTCGGGCCGGCCGAGCCTCACGTAAAGCATGCCCAGGTTGAGTTGCCCGCGGGCCAGCTCGTGGCGATGCTCGGGTGCGGCCGGGTAGTCGGCCGCGAGCGCGGCGTGGAGGGCGATCACTTCGCGCTGGATCGGCTCGGCCCCGGCCAGGTCGCCGCCGTCGATGAGGAGGGCGACCCGGCTCTGGAGGGCCTTGCCGAGGGCGAGCTTGATCCGCGGGTCCTTGCCCCGGGCGTCGGCCTCCCGGAGCAGGGTCACGGCCTCGTCGAGCGTCCGCGCGGCCTCGGCCGCCCGGCCGGTCCGGCGGAGGACCGTGTACAGGTTGTGCAGGGCGCGGGCCCTCTCCGAGGGGTAGAGGAGGTTGGTCGGATCGGCCGTGGCCAGCTCGCCGAGCCGTGCGGCGGCGTCGCGGCAGTCGTCCTCGGCGGCCTCGAACGCGCCCATCTCGATGCGGCCCCACCCGGCGTCGTTCCGGACCAGGGCGGCCCCCAGACGGTAGGCCGGATCCGCCGGAAATTCGACCGTCAGCCGGTCGTAAGCGGCCGCCGCGCGGGCGAACTCGGCCTGGGCGTCGGCCGGCCGGCCGTGCGTCTCCAGAAGGTCGCCGAGCCGCCGGCCGGCCTGGGCCGCGTTGGCCCGGGAGGACCGATCGGCCAGCCGGCCGAACGCGTCGATCGCCGCGCGGTAGTCGGCCTCGGCGGCCTTCGCGTCGCCGAAGAGGGCCTGGATCGAACCCAGCCGGAGCCGGGCGGCGGCTCGCACGCGCCGGATCGCGTCGGCGTCACCCTCGGCCGCCGCCAGCCGTTCGAACTGGTCGCGCACCCGCCCGAGGAACGCCCGCTCGCGGTCGCCCCACGACGCCTGCCGGCCGAGCAGCCCTTCGAGCGCGTCCTCGGTCAGCACGTCGAGGGCCTGGAACGCCCGGTCGGTGGCCCGCTCGGCCCGGCCCCGCTGGGCGGCCTCCCGGACCAGCCCCCAGGTCGTCCCGACGATCCCCGCCACCAGCGCGAGCAGGACCAGCCCCGCGGCGAAGACCGCCGTCCGGTTCCGGCGGACGAACTTGCGCGCCCGGTAGACGGCGGTCGGCGGGCCGGCCGAGACGGGCTCGTGGTTCAGGAACCGCTCGACGTCGGCCGAGAGCGCGTCGGCCGACTCGTAGCGCCGGCCGCGGTCCTTCTCCAGGGCCTTCAGCACGACCCAATCGAGGTCCCCGCGGACCAGCCGGACGAGCCGGCCCGGATCCGTCCGGCGGTCGGCGGCGACGGTCGGCAGGGGGTCGCCCGAGGCCAGCCGACGACTCGGGGCCGGCGGGTCGTCCTCCCGGATCACCCGCAGCACCTCGGTCAGCGCGGTCCGCTTGAGGAGGGTCCGATCGATGGGCGTCGTCCCGGTCAGGAGTTCGTAGAGGATCGCCCCGAGCGCGTAGACGTCGGCCCGGGTGTCGACGTCGCCGGCGGCCGGACCCGTCTGCTCCGGGGCCATGTAGAGCGGCGTCCCGGCGATCGAGCCGTGGGCGGTGAACAGGGTCTCCTCGGTGAGGACGGTCCCGCCGACGGCCTTGGCCAGCCCGAAGTCGATGACCTTCGGCGTCGGCCTGCCGCCGTGGTCCTCGACCAGGACGTTCGACGGCTTGAGGTCGCGGTGGACGACCCCCTTCTGGTGGGCGTGCTGCACCGCCCCGCAGATCTGGCGGAAGAGGTCGAGCCGGTCGGCGACGGCCAGCCGCCGCGCGTCGCAGTAGCGGCCGAGGGGGACGCCGTTGACCAGCTCCATGACGAAGAACGGCCGGCCGTCGGGCGTCGCGCCCGCGTCCAGGACCTTGGCGATGTTGGGGTGGTCCATCAGCGCCAGGGCCTGGCGCTCGGCCTCGAACCGGGCCAGGACCGTCCGCGAATCCATCCCGGGGTTGACCAGCTTGACGGCCACCGACCGCTTGACCGGCCGGAGCTGCTCGGCCCGATGGACCGTCCCCATGCCGCCGCTGCCGATCTCCGGTCCCAGCACGTAGCGGCCGGCGAGGTGGGTCCCCACGAGGCTCGACTCCGGATCCGCCGCGTCGGGAGGGAAGCCGGAGACGGTCCCCTCCAGATATTGCTCCGCGGCCGGACGGGCCATGAAGCTCCCCTCCGCGTCGTGGGCTGAGAGCAGCTCCTCGACCCGGCCCCGGAGGCTCGCGTCGTCCCCGCAGGCCTCGTCCAGGTAGGCCGCGCGGGCGGCCGGGTCGGGGATCTCGACGGCGGCCAGGAAGATGGTGCGTTCGCTCATGTCGGCGTCCGGGGTCGGGGTTGAGATCGGACGGAGGATGATGGTGCGGCCGGGATACGCCCCCGGGCCGATCGGGGAGGGACGCCTCGCGGCGTCCCTCCCGCCGCGGTCAGGAGAACAGCGAGCTGACGCCGGCCCGCTTGGAGCGCCCCTCGCTCAGACGATACAGCTCGGCCAGGGCCGCCTCCACCGGCTCGGGCGGGGCCGAGGACTTCGCCGACGGGGCGACGGAGGACTGGGCGGTCAGCGACGAACGCACCTGGAAGATGTGCCTCCTGTCGCCGCTCCCGAAGTCTCGGACGTAGTCTTCGAGCTGCCCGTCCTCCCTCAGGAGGATCACGAACGTGTCGGCGCCCGAGCCGCCGGTCATCGTCTCTCGCGAGTCGAAGTAGCCGGCGAACAGGTAGTCGTCGCCGTCTTCGCCGTAGAGTTGGTCGTGCCCGCCCTCGCCGTAGAGCTCGTCGCGGCCCTTGCCGCCGTAGAGGGTGTCGTCCCCCTCGTCGCCCCAGGCGTTGCCGTGGTTGTCGCCCCAGAGGTAGTCGTTGCCGTCGCCCCCGACGAGGTAGTCCGACCCCATCTCGCCGTACAGGACGTCGCCGCCGCCGCCGCCGTAGAGCTGGTCGGTCCCGCCCCCGCCGAAGATCCAGTCGGCGCCGCCGACCCCCGTGTGGCTGTAGGAGTCACCGTACATCGTGTCGTGGCCTTCGTTCCCATACACGACGTCCGACCCGCCCTCGCCGAATATGGAGTCGTTTCCGCCCTGGCCGGCGAGCGTGTCGTCGCCTTCGCCGCCGAAGATGACGTCGCCCTCCCAGCCGCCGTTGGGGTCGTACCGCTCGTCGCCCCAGATCGTGTCGTTGCCGTCGCCGCCATAGATCGTGTCGGAGCCGAGGTCGCCGGACAGCTCGTCGTTGCCGCCGTTGCCCAGGAGGTAGTCGTTCCCGGCCCCGCCGAAGATGACGTCGCGCCACGGCTCGGCCCCGAAGTCGTCGCCCGCCAGGGTGTCGTTGCCAAAGCCCCCGACCAGGAGGTCCGACCCGATCTCGCCGGACAGGACGTCGTCGCCGCCCTGGCCGTACAGCGTGTCGTCCTCGGTCCCGCCGTAGAGGTGGTCCTGCTCCCAGCCGCCCGCCGGATCGTAGTAGACGTCGCCCCAGAGCGTGTCATTATGGGAGCCGCCGTACAGGTAGTCGGCCCCGAGGTCGCCGGACAGGAAGTCGCTGCCGCCCTCCCCGGCCAGGACGTCGTTGCCGTCGCCGCCGTAGAGGTAGTCGTTCCCCTCGTCGCCCCAGGCGTTTCCGTAGTTGTCTCCCCAGAGCGAGTCGCTGCCGGCGTAGCCGAACAGGACGTCGGAGCCCATCTCGCCGTACAGGCCGTCGTTGCCGCCGCCGCCGTTCAGGTAGTCGTCGCCCGCCCCGCCGAAGAGCCCGTCGCTGGAGTTCCCGGCCCACGGGTCGTTGCGGTCGTCGCCCCAGAGCTGGTCGTGGCCGTCGTTGCCGAGGATGCTGTCCGAACCGCCGTCGCCGGCGATCTGGTCGTTGCCGCCCTGGCCGGCGAGCGAGTCGTCGCCCTCGCCGCCGTAGATGACGTCGTTGCCGGTCCCGCCCCACGGCTGCGCGGCGCTGTCGCCCATGACGGTGTCGGCGCCGTCGCCGCCGTAGATCGTGTCGTCGCCGCCCTCGCCGTAGAGCTGGTCGTTGTCGGCCTCTCCATTCAGGGTGTCGTTCCCCTCGCCGCCGAAGGCGAAGTCGTCGCCGAGGCCGCCCCAGACCTTGTCGGCCCCGTCGTTGCCGTAGATGAGGTCGTTGCCGCCGAGGCCGTAGATCTGGTCGTCGTTCGCCCCGCCGGAGAGGACGTCGGCGCCCGCGCCGCCGAAGAGGATGTCGTTCCCCGCCCCGCCGTCGGCCGTGATCGGCATCGTGACCAGGCCCGAGGCGTTGAGGTTGTCGTTGCCGCCGAAGCCCTGGAAGTTGACCTGCCGCGCGGTGATCTGCGAGCGTGAGAAGGACTGGGCCGTCCCGTTGATCGTCACCTTGATCTGGCCCGCGGCGCTGTTGGGGTTGATGTCCTGGATGGTGACGACGTCGGCGGCCTGGGTGCCCTCGACCATGAGGACGCCCCCCCAGATGTAGGCGGCCGGGACGATGCGGGTCTCGAGGAGGTCGTAGCCGGACCAGGTCCGGGCGACCTTGGGACGGCGGCGGCTCGCCGGCGCGGGGAAGGACCAGCGGCGCGACTTGCTGCGGACGGACTCGGCTGACATTGAAGAGGTCTCCCTGGTTGTCGGGCCGGATGTCGGCCCGTCATCCCCGGACACGCAGTCCGGCGGGAAACCGCGCCAGGTCCTCCGAAAGATTTCGGGATTTTCACCTACCCTCGCCGACGGCCGTGCGGAGCCAGGCGCGGGCGTAGGCCCAGAGGCGGTCGGCCGTGCGGGGGGCGATCCCCAGGGCGTCGGCCGCGTCGGGGATGCTCATGCCGGCGAAGTACCGCAGCTTGACCAGCTCGGCCGCCTGGGGGTCGGCCTCGGCGAGGCGGTCGAGGGCCTCGTCGACTGCGATCAGCTCGGCGTCGCCACGGTGGTCGGGGGCGGCCAGGGCGTCCTCGGGGAGGTCGATCCGGGCGACCGCGCCGCCCCGCTTGAGGGCGTTCCGGCGGCGGGCGCGATCGACGAGGATGTGCCGCATGGCCTCGGCCGCCGCGGCGAAGAAGTGGCTCCGGTCGGCCCACCGGGGGCCGTCGGCCGGGCCCACCAGCCGGATGTACGCCTCGTGGACGAGCGCCGTCGCGTCCAGGGTGCGCCCCGCGGCCTGCCCGGCCATCCGGGCGGCGGCCAGCCGCCGCAGCTCGGCGTAGACGAGCGGGAAGAGGTCGGCGGCCGTCCGCCGATCGCCGTCGGCGGCATCCACGGGTGAAGAGTCTTCGCACATGCCGCCGATTCTATTCCCGGCGCGACGCGCCGCAACTTAACTTTCCTAAACTCTCCCGGCAGGGAAATCGGGGCGGGGAGGATCGCCGCGCCGAGGGCCTTGCGGGCGATTCGGCCCGTGTGGGGCGGTCGGCGTGCGGAATACGCCCGTTTCGACTATGCTGGCACCAGGCGGGGGAGGGACGTCCCGCGATCCCCGAGGCGAGACGAGGCGTGAGCCGATGACCGGACTGGACCTGGAATCGTTCCTGCTCCTGCTGAAGGCCGACCTCGGCGCCTGGGCGCTCGTGGCGCTGGGCTGCCTGATGCTGGCGATCCTGGTCTGGGTGAGCTGGGGCTCGCGGCAGGCGATCCGCAAGTGCCTGGCGATGTCGATCGCCGCCCACGCCGCCCTCCTGCTGGGCGGCAGCAGCGTGCCGGCCGTCATGCGGGCGCTCAACCCGCAGCGGGCCGAGGACGACGGCGAGGACCACATCCGCCGCATCCGCGTCTCGCCCGTCGCCGATCCCGAGACGGCCGGGGCCTCGGCCGAGATCCTGCCGTTCGCCTCGCTCGCGGGCCGCCCCGCGCGCTCCGGCCCCGCCCCGGTGGACCGGCTCGACGAGCCCGTCGACCTCGCCGCGCCTCGGGTCGACGCGGCGCGTCCCGAGCCGGCGCCCGCCGCGGCGATCCCCGAGCCGACGCGGCCGCCGCCGCTGGCCATCGAAGGGGCGTCCCCCGCCGCGCCGGCGGTCCCGCAACCGAGCGCCCCCGAGGAGGCGCCGAGGCCCGCCGACGCCACGCCGCAGCCGCCCGAAGCCATCGCGGCGGTCGGCGACGAGACGCTCAACGCCCCCGACGTCCCCGCGCCCGAACCGGCCCCGGAAGCCGAATCGCCGCGAGGCAACGTGCCCCTGGCGGGCGACGCGCGGATCCGCACGAGCCGGCCGCGGACCCGGCCGGAGGCCGCGAAGGCCGAGTCGCCGGCCGAGCAGCCCGCGCTCCCGCCGCTCGCCCTGGCGACGCCCCGCCCGGCCCCGGCGCGTCCCGCCGCCCCGCCGCTGGCCGACCTGTCGGCGACGCCCCGCGCGCCGATCACCGAGGTCCCCAGGATCTACCGCTCGCGGCTCGACGCCGACCGCTCGGCGCGGGCCCAGCGCGCGGGCGCAAGCCCCGCCAGCGAGCAGGCCGTCGAGCGCGCGCTCGACTGGCTGGCGCGGCACCAGGACGCCGACGGCCGCTGGGACGGCGGCACCGCCCGCTTCGAGGACGGCGAGGTCGTCGAGGGCGACGACGACTACACCGTCCACTGCCCCGCCGGCCAGACCTGCTTCGGCGAGTGCGCCTACTGGGAGGCCGACACGGGCCTGACGGCGCTGGCCCTCTTGACCTACCTCGGCGCCGGCTACACGCACAAGGAGGGGAAGTACGCCGCGACCGTTTCGAAGGGCCTGGGTTTCCTGCTCCGCCAGCAGAAGCCCGACGGCGACCTGCGGGGCGTCAGCAAGACCGTCGGCATGTACTGCCACGCGATGGCCACGCTCGCCCTCTGCGAGGCCTACGCCCTGTCGCTCGACGACCGCTTGCGAACCGGGGCCGAGCGCGCCGTGGGGTTTCTGGGCCGCTCCCGCGCCCGCGACGGGCTCTCGTGGCGGTACGCCCCCGGCGCTCCCGCCGGCGACACGAGCATCCTGGGCTGGGTCGTCATGGCGTTGAAGTCGGCCCGCGAGATCGGCGTGCCGATCGCCGACCAGGCGTCGCTGGAGAAGGGGGCCGCGACCTGGCTCGAACGGGTGGCCGACGGCGACGCCAAGGGGCTCGGCAAGTATCAGCCCTGGGAGGGCGTCACGCCGACGATGACCGCCGAGGCCTGGGCCTGCCGCCAGTTCCTCGGCCTCGGCGGACCCGGCCCCGCCAGCTCCGAGGCCGCCGCCTACCTGCTCAAGCACGAGTCCGACAAGGGCGGCACGAACGTCTATTACTGGTACTACGCCACGCTCGCCATGTACCAGCACGGCGGCCGCCCCTGGGCCCAGTGGAACGACCGCGTCCGCAACCGCCTGGTCTCGCTCCAGCGCACCGCGGGCCATCAGGCCGGGAGTTGGGACCCCGACGACAGCGTCTACGGCGCCCGCGGCGGCCGCATCTACTGCACCACCCTCGCCGCCCTGACCCTGGAAGTCTACTACCGCTACCTCCGCCTCTACGACAAGCCGAGCCTCCCCGAAGACCTCGACGACGAACCGCTCCCCGACCCCGCCCCGGACCTCGACGCGCCGGTCGCGCCTGGGCGGCCGTAGAACCCCCCCGGCTCACGGGGCACGGACGGTCGTCGAGGCCGACGGGGTTGGGCAACAATAACCTGGTGAAAAACGGTCCAAGCGGATCTGATTGCGAGAATCGTCGTTCCCCCCGACGAGCCTGCAACTGCCTTAGATCCGTAAAGTAGAGGTGCCCGATGGATGCCGGTCTCGAAACCAGGGTGAAGGAATTCTTGGCGAAAGAATTGGCGACCCATCCTGCCCGCTTCAGCCTTCGGACTACTCTCCTCGCCGATCTGGGCATCGATGGTGAAGACGGCTGGGAGTTGATCGAGGCGTTCGGCAAGGAATTCGAGGTCGATCTATCCGGGTTTGATGCGTCGAAGCACTTCGGACCGGAAGCGGGCGGAACTCCATTCACGTTTGTCTATGCTTTCATACAGGAATTCCTGCTTCGAAAGGACCCCCATGACCTATGGGGGCTCTCTGCCATCACGATCGGGGATTTGATCGAAGCCGCCGAACAAGAGACATGGCTCAAGTAGCGTCTGTTGTTATCTCACGGCCCGAATAGCCATATCGGAATTCACCAGGTTATTCTTGCTCGCCTCCGACGTGCAAATCCGGGCGACGCTCATCTCACCTTCAGCCGCCCACACTCCTCACGCATGACTCCGCCGATCACCGCCGGCGCCGGCCGCCAGTCGTCGAGCGCCGGATCGGTCAGGATCGGATGAATCGAAGTGACGCCCCCGACGGCCGGGGTTTCCAATCCGTACACGACGAGGCTGATGCGAAGCTGACGGATGACATACGCGCACATGAAGCACGGCTCGGCGGTCGTGTAGAGGACCGCCGCGGCGAGGTCCCTGCGACCCGTCGCATCGAGCGCCGCCTGACAGGCGAGGATCTCGGCATGGCCGGTGACGGAGCGTCCTGTGGGCAAGGTCTCGGCCCCTTCGCCGAGGATCACGCCGTCAAGCGCGACGACGCCGCCGACCGGGGTGTCGCCGCGGTCGCGTGCCGTCGCCGCCAGTTGGAGGCAGCGTCGCATGAAGCGTTCGTGGTCGTCCGACATCCTCTCGACTCCCTTGGTCGTGCTTGATCGATTCGTGCGTCCACTTCGTTGTAAACCGGGCGCGGCCTCGTGCGTAAGAGTGAGGGGAGCCTAGCCGGCTCCGCCCGTCCCTTCGTACCTCAACCTGGTGGGGAGCGCGTCATGATTCGGTATTCCGCGGCCCTTCTCGCCATCCTCGCCTGCGGCGTGGTCGACGCGGGAGACGATGGCCAGAGCCCGGTGCGCACCTGGCGTTATCCGACCGACAACGGCCTCACCGGCACCATCTTTGGACGCGACGGAGCCGATTGGACGGAAATCCGGCCCGCCGGGGAGCCGACAAGCACGTTCAAGTTCGTGCGTCACACGAACCGCTTCACCGAGCTCTTCGACAAAGACCGGAACTTCACCCTGATCCTCTACTCCGACGGCGAGAGCGAGTGGAGCGTGGGGGAGGGATGGAACAACTGGCTCAAGGGGACGTGGGAGCCCGGCACGGCCTTGGCGGTCCGGAGCCACGGACCGATCCGATGCCGAGAGAGCGGTTGAGCCGGCGGTCGCCGGAGGCTGCGATCTTCGCCGACGGCTCATCGACAGGATGAGCGGGCGTCGGGACCGACGCATGGCGGTCGACGTTGTTTCATGAAAGGGGCTCTCGATGGACCGACGCGAAGTGATCCGACGGTCGGTCGCGATCGGCCTGATCGTCGCCGCCTCGTCGGCGGCCGTCGAGGCCCAGGAGCCCTCCGGCCGGCCGCACGCGGGCTACACCGAGGCGATCCCCGACTCGGCCGTCCGCTTCGACATGGTCGCGATCCCCGGCGGCACGTTCGCCATCGGCAGCCCTTCCGGCGAGGCGGGCCGCGGCGGCGACGAGGGGCCGCGGCGCTCCGTCACGATCCGCCCGTTCTGGATGGGCAGGGCCGAGGTCACCTGGGACGAGTACGCCGAGTTCCGCAAGGGCGGGAACATCTCGAACCGGACGAACGCCGAGGCCCTGGCGAAGGACGCCGACGCCGTGACGCGGCCCACGCCGCCCTATCCCGACGAGACGCGGGGCTACGGCCGCGAGGGCTACCCGGCCATCGGCGTCAGCCACCACGCGGCGATGGAATACTGCCACTGGCTCTCGAAGAAGACCGGCAAGATCTACCGCCTGCCGACGGAGGCCGAGTGGGAATACGCCTGCCGCGCCGGAACGAATACGATCTACTTCTTCGGCGACGATCCGAAGGAACTCGCCCGCTTCGCGTGGTTCGACGACGGCGCGAACGAGACGCCGCAGCCCGTCGGCCGAAAGGCGGCGAACCCGTGGGGACTCCACGACATCGTCGGCAACGCATCGGAATGGTGCCTCGACCGCTACGTCGCCGAGGCCTATGCGAGGCTGCCCGAAGACCGGCCCTCGGTCGGCCCCGTCATTCTTCTGAAGGAGGCGCCCCACCCGCACGTCGCGCGGGGCGGTTCCTGGGCCGACCCTGCGGCCGCCTGCCGTAGCGCCTCGCGGCGGGGCTCGGACGCGACCTGGAACCAGATGGATCCCGACGGCAGCATCCGGTGGGTCTGGGACGCCGACTTCGTCGGCTTCCGCGTCGTGCGGGCGGTCGACGAGCAGGAGGACCTCAAGGGCGTGCGCTCGCTGGTCACGAGGAGACGCCGATGAACGCGGCGCGAGGCCGGCTCACTCGTGCCGGAGCGCGTCGATCGGGTTGAGCAGCGACGCCTTGATCGCCGGGACGAGGCCGAAGACGACGCCGGTCATCGTGGAGACTCCGAAGCCCAGCGCGACGGCCCAGAGGGGGATGACGACGTCGACCATCTGGGGGTGGAGGCTCGCCAGCGAGCAGAGCCCGTAGCCCAGCGCCACGCCGGCGGAGCCGCCCAGCAGGCTGAGCGACACGGCCTCGATGAGGAACTGCAGCAGGATGTCGCGCCGCCGCGCGCCGACGGCCTTGCGCAGGCCGATCTCGCGGGTGCGCTCGGTGACGCTGACCAGCATGACGTTCATGACGCCGATGCCGCCCACGAGCAGCGAGACGCCCACGATCCCGGCCAGCACGGCGGTGGCCACCAGGCTCATGCTGTTGAAGGCGTCGAGGATCTCGTCCTGGGTCCGGACGTTGAAGTCGTTGGGCTGGTTCGCGTCCAGCCGGTGCCGCCGCCGCAGCAGGTTGACGATCTGGGCCCGGGCCTCGGGCACCGCCTTCTCCGACGTCGCCTGCGCCGTCGCCGCCAGCCGGCGGAGCTGGGCGGGGTACATTTTGAGGGCCATCGTGTAGGGGATCAGGATCAGCTCGTCCTGGCTGTTCCCCAGGAAGCTCCCCTTCTCGGAGAGCACGCCCACGACCGAGAACCGCCGGCCCTCGATCAGCAGCGAGCGGCCGACGGCGTCGTCGCCCAGCTCCAGCTTGCGGGCCACCTCGCGGCCGAGCATGCAGACCGCCCGACGCTCCTCGACGTCGACCACCGAGAACGGCCGGCCCGACGCGACGTCGAAGTTGCGGATCGTCAGGTAGTCGGCCGACACCCCCTCGAGCGCCGCCCGCATCTCCTCGCGGCCGGACTGCACCAGCACCGCGGGCGACCGCACCAGGGGCGAGAGCCGCCGCAGCGCCGGGCAGTTCTGCCCGATCGCGACGAGGTCGCGCTCGTCCATCGCGATCCGCCCCAGCCGCCGCCCCGCCTCGCCCGCCGGCCGCTCGGGCCAGACCCACATCGCGTTCGTCCCCAGCCCCTGCAGGAACTCGGCCACGTATCGCGTGAAGCCCTGCACCACCCCCACCACCGTCAGCGTCGACGTCACCGCGATCACGATCCCCAGCACGGTCAGCATCGACCGCAGCCGGTGCGCCCAGATCTGCTCGAACGCATTCCCCATGTTCGCCAGCGCGATCCGCATTCAGGACCTCTCGTTCACGTCACTCGAACAGCCGGCCGACCGTCACATCGAAGCCCGGCAGGATCGACTCGAATCGCAGGACCTCGTCCGAGCCGAAAGACTTCGACGATTTCGCGGCATCGAACAGACGCGCATTCCGCTCTTCCGGATCCAGAACGACGACGACCAGCACGCCCGCGTTGATGTATTCGCCCACCTTCCGCAGGACGTCGCCCCAGCGGTCGCTGGGCGAGAGGACTTCGAAGACCAGCTCCGGCGGGCTGGGATTGTAGCCGGTAGGCGGGTCGCCTTTGGGCAGCCGGGCGTAGCTGTAATACGACACGTCGGGGCCTCGCACCGTGTCGGGGCCTCGTTCGGTGACGACGCCGGCGTCGTTGTTCACGACATAGCCCAGGTCATGGTCGTCCACGAAGATGGCGAGGAGTTTCCCGATCCTGTTGCAGACGATCCCGTGCCTGACTCCCGGGGGCGGCGACATGATGATGCGTCCTCGCACCAGTTCCTCGACGTACCCCGAGTCGGGACGCCGGGCGAACTCCTCGGCCGTGATCAGGGCGGGCGTCTGTTCGACCGTCGCCATCGGGGATCCTCCTCGTTCACTCGAACAGCCGACCGACGACCACCTCGAAGCCGGGAAGGACCGCCTCGAATTTCAAGACGTCCTCCGGCCCGAGAGTGCGCGGTCCCTCGTCTGGCTCGAACATCCGGGCGGTCCGCTCTTCAGGATCCAGCACGACGACGGCCAGCACGCCGGCCCCGAGATAGTCGCCGACCTTGGTCATGACGTCCTTCCAGCGGTCGCTGGGCGAGAGGACCTCGACCGCCAACTCGGGGATCTCCGGGCCGTAGCCGACGTTGTCGGCGTCCGTCGGGAGCCGCTGGAAGCTGTAGTAGGCCGCGTCCGCGCCCCGGACGGTGTCGGGATCGCGGCGGATCACGATGGCCGAGTCGTTGCCGAAGACCCGGCCCAGGGCATGATCTTCCAGGAACCGCCCGATTGAGTAGACGACCCTGGCGCAGACGAAGCCGTGGCGACGATTTGGAAGCGGCGACATGACGATGCGTCCTCGCACCAGTTCCTCGATCATGCCCGAGTCGGGCCGCCGGGCGAATTCCTCGGCCGTGATCAGGGCGGGCGTCTGTTCGACCGTCGCCATCGGGGACGCTCCTTTCGCGCGGTAGGCCTGTCGTGTCGCATTGTCCCAGACGGGGCGGAAACCGTCCACCGGGGCCGGGCGGTCAGGGCTCGCGGCATTCGTCGGACTCGACGCGGCCGTCGCGGATGCGGACGATGCGGCGGCAGCGGGCGGCGACGTCGGGCTCGTGGGTGACGACGACGATGGTCTGGCCCTCGCGGTGGAGGTCGGCGAAGAGGTCGAGGATCTCCTCGCCGGTCTGGGTGTCGAGGTTGCCCGTGGGCTCGTCGGCGAGCAGCAGGGCGGGGCGCTGGACGATCGCCCGCGCGATCGCCACCCGCTGGCGCTGGCCGCCCGACATCTGGTTGGGCCGGTGGCCCATCCGGTCGCCCAGGCCCACCCGCTCGAGCGCCTCGACGGCCCGCCGCTTCCGCTGCGAGGCCGACGCCCCCGAGTAGATCATCGGCAGCTCCACATTCCGAAGGGCCGTCTGGCGGGCCAGCAGCTCGAACGTCTGGAAGACGAAGCCGATCCGACGCCCGCGCACCTGGGCCAGGTCGGCCTGCGAGAGCGCGGCGACGTCGCGGCCGTCGAGCCGATAGCGGCCGCTGGTGGGGACGTCGAGGCAGCCGAGGATGTTCATCAGAGTCGACTTCCCCGAGCCCGACGGCCCCATCACGGCGACCAGCTCGTTGGCCCCGATCGCCAGGTCGACCCCCCGGAGCGCGTGGACCGTCTCCTCGCCGACGCGGTAGAGCTTGGCGACGCCCTGCAGCTGGATGACGCTCGCGTCGGGCTCGATGTCTCAGCCCTCCTCGGCCAGCTCGGCCGTCGTCGCGACCGGGACGACGGGGTCGCCGTCCTTCATCTCGTCGAGGGCGTGGAAGGGGCCGACGACGACGCGGTCGTCCTCGCGGATCCCGGCCTTGACCTCCACCCGGCTCTCGTCGCTCAGCCCGGTCTCGATCGGCCGGGCGCGGGCGACGCCGCCTTCGAGGACGAAGACGACCTTCAGGTAGCTCAGCTCGGCGTCGCGGGCCTTCTCGCCGGGCGGCCGGGCGTTGCGGCCGGCCCATTCGCGGATCGTCGCCGAGTCGGGCAGCTCCTTGCGGCGGCGGTGGACGACCGCCTGCGAGGGGATCGAGAGGGCCTCCTCGCCGCGGCGGACCTCCACCTCGACGGTCACGCTCATGCCGGGGCGGAGCAGGGGGCCGTCGGACGCGGAGCCGGTCGGCGGGGCGACGTCCAGGTTCACGAGCGTCTCGAAGCCGACGACGTCGTCCTTCTTGAGCTTGCCCTGGGGCGAGACGCGGTCGATCTTGCCGGCGATGGGGCGGAGCTGGTCGGACTGCAGGAAGACCCGGGTCGTCTGGCCGGGGCGGACGAGCGGCACGTCGGTCTCGTCGACGTCGGCCCGCACCCGCATCCGGCCCAGGTCGCAGACCTTCATCAGCACCGAGCCGGGCAGGTTCGTCGTGCCGGCGATGACGATCTCGCCGACGTCGACGTTGATGTTCGAGACGACGCCGTCCATCGGGGCCCGGATGATCGTCCGCCGGACGTCCTCCTCGCTGGCCCGACGCATCGCCTCGGACTCGATCAGCTCGTTGCGGCTCATCGACAGGGCGGCCTCGGCCTTCGCCAGGGCGGTGAACGAGTCGGCCAGCTCGGTGGGGGTCGAGTAGCCGCGGCCGGCGAGCTTGGCCGCCAGGTCGGCGTCGCGGCGGGCCTTTTTCAGGTCGGAATCCGACTGGTTGATCGCGGCGTCCAGGCGGGAGATCCGCGCCTTGGTCGAGTCGAGCTTCGCCTGGGCGTCGGTCGGGTCGATCTCGACCAGGACGTCGCCCGTCTTGACGGCGTCGCCCTCCTTGAATTTGACGGCGATCACCCGGCCGATGATCTGGCTGGCGATCTCCGCCTCCTCGACCGACTCGACCTTGCCCGAGGCCGTGATCGTGCGCACGATCGTCGCCCGCGCCAGCGGCTCGGCCAGCACCTTCCGCGAGGGGGTGCGGACCAGGGCCCAGTCCAGCTTG
This sequence comes from Paludisphaera mucosa, assembly GCF_029589435.1. Lineage (NCBI taxonomy): Bacteria > Pseudomonadati > Planctomycetota > Planctomycetia > Isosphaerales > Isosphaeraceae > Paludisphaera > Paludisphaera mucosa. The sequence goes on along the minus strand of NZ_JARRAG010000002.1, from coordinate 1,504,484 downwards.
ACGTTGCCCGGCCGCCGCGCGGCGTTCATCGCCGCCAGCCCCGCCGCCAGGACGCAGACCCCGAGCACCGTCGCCACGCCGCGCATCATGAGCATCCCTCCTCGTCGAGTCCGAATCACGACGCGATCAGCGCCAGCCGCATCGCCGAGCCCACGAACCACGCCGCGCCGACCCTCGCCGCCAGCTCGACCGCCCCGAGCACGCCGCAGAGCCCCAGCGCGACCGCCAGGTTGGCGTCGCCGCGACGGCGCCCCGCCAGGGCGAGCGCCAGCCAGCCGACGATCGCGAAGGCGTCGAGCCCCCGCAAGGCCAGCCAGACGGCCGCCTGGTGCGTCCCGGGCGGCAGGAAGAGGGCGAGCGACGTGTCGACGTCGTCCTCGCTGCGGCGCAGCCAGACGACGAGGCCGAGCCGGACCGCCAGGCCGAGCACCCACCAGCCCTGGAGCCGCACGCAGCCGGCCCAGGCCGGCTCGAACTTCAAGGGCCTCCCCGCGAGCGCCGCGCAGGCCGTGAAGCCGACGGCCGCCGCCCCGGCGCGGAGCGCCATCGCCGCCGGCTCGAAGAGGAAGTCGCCCAGCAGCCGGACCGTCGCCCAGAACCCGAACGCGGCCCGCTGCATCGCGACCGCCTTGCGCACCGCCTCGTCGCTCGGCGCGGCCGCGCCGTCGCGCTCGATCCGCGTCACGCCCCCCTCGAGCGCCGTCGTCAGCGCCGCGGACCGGCCCCCGGACGCCCACATCGCCGCGTACAGCGCCAGCATCAGCGCGAGCCAGAGCCCCAGCATCGGGGCCCCGCGAGGCTCCTCGACCCTGATCGATCCCGACGTCCCCAGCGTTGCGGCGAGTTCCATCGCGGCGTGCTCTTCCCCCGGATGGATCCGGCGAACGCGAATGTATCGCATCGGGTTACCCGAGTCACGCGCCGAAGGTTTCAGGCGCGGCGCGTGAATCGTTCGGGACCGGTGCGCAGGCGTTCAGCGGACGACCTGGCGGTCGCCGTCGTACTGGATCGCCCGCTGGCGTTCGACGACGAAGTCCCAGTCCAGGCGATGAGGGGGTTCGAGGAAGTGGCGGTAGGCCGCCGCCATCTGCCGCGCCGCCTCGTCGAAGGTCACGCCCCCGAAGCCCGTCCCCATCGCCGGGAACGCGGCGACCTCGATCTTCCGATCGGCGGCGCGGTTGTGGGCGTGGATCGCCAGGATGGCCGCCCACGTCGCGCTGTACACCTTGTCGGTCCCGTCGATGCCGCCGGGGACCCGCATCGTCGGGGCGTGGCACAGGAACGGGACGGCCTCACGGCCGGTCTCCAGCACGAAGGCCGTCCCGACCGGCTGCTCGCCGAAATACTCGTCCATGATCCTGTGCTGGACCCGCCCCATGAGCGGCTCGCCGAAGTATTGCACGACGGCCGCGTCGATCCCGGCCGTCATGATGCCGAAGGCGTTGCCGGCGGTGACGAAGCAGTCGTGCGGTTCCAGCTCCTCGAACCGCGCCCGGACGACGCGCACGCCCGGCAGGCCCGCGAAGCGGCGCCGGAAGGCCTCGCACGCCGCCTCGTCGGGGTGGATCAGCCAGAGGGCCTGCAGCATCGCGATTCGCTCCGTCGCAGGCCCTCCGGTCGTGATCGTCGGCCCGTCCCCTACCGGCTCACTTCTCGGCCAGGGCCTTCTCCAGGGCCGCCTGGACCTCGGGCGACTCGGGCGTCGTCTTGGGGTCGAACCGGGCGACGACCTCGCCCTTGCGGTTGACGAGGAATTTGGCGAAATTCCAGCCGATGGGGCCGGCGTAGCTGGGGTTCGTCGACTCGTTCGTCAGGTACTGGTAGAGCGGGTGGATCCCCTGGCCCTTGACGACGATCTTCGAGAAGAGCGGGAACGTCACGTTGTACTTGGTGCTGCAGAACTGCTTGATCTCGTCGTCGGTGCCCGGCTCCTGCTTGCCGAACTCGTTGGCGGGGAAGGCGAGCACTTCCAGGCCCTGGTCCTTATACTTCTTGTAGACCTCTTCCAGCCCCTTGTACTGCGGGGTGAGGCCGCACTGGCTGGCGGTGTTCACGAGCAGGAGCACCTTGCCCTGGTACTTCGACAGGGCCACGTCGGCGCCGTCGATGTCCTTGACGTGGAAGTCGAGGACCGAGGCCGGCTTCTTGTCGTCGGCGGCCGCCGCCGGATTCGCGGCGAAGGCGGCCACGGCGAGGCCGAGGGCGAGGAGGAGCGGGCAGGCGAGCAGGAATCGTCCGAGCACGGTGGGGGTCCTCACTTGGGGAGCGGGCGCTTGGGGGGATGACCGGGGGGGGTCGTCGCGGCGAGGCCGACAGCGTTCATCTTCTTGTCGTACGATGGGTTTTTCAAGAGACGTCAATCAAGAGTTCAACCTTTCGGCCGGCGGCCGGGGTCGGGGCGGCGAGGATCGAGGACGCGATGGATGAGACGTTGACGCCGGGCGCCCGGCGCGCGATGGATCGGGCCGCGAGCCGGGCGCGGTCGCGGGGCGCGGCGGCCGTCGAGCCGGCCGACCTGCTCGCCGCCCTGCTCGACGAGCCGGAATCCCGCGCCTCGGAGCTGGTCGCCGAGTACGGCATGGCCCCGCAGGACGTCCGCGAGGCCCTGGGCGCGGCCCGGCTCGACGAGGACGCGATCGAGGCGGCGGGCTACGGCCTGCTCGACGAGCCCGCGGTCGATTCGCCTAGGTCGTCGGCCATCCGAGCGGTCGTCGGCGAGGCGACGGCCCGGGCGCGGGCCGACGGCCGCAAGGCGAGCGTCGGCACCGAGCACCTGCTGGCCGGCCTGGTCGCCGAGGCGGCCTTCGTCCTGGAACCGCTCCGCGACGCCGGGCTCGACCTCGACGGCCTCCGCGACGCGCTCATCCGCGACGAGGCCGAAGTCGAGCCGTTGCCGCCGCTGGAGGGCCCGCCGCTCGACCTGTCGGACTCGACCCGCACCGTCGACCTGGCGCGGGTCCTCGACGCCTCGGCCAACCGGGCCCGCGAGGGACTGCGGGTCGTCGAGGACTACGCCCGGTTCGTGCTCGACGACCCCGGCCTGACCCGCCGGCTCAAGGAGGCCCGGCACCGGCTGGCCGACGCCCTCCGCGGCTTCGACCCCGACCTGCTGCTCGCCGCGCGCGACACCCGCGAGGACGTCGGCACGCACATCATGACCCACTCCGAGCAAGTCCGCGAGAACCCCCGCGCCGTGCTCGCCGCCAACTTCAAGCGCACCGGCGAGGCCCTCCGCTCGCTCGAAGAGTACGGCAAGCTCGTCGACGTCTGGCTCGCCGGCCGCTTCGAGGTCCTCCGCTACGACGTCTACACGCTCGAAAAGCTGATGATGACGGCGGTCCACGCCTACCGCTCGCTCGCCGACTGCCGGCTGATGGTCCTCGTCGGCGGCCTGCCGACCCTGGGCGACGTGACCTGGATCGTCGGCGAGGCCCTGGCCGGCGGCGCCGACGTGATCCAGCTCCGGGAGAAGGGCCTCCCCGACCGCGAGCTGCTCACCCGCGCCCGCGAGGTCCGGATCCTGACCGCGCAGGCCAAGGCCCGGTTCATCCTCAACGACCGCCCCGACCTGGCGCGACTGTCCGGCGCCGATGGCGTCCACCTGGGCCAGGACGACGTCACCGTCCGCGACGCGCGGCGGATCGTCGGGCCCAACCTCGTCATCGGGGTCTCGACCCACGAACGGGCCCAGCTCGACGCCGCGATCGTCTCGGGCGCGGGCTACCTCGGCGTCGGCCCGGTCTTCCCCAGCGCGACCAAGGACTTCGCCGAGCCCGAGCTGGCCGGCCTGGCCTACGTCCGCACCGTCGCCGAGACGACGAACCTCCCCTGGTTCGCCATCGGCGGCGTCGACGCGACCAACGTCGACCGCGTCCTCGAAGCGGGCGCCTCGCGCATCGCCGTCAGCGCCGCCGTCGTGAAGGCCGATCGCCCCCGCGCCGCCGCCGCCGCCCTCCGCGCGGCGCTCGACGCCGCGGCCGACGGCCGCTGAGCCCGCCGCGCCGGATTCGCCGCGACGGGTTTTGCATTTCGACGGGGCGAGGACTAAGATCTTCGTACCACGTCGCGGTCATTCATGATCGCTTTTTTATAGTTCCGGCCGACGGGGGCGTCGCTCCCGCGGCCGGCCTGAGGGGGCCGCGCCGATGTCGTCGTCGCAAGGGGTCGGGTCGGAAGCGGGCGAGCCCGGCGGGGCGGCCCGAGACGGGGCCTCGACGGGCAAGCGAGGCCGGCCCCTGGTCGCGGTCGCGGCGCTGGCCGTCATCGCCGGCTCGGCCGCGTTCGTCTGGAGCCAGGTCGACTGGACCCCGAGCGTCGAGGACCGGCCGCCGCCGGCCCGCGCGGCGAGGCCGCCCCGGCCTCCGGGGTCGATGGACGTCAGCCCCCAGTCGCAGATCGACGTCCGGAGCCTCCTGACGATCCGGAAGCCGGAGGCGGGCGGGCGCGCGACGGCCTTCCTCGGCAAGCCGGACGGCCCGAAGGACGCCACCGGGGTCTACGTCTCGCAGCAGAAGCTCCTCGACCGCGAGCTGGTCCGCCAGGCGGTCCTCCTCGCCGCACGCGAGGAGCGCGGGCTGGCGACGCGCGACGAGCTGCTCGACGGCGAGGCGCCGCCCGCCGGCGGGCCCCATCCCGCGGAGATCAGCAGCAACTTCAACGAAAGGCAGACCCGCGTGCTCGCCCGCGAGCTGGACGGGAAGCGCCCGGCCGGGCTCATCGAGCCTTCGCTCGCCAGGAAGCTGGGCGACGGGCCCGACGCCGACGACTACCCCCTGCGGCTCGCCGCGATCCTGGAGGGGATGACCCGGGCCGAATTCCCGGCGCTGCTGGACCGGATCGGCGGGAAGGGGGGGCCGAATCGGGCCGTCGCCGAAGGCGCGGCGCCGGAGGGGGTCGAGGCGAGGCTGGCCACGCTGGGGCTCGTCGACCACTTCGAGGCGGTGCGCGCCCTGCACCGGTCCCTTCGCGAGGAGGGCGAGTCGCCGGAGCGCCTGGGCGCGCTGGCGCGAGCCTATGCGCAGCTCGCCGCGCTGACCGCCCACCACTGGAGCGCGGTGCATCGCACCTTCCAGGCCCGCGCGATGCTCTATGCGGAGCGGCTCGCGGCCCGGGCCCCCGATTCGGCCTTCGCGCTCCGCTGCCGGGCGTTCGTCCGCACGCTCGTCGGCGTCCATTTCGCCGCCGCGAAGGACCTCGAGGCCGCGGCCGCGCTCGACGCCAGGGCCGAGAAGCCCGCCGCCGCGCCCGGCTGGGTCGACGTGATCGACGCCGCGCTGAAGTACGATTCCGCCCGCCTGGCGGCCGCTAAGCCGCCGCACGACCGGCTCGCGGCGTTCCTCGACATGGCGAGCGTCGAGCAACCCCCGGGGACGCGGCTGGCCGTCCAGTCGGCCGAGGCCGTCCTCCGGCTCGACCCCGACTGCGGCCGGGCGTTCGACCTCATCAGCGACGGCGGCGAGCTGGGCGACCGGCACAGGTCGACGGAAGCGGCCCCGGCGGCCTTCCGCCACTTCTTCCGCGAGAAGCTGGCGGCCCTGAGCGGCCTCCCGGCGGCGGTGAAGGCGGCCCTCGGCCAGGACGCCGACGATCCGGCCCTGACCGCCGCCCTCGACGAGGCCGGGCGGCCGGACGTCGACGCCGGCGAGCCCCCGTGGGGCGCGCTCGCCCAGCTCGCCCGCGAGGCCCGGTTCGTCCAGGTCCAGCGCCGGCTGGTCTTCATGAGCCGCACCTGGGGCGTCCCCGTCGACGACTACTGGGACGAGGTGCGGCCCCTGGTCGACGGCCACCGCTACCGACCCTACCTGGGCGCGTTGACGAAGGACCCGGCCGAGGCCCGCGCGTTCGCCGAGTTCGCCAAGACGTTCGAGATCGGCGACCTGGAACCGACCGAGCACGACATGCTGCGACTGATCTCCGGGGACGGGAAGAAAGATCCCAAAAGCTACTGGGCGGTCGCCGAGGGCCATGCGTCGCGCACCGCCCGCGACCTCTCCCTCGTGATCGCCGAGGTCCCGGTCAAGCAGACGCCGCCGGCCGAGGTCCTGCTCCGGGTCAGCCCGCGCAACCCGTACGCCAAGGCGATCTTGATCCGGCAGGACTGGGACCGTTCGCAGGCGAGGCTCGACGAGTGGGTGAAGAGCGACGGAGACCAGCCGGCGTTCCAGCGCGCCCTGGGCTTCCAGTACCTCGACCTGAAGCGTTTCGCCGAGGCGCGGGAGTGGCTGGTCCGCTTCGTCCAGCGGTCCCCCGACCGGCAGGCCTACGAGAAGCTCGCGGCCTGCTACGAGGGCGAGGGCGACCGCAAGCGCTGGCTCGCCACGCTCGACGCCTACCTGGAGAACACCGAGGACGCGGGCCTCGGCCACGCCCAGGTCCGCGTCCGGATCGCGAAGTACTTCCTGTCGCAGGGACAGCCCGAGAGGGCCAAGCCCTACGCCGACGAGGCGGCGCAGACCTGGGCCGGCTGGGCCATGCTCTGCGCCTCGGAGGTCGACGAGCGGCTCGGCGACCTGGACTCCGCCGAGGCCTGGGTGCGGAACGTCGCGGAACGCTATCCCGCCAACTGGGAATACTGGTATCGCTTCTGCCAGCGCACGGGCAAGGGGGACCTCGAAACCTCCCGACGGCTGGCGAGGGCCGCCGTCCGCGGCTCGGGCCTCGCGACCCCCTACGGCCAGGCCTACTTCCACTGGATCGAAGGCGAGCCGGACGACGCGGCCCGCGTGCTCGAGCGCATGCGCGAAACGAAGCCCGACCCCAGCGTCGAGAGCCTCCTGATGCTCGTCTACGACCAGACGGGGGCCGCGGAGAAGCGCGACGCGCTGCTGCGAAAGCTGGTCGGCGACCTCAAGGACCAGGCGCCCAAGTCGTCGGCGATCTGCTCGCTCCTCCTGGGGTCGACGGCGGCCGGCGCCGGGCCGCTCGACCTCGAGGCCGTCGAGGCGGTCCTCGCCGAAACCCCGCCCGAGAACCGCCTCCCCATGCGGTTCCTCGTCGCCCGGTTCCTCCTCAACCACGGACGCGCCGAGGACGCGCGCCGGTACCTCGAAGCCTGCCTCGGCCCCGACCACGCCAACGACTGGGGCCGCGCCGCCGCGGCCGCGTGGCTCCGCGGCCTCTCCCCGGCCGCCAAGCCCCCGGGTCCCGATGCCAAGCCCGCCCCCAGCCGGACCTGACTCGGCCCGTCAGCCGCCGGCCGGCTCGGGCGAGACCTCCTCGAAGTCGGGCGCGAACCGCAGCCCGCCCGAGTCGGCCTGGGGCGTCAGCAGCCGGCCGGCCAGGCGGTCGGGAGTCAGGTCGGGGCGGAGGAGGCGGGCGGGGCGGTCGAGGTCTTCGAGGATCCCCTGGGCCGCCAGGTAGCCGCTGCGGACGGCGCCCTCCATCGTGGCGGGCCAGCCGGTGTCGGTCCAGTCGCCGGCGAGGAAGAGGCCGTCGACGGGCGTCCTCTGGGGGGGGCGGAGCGCGGCCACGCCCGGCCGGGGGGCGAACGTCGCGCCGTGCTCGGTGACGACCCACCAGCGGACGAGATTCGCGTCCTCCGCGGCCGGCCACATCTCCGCCAGGTCGGCCAGCACGGCGTCGCGGATCATCTCCTTGCTCATCCAGGCCAGGTCGTACGAGGCGCTGATGACGACCTGAAGGTACTGGCCGCCCCCCTTCGGGCTGCGGCCCTGGAGCGCCGTGTGGTTGAAGACCCACTGGAGGAACCGGCCCGGGGCGACGGCGTGGTCGAGCGGGCAGACGGGGCGGTCGAACCAGAGGTGGACGCCGGTGATGGGCGAGGATTCCAACCGGCCCAGGCCCTCGATCGCCGGCACGCGGCCGCGGATCGCCGGGTCGAGCAGGCCGCCGACGCGGTCGAACGGGACGGCCGCCACGACCATGTCGGCGTCGATCGTCTCGCCGTTGCGGAGCGTCACCCCGCGCACGGTCGAGCCGTCCTCGTCGGCGTCGATCGACCGCACGCCGGTCGTCAGGCGGACGTCGACGCCGCGGTCGCGGAGCCACGTCTCCAGCCGGGCGCCGTAAAGCTCGCCGAGCGGGGCGGAGGGGACCTCCATTTGGAAGCCCTCGCGGTTCATCAGGAAGCCGTCGACGAACACCTGGCGGGCCAGGCCGACGTCCATCTGGTCGAGCCGCTCATTGAGCGCCGAGACCAGGACCGTCGCCCAGAACAGGTGGATCGTGCGGACGTTCTGGCCGTGCCTCCAGAGCCAGTCGGCGAACGACTCGTCGCGGCGGTCGCCCCCGCCGGCGTCGCGGTCGAGGGCCAGCCGGGCCAGGCCGTAGGCGACCCGCATCTTGTCCCCCCACCCCAGGTACTTCGCCCGCAGGAAGCTGCCCCCGAGGTGGAAGGGCGCGGGGCCGAACCCGGCGCGGAGGGTCGACGTTCGGCCGTCGGGACCCAGGAACGTGATCGTCGGCTCGCGGCGGAAGAGGCCCGCGATCCCCACCCGGCGGCAGAAGTCGTCGAGGTTCGTGCAGCAGACCATGCTGACGTGTTGACAGTTGTCGACGAGTTCGCCCGTGACGGGATCGGTGAACGAGCTGGCCCGGCCGCCCAGCCGGGGGCGGCTCTCCAGCAGGGTGATCCGCAGCCCCCGGTCGACGAGCGTCGCCGCCGTCGCCAGCCCGGCGAGGCCGCCGCCGACGATCACGAGGTGGGGCGGGGGAGGGGGGTTGCGCATCATCGCGGGCGGCCTCGGCATCGGCTCAGGAGACCAAGTCGGGCTTGCGGGGGGTGCCGGCGTCGCGGCGGCCCGGGCCGAAATAGCGCGAGGGGAGCGAACGCAGGGCGATGGCGACCTTCCGCCAGCGCGGGACCGAAGTGCGGCCGGCGAGGACGTCGTAGTCGCGGCGGACGATCTCGTCGAGGAGCGCCCGGTAGATGCCGACGATCGTCAGGAGCACCGGCCGGCCGACGGGGGCGACGAGCGGGACGAGCCCGGCCGCCTCGTCGTAGAAGCCGTAGGCCCGCGCCGCGTAGTCTTCGAGCAGCCGCCGCAGGGCCGGGCCGGTCTTCGCCGCGAGCAGGTCGCGGTCGGCGACGCCGTGGCGTGCGAGGTCGTCGGCGGGGAAGTAGACCCGGCCGTTCTCGGCGTCCTCGCGGACGTCGCGGAGGATGTTGGTGATCTGCAAGGCCAGGCCGCAGCGGTCGGCCAGGCGTTCGGCGCGGCCGTGTTCGGACTCGTATCCCCAGATGTGGATGCAGCAGAGGCCGACGGCCGAGGCCACGTGGCGGCAGTAGTCGGCCAGCTCGTCGAAGTCGGCGAATCGCCGGGGGGACAGGTCCATCTCCACGCCATCGATCACCTCGTGCAGGAGCGTCGGCGGGATCGCGGCGACCCGGACGGTGTCGGCCAGCGCGACCAGGCCGGGCCAGGTCGAGGGCTTTCCCGCGAGCGCGTCGTCGAGGTCCCGCCGCCAGGAGGCCAGCGCCCGGACCTTGTCGGCCGCCGGGGCCTCGTCGTCGGCCAGGTCGTCCGAATGCCTCATGAAGGCGTAGAGCGCGCACATCGCCCGCCGCCGGTCCGGCGGCAGGAGCCGGAAGGCGTGGTAGAAGTTGCGGGCCTCGCGGCGGGCGACCTCGCCGCAGAAGCGATGGCTCTCCGCGAGCCGGGCGTCGGGCGTCACCGGGGGCTCTCCCCGCGCGGGGCCGCCGCGGCCAGCGGGGGGGCGGGGTCGAGACGGCGTGCGCCGCCGCCGGTCAGGCGGGCCCGGGCCAGGCCGAGCATCGCGCGGGCCAGCAGCCGGACCTTCGCGGCCTTGCCTAGCGACGGCCGCGCGGACAGCACGTCGTATCCGCACGCCTCGATCTTCTTGAGGATCTCCAGGCCGCCGCGCGAGAAGAGGTCGACGTCGACCGCGAACTCGCCGGGGATGCGGGCGACCAGCGGTCGGCCGGCGTCGAACAGCTCGCGCGTCCGCGCCACCTCGAACTTCAGCATCTCGCCGAAGGCCGGGGTGAAGCGACGCGCCTTCAGGTCGTCGTCGCGGACGCCGAATCGCTCGCGGTCCTCGCGGGGCAGATAGATGCGGCCGATGTCCAGGTCGCGGGCGACGTCCTGCCAGAAGTTCGCGAGCTGGAGCGCCGTGCAGGTCGAGTCGGAGAGCCGGGCGTTGGCCTCGTCGAAGGCCCCGGCGACGTACAGCACGAGCCGGCCCACCGGGTCGGCCGATCGGGTGCAGTAGTCGCGGAGCTGGTCGAACGTCGCGTAGTCGACGACCGTCTGGTCCTGGACGAAGGCGTCGATCAGCGCGTGGAACGGGCCGGGGGGGATGCCGTAGCGCCCGACGGTCTCGCGCAGGGCGATCATGACGGGGTGGCGGGCGCGGCCGTCGAACATCGCGTCCAGCTCGCCGCGCCACCAGTCGAGCAGCTCCAGCGATCGGGCGGGGTCGCCGACCTCGTCGCCCAGGTCGTCGGACCAGCGGCAGAAGGCGTAGATCGACTGGAAGGCCGGCCGGTGCTCGCGGGGGGTCAGCCAGGTGACGACGCTGAAGTTCTCGTAGTGCGTCGAAGTCAGCCGCGCGCAATAAGTGAGCGCGTCCCGGGGCGAGACGGTCTCGCAGGCCGGGGGGCCGAATCGCCGGAGGTCCGTCTCGAACGTCATCCCTGGTCGCTCCGCTTGCGGGGCCGGCCTCGCACGGCCGGGGCGTGGTCGGGCTTGATTCTACAGGCGGCCGGCCCGTCCCGCCAGTCGGGCGCCGGGCGGCCCATTGACCGCGCCCCGCGGCCCCGTGACAATCGGCGCGTCTCCGCCGGCCGACGCGATCGGCCGCGGCGTGCGACCGAACACCCAGGGGAAAACGACCATGCGCCCATCGACGACGACCCGTCTCGCGACCCTGCTCGCGGCGACGTTCCTGCTCCCGGCGACGGCGGCCCTCGCCCAGAGCGCCGGCAAGCCGCTGTTCAACGGCAAGGACCTCGACGGCTGGGTCACGCCCGCCGACAAGGCCCTCTTCGCCGTCGAGGACGGCGTGATCGTGGGCCGGACCGCCGGCGACCTCAAGAAGAACGAGTTCCTGGTCACGGCGAAGCCGTACAAGGACTTCACGCTCAAGGCCAAGGTGAAGCTCCGCAACGGCAACTCGGGCATCCAGGTCCGCAGCAAGCGCGCCGACGACGGGGCCGTCTCGGGCCCGCAGGCCGACGTGGCCGTCGGCTACTGGGGCCTGCTGTACGAGGAGCGCGGCCGCGGCATCCTCGAGCGCTACCCGGAGGCCGAGGCCGCCAAGATCGTCAAGGAAGGCGACTGGAACGACTTCGCCATCACCTTCAAGGGCAAGCGCCTGACGGTCGTCCTCAACGGCGTCACCGTGATCGACCGCGAGGACAAGGAGTTCCCCGACGAGGGGATCATCGCCCTGCAGGTCCACGTCGGCCCCGCGATGGAGGTCCGCTACAAGGACCTGAGCATCGAGGAGCTGAACTGAACGGAAGGCTCGGACGTCCCGGGGGCGTCGGTGAGGGGTCGACGCCCCCGTGCCCGTGCGAGGGACGGGGGCGCCTGGCTGTGGGCCGACGTCGACTCGTGAGGAGCCGATCATCGTCAGTCGCACGAGGGCTCGTCGTCATCGCCCTTTATCGGAAAGCAACGGCACGACCGGGGGCTGATCGGGTTGGCCTTGCCATTACCGGAGTATTGCCGATGCGGAGAGCCCTTTGCCTCGCGGGAATCCTGGCCGCGATCGCCTGCGGCGGGATCATCGGGTTCGTGTCGGGCGCGATTGTGGGGGTGGAACATCTCTACCGACGGTATACGGACCTCAAGCTCGGCAAGCATCGCCCAATCTTGCGTGAGCCGCAATTCGCAAGCGTCGAGATCGAGATTTCGTCCGCCGCACAGGTTTACCTGATGGGCAGAGTCGATTCCCGGGAGGCGTACAAATCCTTGGAGGAGCGGGTGCGGTTCTTGTTCGGCGACGAGGAGGCAAGAGACATCGTCAGGAACGTCTCCGTTTCCCAATATTGAGCGATCCTGACGTCGCGAAGACTTTCCAGCGGAACCACGACATCGTTCCACCAAAGGACGTCTTGCCCCTGCTCAGCTCTGCAGGCAGACCCAGCGGTATTTCAGCTCGCCGAGGATCTTCCAGAAGACGCGGCTGTGCATGCGGCCCGGGACGCGGCCGCAGGCCCGCGCCGAGAAGCTCCCCGGCTCGGTGTATTCGAGGTGGTGGGCGATCTCGTGGAGGAACGTGTCGAACAGCTCCTCCAGCGGCCGGCGGCCCTGCTCGGTGTCGTGGACGTAGAGCCGGACGAGGCGACGCGACCGGTAGTAGCCGCCGAGGACGCGCGCCGTGGCGCGGACGTTGACGTCCAGGTCGAAGTCGACCCGGCAGGGGAAGATCCGGTCGAGGCGGGCCCGGAAGAGCGGCCCGATGGCCGAGACCGGCACGTCGAACCGGCTGGGGAGCTGCGCCGGCTTGCGGATCTCCGACGCCGACGACATGCCGTCGACGCCTTCGCGCGCGGTCGCGCGGCCGTTGGTGGGGAGGGTCGAGTTTGTGTCCATGCTTTTCAGCGCGTCTCGAGCGAAAGATCCGGATCGGGACTGAGCCGGGGGAGACCGGGACTTGGTCGCTGGTCGCCGATCGGGCGGGGCTCTTCCTTACCAGTCGCATCCCGGTCACCGTCGACGTCAAGCCGACCGGCGGAAATCGCCCCCCGGACACTTTATCACGCCGTCCGGCCCCGCGAGAATCCGAGATCCGCACGGCGGCCCCGACTTTTCCGACGAGCCGACCCGGCCGCTCCGGCCCGATTTGACAACCCGGCGCGGGCCCTCGACAATCCAGGGATGCGGCGGCCGGCGGCCCGGTCGGGCGCGAGGACGGCGACGGATTCGAGGGTGCGGATGTCGGATCGCGGGACGCGCATGCTGGTTCTGACCAACGACGACGGCTACGACGCCCCCGGCCTGGCGGCGCTCCGGGCGGCGGCCGAGGGCCTGGGGACGCCCCGGGTGGTGGCCCCGCTGGCGGCCGAATCGGGCTGCGGGCACCGGGTCACGACCCACGAGCCGCTGCACGCCACGGCCCACGCCGGCGAGGTCGTCGCCGTCTCGGGCACGCCCGCCGACTGCGTCCGGCTGGCGCTCCACCACCTGGCGGCCGACGCCGCCTGGGTCCTCGCGGGGATCAACGCGGGGGGCAACCTGGGCGTCGACGTGTTCCACTCCGGGACCGTCGCCGCGGTCCGCGAGGCGGTCATCCACGGCGTCCCGGGGATCGCCCTGTCGCACTACATCGCCCGGGGGAGGGCGATCGACTGGGACCGCGCCGCACGCTGGGCCCGGCCGGTGCTGATCGACCTGCTGGGCCGGCCCTGGACGCCCGGCACGTTCTGGAACGTCAACCTACCCCACCCCGCCCCGGACGCCCCCGACCCCGAGGTCGTCTTCTGCCCGCTGGACCCCTCGCCCCTGCCGCTGCGGTTCGAGGTCGAGGGGGGTCGGTCGCTCTACCGGGGCGACTACCAGCAGCGGCCCCGCCGCGAGGGCGGCGACGTGGCCGTCTGCTTCGGCGGCCGGATCACCGTGAGCCTCGTCCGGCTCTTCGACGCCGGCCCGCCCGAGGGCGGATCGGGGCCGGAACCCGTCGCGGGGGGCGGCTGAGGTCTGGCCGAAGTCTTTGCGGGCGTGGCATAATCATCTGGACTCGGCCGACGCGCCGCGCGCAGGCCGCGACCGCCGGGTCCGCCCGCGACGGTCGGCCCCGCGCCATCTTTCCCGTCATTGCCGATTTCAATCCGAACCGTGTCCGGTCCGAGTGGGAGAACGATCCGATGAGGCGAGGGTTGCTGGGCGTCTGGGGGATCGTTTGGGTGTCGCTGGGGCTCCCGGGGTGCGGGGATCCGGGGCAGATCGTCGCCGTCATGCCGCCGGGCGCGATTCCGATCCGCAAGGTCGCCGAGGGGGACGTCGCCCAGGCCCAGGGCGAGACGCCCCGGCCGGCCAAGGCGGCCCCCGGCGCGGCACCCAAGGGCGAGCCCTTCCCCCCCGCCCCCCCCACGGCGGCCGGCGAGACCAAGACCCTGGAAGGGAACGTCAAGTACGAGACGATCAAGGCGGGGACCGGCGAGGAGGTCAAGTCGGGCCGCGTGGCCGTCCTCCACTACGTCGGCACGCTCGACGACGGCAGCACCTTCCAATCCAGCCGCGAGCGGGGCGCCCCCGTCGAGTTCACCCTCGGGACCGGCGGCCTGATCAAGGGCTGGGAATACGCCATCCCGGGCATGAAGGTCGGCGAGATCCGCAAGATCGTCGTGCCCCCCGAGATGGGCTACGGGGCCCAGGATAAGGGGAAGATCCCCCCCAACTCCACGCTCACGTTCGAAGTGGAACTCGTCGGCGTCAAGTGAGGCGGGCCCGCCCGACCTGAACCGCCCCGATTCGACCCGGTCCGCGCGGCGAGGCGCGGAGGCCGCACGGCGACGCCCCCCGGCCCGGGATGGCACGACACGGACTCACCACCTACGAGGCAGAGAATGGCAAGCGCGTCGGTCACGCCCAAACTGTCGACGATGAAGTACCGCGTGGTCAGCCCGCTGGGCAGCGGGGCGGGCAGCACGATCTTGCAGATCGCCGACAAGAACGGCGGCAAGCGGTACGCCCTGAAGGTCGTCAGCAAGCACGAGCCCGAGGACGAGATCTACATCGACCAGGCCAAGACGGAATACGCGGCCGCCCAGAAGCTCAACCACCCGGCCATCGCCAAGGTCTACGACCTGAAGCTCAAGAAGTCGTGGTTCAAGGTCGTCGGCGCCGACCTCCTGCTGGAGTACGTCGACGGCAAGACGCTCGACGAGATCGAGGCCCCCGAGCTGAGCCAGCTCGTCCTGATGTTCTCGCAGGTGGCCTCGGCGCTGGCGCACATGCACCGCCGCGGCGTCTACCACGGCGACCTCAAGCCGTCGAACATCATGCTGACCAAGGCCGGCCAGGTGAAGCTGATCGACTTCGGCACCGCCTGGGTCCGCGGCCAGGACAAGAACCGCGTCCAGGGGACGCCCCAGTACATCGCCCCCGAGCAGGCCGCCGAGAAGGTCGTCAACGAGCGGACCGACGTCTACAACCTGGGCGCGACGATGTACCGCATGTTCACCGGCCGATTCGCCCAGCCCGACATCCCCAAGGCGGGCTCCGAGCGCAAGCTGCCGGCCGTGAACAAGATCAACCCCCGCGTCCTCTCGAAGCTCAACAACCTCGTGCTCGCCTGCCTCGACCTCAACCCCGAGAAGCGCCCCGCCGGCATGTTCGAGATCCGCGAGACCATCTCCGCCGTCATCAAGGAGATGGGCCTCGAAGAGGTCGAGCTGAAGGGCGCCGACGAGGAGGAGTGAGCGGCTGTTCCTCAAGATGTCAGGACGGCGGCCGTTCCGGCCACCTTCCCCCGCGAGGGGGGAAGGCCGTGGTCCGAGGACGCGGCCCGCTGCGCGTCGCATCCAGCCCCGGGACGGCGACTGGCTTGGATTCGGCTTCCCTCGGGGTTCGTTGGCTCGGCCCGCTTCGCGAATCTTTTTGACTTAAATCCCTATTCTATATTGATTTAAGATCACGATTCGGCCTCGGAAAATTGGCTTCGCTCGTCGATTTTCGCGTGATTTTTCGGGCCTTTCCCGCCGTTCCGTAAGCCGCCCCCACGCGGGGCGGCCTCTCACTGGATTATAGGCGCGATCGCCGATTGCGCACGCCGGGCCGTGTCCAGCGGCCTCGCGGCTCAGGCGGGCGGCTCGCCGAGGGCCCGGGACTCGCGTCGCTTCCTCCGGACGTAGAGGATCGCGCCCGCGATCGGGCCGGCGAGGAAGAAGCACAGGCCCGTCGCGCCGGCCGTGGTCCAGCTCCGATAAGCCAACCAAACGAGCCCCCCTCCGTAGACGACGGCCAGTCCCCAGGGAGTTCGCGAGACCACGAGGACGGTGGTTGGAGGAGCCATCCCCAGGATGAAGCCGAGGAGACCGCCGACGAGCAGGCCCGGCAGTCCGGGGGCGACCCATCCGGCGGGGACGGCCCGACCCTGCCAACCCACGGTCGCCCCCACCCACGCCCCGCACGTGCCGCAGAGCAGGCAGATGGCCAGGGGGCCGAGGCGGGTCGCACGCGGCGACGGGAGGCCCTCGGTCGTCTGCGTGAACGAGGCGCTCATCGCGGGCCCTCCGGGTCAGAACAGCTCGGCGATGGGCCGGCCGCCGTCGGCGACGATGAAGTGGGGGCGCCGGTTGGCGTCGTGGTAGACGGCGTCGAGGGGGACGCCCATGTGCTGGTAGATGGTGGCGGCGAGGTCGCCGGGGGTGACGGGCCGGTCCTTGATGTGGCCGCCGTCGGCCTCGCTGGAGCCGATGACCTGACCGTGCCGCAGGCCGCCGCCGGCGAGGCACATCGACATGACGGCGTTCCAGTGGTCGCGGCCGTCGCTGCTCCCCTGCGTGCCCATCCTCGGGGTGCGGCCGAACTCGCCCATGGCGATCACCAGCACGTCGTCGAGCAGCCCGCGCTGATCGAGGTCGGTGACCAGAGTGGTGATCAGGTGGTCGAACAGCGGCAGGAGCGGCTTCAACCCCTTGCTGATGCCGCCGTAGGGGGGGATGTTGTCGCCGTGGTTGTCCCACGTGCCCGAGGCCGTGTGGTAGCTCAGGTCGAGCGTGACGAACGCCGCGCCGGCCTCGACGAGCCGGCGGGCCAGCAACGCCTGCTGACACCAGAGGTGCTTGCCGTAGCGGTCGCGGACGGCTTCCGGCTCGTCGTCCAGGTCGAACGCCCGCTGCGCGCGGCGGCCGACGAGCAGGTCGACGGCCTCGCGGCCGTAGCGGTCCATCGCGGCGACGTCGGGCGAGTGGTCGAGCGCGCGGCGGAGCCCGTCCAGGTCGTCGAGAAGCGCCTGGCGGCCCTTCAGCCGCTCGTGCGACATGCCCCCGGGGAGCTTGAAGAAGCCGGCGGCCGAGGTCCGGCCCGAGTCGACGCCGACGAGGTCGTAGACCGGCAGTCGGCAGGCCTGGTTGGCGATGAACGGGTCGAACTGCTTGCCCAGGTGGCCGCCGTAGGCGACGTGCGTCCGCGAGGTCTGGAACGCGACGTAGGGCGGGATCCCCGGGTTATTGGCCCCGTGATGCCTCGCGACGATCGAGCCGATGGCCGGATAGAGGTCCTTGCTCGGCCCCAGGCGGGGCTCGGCGTCGAGGTTGGCGGTCTGGAAGACCTTGTTCGGCTCGTGGTTGCTGTGGCGGGCGTCGACCGACCGGATGATCGTGAACTTGTCGAGCATCGCCGCCTGCTTCGGCAGGTGCTCGCAGAGCCGGACGCCCGGCAGGCTCGTCTCGATCGAGCCGAAGGGCCCGCGGTTCTCCAGCGGCCGGCCCGGCTTGGGGTCCCAGGTGTCGATTTGGCTGGGCCCGCCCGCCATCCAGAGCAGGATGACGGCCTTCCCCCCCGGCGGCCTCGCCCCCGAGGCCGAGGCGGTCGACCTCAGCCGCAGCAGGTCGGGCAGCGTCAGCCCGGCGAGCCCCGCCAGGCTCGCCTTGAGCATCCCCCGCCGACCGGCGACCACCAGCCCCTCGCGCTCCCGCGCATGCAGGCCGCCGAACGGGTGGGCGTGGTCGTGCCCCGACTGGCTTCGTCCCGGTCCACTCAAGATCGCGTCCTCCGAGGTCCGGCGGCCCTCCCCGATTCGTTTCGGGGATTTCCAGGATACCTTTTGGAAAGCCATGTGTCTGCCTGGCGTTGCGATCAGGATCCGACCGCCACGTTGACGCTCGGGTCCCCGTGGGTTGACATGAGTTCTGGTCGGCCTGCGCCAGGGGCGACCAGCGGCGGAGGACGTGATGGGCCAAAGAGAGCGGTTCAAGCGGCTGCGGCGGATTTCGAACGGGCGTTTCCCAGCCCTGACGATCCGCGTCGCGCGGCGTTACCTGATCGACTTCCCAGATCATGGCCTGAGCTGGTTGCTGCTCGGGATGGCACTCGTCCAGGTGTCCCGCTACGAGGAGGCCGAGCAGGCGATCGCGAAGTCCATCGACCTCTCCCCGCCCGAGAAGCGCCGGATCCCCCTTTCAAACATGGGCCACCTCTTCGACCAGGCCGGCGATTACGACCAGGCGGCGGCGTGGTATCGAAAAGCCATCGCGGCCGATCCTGGCGTTGCGTCCGGCCGAATCTACCTGGGTGCCGTGCTGGCCAAGCAAGGACGGCTGCACGAGGCCGAGGAGGTTCATCGGGCGGCCGTCGGCTGCCCGAAGGGATGCATCTGGGAGGCCTATCTCAACCTGGGATTGGTGCTGCGGGCTCGCGAGCGTTTTCACGAAGCCGCCGATTGCTTCCGCGAAGCGATCCGCCTAAACCCGGAATGTCGGGAGGCGCGGCGAGCCCTTCGCGACGTCGAGTATTGCATCAAGTGGACCGGAGGTCGGGCCTGACTCACTTCGGCTGGGGAACCTAGGCCGGGCGATCGGTTCGATTGACAGCGTCGGCGGGGCTGTTTACATTCACGCCGGGCCGTCGTGCGCGCGACGACGTCCCGCGCGATCGTCGTCGAACATCATGAGAAGCATCAATCGGGGACGGGCCTTCCGGCGAGGGGCCGGGCCCGAGCGGCCGGGAATCCTGATCCTTGAAACTCCGCCTTCGCTCGACCTTCGGCCCGATCCTCGCGGCGACCGCCCTCGCTTGGGGCGTCGCGCCCGGCTCGATCCGGGGGCAGGAGGTCCCGCCGCCGCCGGCGGCCGAGGCGAAAAAGGCCGCGGACGCCCCGGCCCCGAGCGTGGGGGCCGCGCCCTCCGGCGCGTCGCCGACGGCCGGGGCCGAGCCCAGGCCCGGGATCGACCGCAACGCGGTGCGGCGGCTGCTGCTGACCGCGAACCCGATGCTCTGGCCGCTGGCCGCCTGCTCGATCCTGACGATGGGCTTCGCGCTCGAGCGATTCCTGGCCCTGCGCCGCAAGCGGGTCGTCCCGCCCGAGTTCGTCGACCGCTTTTTGGAGCGGCTGGCCTCGGGGAAGCTCGACCGCGACCGGGCGCTGGAGCTGTGCAAGGCGCATGACAGCGTCGCCGGCCGGGTGTTCGGCCACGTCGTCCGGGCCTGGGGCCGGCCGGGGGCCGAGATCCGCCAGACGGTCGCGTTCGACTCGGCGGGCGAGATCATCGAGCTGAAGCGGAACCTGCGCGTCCTGAGCGCCATGGCGACGCTCGGGCCCTTGCTCGGCCTGCTGGGGACCGTGGTCGGCATCATCCAGTCGTTCGACGCCCTGGGCGGCAAGGCCGGCCCGGCGCGGGGCGAGATGCTGGCGCAGGGGATCAGCCTGGCCCTGATCGCCACGGCCTTCGGGCTGGGGATCGCGATCCTGGCGGTCTCGATGTATTACTACCTGCTCAACCGCCTGGACGTCCTGACCCGCGAGCTGGACGACTACGCCCGGCAGGTGGTCGACATGGTCGCCGGCGACTCCGTCCGGCCCTCGGGCGTCGACCGCCGCATCCCCCCCGGCCTCCCCAACGACCTCCCCCGGCCCCAGGAGACGCGCGTCGTCTGACGCGGGTCGAGCCCCGTCCCGCCCGAGGCCCCGCCATGCTCTCCAGCCGCCTCCAGGCCCAGGACGAAGCGCCCGTCATCAACATGACGCCGATGGTCGACGTGATCCTTTGCCTATTGGTGTTCTTCATGGCGGCCACCCGCCTGTATGATTGGGACGAGAGCGAGTTCGCGGTCAAGGTCCCCGAAGTGGCCGACGCCGCCCCCCTGACCGCCGCGCCCGACGACCTGGTGCTGACCGTGGTCGAGCCCGGCAAGGTCGCCGTGGGGGAGACGGTCCACGACCTCGACGGCCTGACCGTCCTGCTCCGCCGGGCCCGCGACCGCTACGCCAACCAGGGCGTGATGATCCGCGGCGGGGCCGCGCTGGCCTACCAGGACCTGGCCGACGTGCTGTCGGCCTGCGACGCGGCCGGGATCCGCAACGTCCGCCTCCCCGTCCGCTCGCGCGACGAGTCGAAGAAGGCCGGGGGCCGGGAAGCCCCCTGACGAGGGATCGTCGCCCTCCCCCGCCGCGTCCCGCCCGTTTCCACCCCTTCGGAGTCGATGATGGAGCTTGCCCGCCAGCTTTTCGAGTTCGTGGTCCACTTCAGCCCGGAGTCGCTCAACACCCTCGCCCAGGCGGTCGGGCCCTGGCTCTACGTGATCCTCTTCGCGATCATCTTCGCCGAGACGGGGCTGGTGGTGACGCCCTTCCTGCCGGGCGACTCGCTGCTCTTCGCGGCGGGGGCCGTGGCGGCCCACCCGAATTCGCCGATCCAGATCGTCCCGCTGACGGCGCTCCTGATCGTCGCGGCGATCCTGGGCGACGCCGTGAACTACGCCGTCGGCTGGTACCTGGGGCCCAAGGTCTTCTCGCGGGAGGACTCCCGGCTGCTGAACCGCAACCACCTGATGCAGGCGCACGCGTTCTACGAGAAGTACGGCGCGAAGACGATCATCCTGGCCCGGTTCATCCCGATCGTGCGGACCTTCGCCCCGTTCGTGGCCGGGATCGGCCGGATGAACTACGGCAAGTTCGCGCTCTACAACGTGACCGGCGGCGTCGCCTGGGTGACGATGTTCCTGGTGGGCGGGAAGTGGTTCGCCGGCAGCAAGGTCGTCCAGGAGAACTTCAAGATCGTGGTCGTGGCGATCGTCGTCATCTCGGTGCTGCCGGCGGTCTTCGAGATCGTCCGGGCGAAGATGAAGAAGAAGCCCGAGCCGACGGCGGCCGAGCTAGACCTCGCCGAGTGAGCGGGAGAGGGGCCTCGGCGGGAGTACTGGCGTGGGCGACGGCGTGAGAGCGTCAGTCGCCGCGCTGGTCGAGGGCCCGCTCCAGGTCGTCGAGCGGCACCGCGCCCAGGTCGCCGCCCAGGAGCGCGGTGAGCTGGAGGCCGACGAGGGCCTCGCTCGACTTGCGGCCGTCGAGGATCATGCTGAGGTAGGGTTCGGCCCCGACCAGGACCGCGCGGGGCTTGCCGTGGACGGTGAGGACGTAGCGGACCTTGTCATTCTCGAGCTCCCGCAGGATCCCCGGCAGGTTCTGGTGCAACTCCCGACTGCCGATGATCCGCACGGGAGAGTCCGAGGTCTTTTCCGCCATGAACAAGGCCTCCGCCAATCAGAGATGATGCGACGCCCCTCGATCCTCGGGGAGTTCCGCGGCCGCGGGCTGCGGCCGGCGCCGTCGCGGGGATCCGCGAAGGCCCGGGTCGACGCACGCGGCGATTTTCGACTCTTCGTATGAAATTCGTATTGGAAAGACGGGGCGACGATCCGCCCGGACAAGTCCATAAACAAACGCAGGCCGGATGCCCGACGGCTCCTGGCCCTGCGGCGGCCGAGACGTGCGTTCCGCGCGACGCGGTCCGACTATTTTACGAGACCCGCCCGCCCTTGCAAGTGACCAACCCGTCCGCGGGGCTTTTGACGGCCGTCTCAAGCCGGTCCCGGGAGTCGGCTTGCACCGAGACGCGGAGGCCGAGGATCGCGTCCCCGTCGGGGCTCAATCGGCTTTCGGGAACGTCGCCCGGTAGTTGAACCGGTCGTTGGGGGCGGCGTCGCCGTTGAGGGTGAAGTCCGACCAGTCGCCGGTCTCGGCGAGGGCGTCGGCCCACTTGAAGTCGATCGCGGCCCAGCCGGGCCTGAGGCCCAGGTCGGCGGTCGGCACGGCCAGCTCCAGGCGGTCGCCGGCGGTCGATGAGGGGACCGGCTTCGGGTCGGTCCATTCGTACTTGCCGCCGACGTTCCGCTCCAGCGTCGGCCGGCCCGGGTTGCGGCCGACGACGAAGTCGTAGCCCAGCCAGCCGGTTTTGGGATCCGAGTCGACGTCGAGGAAGAGCATCGGGCCGCCCATCTCGGGCGTCGCCAGGATCGGGCCGCCGCACTGGAGGAGGAAGGCGACGTGGTCGGCGTCCCGGCTCGCCTTCGCGGCGATCAGGTCGTTGCGGCCGGTCGCGTTGACGTAGTGGAGCGTCTTGCCCCAGCCCGGGAAGTCGCGCTTCATCGGGTCCCCGATCGTGTCGCGGAACTCGGGGGCGACGCCCTCCCAGTCGTCGAAGCGGCCGTCGACCTGGATGGGCCGCGAGACGATCTCCGGGACCGGCCGCACGCCCTTGTACCGTCGCACCTCGGAGACGAGCTGGTAATAGAAGGCGTCGCCGTGGCCCCCCTTCATCGGCTCGATGTCGCGGCTGTGCTCGCGGTCGAACTGGTCGACGAACGTGACGGGCCCCGCGCCGGCGAGCGGGAAGGTCTCGTCGAAGCGGCCGGCGATCCACTCGTTCCAGCCGGTGACGAAGACCAGCGGCGGGTCGATCTCGCGGGCCCGCTTCCACTGCTCGGCGAAGTTCCTGCCCGTGAAGTCGACCCCCTCCGGGCCGGGCTGGACGCCGTTCGAGAAGCTCCGGCCGTGGGCCCGCGGGTGGCTCAGCACGCCGAGCTTGCCGTCGACCGCGTTCTGCCCCACGCCGGCGGAGACCTGTTCGGGCTTGCCGTCCTCGTCCGGGAAGGGGTGCTGGGGATGGACTTCGAGCCAGCTCCACTGGGCCCGGGCGGTCGGGCCCTGGAAGTAGTCGGGCTGGGGCCGGCGGAACGTGAAGAACGACATCATGCGGCGGTCGGCCTCGTCGATCCGGCCGACCTTGAGGTTCAGCTCCCCCTCGCCGTCCTTCCAGACGCCGATGCGGCCTTTCGGATCCGAGATCTCCAGGTGGTACGCGCCCGCCGGCGCGGGGGCGTCGAGCGCGATCGTCTGCCAGGCGTTGTCGCGGACGTCCTCGACGCGCTTGGTAGCGACGACCTCGCCCGTCGCGTCGCCGCGACGGAGGGTCAGCGTCGCCGACGCGCCCCGCTCGCCCCAGGTCGGCGTGGCCAGCGCGGCGGAGTCGAACGAGACGTCGACCTTGAACCCCGCGCCCAGCTTGTCGCCGGCCGCGAGCGGGACCGAGGTCGTGTGCTTCTCACGCTTCAGGACGTCGTCGCGCAGCAGGTCGGGGTCGGCCAGGATGAGGGGCTTGCCCTTCCAGCGGAACCAGAGGTCGGGGTGCAGGCCGGGCTCGTAGAGCTGCGTATACAGCTCGCGGACGACCTTCCGGGGCGACCAGAACGGGGTGAGGAAGGCCATCTTGGGGACCTTCAGCCCCTGCCGGCGCATCGCGTCGAAGGCCGTCCCCAGGGCCTTCCAGCTCTCGGGGTAGGTGAGCTGGTTGGTGACGTCGAAGAAGACCGCGTCGACCCCGGCGTCGGCCAGCATCTGGGCGTGCTTGCGGAGCACGCCCGGGTCGTCGTTGCGGTAGTAGCCGAAGATCGACTCGCCCCAGTGGTGGGGGTAGTGCAGCGGCCCCCAGAGCGGGTTCTTGGGCTCGCTCATGGCGTTGGGCGCGGCCTGCAGGATCCGGGTGATGTCGAACGGCCCCAGCTCGCCGCTGCGCCCCAGCCAGAGGAAGTAGAAGATCGCGACCGTCCGGTCCGGCTTCGGCGGCCCGACCTCCGCGGCGGTCGGCAAGCGCCGACCCAAACCGTCGACGGCGACCCAGGTGTCGCTGGCCAGGTCGCGCGAGCCGTCCTCGGCGCGGGCGGCCCGGCCCGGGATCGCGACGCCCCCGAGGACGATCAGGGACCAGAGCGCGAGTCGCGTCTTCATGGGGGCGGTTCCGTGGTGGAGGGGCAGGGAGTGAGGAAGCTCGCCGCGCCCGGGGCCGTGGGGGTCGGCGCGCGGGCGCGGCGGGTCGGGCGCGGGGCGGTCAGGCGTTCGGCTCGTCCGGATGGAGGACGATCGTGCCGTCTTCGAGGTGGGTGATCGAGCCCCACCGCCGTTGCTCGTGGGCGTGCCCGAGGGCGTCGGCGACGACCTCCTGGATCGTGTAGCGACCGGGCCTGAGGTCGGCCACCACGCCCTTGAAATACGGGATCGTATCCCCGTAGGCCAGCTCCTGGCCCTCGGCGTCGATCAGGCGATACTGCTCAGGCCGATGATGATGCGACATGCTCCACCTCCCGGGTCGCCGCCGCCGTCGGCCGGCCGACCCTTCCGATCGCGGTCGTCGTTCAGGATCCAGACGCAGGATTATTATACGCCCCCCGGCCGCCGGTTCACGCCCCGACCGGGGGGCTGAGAAGAGGCGGGCCGCAACTCCTCGCATTGACTCATGGAAACCACATGGCTACGCTTCCGGGCGTCGGCCTGCGAGGCTGCGCCTCGGCGTCCGACGCGGGGGATGGACGTCCCTCGATCGCAACAAGGAGGAAGCCATGCCCTCGCCTCTCCGCGCCCCGCGCGCCTGGCTGGTCCCCGTCGTCCTGACGGCCCTCGCCGTCGTCGCCCCTCATGAGGCCTGGGCCGCGCCAATCTCGCCCTGGCAGCCCGACGGGCCGCGATTCACGCTCACGTACAGCACGAGCCTGATCGGCCGCAACCTCAATACGTCGTCGGGCGACGGCCTCCCGGGCGTCACGTTCCAGGGGGTGCAGGACCGGACGATCCTCTCCCCCGCGCCGTTCCAGGTCGGTTCCTTCCCCCAGGCGCTGCCCGGCGGCTCGGTCGTCGACCTCCCCCTGGGGACGTTGGACGTCCATATCCCGTCGGACGCGAGCCCGGAGGACGGCGAGATGTTCCGGATCCGACTGACGGTCTGGGCGACCGACGCCGCCGGATCTTCGGAGACGATGTCGGCGCAGCTCATGCTCAACATGAGCCTCATCGAGCCCACCGGGCCCTCGGGAGGCCTCAAGCTGTCGTACGGGTTCTTCGTGTTCGACTCCCCGCCCCCGATCGGCCCCCCCGGATCCATCGCGGGGGTCCTCGCCCAGGATGGATTCACCCACCTCGTGCTCGCCCCCCCCTCCTGGCAGACCATCCCGGTCTCCGCCGACGGTGTCCTCGCCCTGGATGCGAAGCTGGTCACGGCGCAGGTCGGCGGCGTCCCCGTCCCCGAGCCGTCGACCTGGCTCGTCTTCGCTGGGACTGTCGCTGCATTCGGCTTGCGACGAATGAGGCGATCGAAGTCTTCATTCCGTAGCGATGCTGCTGGTCCGGATCGCATACTTAAGAATGCCGTCCAGCCACCAGCCCCCGCTCGGCATAGGACGATCCCACTCGATGACATCCAGGAGGGAAATATGCTCTCGCCCCGCGAATTCGCCCACACCCGCGCCCTATCCACGATCCTGACGGGCCTCGTCGTCCTGGCCGCCGCCGGCCGCGAGGCTCGGGCCGTGCCGATCCCGACGCAGATCACCTACAGCACGTCCGGGCCTGAAGCGTCGCATGCGTTACCCACCCTGGGCCCTTACGAATTTCACCCGGTGACGGATGGCTTGGCGACCGTGGGCTCGGAACTGAAGTTGGGGATGATCCTCGTCCATCGCCAGGAAGCGGGCCAGTATATGCCCGTACTCGGCATACCCTTCCCGATCGAATTCCGGGTCACGAAGTTCGGGGAAGCTCCCCTCCCCGCGGGCGGTGCGAGCATCCAAATCGACAACTTCATCAATCATTACATCCGAACCGATGGGACGGTCGTCGGCAACATGGAGATGTTTATTCGTATGGATCCGCTCGACGGAGGCAAGTACGACCCGGTTCAGGTCGGGCCGATCAGTCTGTCGTTGAAGCCGATCGCGGTCCCTCCGAACTGGGACCAAAGGCCTGACCAGGAAGTCGTTGCGGTCGACGTCTACGCCCGGCTCGAAGGCGCCCCCGTCCCCGAGCCGGCCACATGGGTCGTCTTCGCGCTCGGCGCGGTGGGGGCCTGGCGGGCGACTCGAACCCGCGCGGGGCGATCACGGGCCTGAACCGCGTGAACGCCCCGCACGGTCGGCGGCCGGACGTCAGGGCTGCGCGGCCGGTTGGGCGGCCGGCTGGGCCTGGATCTTCTTCGGGGCCTCGGCGGCCTGGGCGGTCTTCCATCCCAGGCGGAACGCGGCGCGGGCGACGCGGGCGGCTTTTTCGAGGTCGGCCTTTTCGAAGTCGTCGGTCGGCTTGTGGTAGTCCTCGTGCAGGCCGGCGAAGAAGAAGATGACGGGGACGCCCTTGGCGGCGAAGTTGTAGCTGTCGGTCCGGGCGTAGTAGGGGTCGGAGTCGAACAGCATCTCCAGGCCCTCGGCCTTGGTGGCGACCGCGGCGTCGGCGACGAGGGTGTTGTAGTCGGGGTGGCTGGGCGAGGGCGTCGCGCCGATCTTGGTGCCGTCGTTGCGGCTGATCATGTCGAGATTGATGTCGGCGACGATCTTCATGCCCTCGGGCAGGGCCTGGTGATCGGCGAACCACTGGCTGCCGAGCAGGCCCTTCTCCTCGCCCGAGACCCACAAAAAGGCCACGCTCCGCGCCGGCCGGGGGGCCGCGCCGAACGCCTGGGCGACCTCGAGCACGCCGCTGGTGCCGCTGGCGTTGTCGTCCGAGCCGTTGTAGATCTGGCCCTTGTCGTCGACGCCTTCATGGTCGTAGTGGGCGCTGAAGACGACGATCTCGTTCTTCTTCTGGGGGTCGGCCCCGGGCAGGAAGCCGACGACGTTGCGGTCCTCGCGGGGCTCGCGCTTGACGGCGTGGGTGAAATGGACGCGGAGGGCGCCCGCCGGCGGGAACGGCCTCATCCTCGGTTGGTCGGCGGCCGTGTCGATCTTCGGCAGGTTGAGGGCCGGTACGAGGAGGTCGCGGATCGCGGGGGTCAGGGCGATCGCCGGGATGGTCGCGGGAGGGGAGCCGAGCGAGACGCGGGGGCGGTCGAAGCCGAACATGGCCGCAGGAGAGGGCGGCAGCGGTTCGCCCGCCACGCCGGGCGGGGCGATGATCAGCAGGCCCAACGCCCCATGCTCGACGGCGGTCTTCAACTTGTCGCCCGCGCCGCGACGGCCCGCGCCGGCGCCGCCGTCGCCCGGCTCGCCCTGATACACGAGGACGAACTTGTTCCGGACGTGCAATCCCTCGTAGTCGTTGATGTTCTGATCGGGCTTGTGGCGGCCGTAGCCGGCGAAGACGACGTCGGCCTCGACCTCGCCCCCCGCGACGCCCTGCGGGCCGTAGATGTAATCGACGCCCAGCTTGCATTCGATGACGCGCTTCGAGCGGTCGGGGGCGAGGGTCAGCGTCAGCTCCGAGCCGGCCGAGAGGGGCGTGGAGGATTCGAGCATGAAGCGCTGGAGGTAGGTCCGGCCGCCGCGGCCGGGGTCGCCGAGGGGCTCGGCGGAGATCGCGGTCAGGTGCGAGGCCAGGTACTCGGCCGTGAGCCGGGCCTCGGGCGAGCCGGCCTCGCGGCCGCGCATCAGGTCGGAGGCCAGGAACCGCAGGTGGCCGCCGATCTCGGGGCCGGTGATCGACTGCACCGCGGCCGGCGGCGGCTCGACCGCGGTGTCGGCGACGGGGGCCTGGGCGAGGGCGACGGTCGGGAAGAGCAAGGTCAGGGGCGGGATGAGAGCGCGTTTCATGAACGGTCCTTGAATCCAGGAAGTCGGAGATCCGTCACTCGCGGCCGGCCGATTCCAGGCCGGCGAGGATCGACGCGGGGACGAGCAGGACGCTGCCGTGGCGGAAGTCCTTCGGGAAATGCACGCGGTCGGACTCGTCGCGCCAGCGGACGAGGTCGGTGGAGGTGACCAGGCCGTAGCGGCCCTCGGTGTAGCGGTCGAAGTAGACGTACCAGCGGCCGCCGAGCTTGATCGCCGACGGCCCCTCCGCCCAGTAATTCCCGGTGATCGGCGACGACGGCGGCCCATACGGGCCGGCGGGCGCGGGGGCGAAGGCGACCCGGATGTTCTTGGCCGGCGGGGTCCGGGTCTCGTCCTTGATGAACATCGCGTAGCGGTCGCCGTCGCGGACGATCGTCGAGTCGATCGAGTTGAAGCCGGGGTCGTAGAGCAGCCTCGTCGGCGTGAACGTCTGGAAATCCTTCGTCGCCGTCATGTAGGTGCGGTGGTTGTAGCCGTCGTCGCCCGTCGCCTCGGTCGCGGGGAACCGGCCGGGGATCGTCGAGGCCCAGAAGATCAGGAAGCGGTCCTGCTTGTCGTCGAAGAAGAGTTCGGGCGCCCAGACGTTGCGGGCCCTGGGCTCGGCCGTCATGACGTCGACCTGGCGGGCCTCGGACCAGTGGATCAGGTCGCGGGAATGCGCGTAGCCGACCGACGAATGGGTCCAGCCCGTGGTCCAGGTCATGTGGTAGACGCCGTCGGGGCCCGCGACGATGTTCGGGTCGCGCACCAGGCCGCCGCCGACTTTGGGCTGGAAAATCGGCTTATCGTCGCGGAGCGGCGTCCAGGTGTAGCCGTCGCGGCTGGCGGCCAGGTGGAGGCCGTCGTCGCCGTCGCCGCGGAACGACGTGAAGACGAGCGCCGAGCCTTCCGGGACGATCGGCTCCTCCGCGAACGCGGCCGGGGCGAAGGCCAGGATGGCGACGACGAGCGACGGGTGTTTCATGACGAGTCGGCCTTGCGTCCCCCTGCGCACGCGCGAGCCGAGCCCGTCCGCCGATGGGACCTGACGAGGAATCCAACGGTTCCCACTCGATCAGGCCGAGAGCGAAAAAACAAGCCCCGAGGGCCGGGCGCGCGGCGGCCCGGACGCCGGTGCGGGGGGGGCGTCCGGCCCGCCGCGGGGCGGGCGAGGCTCCGGGCGGCGAGGAGGTCAGAACGGACAGCCGGAGTAGATCTCGACAGGGGCGTCCGTCGCGTCGAAGGGCATCGCCTCGACCCCGGCCAGCCGGGCGAGGCGCTCGTTCGCCTCGTTGAGCATGCCCACCGAGTATCCGGGCCAGTACCTCTCGATCGCGCCGCCCTTCGAGATGATCGCGAAGTACGCCGAATTCTCGGCCCTGTACTCGCGGACGATCTGGAGTCCGGGATCGCAGAGGATCGGAAAGGAGAGGCGATTGGCCCTCGACCACTCGCGCGCCACGTCGGCGTCGCCGTCGATGACGCCGAAGAACCGGACGCGCGAGCCGTAGGCCTGATGGAGGCGGTCGTAGAACGGCCGGGCGGCGACGCTGCACGGGCAGCCGACCTTGATGAAGACCAGGGCGAGCGGGCCTTGCTCGGCGAGGTCCCGCAGCGTGTAGGTCTCGCCGTCGTCGGCGACGGCGCGGAACGCGGGCGCCGCCCTGCGCTCCATCGAGCCGGCGGCCGCGATCATCGCGGGGGTGGCGGCGTGCTCCGGCTCGGAGACGAGGACGACGGGGCGCCCGGGCGGGCTCTCGACCTCGGCCCGGTGCTTCGAGACGGCGTAAGCCAGGCCCAGCAGCGACGCCAGCAGCGCCGGCAGGGCGAGGGTGGATTTCTTCATGGTCCGCCTTTCGTTCGAGGGGAGGGGGCCCGGCGCTTCGTCAGGCGCGGGAGGTCTGGAGTCCGAGCCAGTGGCTCACGGACGGGATCCGGCCGAGGATGAGCTTCTCGGCCGCCAGCACGGCGAGCAGCGAGGCGCCGAAGAGCGGCAGGTAGACCCCCAGGGCGAAGATCGTCAGCAGCAGCCCCGGCGCGAAGGCGGGCCGGGCCAGGGGCCTCGGCGCCCCCAGGGTCCCCGGGTCGCGGCGTCGGAGCCAGAGCACCACGG
Organism: Paludisphaera mucosa; assembly: GCF_029589435.1. Classification (NCBI taxonomy): domain Bacteria; kingdom Pseudomonadati; phylum Planctomycetota; class Planctomycetia; order Isosphaerales; family Isosphaeraceae; genus Paludisphaera; species Paludisphaera mucosa. The sequence goes on along the minus strand of NZ_JARRAG010000002.1, from coordinate 1,474,940 downwards.
AGCTGACGCTCAGCAGGACCAGGCCGGCGGCGGTCGCGAGGCCGAGTAGCTGGTTGGGCGGGCCGAAGAGCCGCCCCTCGTGGAGCGCGATCCCCACGCCGACGATCCGGTCGATCGGGTGGCGGTCGCCGAATCCCTTGCGGCCCTTGATGGCCCCCGTCGCGCCGTCCATGACGAGGTCCACCCGGTAGGGTCGGTTGGCCGTCATCGACCGGGCGGTCCAATCCGCCAGGGAGCCCGCCGCCGGTCCGCCGGTCGACGGGGCCTCGGGAGGCGCGATCACGACCGGGGGGGGCAGACGGAGCGGGCCGACCGTCGCCGCGATCCGGTCGAGCGCGGCGAGGTCGGCCGTCGGTCTGGAGCCGGACCCGCGCCCCCCTCGCGCGCCGCCGTGCCCGGCGTGGCCCCCGTCGGGCTCCGTCATCGCCCGGGGGACCGCGCCGTTCGTCCAGTCCTGCCGGGCGACGGCCGTGCCGGTGAGCCGCCTGGCGCCCCGGAAGTAGTCGCCCCAGAACTTCGCCCAAGGCAGGCCGGTCAGCAGCAGGACCAGCGCGAATCCCGAGACCCACAGCCCGGTCGCGGCGTGGAGGTCACGCCAGAAGATCCGTGATCCCCGACCCAAGCGAGGGTAGAGGACGCCGCCGAGCCGCCGGGCCCCGCGCGGCCACCACAGGAAAAGGCCCGTGACGATCATGACGATCGCCCACGACGACGCCAGCTCGACGATCGCCGACCCCCGGTCCCCCATCAGCAGCTCGCCGTGGAGCCGGAAGAGCCGGCGCATGAGCCGGTCCTCCTCGACGACCGCGTGGAGGACCCGGAGGCTCTCGGGATGGACGTACACCCGCAACGCCTCGCCGCCTCGTCGGACGATCACCCGCGTCGACTCGTCGTCGGCCTGGGGAAGCTCGTACGCATGGAACGAGGCCCCCGGGAACGCCGCGAGCGCCGCGGCGACCTGTTTCGACGGCGGCTCGGGGCGGCCTCGCACGCTCAGGCCGTCGTACGGGCGGTCGATCCAGGACTCGATCTCCTGCTTGAACAGGTAGATCGAGCCGCTGATCGAGAGCACGACGACGAACGGGACGCAGAAGAGGCCGGCGTAGAAGTGCCAGCGCCAGACGGCGCGGTAATCGGGCCAGCCCGCGGCTTCGCCGGGGCCGTTCGACTTCGACTCGGTCATGGTGGGTCTCCGGGGTGGGTCGGGTCAGAGGGCGTCCGAGGAGACGACCTCTCCCCCGGCGCGGGTGGAGATCGCCCGGAAGGTGGGCTGATCCACGGAGTCCTTCACGAACTGGACGTGGCCGTCGAGGAAGAGCATGTTCACCCCGCCGGTGTGGAAGCTCCGCGGCGCGGTGACGGCGGCGGCGCGGCCGGCGTCGGTGCAGTCCGGGAAGCCGCTGTTCGGCGTGTAGAAGTGGTTGTAAGAGGTCATGACGAAGCTCCCGCGCGACCACTCGCGGCCGCGGTCCCCGGCCCACTGGTCGGGCGAGCCGCAGGCGGGGAGGGAGGTGCTCGGCGGCAGGAACAGGGAGGCCGGGAGCGTCCCCAGATAGCCCGACGCGTTGAAGACGGCGAGCTGCCTCCGGGCGTCGGCGGGCGGGGAGGTCCCCGGGGAGGAGACGACGTCGTTCCCCAGGATCGTCTCGCTGAAGCCGGCCGTGCCGCTGAGCCCGTCGGCCACCGCCGCGAAGCGGACGGCGCTGGTGTTGTAGAACGGGCCGTCGGGCAGGGGCTTGCCCGACAGCACGTTGAAGCTGCCGTTGTTCACCGTCCCGGTCCCGGAATTCGACGCGTAGTTGGTGGCGCCGAAGGCCGTCGCGGCCACCCGTCGCCGGCCGTCGCTGGGGCAGAGGAACGCCTGGACGACGACCGCCTGCGCCGTGGCGTTGGCCGGATGGGGGGCCTGGCTCACCAGCGAGGGGAACGAGAAGTTGATCGCGTCGTACATGTTCGCCGCCTCGATGTAGCTCAGCATCGACGCCAGCGACGACCAGAGGTACGGGTAGCCGAATCGGCCCGCCGGCAGGACGCCGTGCGCGCCCTCGTAGTTGTGCAGGGCGATCCCCAGCTGCTTGAGGTTGTTGTTGCATTGCATCCGCCGCGCCGCCTCGCGGGCGGCCTGGACGGCGGGCAGGAGGAGGGCGATCAGCACCGCGATGATCGCGATGACGACCAGGAGTTCGATGAGGGTGAATCCCCGACGTTCGGACATCTGACGTCTCCCGGAAGTTGAGCGGGCTCGGAACGTGGACCGGCGTGCCGCCGACGGCGCGGAAGGCCGGCGGACGGGGTGTCGACGAGGACGATCAGGCGACGGACGGCGAACCCGCCCCGACCGCGCGCGGGCGGGGGGCCGGGGCCTCGCGTACGAGGCCGGGCATGCGGGATCGGCGGCGCGGGACTGGGCTCAGGCGACGGCCGGAGGTTCCGGAGGCTCTTCGAGGCGGGAGGCCCGCCGGGCCGGGAGCGACGGATGCGGGGGGGCGGGGAAGAGGCGGCCGACCGCGAGGACGAAGGCCCCGCCTCGCTCGGCGAGGGCCGCGGTCTTCCCGATCGGGCCGACGGACGGGGAGCCCGGAAGCCCCGGATCGCCGCAGGGGGCGGATCTCATGCAAGGGCTGGCAGAGGCCGGGAAAGCCGGGACTGCCGGGGCGGGGGGGGCGAGGATCTTCCCGGCCTTGCGAGGGGCGCAGCAACAGGATTCGCGGCTGCAGGTCCGGCACTTGCAATATCGGGCGTGGTCGTCCTCGGCGGCCGAAGCGGAGGCGGCGGAGACCGAGGAGGCGGCCGCGTTCGAGCCGAGGACGAGGGCGAACGCGAGCGCCGGCAAGAGCCGGCGCACGACGATCGATCCTGGCTTTCGGACTCGAAGGAACATGGCGGGCGTACTCGGCGGGGAGGCCTCGATCTCGGTGGATGGGACCGGCATCCATATTCGGTGCGACAGGCGGCGGCGTCAACCCGGGCGCGGGATCGCCGCGGAGACCTTTCGCGCCCGCCGCGCACGCGAAACGACGAGGCCGGCGCCCGGGAAAGGGGCCGGCCTCGTCGTCTTGAGAGTCGGTCTCGGGCGTCGGCTCAGCGGCCGACGGCCGAGGTCTTCACGGGGCGCCAGCCGGAGGAGGTCCCGGCCGGTGCCGGGGCCGCGGGCTTGCGGGACTCGTTGCGGGGGGCGACGTCGACGTCTTCGCCGTTGATGCGACGCTCCTCCTCGTCCTGCTCGTCCTCGACGAAGGCCGGGGGCGGGAAGTGGCTGTTGTCGACGTGGGCGTCGAGGTCCAGGTCGGTCGACTCGGTCTCCTCGTCCGTCGGCCGCGAGACCCGCTTGGGCGAGGGGGTCGGCGACCAGGCGACGCGGCGGTCGCCCGTCTTGTTGCTGGCGGGCTGCACCTGGGCCGAGCGGCGGTCGGTCGGCGAGATGGGCTCGATGCCCACGATCTCGGGCTCGGGGAGCGTCACGTCGCCGGGGCGGGCGGAGCGGGGCCGCTCCTCGCGATCGGGCGACTGGCCGCGGACGCTGCGGCTCGCCCCGCCGCGGTCGGCCAGGAGCGTGTCGGGCCCGGCGAGCGACGCCGGGGCGTAGAGCGCGGCGAGCTTGTTGCGGTCGAGGAGCTTGTAGATCGACTCGGGCGCGGCGTAGAGGCCGCGGTCGCCCTGGGGCTCGGCGAAGTTGCAGACGCCCGCGACGTAGCCGTTGTCGGTGTACAGCCCGCCGCCGGACCGGCCCTGCTTCGGGGCGTGGGTGCACTCGATCGCCAGGTGCTGGTCGTTGCCCCGGAGCATCCGGGTCGGGGCCTTGGTGATGAGCGTGCTCCAGGCGGTGGCGTCGTGGCCCTCGGAGCATCCCACCGTATACATGTGCATCCGCTCTTGCGGCTGCCAGTGGGCGGGGACGACCCGGGCGAAGGGGAGGCGGCGGCCGGGGCGGATCCGGATCAGGCCGACGTCGGTCCCGAAGTCGTAGTCGACGGCCTTGCCGGGGATCCCCTCCTCGACGCACGTGAGCTGCTGCTGCCCCTTGAGCCGGCCATCGAACAGGTCGATGGCGATCTTGTTGGGGAACTTGTCGGGCGTCGCCTGCTTGCGGCCGTCGAGCTTGAAGATGTGCGCGCAGGTCAGGATGATCGACTCCTCGGGCGTGCTGGAGATGATCGTCCCGGAGCCGAAGCCGATCGAGCCGCCGTTGTAGACCTTGATCCGGACGACGGTCTCCCAGGGCTTGGGATTGACCGCCTTGGGACGGGCGCGGCGGGCGATCTCCTCTTCGGTGAGCGACTCGGCGTCGGCGGCGTCGGCCGGCGGGTCGTCGGCGGCCTGGGCGGCCCCGTCGTCGCGTTCGGCCGGCTCGTCCTGGTCGGGCGCCTGGGCCGCGGCCTTGGTGCGGGCGTCGAGGTAGAGCTTGGCGAGCTGGGCGGCCGGCTGGGCGCCGGAGGAGCGGTCCAGCTCGCGGCCTTCGGCGTCCACCACGATGAAGGTGGGGACCGCCTCGACCTCGTACTTGGCCGCCAGCTTGGGCGATTTATCGATGTCGATCGACTTGACCGGATAGCCTTTATCGGCCAGGGCCTGGACGGCCGGGCGCATCTGGCGGCAGGGGCCGCACCAGTCGGCGTGGAAGTCGAGCAGGACCGGCTGGGACTCTCCCGCCGCGGCCTGGGCGACGCTGACGAGCAGGAGCAGCGCAGGTGCGAGTTTCATGCCGCAAGGACTCCTTTCCCTCGGGGGCGTCCGTCCGCCCGGTCCGCTCGGGCGCGGGCCGGTTCCGGGACCAGCATCGTGCCGAACGCCTCGGCCGGGGCCGAGATCGGCGGCTGGGCCGGGTCTCGCGAGGGGATCCGCCGCATCGTCCGTCCCGGTCGCGTCCCCAATGCGTGGGGCGGCGGCCGGCGCGTACGAGCCAGGCCCGCGGCAGCGGGCTTGGGGGCCGAAAGAAGCGGATGACGTTCGAGGTGGAGCGCGATGTGCCGGGGGACTCCCCCGGACCTTCCTTGGGCGGCGGGCCTTGCGAAATCGGCCCCGCGGTCGACCCTCATGGCCGCCCGCGTCCCGTCGGTCCGTCTGCTGCGGTCGAACAAGGCCCCGCCGTCCCATCGCTGGGGGGACGCGGCCGACGACCCTGACAGGCCGACCGACGGTCCCGCTGCGTACGCGTCCTCCCTGATGCTCGACAACCCTGGGCGTCCCGCCCATGGGATACGACGATCGGAGGGGATCGCGTTCACCGCGGTGAGCCCCTTTTACTAGAGGTGGATCAGGAGTTCCAGGTCAGTTATCGGCGATTTCCCCCGCCCGCCATCAGCTTTCCCGGGGAATTCCGCCGACCCCCTCCGCCGAGCCTGGGATTCAAGAACGTGGATGGTTGATGCGGCCGCCGCTCGCGACGCAGACGGGGCCGACCCGCCTCGACGCGCCGCGGGTTGATGAAGGGTTTCGCCCCCTCGCGACGCGGGATGTGCGGGCGACGACCACGCCGGCCCGGGGCGGTGCGACGGCGAGGCCGAGCCGTCGATCCACCGAGGTTTGTTCAAGCGTGGAAACGATCGGCTCGTTCCTCAGGTTTCGAAGTCGGGAGACCCCCATGAACGGTGCCCAGAGCTTGTTCAAGTCGCTGGTGGACGCGGGGGTCGCGACCTGCTTCGCGAACCCCGGCACGTCCGAGATGCAGCTGGTCTACGAGATCGGCATGACCGACGCCGTGCGCCCGGTCCTCTGCCTGCAGGAGGACGTCGTCACCGGCGCCGCCGACGGCTACGGCCGCATGAAGGGCGCGCCGGCCTTCACCCTGCTGCACGTGGCCTGCGGGTTCGCCAACGGCGTCGCCATGCTGCACAACGCCGCCCGGGCCAACACGCCGGTCGTCAACGTCGTCGGCGTGAACGCGTCGTACCACCAGGCGAACTACCCGGAGCACGAGCTGGTCAACGGCCGCGCGTCAGACCTCGCCCGCGCGGTCTCGCACTGGTGCGGCGAGACCCGCAGCGCGTCGCACCTCGGCGAGCTGGGCGTGGAGGCCGCGGCGCTCGCGAAGACCGGCAAGGTCTGCACCATCGTGGCGCCCAACGATTATCACTGGAGCGACGCGACCCCGCCGCCCTCCCCGCCCGCGCCGTCGGCCCGGCCGCAGGCGGCCCGGGAGGCGATCGCGCGGGCCGCCGAGATGCTGTCGAACGGCAAGAAGACCGGCCTGGTGCTGGGCGGCCTGGCCCTCCAGGGCGAGGCGCTGGAGTCCGCCGGCCGCATCGCCGCCAAAACCGGCGTAACCCTGCTGGCCGAGACCTTCCCCTCGCGATTCCTGTCGCGCGGCGAGGGCCGTCCGCCCGTGGAGCCGATCCCTTACGAATTCGAGATCGGCGTCAAGTTCCTGGAGCCCTACGAACAGTTGGTCTTCGTCGGCGCCGGATTGCCCGTCGCCACCTTCGCCTACCGGAACAAGCCGACCCTCAAGAGCCCGCCGGGATGCGACCTGTTCGCGATGGCCTCGGCCGACCAGGATCTCGACACGGCGCTTCACGCGCTCGCGGAGGCGACCGGCGCGACCCACACGCCGGCGGTCCGGCAGCCTCGCAACGAGCCGCCGCCGGCCTCCGGAGAGCTGACGGCCGCGGCGATCGGCCAGACCCTCTGCTCGCTGCTGCCGGCCGACGCCATCCTCGTCGACGAGGCGGCCACGAACGGCCCGGCCATCCTCGCGGCGACGAAGGGGGCCCGCGCGCACGACCTGCTCAACCCCGTCAACGGCGGGGCGATCGGCGGCGGCCCGCCCATGGCCCTGGGCGCGGCGATCGCCTGCCCCGACCGGAAGGTCGTCCTGCTCCAGGCGGACGGGAGCGGCATGTATACCGTCCAGGCGCTCTGGTCGATGGCCCGAGAAAAGGCCGACGTCGTCGTCGTCGTCCTCAAGAACGACGCCTACGCGATCCTCGGCCTGGAGATGGAGCGCGTCCGCGAGCGCGAGGAGAACGCGAAGATGAAGTCGATGCTCGACCTCGACGACCCGTCGATCGGCTGGGTCGAGATCGCCACGGGCCTCGGCGTGTCGGCCACCCGCGCGGCGACGGCCGAGGAGTTCCGCGAGCGGTTCGAGGCCGCGCTCGCCGCCGGCGGGCCGCACCTCATCGAATGCCGGGTCAGCCCCACGAAAGACTGGCAGGCGCTCGAAGAATACGTCCACCGGACGCGCTGAGGCCGGCTCGAAGCGCCCTTCTCCCCTCCGTGGGAGAAGGTGGCCGGAGGCCGGACGCGGGGCTCGTCACCCGTCGCCGGTGGTTGTGATTCGAGTCCCCATCCGACCTCGAAGTGCGAGCATCCGATCGGGTTCCCCCTCATCCGGCCCTTCGGGCCGCCTTCTCCCACGAGGGGAGAAGGCGGATCGCCCCGCATCCGCGACGGAGTTTTCGCGGGGGCGTCAGTCGGCCAGCTTCAGGTCCTTGACCTTGGCGGCGACGTCCTCGGCGGCCTTCGCGACGTTGATGTTCTTGTCGATCCCCTTGATGACGCCCTGCTTGTCGATGTAGAACGTCCAGCGCTCGGGGACGGCGCGGCCCTCGTGGACGACGCCGTAGGCCTTGGCGACGTCCTTGCTCGGGTCGCTGAGGATCGGGTAGTCGGCGTTGAGCGACTCGGCGAACTTCTTGTTGTAGTCGGCCTCGTCGACGCTCGCCGTGAAGTAGGCCACCTTCAGGCCCTTCAGCGACTCGCCCGCCCCGGCGAACGACTGGCACTCCTTGGTGCAGCCCGGCGTGAACGCCTTGGGATACCAGGCCAGGACGACGCCGCTCTTGCCCTTGTAGTCGGCCAGGGCGTGCGTCTTTCCGTCCGAGCCTTGCAGCGCGAACGCCGGCGCGGGGTCGCCCACCTTGAGGTCGCCCGCCCGTGCGAACGTCGCCGACGCCGCCGCGATCCCCAGGCCCAACAGCGCGATCCTTCGAAACATGCCGTCCTCCAGCCCCGGATCCGGGGCGATTCGATGCCGATCTTGGGAAATGCCGTCGTCCCCGATCATGCCAAGCTCGGCGGGCCGAGACAACAGGGGCCCCGGCCGCCCCCCCCTCCGGCCCGCGCGCTCTTGTCAATCTCGGCCCCGGCCCGGATCATGGGATGAGGGCGCTCTCGGCGGGGCGACGACGCCCGCAAACGCCAGGGGGGTTCGACGTCCGATGCAGTGGAACGACAGGGTTTACGGGCGCGTCCAGGTCGACGACCCGGAGATCCTGGACCTGATCGAGGGGCCGACCTTCCAGCGGCTCCGGGGGATCCGCCAGGCGGGGCCGTCGGCGATCGCCTTCCCGTTCAAGAACGTCACCCGGTTCGAGCACAGCCTGGGCGTCTTTATCCTGCTGCGCCGCCTGGGCGCGCCCCTCAAGGAGCAGGTGGCGGGCCTGCTGCACGACGTCTCGCACACGGCCTTCTCGCACGCGGTCGACTTCCTGGTGACCTCGGCCGAGCAGGACCACCACGAGAGCCTCAAGCCGATCCTGCTGCGCCGGCCCGACGTCGTCGCGGCCCTCGACCGCCTGGGGTTCGTTCCCGAGGACTTCTTCGACGACTCCCGCTACCCGCTGCTCGAACGCCCGCTGCCGTGGCTCTGCGCCGACCGCCTCGACTACTTCCTCCGCGACGGGATCGCCTGCCAGGCCGTGCATGCCGACCACGCCGCGCGAATCCTGGGGGCGGCGGCGGTGGTCGATTCGACGATCGTCTTCACCGACCCGGACGTCGCCCGGCTGGCGGCCGGCCTGTTCGACGTGATGAACCGCGACTGGTGGGCCAGCGACGTCGAGGCCTACATCTACAACGAGTTCGCCGACGCGCTCCGCATCGCCTTCCGCCAGGGCGCGCTCGCCGAGGACGACCTGCTCAGCGAGGACGACAAGGTCCTCGCCAAGCTCGACGCCGCGCGGATCCCGGCCGTCGACGCCGTCCTCTCCCGGATCCGCCGATTCGACCCCGCCTTGGCCGAGGACTACGCCCCCCGGATCGCCCCCAAGCAGCGCCGGATCGACCCGCCGGTGCAGGTCGGATCAGGATTTCAGCGCCTGTCGCACTTGCATTGACGCATCACGCGGTTCAGCGTAGTTTTTCGGAGTCGGGCCGACCGGCGTCCGTCGCGGCAGCTCGACTCTCAGCTTTTGAAAGCGGTCTCGCTCGACGAATGGGAGCGCGGCCGACCTCTCCTGGACATGGAGATGCACCATGACCTGTTCAAGGAAGAACTCCCTGCTCGTTCGGCTCGCGCCGACCTTCCTCATCCTGCTCCTGCTCGCCGCGGCCTCCGCCCGCGGGGCCTTGATCCGCTACGACTTCGGGGGATCCTTCACCGAGATGACGGCGTCGGGGCCGTGGCCCGCCGACCCGCGATTCACCGGGACCTTGATCTACGACGACGCCGTCCCGCTCGGGCCCGCGACTCGCGACGTGTTCGGTGCCACGGTGCGCCGGTACGAATCGGGGACTCATCGGACTTCGGCCCCGGTCGCGGACGGGACGAGGCTCGAAATTCGGATCGCCGGCCGATCGGTCGCGCCGATCTCAACCGGGCTGACCGGCGGCCTGACCACCCGAATCATCGACGGCCAGCCGGCCGCAGTCATGTCGTTCAACAGCCACCCCTTCGAAGCGTCCGGCGGTTACCGGGGGCTCTCGATCGACTTCCAGGCGACGAACCCGTCGCTGTTTGCGGATGGGAAACTGCCGGCGGGTCTGAAGCTCCCAGACCTCGCGAGTGCGGGAATCTCGCTGTCCGGAGTCATGTACGGCGACTTCGACTACGGCAGCTCCTTCATGTACATGGGGACCATCGACACGCTGACCGCCACGCCCGTCCCCGAGCCGACCTGGACCATCGCGGCCCTGCTGGGCGCGGGCCTGGTGTTCCGGCGGCGATTCCGGGCCGGTTGAGCGGGCGCTCCGCCACGTCCGGCCCGGGTCATCGGGAGCGGCCTGTCGGGGCCTCGCTCGCCCCAGAGGCCCGCAGGGTGATGTGGCGGAGCCAGGCGGGGTCGGCGGCGGGGTAGTCGGCGCGGGAGTGGACGCCGCGGGACTCGGTGCGCTCGGCGGCGGCGGCGATCATCAGGCGGGCGGTGGTGAGCATGTTCTGGATGGCCCAGCCGGCGGGGTCGTCGAAGTCGTGGGGCAGGATGTAGCGGCACCAGCGGTCGACCTGGCGGGCGGCGTCGGCCAGCCCTTCGGCGTCGCGGGTGATGCCCATCCGCCGCCACATCAGGGCCCGCAGCGACTTGCGGAGGTCGTCCAGGTCGATCGCCGGCCGGCGCTCGCGGGCCGTGGCGATGGCGATCGGCGGGACCTCGAGCTGCCAGGGACCGCTCGCGTCCAGGTGGGCGGCGACGTCCTCGGCGACGCGGGCGCCGAAGACCAGGCCTTCGAGCAGGCTGTTGGAGGCCAGCCGATTCGCGCCGTGGAGGCCCGAGCTGGAGACCTCTCCGGCCGCCCAGAGGCCGTCGAGCGAGCTGCGGCCGCGGTCGTCGACGGTCACGCCGCCGATCATGTAGTGCGCCCCGGGGCAGACGGGGATGAGGTCGCGGGTGATGTCCAGGTCGAAGCCGCGGCAGAGGCGGTCGATGCCGGGGAACCGGCCGCGGATGAAGTCGGCGTCGAGGTGCGAGAGGTCGAGGTAGACGTTGGGGTGCCGCGTCTTGGCCATCTGGGCGGCGATGGCCTGCGAGACCGCGTCGCGCGGGGCCAGCTCGGCCCGGGGGTCGTAGTCGGGCATGAAGCGGTGGCCGTGGCAGTCGCGCAGGTAGGCGCCCTCGCCGCGAAGGGCCTCGGTCAGCAGGTGCCGCGCCGAGCCGGCGAGGTAGAGCACCGTGGGGTGGAACTGCATGAACTCCATGTCGCGCAGCTCGACCCCGGCGCGGTAGGCCATCGCGTGGCCGTCGGCCGTGGCGATCGACGGGTTCGTGGTCTCGCGGAAGAGCTGCCCCGCGCCCCCCGTGGCCAGCACGACGGCCCGCGCCCAGACCAGGGCGAACCCCCGGCGCTTGTCCCAGACCAGCACGCCGCGGCAGCGGCCGTCGAGCGTCAGCAGGTCGACGGTCGTGCAATTCTGCCAGATGCGGACGCTCTTGCGCGCCCGGGCCTGGCCGATGATCGCGCGCATGATTTCGCGGCCGGTCTCGTCGCCCAGGGCGTGGACGATCCGGGCGTGGGAATGCCCCCCCTCGCGGCCGAGGGCGACGTGGCCGTCGACCGTGTCGAAGTGGGTGCCGAGGTCCATCAGCTCGCGGATCCGATCGGGGGCCTCACGGACGACGACGTCGACGACGTGGGCGTCGCAGAGCCCCTTGCCGGCGGAGAGGGTGTCGGCGATGTGGTCCTCGACGCGATCCTCGGGGTCCATCACCCCGGCGATCCCCCCCTGGGCGTAGCTGCTGTTGCTCTCGCGGACCTCGTCCTTGGTCACCACCAGCACCCGCGCCGAGGCCGGGACCCCGAGCGCCGCGCGGAGGCCGGCGATGCCGCCGCCGACCACCACGACGTCGGTGAAGTGGTGGGGCAGCTCGCGAGGGTCGAAGTCGACGAGATAGCGCCGGGGCAAGGGCAGGGGGATGGTCATCGCTGAGGGTCGCCTGGGCGGGAGTGGATGGCTCGGATCGGGAGAGGGCGGGATGTAAGCGGCGCCCCGCCGTCGCGACGCGTCCCACTCCCCTGGTGGGAGAAGGTGGCCGAAGGCCGGATGAGGGAGGCCGTCAAGGCGGACGAGGCGTCGACGGCGTCTGGTGCGTCGCCCCCTCATCCGCCCCTGCGGGGCACCTTTTCCCCCCGAGGGGAGAAGGATGCTCGGCGTCGGCTTCTTGATCGATCCTCCCCTCATCCGGCGAGGGGAAGGGGCTCAGCGGGCGCCGCCGCTCGGGGCCGGCCGGGACGGCCGCGCGGGCGAGCCGGGGCGGCGGGAGAGGGCGTTCTTGTAGCCTTCGACCTTGCCGCGGAACTCGGCGGGAGGCGCGAAGCGGATGCCCTCCTGGTTGTCGCGGATCTCGTCCTGGGCCGTCGCCCCTCGCTCCTTGATGGTCTTGCTCGACGACCGGGCGCGGTCGCCCAGGCCGGGGAGCCCGGGCTCGGCCCGGACCCCCTCGCCGGACTGGCCGGGCTTGATCTCGATCTCGCGGCCGGGGCCGGCGGGCTCCGACTTGAGCTTCTCGTACTGCTTGACGAACTGCTCCATCTCGGTCCGACTCATGCCGGTCTCGGCTTCCAGCTCGGACGTGTCGGTCTTCTTGTCGAGCAGGTCGCGGATCGTCCGGAGCACCAGCTCCGACTGGGGCTGGTCGCGGGGAGCGATCGTCTCGCCGTTGGCGTCCTCACGCTCCTTGACCGGGGCGACAGGCTCGTCCTCTTGAGGCGGAAGCGCCCCCGAACCCGCCGCCCCGCCCGGCTTGCCACCGCCGGTCGAGCTTGTGTTCGGCTGCCCGCCCGTCCCTCCGGCCCCTGGCTTGCCACCGCCCTGCGGTTGGCCACCAGGCTGCGCCCCCTCTTTGCCGCCCTGTTGAGCGCCTTCCTTGCCGCCTTGCTCCCCCTCTTTGCCGCCCTGATGAGCGCCTTCCTTGCCGCCCTGCGCCCCCTCTTTGCCGCCCTGCTGAGCGCCTTCCTTGCCGCCCTGCTCCCCCTCTTTGCCGCCCTGCTGAGCGCCTTGCAGCGCCCTGCCCTGCGCCCCCTCTTTGCCGCCCTGCTGGCGCCTTCCTTGCCGCCCTGCTCCCCCTCTTTGCCGCCCTGCTGAGCGCCTTCCTTGCCGCCCTGCGCCCCCTCTTTGCCGCCCTGCTGAGCGCCTTCCTTGCCGCCCTGCGCCCCCTCTTTGCCGCCCTGCTGAGCGCCTTCCTTGCCGCCCTGCTGAGCGCCTTCCTTGCCGCCTTGCTGAGCGCCTTCTTGACTGCCCTGCTGAGCCCCCTCCTTGGGACTTTGCTGCGACCCCTCATTTGCGCCCTGTTGAGCGCCTTCCTTGCCGCCCTGCTGTTGTTCGCCGGAAGGTGAAGAGGACGGGTCGGACGGCCGCTGCGGGGGCGATTCATCCTTGGGCTGAGGGTTCTTGGGGTCGGCCGGCTGCGGCGAGGGCTCCTCGGCGGCGCCGTCCTCGGGCTTCGCCTTCTTCTCGGCGGGCTTCTGCGGGTCCTTGGGCTGGGGGGACTGGTACTTCTTCTGTTCGTCCTTCTTGGCGGCGTCCTTGGTCGCGTCTTTCTTCGTGGCGTCCTGGGTCGCGGCCTTCTTAATCTCGGGCTTGTCGCCGGGGGCCGGCTTGGGCTGGTCTTTGGGGGTCCCCTTCGTCTGGGGATCCTTGGGAGCATCCTTCGGCGCGGCCTGATCGCCCGGCTGAGCCTGATCTTCGGGGCGTGCGGCGTCCTTGGCGGCGTCGCGCGGGGCGTTCGGATCCTGGGGCCGCGGATTGGTGCGGGCCTTGGGATCGGCCTGCTCGGGCCGGGCCGCGGCGTCATCCTTGGCCGGATTCGCCGGGTCGGGCTTGCCAGGCTCGTTCCTGGGCTGGGCGTCCTTGGGATCGGCCGTTTCGGGCTTGGCTCCGTTCGGAGCCTCCTCGGGCTTCATCGCGCCGGGCTCGCCCGCGGGCTTCGTCTGGTCTTTGCGGACGCCGTCCTTGGTCTGCGCGTCTTTCTTCTGGGCGTCGGCCGCCTGGGCGCGCGGATCTTGATTGGCCTTCGGCTTCGCGCCGTCGGGCTGGGGACGACCGTCCTCGGACGGCTTCGCGCCGTTGGGCTGGTCCCTGGGATCATCGGTCGGCGATTTCTCCATCCCCGGTTGGGGAGGGTTCTTGGGATCGCCGGGCTGGCCGCCCTGGGGATTCTTGGGACCGTCGGGGCGGGGCTCGCCGGGTTTCCCCTGGTCGCCGCGGGCCTGAGTCTTCGGATCCGAAGGCGTACCGGGCTTGTCGGCCGGATCCGTGGAAGCGTCGGGCTTGCCCGAATCGTCGCCGGGCCTGGCCTGCGTCGAGTTGGCCTTCGGGGCGCCGGACGGGTTCGACTCGCCCGGCTTCGACCCCGGCTTGGCCGAGCCCGGATCGGCCGGATTCGACGAATCGCCGGGCTTGCCTGGCGTCTCGTTTTCCTTGTCGCCGGAAGGCTTGTCGCCGGGCCGGCCGGTCGGCCCCGGTTTGCCTTTCGGGGCCTGATCGCCGGGCTTCGGATCGCCCGGCTTCCCGGACGGGTTCTGAGTATCAGCGGTGCCGTCCGGCTTCGAATCGGTCGGCTTGCCACCCGGCTGTTGGTCGCCGGGTTGGCTGCTGGGTTTCGGGTCCCCGGGCTTACCGCCGGGCTTCGAATCGCCCGGGTCGCTCATCGGTTTCTGGTCCCCCGGGTTGCCGCCGGGCTTCGGATCGCTCGGCTTGCCGGCGGGATCCTGGCTCCCAGACTGGCCGCCCGGCTTCGGGTCGCCGGGCTCGCCGCTCGGCTTCGGAGCTGCGGGATTCGCGCCGGGGTCTTGGTCGCCGGGCTTGCCGGCCGGCGTCGATCCCGCCGGCTTGCCGCCTGGCTTCGGATCGCTCGGCTTGCCGGACGGGTCCTGATCGCCGGGCTTGCCTGCCGGCTTCGGGTCGCCGGCCTGGTTCGGGTTGCGGCCCTGGGTCGCGTCGGGCTTGCCGCCCGATTGCGGATCGGTCGGCTTCTGGTCGCCGCGCTGGCCGCCCTGCTCGTCGCCGGCGTTGGGCTGGTCGCCCGGCTTCCCGGTCGGGTCCGCGCCGGCGGCCGGCTTATCGCCAGGCTTGCCGGCCGGATTCGCGCCGGGGTTGGGCTTGTCGCCGGGCTTGCCGGCCGGATTGGGATCTCCGGGGTTGTTCCGGGCGTCGGGCTTGCCGGGCTCGTCGGCGCCGGCCGGCTGGTTGGGCGCGTTCCCAGGCTCCTTGGCGTCGGCCGGATCGCCGGGCTTGCCCCCCGGGGGCCGGTCGCCTGGTTTGGTCTGAGGCTGGTCGTTGCGACCGCCCGGGTTCGTCGCGGCCTGGGGGTTGGACGGGTTCCCGGCGGGCTGGCGCGGGCCGGGGTCGCCGGGCTTGGTCTGGGGCGGATTCCCGTCGTTCGAGGGCTTCGCGTTCGGCTCGCGGTCGCCCTCCTTGACCTCGCCGCCGGGGTTGTTCGCGCCGGGCTCGCCCTGGGGCTGACGCGGGGGCGGGTTCGCGCCCGGTTGGCCGCCGTTGGGCTGCTCCATGCGGGGACGCTCGCCGGTCGGGGCGTTCTGGGGATCGTCGTTGCTGGGCTGCTTGCCGTCGCGACGGCCGCCGGGCGAGGGCTTCTCGCCGGGCTTGCCGGGTTCGGGTTTCAGGAGGCCCTGCTTCTGGAAGGCCTCCTGGAATTTCCGCATCTTGGCGTCGGCGGCGGCCTGCTCGGGGTTCCCGGCGTCGTCGTCGGCGGAGCCGGGCTGGGGATCGCCGGGTTTCGGGGGCTGGTCGGGATCCTGGGGCGGCTCGTTGGGGGCGTTCCCGCCGCGGTCGGCGGGTCCGGGATGGTCTTCGCCACCGGCGCCGCTCTCGGGGACGCTGTCGCGCGGGGGCTCCTGCTCGGGCCCCTCGGCGCCGCCCGGCTGGCCGCCCTGGGTGGGATCGGCGGGCTGCGGGGGCTGGTTCTGCTGGGCCTCGCGGGCTTCCTTCTCGCGGCGCTCGCGGTCCTCGGCCTGCTGACGCTCGATCTCCTGCTTCTCCTTGACCGCGACGGGCTCGCCGACCTCGATGGTCTGGCGCTGGGTCTCGATGCGGTTGGAGGTCGGCTCGCGGTTGTCGCGGACGGCCAGCCAGTAAGTCAGGGTCGAGCCGGCGGGGACCTTGAGCTGCTCCAGGTTCAGGGTCTCGGCCGCCTCGAAGGCGGTGAGCGGGGGCCGGCCTTCGAGCACGTTCTTGGTGACGAGCGGGTCGTCGCCCAGCAGGACGTGGAGCGTGGCGTCCTTGACGCCGTGGTCGTCGTCGCCGGCCATCACCAGGTCGACCGGGACGTTCGCCGGGACCCGGACGGCGGACCGCTCGGGCTTGAGGAACTTGGCCGCCGGCTGACGGTCGGGGATCGCCTGGATGTCGTAGGCGACCGGGTTGGGGTTGAGCTGGCCGCCGGTCGTGCGGAAGTTGACCGTGTACATGCCGATCTTCTCGACCTTGAACTTGCCGGTCAGCTCGCGGGCGTCGGCGTCGGAGACGGTCATCCCGGCCGACGCGCCGGTGGTCAGGTTCAGCGAGCCCGCCTTGGCCGGCTCGCTGGTGCGGGCGTGGACCGTGACGATGGTCCCCTCGACGGCCTCGACGTGGCCGCCCTCGACGTGGGTGCGGGGCGGGACGCCGGTGTAGCGGGGGAACTCGTAGTCGACGGCGACCGAGTCGACCATCGGCGCGGCGATGACCTTCAGCTCGTAGTGGAGCGACTCGGCGTCGTTGGCCGTGACGTAGTAGTCCAGGCTCTGCTGGAGGTTCGTCAGGGTCGTCGACCAGGGGTCGTAGTAGTTCTTGCCGGCCTCGAACTCCTTGACCGCGTAGAACTTGCCGCCGTCGGCGCTGTAGTGGAGCTTGACCTTCTCGGGCCGGACGCCCTGGACGTCGACCGAGAACGCCACGTGCGACCCGGCGACGATCTCGGACAGCGCGGCGTCGTCGCCCGGCCGGATGTTCACCAGCTTGGTGTTGGTGGGCCGGACCACGTCGGCGAGGAACGCGCGCTTGGTCGAGTCGAGGATGCTCTTGGGCGTGATCGCGGCGTAGATGCAGAAGGCGACGATGACGCCGCAGAGCGCGTAGGCCGTCTGCATGGCCCGCCGCTGGTCGACGACGTCGTCCAGCTCGACGTGCGTCAGGTCGGCGACCGCGCGGGACTCGAGCGCGGCCATGACGTTCTTGGAGACCTTCGTCGGGTCGCGGCGGATCTCCAGGTAATTGATCAGGCTGTTCTTGATCCCCCCGTCGGCCCCCTCGATCGTCTTCGCGGCGTAGATCGTGTTGATCGAGAGCAGGAGCGGGCGGAGGATCCGCATCATCACGAACCCCGCGGCCGAGACCGTCCCGGCGATCAGGATGATCCGCCGCACGAAGGCGGGCAGGCCGAAGGCGTGGTCGAGCACGACCTCGATCAGGAGCGTCAGCGCGACGCCGACCGCCAGGACCAGGCAGGCGGTGACCAGGTCGGTGTACTTGATCCGCCGCCGCGTCAGGGCGATCTGGTGCTCGATGAACTCCTTGTAGTCCAGGAGCTTGCCCTGCGTCCGAGTCTGGGCGCCGACGGTCATGCCTGTACTCCCTGGATGTGACGACCCGGATCCGCCGCGAAAGGTCCGTGCATTATACGTCGCCGACGACCGGAAAGAACGGCCACCTCCCCCCGAATCCTTTCGGGGCCGGGCTCAGGCCCACTCGACCTCGCGGGCCCCGGGGACGACCTCGCCGATGATCCACGCGGGGATGCCGGCCTTCTGCTCCAGGTGGCGGACGATCGACTCGGCGTAGTAGTCGGCCGCGACGACCACCATGCCGATCCCCATGTTGAAAACGCGAAACATCTCGTCGTCGGCCACGCCGCCCAACCGCTGGAGCCAGGGGAAGATCGGCGGGACCGTCCACGAGCCCCGCTTCAGCCGCATGCCGCAGCCCTCGGGGAGGATCCGCGGCGGGTTGTCGATCAGGCCGCCGCCCGTGATGTGGGCGATGCCGTGGATGATCCGCTTGACCCGGTAGTGGCGGTAGACTTCCTTGAGCGCCCGGGTGTAGATCCGGGTCGGCTGGAGCAGCTCGTCGGCGACGGTCCGGCCCAGCTCCTCGACGCGGTCGTCGAGCTTCAGCCCGGCGTGGTCCAGGACGATCTTCCGGGCCAGGCTGTAGCCGTTGGAATGCAGCCCCGACGACGCCAGGCCGATCACCTTGTCGCCGACGCGGATCTCCTCGCCCTTGAGCAGGTAGCGGCGCTCGACGACCCCCAGGCAGAAGCCGGCGAGGTCGTATTCGCCGGGCTGGTAGAACTCGGGAAGGATGGCCGTCTCGCCGCCGATCAGGGCGCATTCGGCCTCGATGCAGCCGTCGGAGATCCCCTTGACGACCTGGGTCGTCAGCTCGGGGTCGTCCTTGCTCATGGCCACGTAGTCGAGGAAGATCAGCGGCTCGGCCCCGGCGCAGAGGCAGTCGTTGACCGACATCGCGACCAGGTCGATCCCCACCGTGTCGTGCCGGCCGGTCGCCACCGCGAGCTTCAGCTTCGTCCCGACGCCGTCGGTCGAGGCCACCAGGACCGGGTCGCGGTAGGTCCGCGAGAGCAGGCCGATGCGGGCGTCGAGCCGGAAGAGCCCGGCGAACCCGTCCTTCCACTCCATCACCCGGGGCGTGAACGTCCGGCGCATCAGGGGGGGGAGGCGGGCCATCGTCTCGTCATAGGTGGTCAGGTCCACGCCCGCCGATCGATAATTCAGTGGCTCGCTCATGTCCGTCCGGTCGCTGGAACCAAGGTGGGTCGCCGCCCGAAGTCGATGCTCCGAAGGGAGAATCATCGCCGAGCGGCGGCGGCGGCGACAAGGCGCCTTCGCGACGGCCGCCCGTGCTTGATCGATCCACTCGCGCGGGATAGATTAAGGTTCCCCGGGCCGAACGGCGAGGTTTCGGCCGGCGTACCGCACCCACCCCTTTTTTCGGTCCCGACGGACCACCCCGGTCCCGAGATCCGGAGGAGAACCAACATGAAGCGGAATTGGTTTGTCCTGGCCGCGTGCCTGGCCCTCGGCCTCGGACTGGGCGTGACGGCCGTCTCCCGGTCGGCCGACGACGACGAGACCCCGCTCGGCAAGATCATGGAGAAGGTGCAGAAGCACAAGGCGACCATCACCAAGGGCGTCCGCAACGTCGCCTCCTACAAGAAGTCGCAGGAGGACATCGAGAAGTCCGCCAAGGAATGGTCCAAGCTCGCCAAGGAATCCAAGCCCCTCAACGACGCCGTCAAGGCGGCCAAGAACCAGCCCGAACCCCAGAAGAAGTGGGACGAGCTGATGGACCTGTGGGGCAAGGAATCCGACAAGCTCGCCGAGCTCGCCGCCAAGGCCGACTCGACCCAGAAGGACGCCAAGGACCAGCTCAACACCATCAACAAGACCTGCACCGAATGCCACCAGGTCTTCCGCGTCGACGCCGAGGCCGACAAGTTCTGAGGCATACGGCGCTAGTCGCCGGATCGTCGAGCGCGCCCTCGACGGCCTTCCCTCGCGGGGGGAAGGCCGTCGAGGCCCGGACTCAGGGAGAGACCTGGCTCGTCGCCATCCGGCCCTCCCGGCCGCCTTCTCCCGGGGGGGGAGAAGGGTTTAAAGTCCAATCGCCCCTCACCTTGCGACAAGGCCCTGCGGCGTGACACCCGATCCCTTCGTGCTCACGCTGCCGACCGTTCATGAGAACCTGGCGTTCGACGAGGCCATGCTGGTCGACGCCGACGAGCGCGACGGGCCGCCGACGATGCGGCTCTGGGAGCAGGCGGACTTCGCCGTGGTGCTGGGCTCCTCGCGGCGGCTGGCCGACGAGGTCGACATAGGGCGCTGCCGCGAGGACGGGGTTGCGGTCGCGCGGCGGACCAGCGGCGGGGGGACCGTCCTGATCGGCCCCGGCGCGCTTAATGCAACGGTCGTCCTGCCGATGGATTACGCTCCCGAGCTCGTCACGGTCGACGGGGCCCAGGCGTACGTGCTGGGACGGGTCGCCGACGCGCTCCGGGAGCGGGGTCCCGCCGTCGAGGTCCGGGGGTCGGGCGACCTGACCGTCGCCGGCCGGAAATTCTCCGGCAGCGCCCAGCGCAGGTTGCGGCGACGGCTGATGGTGCATGCGACGATCCTTTACGATTTTCCGATCGCGCGGATCGCCCGGTATTTGCGGATCCCGGGGCGTCAGCCCGATTATCGGGGGGGCCGGACGCACGAGGACTTCTTGATGAATCTCGCCTTGGGGCGTAGAATTTTAATCGAATCGATCCGCTCGGCGTGGTCCCCCTCCAATCTCCTCACTACGACGTCGGATGTCCCACAAGATCTCCTCGAAACTCTGCGATCGGAGAAGTTCTCCGACCGATCTTGGATCGAGCGACTATGACGCCATGGCGATGGAGTCGCCTGCGGTGATGCGACCAGGTCGAGCCGCGATGGTCTTGGGGGCGTCCCCGACGCCCGCAACGCCCCCGCGCGCGCGCCGGAACCCACGATCGAAACCCCGAATCCAGCCGGACGGCCCCGCCCGCGGGACGGTCCGCGCCCCCGGATCCGGCCTACCTCCGTCTAGTCCGCGGCTCGCCCCCAGGCCGAATCGGCCGGGCCGGCCAGGAGATCCATTTCGATGACACCCACGTCGGTCGTGAGCCGGGCGAACCTGGAACTGGTCGAGGACTACCAGCGTCGCTGGCGCGAAGACCCCGGCTCGGTCGACGAGTCGTGGCGGAACTTCTTCGAGGGCTACGACCTCGGCGCCTCGCTCCTGAACCCCGAGGCCGCGGCCTTCGGCTCGTCGCCGCCCCCGGCCCAGCAGGCCGTCAAGGCCGTCACCCGGCTGGTCGACGCCTACCGCGAGATGGGCCACAACCTCGCCGACCTCGACCCCCTGAAGCTCACCCCCCGCCGCCAGTCCGACGAGCAGCTCGAGCTGGCGAGCTTCGGCCTCTCGGAGGCCGACCTCGACCGCGACTTCTACAGCAAGCTCGGGGCCGAGAGCCACGGCACCCTGCGCGAGATCCTCAAGGTCCTGCGCGAGACGTACTGCCGCACCATCGGCGTCGAGTTCATGCACATCCGCGACCTGGAGATCCGCCGCTGGCTCTTCGAGCGGATGGAGCCGGTGCGCAACCACCCCCGCTTCGACCTCAAGCAGAAGCGGCGGATCATCTACAAGCTGAACGAAGCCGAGCTGTTCGAGACCTTCCTGCACAAGAACTTTGTCGGCCAGAAGCGGTTCTCGCTCGAAGGGGGCGAGATGCTGATCCCGCTGCTCGACGCGATCATCGAGCGCGGCGGCTCGCGGGGGGTGCAGGAGATCGTGATGGGGATGCCCCACCGCGGCCGGCTCAACGTGCTGGCGAACATCCTGCACAAGCCTTACGGCCTGATCTTCAGCGAGTTCGAGGGGAACATGCCCGAGACGGTCGCCGGCGACGGCGACGTCAAGTACCACCTGGGCTTCTCGGCCGACCACGTCACCCAGGACCGCCAGACGGTCCACCTGACGCTGACGCCCAACCCCAGCCACCTGGAGGCCGTCGACCCGGTGGTCGAGGGCCGGATGCGGGCCAAGCAGCGGCAGTCGAAGGACGCCCTGCGGAAGGCCGGCGTGCCGATCCTGATCCACGGCGACGCCGCGTTCGCCGGCCAGGGCCTGGTCGCCGAGACGCTCAACCTGTCGCAGCTCCCCGGCTACCGGACCGGCGGCACGATCCACGTCGTCGTCAACAACCAGATCGGCTTCACGACCTCGCCCAGCGAGGGTCGGTCGACGCGCTACTGCACCGACGTCGCCAAGATGATCGAGGTGCCGATCTTCCACGTCAACGGCGAGGACCCCGAGGCCGTCGTCTACGTCGGCGAGCTGGCGATGGACTTCCGCCAGCAGTTCGGCCGCGACGTCGTGATCGACATGGTCTGCTATCGCCGTCACGGCCACAACGAGGGCGACGAGCCGGGGTTCACCCAGCCCCTGATGTACGACAACATCAAGAACCGGATCAGCATCCGCGAGCTCTACACCGAGCAGCTCGTGATGTCGGGCGAGCTGTCGAGCAAGGAGGCCGAGACCATCGCCGAGACCTTCGCCGACAAGCTCGGCCAGGTGCTCGAAGAGGTCAAGCGCGAGGGGATCGAGCCCCGCACGGTCTCGCCCGGCTACGCCTCGGGGCCCTGGTCGGAGCTGACGCCCAAGTTCTCGTTCGAGCCGGTCGAGACGGGCGTCTCGTACGAGACGCTCAAGGAGGTCACGGCCGTCTACGCCGACCCGCCGGGGGGCTTCACCCCCAACCACAAGCTCGTCCGGATCTTCCAGAACCGCGTCAAGACGGTCGAGGAGCGCGGGGCCGTCGAGTGGTCGCACGCCGAGGCCCTGGCCTTCGGGTCGCTCCTGAAGGAGGGGACGCCGGTGCGGCTCAGCGGCCAGGACAGCCGCCGGGGCACGTTCAGCCAGCGGCACGCCGTCCTGATCGACCAGATGACCGCCCAGCCCTGGGTCCCGCTCAACAACCTGGGCTCGGGCCAGGCCCAGTTCTGCGTCTACGACAGCCTGCTCTCCGAGGCCGCGGTGCTCGGCTTCGACTACGGCTACTCGCTCGACGAGCCCAACATGCTGATCATGTGGGAGGCCCAGTTCGGCGACTTCGCCAACGGCGCCCAGGTGATCGTCGACCAGTTCATCGCCTCGGCCGAGTCGAAGTGGGGCCGGGGCAGCGGCCTGGTCATGCTCCTGCCGCACGGCTACGAGGGGCAGGGGCCCGAGCACTCGAGCGCCCGCCTGGAACGCTTCCTCCAGCTCTGCGCCGAGGAGAACATCCAGGTCTGCGTGCCGTCGACCCCGGCGCAGTACTTCCACATGCTGCGGCGGCAGGTGCGGCGGAACTTCCGCAAGCCGCTGATCGTCATGACCCCCAAGAGCCTGCTCCGCCGCAAGGAGTGCGTCTCGCCCGTCGACCAGCTCGTCGTGGGGGGCTTCCACGACGTCCTCGACGACCCGACCGCGCCCAAGTCGGCCCGTCGGCTCCTGCTCTGCTCGGGCAAGGTCTACTTCGACCTGGCCGCCAAGCGGGCCGAGGTCGGCAAGGGGGGCGACGTCGCGATCGTCCGCCTGGAGCAGCCCTACCCGTTCCCGGCCGAGGAGCTGAAGCGGATCCTCGACGGCTACCCCGACGTCCGCGACTGGGCCTGGGTCCAGGAAGAGTCGCAGAACATGGGCGCCTGGACGTTCGTCGCCCCGAGGCTGGAGGAGCTGATGGGCTTCCCCTTCCAGTACGTCGGCCGCGACGCCAGCGCCAGCCCGGCCACCGGATCGAAGCTGGTGCACGACCGCGAGCAGGCCGAGCTGGTCGAGGCGGCCGTCGGCGCCGCGGTCCCGCACCTCGTGTCCGCCACCCCCGCCCGCGCCCTGGCCGCCGCCGGGTCGCGGCAAGGAGTCCGTTGAACGATGTCCGCCGTTCCGATCAGCGTCCCCGGCGTCGGTGAATCGATCTCCGAAGGCATCCTGGCGAAGTGGCTCGCCGCCGACGGCTCGGCGGTGAAGGCCGGCGACCCGCTCTTCGAGCTGGAGACGGACAAGGCGACCAACGTCGTCCCCGCGCCGGCGTCGGGCGTCCTCAAGGTGCAGGCGGCCGAGGGCGACACCGTCGCCATCGGTGCCACCGTCGGCGTCATCGACCCGTCCGGCGCCCCCGCCGCCGCCAAGGCCGCGCCCGAGAAAACCGAGGCCAAACCCGCCCCGGCCGCCCCCGCCGCGCCCGCGACCGGTGCCGACGGGGCCGAGCACCTGTCGCCCGCCGTACGCCGGATCGTCGCCGAGGAGGGCGTCGACCCGGCCTCGGTCGAAGGGACGGGCAAGGGGGGCCGCGTCACCAAGGGGGACGTCCTCGCCCGCGTCGAGTCGGGCCCCGTCGCCCCGGCCCCGACGTCGGCCCCGGCCCCCGCGGCCAAGGCCCCCGCTCCGGCGCCGGCCCCGACCGTCGCCGCCCCGAAGCCCGCCGCCCGCGCCGGTCGCGAGACCCGCGAGCGCATGAGCGGCCTCCGCCAGCGGATCGCCCAGCGCCTGGTCGAGGCCCAGCACACGGCCGCCATCCTGACGACCTTCAACGAGGTCGACCTGACCCGCGTCATGGCGACGCGGACCAAGTACAAGGAGGCGTTCCAGAAGGCCCACGGGACCTCGCTGGGCTTCATGTCGTTCTTCGTCAAGGCGACGATCGAGGCCCTCAAGGCGTTCCCGGCGGTCAACGCCCGGATCGAGGGGCTGGAGATCGTCTACCAGAACTACTACAACATCGGCGTGGCCGTCAGCACCGAGCGGGGCCTGATGGTCCCGGTGATCCGCGACGCCGACGCCCTGTCGTTCGCAGAGATCGAGAAGGCGATCGGCGTCTTCGCCGACAAGGCCCGCAAGGGGACCATCGGGGTCGACGACCTGCAGGGCGGCACCTTCACGATCACCAACGGCGGCGTCTTCGGCTCGCTCGTCTCGACGCCGATCCTCAACCCGCCCCAGAGCGCCATCCTGGGGATGCACGCGATCAAGAAGCGGCCCGTCGTCGTCGACGACCAGATCGTCATCCGGCCGATGATGTACCTGGCCCTGTCGTACGACCACCGGCTCATCGACGGTCGCGAGGCCGTCAGCTCGCTCGTCCGCATCAAGGACTGCCTCGAAGACCCCGAGCGGATGCTCCTGTCGCTCTGACGAGAATCGAAAGTCGGCCTCGGACCGGTCCCGCGCGGGCCCGTCCGAGGCTGGCCTGTTTTCAACCCAGGCCTCGTTAGGCGGTAGAAAGCCTCCTCGTGACGTCACCTGCGGAACTGCTGGATCTCGTCGCGGACCGCGACTCCCTCATCGCACTTGTGAAAGTGCTGGCGGCGGAACGGGCCGAGGCCGCCGAGATCGAGCGGGCCGCCCCACAGACCTATGTGCTGGACGGGGCGCACGGCTGGAAGAATGCCGGGATCGACGATTTCCTCCTGGCGTCGCTCGTCTATTTCGAGCCGAAACCCTACCACTCTCCCGAGTCGGAACCGAGTTGGCGGATGTTCGCCGAGTTCCTTTGGTACGGCAAGATCTATGAATAGAATAGCCCTGGCAGCCTGACCTTGCGTCGTCGCGTAACGCCTGGTTTCGAGTCGAGGACACTCGGTACGTCGTCATCATGAGCACCGTCGATGAGATCGAAGACGCCATCCGCAAGCTCCCGGATGAGGACCTGGCCGCGCTTCGCGCCTGGTTCGCCGAGTTCGACGCCGCGGTCTGGGACCGCCAGTTGGAGAGGGACGTCGCCGAAGGTCGGCTGGATGCGCTGGCCGACGAGGCCCTTCGCGACTGGCGAGAGGGGCGTTGCACCGACCTGTGAACCACCGCGCGACCCCGAGGTTCTGGTCCTGCTATCGTCGACTGCCCGACGAGGCCCGACGGCTGGCCGACTCCTGTTATGAGCTGCTCCGCCAGGACTCTCGGCATCCTTCCCTCCATTTCAAGAGGGTCGATCGACTCTGGTCCGTCCGGGTCGGTCTACACTATCGAGCCCTGGCGATCGAAGACGGCTCCGATCTGATCTGGTTCTGGATCGGCACGCACGCCGAGTACGATCGCTTGCTCGGCCGTTGAATCAATGGTTTCCCTCGGCGGGACGTCCGTCGAGCCTGGTTGCTAGAGAGAAACGAGGAACCCGCGGTGGCGGAACGGTACGACCTGGTGGTGATCGGGGCGGGCCCCGGCGGTTACGTGGCGGCGATCCGGGCGGCGCAGCTCGGCATGAAGGTCGCCTGCGTCGAGAAGGCCGACGCCCTGGGCGGCACCTGCCTGCGGATCGGCTGCATCCCCAGCAAGGCGCTCCTGGACTCCAGCGAGCTGTTCCACCTGGCCGAGTCCAAGTTCGCCAAGCACGGCATCAAGCTCGACAACCTGGGCGTCGACCTCGTCGCGATGCACAAGCGCAAGGACGGGGTCGTCAAGGGCCTGACCGACGGCGTCGCCTACCTCTTCAAGAAGAACAAGATCACCCCCGTCTTCGGGACGGCGAAGCTGACCTCGCCGACGACCGTGCAGGTCCCCGGGAAAGACGGCAAGACGGTCGACCTCGAGGCCGGACACATCCTGCTGGCCACCGGCTCCGAGCCGATCAACCTGCCGTTCCTGCCGTTCGACGGCCAGACGGTCGTCGGCTCGACCGAGGCCCTCGCCTTCGACGCGGTGCCCAAGCACCTGGTCGTCGTCGGCGGCGGCGCCATCGGCCTGGAGCTGGGCTCGGTCTGGCGTCGCCTGGGGGCCAAGGTCACGGTGATCGAGTTCCTGCCCCGGATCGTGCCGTCCTCGGACGTCGAGATCGGCGAGCTGCTGCGCAAGGCCCTCGTCAAGCAGGGGCTCGAATTCCACCTGGAGACCAAGGTCACCGGCGCGGAGGTCAAGCCCGACGGCGCGGTCGTCACGGCGCAGAACAAGGCCGGCGAGACCCTCTCGTTCACCTGCGACAAGATCCTCGTCTCCGTCGGCCGTCGCGCCTACAGCGCGGGGCTGGACCTGGAGAAGGCCGGCGTGCAGGCCGACCCGAAGACCGGCAAGGTCCCCGTCGACGCCCACTTCCGCACCAACGTCCCGACCATCTCCGCCATCGGCGACCTGATCGCCGGGCCGATGCTCGCGCACAAGGCCGAGGACGAGGGGGTGGCCTTCGCCGAGCTGCTGGCGGGCAAGGCGGGGCACGTCGACTACGACACGATCCCCAACGTCGTCTACACCTGGCCCGAGCTGGCGAGCGTGGGCCGGACCGAGGAGCAGCTGAAGGAGCAGGGGGTCGAGTACAAGGTCGGCAAGTCGATGTTCCTCGCCAACGGCCGGGCCAAGGCGATGGACGAGACCGAGGGGGTCGTGAAGCTCCTCGCCGACGCCAAGACCGACCGCCTGCTGGGCGCGCACATCGTCGGCGCCCGGGCCAGCGACATGATCGCCGAGCTGGTCGCGGTGATGGAGTTCGGCGGCTCGTCCGAGGACGTCGCCCGCACCAGCCACGCCCACCCGACCCTCAGCGAGGTCGTCCGCGAGGCCGCCATGGCCGTCGAGAAGCGGTCGATCAGCGGCTGATCCGCAGATCCCGAACCCCCCGGCGCGGCCGGTCCGACTCCGCCGCTTGCAACCCGCGCCGGGGCGTGTAGACTGATCGTACATACACGCCAGCCCGTCGATCAGCCAGGAGTCGGACGATGTGGGAAGTCCTCTGTGAAGTGAGCGCGGGCCTGCGCCCCACCGAGCGGACCGTGGCCGTCCCCGACGTCTACGGCAACCGCCACCACCTCCGGGTGGAGGAGGGCTTCATCGCCGAGATCGGCGGGAAGTCGTACATCCCCGTCGGCATGATCGGCGTCGACGAGGCCAAGAAGCTGGCGCTGGTCGAGCTGCCGCACGAGTCCGACGGCGGCGCGAACCGGCTCTGGGTCTGGCAGGCCAACCTGCACCGGATCGCGGCGGCCGACGCGGCGACGGCCGCCTCATGATCCTCTCGGACCGGCAGATCGAGGCCGCCCTGCGGCGGGGCCAGGTGCGGATCACGCCCCCGCCCGACGACCTGGCCTCGGACGTCTGGTCTTCGACGGCCCTCGACCTCCGCCTGGACGCCCGGCTCCAGGTCTGGCTGCCCGACGCGCCGGGGGCCCGCCTGGTGGTCGACCCCTGCGACCTGAACTTCAGCGCCACCGAGCTGGCCTCGGCGCACGCCGCCGAGGCGGACTGCAGCGACGGCTTCGAGATCGAGCCGGGCATGTTCCTGCTGGGCTGGACGATCGAGAAGCTCCAGCTCCCGCACGCCTCGCGGATCGCCGCTCGGGTCGAGGGCAAGAGCAGCCTGGCGCGGATCGGCCTGGGCGTCCACGTCACCGCGCCGACGATCCACGCCGGCTTCGGCTTCCGGGCCGAAGATCCCGGCTTCGTGGGCAACCCCATCCAGCTCGAGATCTGGAACGCCGGCCCCCTGACCGTCCGCCTGGTGAAGGGCCTGCGGATCTGCCAGGTCATCTTCGAGGAAGTCTCGGGCGTCCCCAGCCGGGGCTACGACGGCGTCTTCGCCGTCCAGGGGCCCGACGTCGCCCCGCCGGGCTGACCTCCCCTCCGAAAAAAACTAGGACGGTAGAGCCGGCTTGATCATGATCTCCTTAAGCGACAGCAGGTAAGCCGCGGGATCGCGGCGGAAGCGGTGGCCCATCTTCCTGACCTCCTGCCTCCGCTCCAGCCCACCGCGGAGCGCCCGCCACGCCGCGAGGTCCGATGGCACCAGGTCGGCCCTCTCGATCGGCCGGAGCCGGGTCGCGGTCGCCGAGACCAGCCGTACCGAGCCCCGCACCACCATCCCCGGCGACGCCACCTTGCGGCCGCTGCAACGCCGCTCGTGATGGCGATACGAGCCGAACAGTTGCTCCAGGTCGTTGTTGGTCCGCGGCAGGCCGGCCGTGTCATAGCAGGCGAACAGCCCGGGCCAGTAGCTCCGCGTCACCTTCAGGAAATGGCCGACCGCGTCGTCCAGCCCCCCGGCGGCATCGCGATGCCGCCCTATCTCCCCCATCAGCCCGACGAACCGACGCCGCACCCCGGCGGCGTCGAGCCCCGCCTTGTTCCGCAGGATCGCCGCGGCGCGATGCACCCGGCCGAACGCCGCACGCACCTCGGGCCACGCCGAATCGGTCGCCTCCAGGCCCCCGGCCAGGATCGCACGCAGCCGCGTCAGTTCTTTCGGGAGCCCCTTTTGGCGCCGACCTCGTCCAGGCCCTCGGCGACCTTCGCCAGCCGGTCCCGCAGCACCAGGCCCGAGGCCGCCAGCGGCGGCCGGCCGTCGTCGGTCAGCGACGTGCGGACCGCGGCGCAGTAGCCCCGGATCGCCGTCGCCTCGTCGTCGTCGCGGCCCTCGACGGCCCGCTCGATCGGGCGGATGCCCCGGACCTTCTTCTTGAGCGTGACCTTGGCGTGGCGATCGGCCTCGTAGATCGGCCGGGCCGCCTCGCGGAGGTAATGGAACTGGCAGAGCTGGTGCGGCACGCCGGGCAGGGCTTCGGCCACGGCGTCGCGGATGGAATGCTGGCCGTCGGAGATCACCCCGACGATCGGCACGCCGGCGGCCCCCTCGGCCTCGGGCTGGAGGGCGGACCTCACCTCGCCGAGCAGCTTGGCCAGGTCGGCCCGGCAGGAGGAGAGAAGGCTCCGGGCCAGGAGGATCTCGCCGGAGAGGACGTCGCGGATGACCCAGAGGACCTCGTGGCCGACGTCGGGCTGGAGCCCATCGATGGCCAGGATCACCCGCCCGGCCTCGGCGACGACCCGGCGGAGTCGGGCGGGGTCGGACAGCGAGAGGGCGAGCAGCTCGTCGTAGCGGTCCAGCAGGCAGGAGACGCTCCGCACGCAGATGCCCACCCCGCGTCGGGTCAGCTCGGCGTGGATCTCGGCGACGCCGCGGTGCTCGACATGGCGGAGGCGACCGACCAGGGCGATGACATCCAGGCCGAACTCCTGCTGCGGCAGGGCGATGGCCCCCTCGGCTTCGGCCCGGAGCGAGACGTTGTGGCGGGGGCAGTCGGCATCGCGGCAGCGTCGGACCTGGACGGCGAATCGGGTGAGCCCCTCGAGGGTGGCGACGACGCGGCGGCCCTTGTAGGCGGCCCAGAGGGGCCGGTCGCACCCGGGGCAGACGCGGGTGGCGGTCGTCAGCTCGACGGTGCGAGTGGGGGCCGGTCGTGGCGTCCGCTTGGGCTTGGGCATCGGTCGACTCCTGGAGGGCTTCCCCAGGAGAACCGATGGCAAACTACCGATCAAGCCGGCTCTACCGTCCTAGAAAAAAAGCGGGGGAATCGACGTTGAACTGGTTTTCGACGGTCGGTAAGATGACTCTCGTTCAGTGCGACCGAGAGCCGATAACGATGTTGCCCAAAACATCTCAGGCTTTCTTGTACGGGGGATTAGCTCAGCTGGGAGAGCGCTTGCATGGCATGCAAGAGGTCAGGGGTTCAAATCCCCTATCCTCCACTCCTCGAATCGACGATGACCGCGTCGACCCTTTCCGCCTCTTGATCGACCCGCCGCATCGCTGCGATCGAATCCGTTAGAAGCCTCGCACTCCAGGATCCACCCTGCTCGCGGCCGATCCCGAATCGGCCGCTCCGAGCATCTCCAAGCTCTCCACGGTTCGACGTCCCCGGCCGGGCGCGTTCCTGCGGGAACCACCGTTCGGGTCCGTCGTCACGATCATCCCGATCGCGAATCGAAGGATTCTGGCACGGCGCAGGGAATCGCCGACTTGGAGACGTATTGATGCGGATGTCTTGGCATGCGCAGGATCGACGGCCCATCGATCACATTCGGGCCCGCGTGTTCGTCGTGAGCCTCCCGGGGATGACCAGCGAACGCGAGCGGGTCTTCATCAACCATTGCCGCCGCCTCGCCCGCACCGCGATGGCCGCCGGCGTCCCGCTGACCGTCGCCTGGGGCGTCATCGCCCAG
This sequence comes from Paludisphaera mucosa, assembly GCF_029589435.1. Lineage (NCBI taxonomy): Bacteria > Pseudomonadati > Planctomycetota > Planctomycetia > Isosphaerales > Isosphaeraceae > Paludisphaera > Paludisphaera mucosa. Next base: position 1,444,801 of record NZ_JARRAG010000002.1, on the reverse strand, counting down.
CGCGCCGACCGCATGACGCCCCGACTCCGCACCGAGCACGAGCGCGAAACGTTCCTCGCGATCATGCAGCGGCTGCGCGTCGAGCTGTTCCAGGACTACGCGGTCGCCTCGAGCTGAATCCACCCCGACGGGCTTCCCGTCGCGGAATCGGCAAGTTCTGGTGATGGGATCCGCTTCGCGAGCCCGGGCCGCCGACATCCCCGTAGGCCGGCGCGGCGGCCTCGCCACGCACTGAACGCGGCTCCCGGAGCCGAAGATCGACGTGGACGCCCTCGCGCAGCGTGAGGTCGATACAGTCGGCCTCGATCGCGAAATAGACGACGCCGGCTTCATATCCACGGCCCGCGGCGACGCCAGGGCTGACATGCGGATGATGCGCGAGCCGTTCGGCCGGACACGCGCCGAGGTTCGCCCCCCCAACTTCCAAGCGGCCGGGATGTCGAGGTGGCCTACAGTCGCCCCTGCGCCGGGCCGACGAGCCCGACCGAGGTGGCAGGTTTTAATGAGTAATATGGTCCGATTCGCCGCGGCTGATGTCTCACTTGATCCCCAGGTCGGCTTCGTCGGCTTCTCGGATGGGGAAGGGGAGCATTATTTCTGGATGCAACCCGGCGAGCTGACGAACGCCAAGGACGAGATCTGGCTGGAACGGGACGATCAGGAATGGGGCGGGCGAGGAGGGGCGTGGGACGTCGTCCTGAGCAGGAACACGTTCATCGTCAATACGCGGGAACTCCCGTGGATGGAGTGCGACGCGGTCGAGATCGAATTCACGGCGGACGACGGGACCTATGCGCGGCTCAAGGGGTTGCTCGAACAGGTCATGCTCGGATGCCCATCCGACCTCGATATAAGGGACTGAGCGCGCCGCCGAACGTTCGGTGCAGCGGACCCAGTCCGCCAAGGCGGCGATGCCCTCCGAAGCTCCCGCGCGACGCGAGAACCACCTCATTCTGCACGCTCGCCGGAAGGGCGGGGTGGATCGCCCCGACTTCTTCGAGTCCTCATCGCGCAAGTGTCTATGCCACGAGCGGCGAAGGGCGTACAACTGGGGGCCGTTCGCTCATCTCCCTTCATCCGGCGCGCCGTCGCGGTCCACCACGGGGGAGGGATGGAGCCTCTCCCGGAGGAATCCGCATGCGATGGCAGCCTGGGATCCTGCTCGTGGCCCTCGTCCCCATGCTCGGGCGGGCCGCGGAGCCGGCGGCGACGTTCCGCGCGGGGGTCGCCGCGTGCGACGTCACGCCCGACGCGCCGACGCCGATGTGGGGCTACGGGGCGCGGCACGACATGCTCTCGAAGGGGGTTCGAGACCGCCTGCTGGCCAAGGTCGTCGTGATCGAGGCCGGCGGGACCAAGCTGGCGGTCGTCGGCATGGACCTGGGGCGGGGGCCGACGGCCGCGATGATGGCGACGATCCGCGAGGCCCTGGCCCCGCGCAAGTTCGCCGGCCTGCTGATCTCCGGCAGCCACACCCACCACGGACCCGTCATCGAGCTGACCGACGAGCCCGGCCGCGGCAAAGGGAAGTTCGACGCCGCCGTCGCCTATTCCCGCGACCTCCCGGTCCGGCTCGCCCGCGCCATCGCCGAGGCCGACGACCAACTCGTCCCGGTCACCATCCGGGCGGCGTCGAAGGACGTCGCGCTCAACCGCAACCGGCACTCGAAGCGGGAGCCGAAGTCGGTCGACCCTCGCCTCACCCTGATCCGGCTCGACCGCGCCGACGGCTCGCCCCTGACGGTCCTCGTCCACTTCGCCGCCCACCCGGTGATGCGGCCCGGGGAACTCCTGGAATTCTCCGCCGACTACCCGGGCGCGATGCGCGCCGTCGTCGAGCCGGCGCTCAAGGCCCCCGCCGTCTTCCTCCAGGGGGCCGGCGGCGACATGAGCCCGAACTCGCCGCCCGAGGTCCACGGCGCCGACGCCTTCGGCGAGGTCCTCGCCCGCGCCGCGATCGAGACGGCCGAGGCGGCGAAGGCCGCGCCGGCGGTGAAGCCGTCGCTCGCCGTCGCGACCGAGTCGCATCACTTCGGGATGAGGCTGGACATCGCGAACCCGCTCAATCGCGTCCTCTACGGCCGGGCCTTCTTCCCGGAGCTGATCGAAAGCACCGTCCCCGATTACGTCGGCGGCACGAATCCCGAGACCACGACGGCCCTGCTGGGCGACCAGATCGGCATCGTCGGCCTCCCCGGCGAGCCCTTCCACGGCCACGCGACGCGGCTCCGCGAGCGGGCGGACCTCCCGCACGCCCTGGTGTTCGGGTACTGTAACGGCCATTACCTCTACTTCCCCACGATCGAGGCGGCCTCCGAAGGCGGCTACGGAGCCGACCCGAGGATGTCGCCGATCGCCCTGGGGGCCGGAGAGGCCATGCTCGACCGGGCCCTGATCGCACTTTATCGCATGCGCGGCAAGTTCCCGGGCGAGCCCTGACGATCGTTTCGGTTCGTTTCGACGAATCGGTCCGATTGTACGAAACGCCCTGGGATCGAGGGGCTCCGCGCGGCATAATCGTTGAGAGACGACGCCCCGGCGTCGGAAAGGAAGTCCCGGCATGTCTCGCTTCGGCCCTCGCCCCCAACGCGACCCCCGGACGGGCGAGGAGGCGGACGCCTCGGCCCCCCGCGGTTGGTGGTTGCTTCGTGACCCGCTCCTGAACAAGGGGGCGGCGTACTCGAAGTCGGAGCGCGACCGCCTGGGCCTGCGGGGGCTCCTGCCGCACGCGCACCTGACGATCGAGCAGCAGGTCGCGCTGGAGCTGGAGCACGTCCGGGCCAAGCCCGACGCGCTGGAGAAGTACATCGGCCTGGCGGCCCTGCAGGACCGCAACGAGGCCCTCTTCTACCGGGTGGTCGTCGAGAACCTGGAGGAGCTGCTGCCGATCATCTACACGCCCACGGTCGGCAAGGCGTGCCAACTCTACAGCCACATCGTCCGCCAGCCGCGCGGGCTCTGGATCACGCCCGAGGACGTCGACGACATCCCCGGCGTCCTGCGGAACGCGCCCAACCAGGACGTCCGCCTGATCGTGGCGACGGACAACGAGCGGATCCTGGGCCTGGGCGACCAGGGGGCCGGCGGGATGGGGATCCCGATCGGCAAGCTGTCGATCTACTCGGCCGCCGCGGGCATCCACCCCGCGCACTGCCTGCCGATCTCGCTGGACGTCGGCACCGACAACGCCGAGCTGCTGGCCGACCCGTTCTACCGCGGCTACCGCGGCCGCCGGCTGCGGGGGGCGCCGTACGAGGCGTTCATCGAGGCCTTCGTCGGCGGCGTCCGCAAGGTCTTCCCCCACGCCCTGCTGCAGTGGGAGGACTTCCACAAGAACATCGCGCTGTCGCTGCTGGACCGCTACCGCAAGCGCTGCCCCAGCTTCAACGACGACATCCAGGGGACGGCCGCCGTCGCGCTGGCGGGGATCCTCTCGGCCCTGCGGATCACCGGCGGCGGGCTCGCCGACCAGCGGATCGTCTATCTCGGCGCGGGCGCGGCCGGGGTGGGGATCGCCCGGCTGGTCAAGAGCGGCCTGGTGAAGGCCGGGGCCGACCTCGTGACGGCCCGCCGCGCGCAGGCCATGCTCGACAGCCGGGGGCTGGTCGTCGCGAGCGACGACCCCAAGGACCCGTACAAGAGCGAGTTCCACTGGGGTCGCGACGACCTCGACCGCTACGGCTTCGAGGGCGACGGCCCGTTCGGCCTGCTGGAGGTCGTCCGCCGCGTCAAGCCGACGGTCCTGATCGGCACCACGGGCAACCCCGGCGTCTTCGGCGAGGAGGTCGTCCGCGCGATGGCGGCGGGCGTCGATCGGCCGGTGATCCTGCCCCTGAGCAACCCCACGTCGCGGGTCGAGTGCACGCCGCTGGAGGCCCTGACGTGGACCGACGGCCGCGCGGTGGTCGCCACCGGCAGCCCGTTCCCCCCGGTCGCGTTCGGCGGCGAGACCGTGACGATCGGCCAGTCCAACAACGCCTACATCTTCCCCGGCGTCGGCCTGGGCGCGATCGTCTCGGAGACGCGCGAGGTGAGCGACCCCATGTTCCTCACCGCCGCCGAGACCCTGGCGTCGTGCGTGTCCCCGGCCGACCTCGCCAAGGGGCGGATCTACCCCGGGCTCGACCGCCTCCGCGAGGTCTCGCGGACGATCGCCGCGGCCGTCTTCCGCGAGGCCCGCGCGCAGCACCTGGGACGGAACCTCGGCGACGACGCCATCGAGAAGGAACTCGACGACTTCATCTGGTTCCCCGACTACGACCGAGACGACGACGCCCCGGCGTCCACCTGACCACCCGGGGCCGACGCGGGCGTCGCCAGCCCGCCATGCAATCGACGAGGCCCATCCCATGTTCCCAATCGTCGAGGCCGAGTTCCTCGCACCCGACGTCAAGCGGTTCGTCATCGAGGCCCCGCGCGTCGCGAAGAAGCGGCGGGCCGGCCAGTTCCTCATCCTCCGCCTCCACGACCACGGCGAGCGGATCCCGCTGACGATCGCCGACTCCGACCCCGAACGCGGCACCGTGACGATCATCGTCCAGGGCGTCGGCAAGACGACCAAGCTTTTGAACATGCTCGGCGCCGGCGACGCGATCCTCGACCTGGTCGGGCCGCTGGGCTCGCCGTCGCACGTCGAGCCGTTCGGCACGGTCGTCGTGATCGGCGGCGGCCTGGGCGCGGCGATCGCCTACCCCACGGCGAAGGCCATGAAAGAGGCCGGCAACCACGTGGTCTCGATCGTCGGCGCCCGCACGAAAGAGCTGGTGATCCTGGAGCGCGAGATCGGCGCGATCAGCGACGAGCTGCTGATCACGACCGACGACGGCAGCTACGCCCGCAAAGGGTTCGTCACCGGGGTCCTCGCCGAGCTGATCGAGTCGGGCCGCCGGCTCGACCTCGTGCTGGCGATCGGCCCGCCCCGGATGATGCAGGCGGTCGCCGAGACGACCCGGCCGCGCGGGATCAAGACGGTCGTGAGCCTGAACTCGCTGATGGTCGACGGCACCGGCATGTGCGGAGGCTGCCGGGTGCTGACGAACGCCGGGGCGCGGTTCGCCTGCGTCGACGGCCCCGAGTTCGACGCCCACGAGGTCGACTTCGACATGCTCGTCCGCCGCAACCGGACGTATCTCCAGAACGAGTCCGAGTCGCTCAAGCGGTTCCTGGAAGACCCGACCCGCGACCTGGAGCGGGTCCGCGAGTCGTGCCACCTGGAACAGAGACACCCGGAAGTCCGTCGCGAGGCCAGCCGATCATGAGCGCCGAGACCACCGACCCCGCCACCCCGGCCGTCCCGCCGTCGAAGAAGGATCGGATGAAGATCCCCCGGCAGCACATGCCCGAGCAGGACCCCGCGCGGCGGCGGCGGAACTTCGAAGAGGTGAACCAGGGCCTGACCGTCCTGGGGGCCGCGACCGAGGCCCTGCGCTGCCTCTCGTGCGCCAACCCCAAGTGCACGGCCGGCTGCCCGGTCGGGGTGAAGGTCAAGGACTTCGTCGACCTGATCGTCGCCGGCGACTACCTGGGCGCGGCGGCCAAGATCCGCGAGGACAACATCCTGCCGGCGATCACCGGCCGCGTCTGCCCGCAGGAGACCCAGTGCGAGGGCTGCTGCATCCTGGGCAACAAGTTCGAGCCCCTGGGCGTCGGCTACCTCGAACGATTCGTCGCCGACTACGAGCGCGAGACCGGCCAGGTCGGGCTCCCCGAGCGGGCCCCGGCCACCGGCAGGAGGGTCGCGATCGTGGGCAGCGGGCCCGCCGGCCTGAGCGCCGCGGGCGACCTCGTCCGCATGGGGCACGAGGTGACGGTCTTCGAGGCCCTGCACGAGATCGGCGGCGTGTTGGTCTACGGGATCCCCGAGTTCCGGCTCCCCAAGGAGATCGTCCGCCACGAGGTCGACGCCATGCGGAAGATGGGCGTCGACTTCCAGACCAACGTCGTGATCGGCAAGACGGTGACCATCGACGAGCTGATGGGCGAGGAGGGCTACGACGCCGTCTTCGTCGCCACCGGCGCGGGGCTGCCCAAGTTCCTGGGCGTCCCCGGCGAGCACCTCAACGGCGTCTACTCGGCGAACGAGTTCCTGACCCGCGTCAACTTGATGCGCGCCGACGCCTTCCCCGAGAGCGACGAGCCGGTCTACGACTGCCGCGATCGCGACGTGGCCGTGGTCGGCGGCGGCAACACGGCGATGGACGCCGTCCGCACCGCCAGCCGGCTGGGCGCCGCGACGAGCCACCTCGTCTACCGCCGCTCCGAGGCCGAGATGCCCGCCCGCGCCGAGGAGCTGAAGCACGCCAAGGACGAGGGGATCTCGCTGATGTGCCTGACGAACCCCGTCGCCTTCCTCGGCGACGAGGACGGCTTCGTCAGCGGCATGCGCTGCGTGCGGATGGAGCTGGGCGAGCCCGACGCCTCGGGCCGGCGCTCGCCGAAGGAGGTCCCCGGCTCCGAGTTCGAGATCCCGATCCAGGTGGCCGTGATCGCGCTCGGGACGTCGGCCAACCCGCTCATCCAGTCGACCACGCCCGACCTGCAGACGACCCGCAAGGGCTACATCGCCGCCGACCCGGAGACGCTCCGGACGTCGAAGCCGGGCGTCTTCGCCGGCGGCGACATCGTGACCGGCGGCGCGACCGTGATCCTCGCCATGGGCGCCGGCCGCAAGGCCGCGGCGTCGATCCACGAGTTCCTGAGCACCGGCGTCTGGGACGCGACGGCCGCCGAGACCCCCTCGTAGCCAGGGTCGGTCCGGCCCCGTCCCGTCCCGCCGTCAGTCCTCGATGATTTCCAGGTCCGCCCAGGGGATCGATTCGAGCTGGGTCCGGACGTGTTCGGCGTCGGCGACGACGACGGCGACGAGGGCCCGGGGGTCGAGGTTGCGGCGGGTGGCGGCGGCGACGGAGTCCAGGTCGACGGCGGCGATCCGCTCGGGGAAGGTCGCCAGCGAGTCGAGCGGCAGGTCGTGGATGAAGACGTTCGCGTAGCGGTTGACCAGGGCCGAGGGGGTCTCGAAGTGGCGGGCCTGGCCCTCGACCAGCGAGCGGCGGGCGTCGTCGATCTCGCGAAGGGTCGGGGGGCGGTCGCCGAGCACCTCGTCCAGCTCGTGGCGGACGTCCTCGAACGCCTCGGCCAGCTTGTCGGCCTGCAGCGAGGCGGAGATCGCGAACGGCCCCGCGCCCCGGCGGCCGTCGAAGCTGCTGCGGACGCCGTAGGTGAACCCGCGCTCCTCGCGGAGCTTCTCGTTGAGCCGGGACGTGAACTGGCCGCCGAGGACCTGGTTGAACAGCAGCAAGGGGTCGTGGTCGTCGTCGCCGCGGGCGATCCCGACGTGGCCGAACCGCACCACGGCCTGGGGGGCGGCGGGCCGGTTCAGCAGCAGGATCCGGGGCCGCTCGGCGCGGGCCGGAGCGGCGATTTTGGGCAGGGTGACGGCGCCGCCCCGCCAGTCGCCGAGGCGGGCTTCCAGGAGCGACAGGATCGCGTCGGGGTCGACGTCGCCGGCCACGATCACGCCGGCCTGCGCGGGGCCCAGGTTGCGGCCGAAGAAGCCGACGGCCTCGTCGCGATCCAGGCCGGCGACGACCGCCTCCACGCCGTCGAGCGGGTGGCGGTAGGCGTGGCCCTCGGGGTAGAGGGCCTTCATCAAGGCGCGGTGGCAGCGGGAGTCGGCCCCGTCGCGTTCGGCGCGGAGGGCGGCGACGGTCTGGCCCCGCAGCCGTTCCCACTCGTCGACCGGGAAGGTCGGCTCGCGGAGGACGTCGACGCCCAGGTCGAGCGTGCGGTCGAGCACCGTCTTGAGGCAGCGGATCGAGACGAACGCGCCGTCCCAGCCGCACGAGGCCGACAGCGACGCGCCCATCGACTCGACCTCGGCGGCGATCCGGGCGGCCGAGCGCGTCCGCGTCCCCTCGTCGAGCATCGACACGGCGAGCTGCGCCAGCCCCGGGCGGTCGACGGGCTGGAGCGCCGCCCCGCCGCGCATCGCGACGCACATCGTGACCGTCGGCAGGTCGCGCTTGGGGAGGATCCAGACGGGGAGGCCGTTGGAGAGCGAGTGGACCTCGGGCGCGGGGGCGCGGAAGGGCGTCGGCGTCCGCGCGGGGGGCGGGGTGGCGCGATCGACCTTCGCGACGCCGGCCGCCGGCTTGCGGCCGTAGATCGACAGGCCCACGTAGGGCTTGCCGTCGAGGTACGCCGCGGCCGCGGCGCGGAGGTGGTCGGGGGTCACGCGGAGGAACCGCTCCAGGTCGGTCGTGATCCGCGACGGGTCGCCGCAGTAGATGTTGTAGGCGTTGAGCCGGTCGGCCACGCCGCCGAATCCGCCGGCGTGTTCGAGGGCGAACAGGAAGGCCGACGCCTTCATCGTCTTGACGCGTTCCAGCTCCTCCTCGGCGACCCCGTCGCGGGCGATCGCGGCGACCTCCTCGAACAGGACCTTGCGGACGTCGGCCATCGACCGCCCGGGGCGGATCGTGGCGATCAGGCCGAAGGTCCCGGCCAGCTCGCGGCCCGACTGGTACGCCGCGACGTCCTGGGCCCACTGCCGCTCCAGCACAAGCGACTTGTAGAGCCGGCTGGACCGGCCCCGTCCCAGGACGTCGCCCAGCAGGCTGAGCGTCGCGTCGCCGCCGTCGAACTGGGGGACGGTGTGCCAGACGAGGTAGCAGCGGTCCAGCTCGACGCGGTCGAGCAGCTCCAGGTCGCGGGCCTCGCCCAGCTCGACCGGGGGCGTCCAGGGCCGGATCGCCCGCGAGCCGCCGGGGATGGGGGCGAAGTAGCGCTCGGCCATCGCGAACGCCTCGTCCTCGGGGATGTCGCCGACGATCGCCAGGCTGGCGTTGGCCGGCACGTAGTAGCGCCGGAAGAAGGCCGCCACGTCGTCGCGCGAGGCCGAGTCGAGGTCCTCCATCACGCCGATCGTGAGCCAGCTGTAGGGGTGCTGGGGAGGGTACATGGCCTCGGCGAGGATCCGCCAGGCCTGGCCGTAGGGGCGGTTGGCGTGGGTCTGGCGGTACTCGTTCTTGACCACGTCGCGCTGGACGTCGAGCTTCTTGTCGTCGAGGGCCGGGACGAGCCAGCCCATCCGGTCCGACTCCATCGCCAGGACGCGCTCGACGTGCACGGCGGGGACGTCGGTGAAGTAATTGGTTCGGTCGGTCGAGGTCGAGCCGTTGATGCTCGCCCCCAGGGGCTGGAGGTGCTTGAAGAAGTCGCCGGGGTAGTGCTCGGAGCCCTCGAACATGATGTGCTCGAACAGGTGGGCGAAGCCCCGCTGGTTGCGCTCTTCGTCCTTGGAGCCGACGTGGTACCAGAGGTTGACCGCCGCCGTCGGGATGCCGGGCCGACGCCGGGCGATCACGTCGAGGCCGTTGGCGAGCGTCTGCTTCCGGAACTCGAACGGCGGGGGCGTCGTCAACTCGCTCATCGCGGGAGGGCTCGCTTCGGTTCGACGTGACGCGGGGGACGCCGCCGCCGGCCGCCACGTCGCGCGGCCTCGGCCGTCCCGGAACTTCGGACCTTCCAGCTTAGCGTCTTCCTCGGTCCCCGGGCAGGCCAACGACGGCCCTTCGCGACGCGGGGGCCCGGTCCCGATTCCTCGGGGCGGGGGGCGGTCACAAGTCGCGCGCGCGGCGAGTAATATCAGGACGACGGATCATCGGCTTGCCGGCGTCGGGCCCACGCGCCTAAGCTCGTAGGACCGCCTCCGCGCGCACCCGAGAAAATTGGGAGGCGGCTGGGGGCCGTCGCGACGACGGGTTAGAATGCAGATTGGGCGGGTCGTCGCCATCGCGGGTGTCTCGAATCACGCAGGCATGGCCTCGGCGGGCCCGAGGTCGTCCGGCCCCCGCGAGGTCCGCCGCCGGGGGCGGGGGCCGTTTCCGATGTTCTTTCAGAAGGTCGGCCTGTGAACTGGGACGACATCATCATCGACGCCTCGGCCTCCGACACGGGGATGCGCCGTCAGAACAATCAGGACAGCTTCGCGGCCGTCCGCGCGGCCAACCGCGAGACCTGGCGGCGCCGCGGGCACCTGTTCATGGTGGCCGACGGCATGGGCGCGCACGCCGCCGGCGAGCTGGCCAGCAAGATGGCCTGCGACCTGATCCCGCACAGCTACATGAAGGCCAAGGTGGGCGCGGCCGGCGAGGCCATCGCCAAGGCCTTCCGCGACGTCAGCGCGCAGATCCACGTCCGGGCCGCGGCCAACCGCGACTTCGACGGCATGGGGACCACCTGCTCGTCGCTCCTATTGATGCCCGAGGGGGCCCTGGTCGCGCACGTCGGCGACTCGCGGGTCTACCGCGTCCGCGAGCGCCGCATCGACCAGCTCTCGTTCGACCACAGCCTGGTCTGGGAGCTGGTGCGCCGCAACCACCTGACGCCCGAGCAGGCGAACGTCTCGATCCCCAAGAACGTGATCACCCGGAGCCTGGGCCCGGCCGAGGTCGACGTCGACCTGGAAGGCCCGTTCGCCGTCCACGAGGGGGACGTCTTCCTGCTCTGCTCCGACGGCCTCTCCGGCTTCGTGACCGACCCCGAGCTGGGGGCCTTCGCCGGCCACTTCCACCCCCGCGACGCCTGCCGCTACCTCGTCCACCTGGCGAACCTCCGGGGCGGGCTCGACAACATCACCGTGCTCATCGTCCGCGTCGGCCCCTGGGTCGACCCCGAGTCGGGCGAGACCGACGCGCACGACCCCGACGCCAAGAAGGGCCGGCCGACCAACGGCGCGACGAAGTCGTGGAAGGACCGGCTCGTCGCGCGGTTCACCGGCCCCAAGCCGCTCCAGACGCTGGCCCCCGAGGACGAGCACCGCTACCGGACGGCCGAATGCGCGATCGACGACCGGCTCGTCGAGGAGCTTTCGCAGCTCGTCGAGGACGTCCGCGAGGCGGCCATCTCGCAGGCCTGGTCGGTCGACTGGACCCAGCTCTCCGAGCACCGCCGCAAGCTCGCCGAGGCCCAGGCCGCCCGCAACGCCTGGGTGTCGCTCCGCGAGATCGGCGAGATCGCCTCGATGCTCGGCCAGGCCGGCCGGTTCCATCGCAAGCACGCCGCCACCTGACCCGCACCGTACGTTCCCACGGACGGACCCCGCGATGCCCCACGACGAGCCCGCCTCCGACGCGACCCGATGCGCCCGCGCGCCCGAGCCCCCGCGCTCCATCAGCGAGCCGCTGGCCCCGCCGATCCAGCTCGCCTCGGTCTACCGGATCGCCGGCCTCGACGAGGTCGACGCCCTGTTCGAGGGCCGCGCCGAGGGCTTCTTCTACGCCCGCGACGGCCACCCCAACGCCGCCCAGCTCGCCGACAAGCTCGCCAAGCTCGAAGGGGCCGAGGCCGGCCTGATCTGCGCCTCGGGCATGGGGGCGATCGCCGCGTCGGTGCTGACCCTGACGGAGCAGGGGGGCCGGGTGCTCGTCTCCGAGGGGCTTTACGGCAAGACCACGACGCTGATCGCCCGCGAGCTGGCCCGGTTCGGCGTCTCGCACACCCTGTTCGACCCGTCGCGGCCCGAGACGCTGCGACGGGCCCTGGCCGAGGCCCCCGACGCCCGCCTCGTCGTGGCCGAGACGATCTCGAACCCCTTGCTCCGCGTCTGCGACCTGGAAGGCGTCGCCGCCGCCGCCCGCGACGCCGGCGTCCCGCTGATGATCGACCACACGTTCGCCCCCCTGCTGTGCAAGCCGATCGCGCTCGGGACGACGCTGGTGGCGCACTCGCTGACCAAGCTGATCGGCGGCCACGGCGACGTGACGCTGGGCGCGGTGGTCGGCCCGCGCGACCTGATCGCCCGGATCCACGCCGTCGCCTCGACGTTCGGCCAAACCGGCAACCCGTTCGACTGCTGGCTGACGATCCGCGGGGCCGTCACGCTGCCGCTCCGCGTCGAGCGGACCTCGCGCACCGCCCTGGAGCTGGCCCGCCGGCTCGAAACCCACCCCAAGGTCGAGCGGACGATGTACCCCGGCCTGGTCTCGCACCCCGACCACGCCCTGGCGAAACGGCTCTTCTCCGGCGGCTTCGGCGCGATGATCGCCTTCGACGTCGGCGGCCGCGAGCAGGCCGACCGCCTCATCCGCGGCCTTCGCGCGATCCCCTTCGCCCCCAGCCTGGGCGACGCCCAGACGACCGTCAGCCACCCGTGCTCCACCAGCCACCGCGGCCAGGACCCGGCCGTCCTCGAACGCCTCGGGGTCACCCCGGGCCTGATCCGCCTCTCCGTCGGCCTCGAAGACGTCGAGGACCTCTGGAACGACTTCGCCCAGGCGCTCGAGTTCGCGTGAGGATCGGCCGAGGCCGAGAAACGAACACGACCGCAACGTCCGGTCAATCGCCGGGTTCCTCGTCCATGAGGTCGGCAAGGATTGCGGCGAGGTCGGCTTCCGCCAGCGGGGCGTGCAGAACTTCGGCCATCAGGAGGGCCCGGCGGCCTGCCGGGAACGGACGCGGGCGATCGTGTCATGGGGGTCGAAAGGCGTCGGCTCGCCACGATCGGCCTGGGCGACGGCCTCGCCGACGTCATGGCGAAGCAGCGCCGACTTGGCTTCCTCGACATGTTCGTGAAGCAGCCTCAGAGCCGCCTCGACCACGGCGTCTTCCGAGGCGAACCGCCCTGCGTCGATGAGCGAACGGACGAACTGCTCGCCGTCGTCGGACAGATGGATCGTCATGCGAGAGCCTCCTTCCTGAGCAACATATCAAGATCGACCCGCAGCGTCGCCTTCAGAGCCCCGCCGCGCCTTGCAGGCGGCCGCGGAAGGTGGTGACGGCCTGGCCGGCGAGGGCGACGCGTTCGGCGCCGATGCGGAGGCGGAGGACGCCGCCTCGGGCGGAGACCTGATGGGCGAGCAGGTCGGCGCGGCCCAGGCGGGCGGCCCAGAAGGGGCCGGAGCAGCAATGGGCGGAGCCGCAGACGGGGTCCTCGTCCACGCCCACGTTGGGGCAGAAGAAGCGGGAGACGAAGTCGAAGGCCGGGTCGGACGACCGGCCGGTGACGATCGCCCCGCGCGGGGTGATCCCCTTCACCAGGCCGAAGTCCGGGGCCAATTCACGCACGGCGCGCTCGTCGGCCAGCTCGACCAGCAGGTCGAACGCGTTGCGATGGGCCGAGACGACCTCGCTGCGCAGGGCCGCGGCGATCGCCTCCAGCTCGGCCGGGTCCTCGACCCGTCGATCGGCGGGCTTGGCGGGGAAGTCGAGTTCGATCCAGCCGTCGACCCGGCGGGCGGTCAGGAGCCCGCTGCGGGTTTCGAACTCGGCGGTCGCGTCGGCCGCGAGCCGACCTTCCTCCCACAGGACGTGCGCCGTGGCGAGCGTCGCGTGGCCGCAGAGGTCGACCTCGACGGCCGGGGTGAACCAGCGCAGGCGGTATCTCGGGCCGCCGTCGATCGGGTGCAGGAAGGCGGTCTCCGACAGGTTCATCTCGCGGGCGACGAGCTGCATCCAGCCCTCGGGCGCGGGGGCGTCGAGGACGCAGACGGCCGCCGGGTTGCCGGCGAAGGGCCGATCCGTGAAGGCGTCGACCGTGGTGATGGCGGGCGCGGGGGCGGGGTTCACGGCGGGGATCCCTCGGGGTCGGTCCGGGCGTCAGGAGTTGGCCGGCAGGTCGCGGACGGCGAACGCCAGGAAGGCCAGGGCGATGCACGCCGAACCCAGGCCCAGCAGCACCGCCACGTCGTAATCGTAGTGGGAGCGGTCGGAGACCGCGTCCACGGGATTATAGAGGGTGAACAGCGACGCACGTTCGGCCCAGGGCCGCCAGGCCGAGTCCTTGAACACGGGGATCACGGCGATCACCCGCGCGATGAACCCGCCCAGCGTCAGCACCGAGCCCACCATGAGCGCCCGCCAGCGGACGATGTCGATCGCCGAGACGAGCAGCGTGTAGCCGTACATCGGGAAGGCCAGCGCGGCGAGGTTGAACGCCGGCCGCATCAGCAGCCCGAACGCCGGGGGCGTCTTCAAGAAGTTGTAGAAGGTCGCCGCGTACGCGCCCGCCGCCAGGGCCCCGGCGATGGCCAGCAGGCCCAGGGTCGACGTCAGGACCTGCGACGCCAGGTACGCCGACCGGGAGACGGGGCGCGACATCACCATGTCGAGCGTCCCGCGCTCGATCTCGGCGCCGACCGCGTTCGCCCCCCGGCCGATCGACCAGATCGCCACCAGCAGGATGATGAACGGATGGTTCCAGAAGGCCATCATGATCTCGATCGACGGCGGATTCGCCTCCAGGCCGAGCTGGCGGACCCACTCGAACCCCTTGCCGTCGCTGAGGGCCTGGCGGATCCGCGTCTCCTGCAGCGACGCCACGTAGACCAGCAGCCAGCCCAGGGCGAACAGGCAGACGATCGACAGGAAGAGCGACCAGCGCACGTCGTGCAGATTCTTGCGGACCAGGGTCCAGAACGGCTTCATCGGGCGGAGTCCTCATCCTCGGCGACGTCGACGTCGGGGCCGTGAAACTGGTTGTACAGGGTGTGGAGGTCCTCGGTCCCGATCGCCAGGTCCTCGACCGGGACCGTCGCCAGCCAGCGGAGCAGGGGGCCCAGCTCGCCGCCGTGCTCCAAGAGGAGAGCCGCGCCCTCCGTCCCCCGGACCTTCAAATCCAGCTCCTCGGGGAAAGGGAGGGGGGGCTCGCCGGCGAAACGAGCCAGGACCATGCGCAGGCGACGGCGTGCGTGCATGTCCTCGACATGGACCAGGCGGCCCCGGCGGAGGATCGCCACCCGGTCGCAGACCGACTCGATCTCGGAGAGGACGTGGCCGGAGAAGATCACCGTCTGGCCTTGCGCCTTCGCCTCGCGGATCAGGTTCATCACGTCGAGCCGCGCCGAGGGGTCGAGGGCCGAGGTCGGCTCGTCGAGGATCAGGACGTCGACCGGGTCGGCGAAGGCCTGGGCCAGGGCCAGCTTCTGCTTCATGCCCGTCGAGTATTTCCGGACCTTGCGACTCAGGTCCAGCTTCATCACCCGCTCGGCGATCGCCGCGGCGCGGTCGAGGCCCTCGCCGTCGCGCAGGCCGCTGAGGAACTTCAAGACCCCCAGCCCCGAGAGCGAACCCGGCATCCGCAGCTCGCCCGGCAGGTACGAGACCAGCCGCCGCACCTGCAGGCCGCCCCGCCAGCAGTCGAGGCCGAAGATCGACGCCCGGCCCCGAGTCGGCCGCATCAGGCCTAACCAAAGCCGGATCGTCGTCGTCTTGCCCGAGCCGTTCGGGCCCAGCAGCCCGAACACCTCACCCTGGCGTACGTCGAGACTTAGGTCGCGCAGCGCATAAGTCGGCCCGTAGGCCTTCGTCAGTCCGTCCGACATGATCAGGGCCGGTTGCTTCATGGGATCCGACCTTCATTGGTTGCAAAAAATGTGTTTTCCTCGAAGAACAACGCTCTTTGACGACGCGAGCGGGGATCAAAAACACGCATGCGCCCATGAAAACACAGTAGACAGGCTGCACCCTCTTGCAACGGGGTTTTATTAAGCGCAGAATCAAGCCAGCTTCAGGCGGTTCGTCTTCCGCTCATCTCGGACCAGCGACGTCCGACCCCCTTCCGCCCGAAGCGACCTCGGGGTCGGTCGCGTCGCGGGTCCAATTTCAACTCCTCGAGACGATACAGGAAAACGGCGTGCGAGCGACGAGGCTTGCGCTCCCGGGTCAATGTTGATCCTTCCCAAGAGGTAAAACGACCCCGCAGGCGTCCGTGCGGCTATGAGGCCCCGGATGCAACAGGAGCCCCGGCAGTGAATCATAACGGTCGGATGAGCGGGCTGGCGATTGCACGCGATAAAGCACCCATGCACCACGTGGTGCCGGCCACCGGATGGCGGATCAACGGCCATCCGGCGCGTCTGCTGATCTGGTCGCTGGAGGAGTGGGAGCATCTCGAAGTGCGTCCCATCGACGCCCAGTTCCATCCTTTCGGCGTCTGGTGCGCCCTCAGATTGACGGATTAGCAAACAAGGCAATCAGGGAGTTTTCGGTATTTTGGGGGGATGAGGGCTCATAATGAGCTGGACTTCGGTCCCGACGGCGGGGATGCGCGAGGTATGCGCGACGAAGGTTCGTTCGGCGTCGTCGGCCGAGCTGACGACCGGGAGGTCGAGGATCGCGCTGGCGAAGTTGGCGACGGTGATCAGGTCGCCCTCCTCGGCGGCGTAGACGGCCTTCTTGGTGACGGGGTCTTCGTAGAGGATGCTGCCTGCGAAGACCCAGTCGACGTCGAGGTCCTTCTTGGTCTTGTCGTCCTGGACCCAGGTCCGGGCGTCGGCCTGCTCGATCGCCTCGCCCCGCTTCCAGCGGACGGTCAGGCCGATGGCGGGCCCGTGGGGGGGGCGGAACTCGGGCTTGAACCGGACGGGCCCGCCGGGCTCGACGCCGGTCAGGAGCAGGCCGGCGTGGATCTGGGTGGGGGCGGCGTCGGTGGCGATGATCGCCTCGTGCTCCTTGGTGCCGCGGAGGCAGACGAGGTGTTCGAGCGGGCCCTCGCGGAAGACGACGCGGCCCCGCAGGATCAGCCGCTTGGGGCTGGACGCGGCGTCGAACCAGAGGCTGCGCCCCAGCGATTTCCAGCCCGGCTCGGGCTTGAAGGCGGGGGGGGCCTCGGCCGGCTCGTCGTCGGGGGCCTGCCAGCCCAGGGCCGCCAGGAAGGTCGCGGAGAGGATCAGGGTGTTCATGCGTGGCTCCTCGGTCGCCGCGTCGGGGTTCGGTCGCGCTCGTTTCGCCCCCCAGCATGATCCGCCGACGGCGCCGGTGCAAGCCGGACGGCGGGCGTTCGAAATGCGAGACCGCCGGGAGTTCGTCCCGGCGGTCCCTGGGTTCGCAGAGCCTTCGGCGCGGGCCTCGGTCAGAAGGCGACCGAGGGGATGCCGAGCCGCTCTTCCTCTTCCTCGAGGATGATGATCCGCGGGGTGACCATCAGCATCAGGCTGGAGGTCGTCCGGCCGATGCCGACGTTGCGGAACAGGCGGTCGATCCACGGGGCCTTGGAGAGCACCGGGACGCCGTACTCCAGGCGCTGCTCCTGGAGCTGCTTGACGCCGCCGAGCAGCACGGTGCCGCCGTCGGGGACGGTGACGGTCGTGTTGACGGTGGTGACCGTCGTGTTGGGCAGCTGGATCGTGCCGTTGATGGCCGCCGAGGCGCCGCCCAGGCCGGCTCCGCCGACCGCGGCGGGGACGGTGATGGTCGTGAAGCCGTTGACGACCTGGAAGAACGGCGAGAGGCTGAGCCGCACGTAGCGGCGGTCGGCCGTGACGACCGGCGTGACCTGCAGGATGACGCCGTTGTTCAGCTGCTGGACGTTGGGCTGGAAGGCCACCGAGCCGGGGCCGAGGATCGGGAAGAGCGACGCCACGTAGTACTGGACGTCGCCGTTCTGGATGGTCGCGGCGGCCCCGTTGAAGGTGGTCACCTTGGGCGCCTGGAGGATGTTGTTGCGGGTGTCGCCCTGGGCGGCCGTGAGGAAGAAGTAGACTTCCAGGTCGCTCAGGAACGCCAGGCCCAGCGAGGCGCCGGCGCCGGCCACCGTGTTGAACGGGGCGATCAGGCTCCCCTGGGTGTTGGTGAAGGGGATCTGCAAGGTCGGCGAGAAGTTGTAGAGGCCGCCGCCCTGGGTGCCCACCACCACCGGCGACTTGCCGCCGGGCAGGTAGTTGGAGTAGTCGCGGATCGGGTTGATGAGGTAGGCCGGCGTCTGGGTGCCGGTCCCCCCGCCGGTGCCGCCGCCGCCGGCCGTGGTGGCGCCGCCGCCGCCGATGCCCGCCCCGCCGATGCCGCCGGTGCCGCCGCCGCCGCCCTGGGTGCCGCCTGGTCGTGCCGCCGCCGCCGCCGCCGGTGGTGCCGCCGGTGGTGCCGCCGGTCGTGCCGCCGGTGGTGCCGCCGGTGGTGCCGCCGGTCGTGCCGGTGCCGCCGCCGCCGGGCGCCGTGATGACGTTGGTGACGGTGTTGTTCGGGTAGGCCCAGGTGCTCTGCTTGCCCACGCTCTTGGAGTTGATGGCGAAGTCGAAGTCGACGCCGATCTGCTCGAAGAACGAGTCGGTCACCGTGATGAACCGGACCTCGATCGAGACCTGCAGGTCCTGGAGCCTACGGAGCTGGCGGAGCAGGTCGGCGATCTGCTCGTGGACCTCCGCCGTGTGGCGGATGATCAGGCTGATGCTGAGGAAGAACGGCGTGATCGAGCCGGGGGGCCGCCCCTGGTCGATGTCGCCGCCCGCGCCGCCGCCGCCGAAGCCGCCGCCCAGGCCGTAGGCCGAGGAGACGTCCTGGTTCTCGCCGTCGCGCACCTGCCAGGTGCCCGGGGCGATCGACGTGGTGATGAGCTGGATCAGCGGGGTCATGTCGACCGGGGGCCGCTCCTCGTGGCTCGACGAGGCCGAGCCGGGGGAGCCGCCGACGCCGAGCGGCACGCCCTGGCCGCCGTTGATCGGCATGCCGTGGACGTCGGTCTGGGTCGTCGTGTTCGCGTTCAGGGCCACGCCGGGGGTCTGCCGGGCGTCCTTGCTCTTGGGCATGACCAGGTCGGCCACGTAGTAGGGGTGGGTGAAGGTCTCCTGGCTGGTCGCCTGGTTGTCGGTGATGACGAGGACGTCTTCCTCGATCGTGTAGTTCATGCCCAGCGGCTTGAGCATCAGCTTCAGCACGGTCTTGAGCGAGACGTTCGACAGGTTCAGCGACACCGGGGTCGAGGACGTGAGGCCCTCGTCGGTGAGCGCCTTGGGGTCGAGCGTGATGTTCACGCCGGTGTAGTTGCTGATGAACGCCATGGCCTCGCCGAGCGGCTGCTTGTCGAAGTTGACGCTGATCGGCTCGCGGAGCTTGGCCTCGACGGCCAGCGTCTTGGGGTTCTTCTTGGGCTCCAGCCGCTTCGTCAGGGCCGCGCGGCTCTTGCTCAGGTCGGCGAACGACTTCGGGTAGGCGATGTCGCGGAGCTGGACCTCGGGGTCGGCGACGGCGGCCAGGTCGACCTCCTGGAAGGCGGTGACGGCCCCTTCCTCCTTGGCGCTCTTGTTGGCGAGGTCGGTCTTGTAGCGACGCTCGGCCTTGGCCTTGAAGACCATGACCGTGGCGGCGACCTCGGTGGGGTCGATCTCCATGGCCTGCTTGGCGTAGGACTCGGCCTTGAAGAAGTCGCCGTCGCCGTAGGCCGCCTGGGCCTTGTCGAACAGGTCCTTGTAGCGCTCCTTCTTGGCCTTGTCGGCCTCGAGGATCCGCAGCCGCTTGATCTCGATCTCCTCGCGGGCGCCCTTGTCCTTCATCTTCTCGTCGAAGAGGACCTTGTCCTTCTTGGCGAGCTCGACGGCGACTTCCAGCCGGCGGACCATGGGCCGCTGGAGGTTGGGGGCGACGTCGGAGGCCTTCACGGCCTTGAGGGTCTGCTCGTAGATGCCCAGGGCCTTCTCGGGGTCGACTTCCTGGAGGCGGCGGGCCTCGGCGATCTTGGCGCCGACCTCGGCGTTGAGCTTCTGGGCGGCGATCGACTCGCCGTCGTCGGCGCTCCGCATGCGGTCGTTGACGACGGCCCGGCCGGCGGGGTCGCCGATCTGGTCGGTGGTCAGGCTCTTGAGCAGCTCCTGGACCTTGGCCTGCAGGTTCTCGTCGAGGGCGGGGCCGGCCGAGGCGACCTCGGTCAGCAGGGCCCGGGCGCGTTGGTTCTCGCCGCTCCGCATGAGGGCGAGGGCCGACTCGTAGAGGCTGAGGGCGCCCCCCTGTTCGGCGAGGCCGATCTGGGCGGTCAGCTCGTCGGCCTGGCCTTCGAGGCCGAAGCCGCCGGCCTTGGCCTTCTCGGCGAGCTGGCGGGCCGCGGCGTAGTTGCCCTCGGCGTAGAGGGTCTTGGCCTGGGCGATCATCCGCTCGCCGGGGTTGTCCGCGGCCGGGGCCGCGGCCGCCGGGGCGAGTTCGAGGGCCGGGGCGGCGTCGGCCTTGGGCTCGTCGCCCGGGGCGGGCGCCGGGGCGTCGAGCGCGGGCTCGTCGGCGCCGCTCTTCTGGACGTGGGGGTCGAGCAGCGGGGCCGCCGACGCCAGCGTCGGGACGGCGGCCTCCGCGGCCCGGAGCCGTTCGGCCTCGGCGAACTTGGCCGCGGCGGCGGCCTGGTCGCCCTTGGCGAGCAGGGCGTCGGCCTCGTGCTCGACGGCGTCGCTGACGGACTCGGCCGGGGCCGGGGCCGGGGCGGCGGAAGTCGGGGCGGCCGCGGCGGACGCGACGACCGGGGCCTCGGCGGCCTTGGCGCGGGCCATGGCGACCTCGTGCAGGACGGACTCGGCGCGGTCGGCCGTGAGGGCCGGCACGACGTTCATCCGCTGGGCCTGGCGGGCCTTGGCCTCGGCCTCGGCGAGCTTGCCCATCTTCGTCAGCTGGCGGGCCTCCTGGACCAGGACGTCGTAGACGCCCGGGCTGGCCTGGTCCTTCCTCGGCGTGCCGCGGATCACGTCACGCTTGCGGAGGGCGCGGGCGGCGGCGGCGACCTTGTCGGGGTTGTCCTCGAACATGCCGTACGAGAGGTTCCAGCCCTTCACCTCGAGGGCGATCGACTCGGCCACCTCGAACTGGCGGTTCGTCAGCGCGGAACGCGCCTCCTGCAGCTTGGCCTTGGCGGTCTTGTGGTCGGCGGCCTGGACGGCCTTGCCCGCGGCGGCCCCCTTGGGGCGGGCCTTCGCCAGGGTCTGGCGGGCCTTGGCCGGCGTGGAGTCGAAGAGGCCCCACTTGATGTTCAGCGACTCGACCTCGGCGATCTTCTTCTCGGCGGCGTCGTAGTCGCCGTTGATGATCTGCTCGCCGGCCTCCTGGAGGAGCCATCGGCCCTTCTGCTTCAGGTCGGGGTCGTCCCCCTTGATCGTCTCGGTCCGGGCGACGGGCCGGGCCTCGACGACCGCCGGGGCGGCCGGCGTCGGGGCCAGGGCGGGTTCCGGCGTCGCGGCCGGGGCCGGGGCCGAGACCGGGGCGGGGGCTGCGGCCGGCGCGGGGGCGGCGTCGCCGCCCTTCACCTTCTTCAGCTCCCGGGTGTACTCGTCGAGCAGGGCCTGGTGGTCCGGCTCGAGCTGATCGCGATACATCTGCGCCGCCTCGAGATACTTGGCGGCCAGGTCGAATTGCCCGCTGTTGAAGAGGCGGGAGCCCGCCTCGAGATACTTGATCGGCGGGGCCGGAGCCGGCTTGCGGCCCGTCGTCGGGGACGGCGAGGCGACCGCGTCGTCGAGGGTCGCACCATCCGTGGACGCTCCCCCCCCTGCACCGAGGATCATGATGACAGTGAGCGTTCTGAGCCTTCTCAACGCGACCTCCTTTCGCCGCCACGCGGACGACCGCCGACTTCCCTGAGAGCGGCCTCGTTCGAGTCCTCACGGCGAGACACGATTTGTTGCGGCAGCTGCGCCCGAACCCGCCCCGGAACACCGAGACGGGGTTCTTCAACCCAAGTGAAACGAGCCCTTCCCGGCGATCGCGATCGATCGAGGTGGTTGGTTCAAGGTGGTGCGCCGGGAGCGGGAGAAGATGGGGCTGTGTGTACCTGTAATGAGAGTTTCGGTCAAGACGGGGGGTCGACTTTTACCGAAGATCCGGAAAATGCGGCGCGTGTCGGTCGCGCAAGAAAAAACGCCTCCCCCCGGCTCGGGGGAGGCGTCTCGCGGTCTCTCATCGGCCGGGCGGGACGACTCAGCGGCTGCGGCCTCGTCCGCCCATCATGCCGCCGCCCATCATGCCGGAGCCCATCATGCCCGAGCCGCTCCCCATGGAGCTGGAGCGGATCTTGTTGGACTCCTTGATCTCGCGCTTGTAATTGCCCTCGACGTCCTTGCGGACCTCGTCGGGGCGGTCGTCGGCCTCGTCGCGCATCTCCACGGAGCCGTCGGGCCGCAGGAGCAGGGCGGCGGCGGGCTGGGAGATGACGTTGCCGAGGAAGCCCGAGGGGAGCGGCTTGAAGCCGCCGGTGACGTCGAGCACGAGCAGCCGGCTGTTGAAGTCGATGGTCTTGGGCTTCGCCCCCGTGCCGTCGGAGGTCGGGACCTCGGCCGTGCGGGGGTCGCCGATGATCTCGCCGGGGGCCGCCTCGAAGTTCCGGGGCACGGTCTGGCCGTCCTCGGGGTTGAACTTCACGACCTGGAAGACCGCCTTCATCTCGGACTTCGGGCTCGCCGGCAGCACGCCCAGGGCGTAGGCCGTGACGTCGGGGGGCATGTTGACTTCGGCCGAAGCCTCGCTCCACGGCCCCAGCAGCTCCTCGGACTTGGCGTCCACGCCCGGCGAGACGTCCTCGCGGTTCAGGTTCGGGTTGTAGACCACGACCCGCATCCGGTAGCGGTAGCGCTCGTCGGGCTGGGCGGTGAAGTCCAGGGCCCGGACCATCACCTTCTTCTCCTCCGACCGCCAGAATTGGGCGAGGGTCTCGGCCTGGCCGCCGCCGCCCATCCCCATCATCCCGCCGCCCATGGACGAGCCGCCCATCATCATGGACATCCCGGCCATGCCGCCCATCATCTTGCTGCCGCCGCCGCTGCCGGAGCCCATCATGGAGCCGGAGTTCATGCCGCCCATCGGGCCCATGCCGCCCATGCCGCCTTCCATCATCGAGCTGGAGCCCATCATGCCGCTGGACCCCATCATGCCGCCCATCGGGCCCATGCCGCCGGCGCCCGTCTTGGTGGGGTCGGGGACCTCCTTCAGCTCCTTGGGCACGAGGCTGGCGATGTGCACCTTCTCCCACAGGCCGGCGGTCAGGAACGGCAGGGGGTCGTTCAGGTTCTCGGGCCGGACGGTCTCCGGGGTCAGCTCCTCGTCGTTCATGGGGAGGTTGTCGAGGACCTCCAGGTTGCGCTCGGCGACCACGTCGCCCCAGTCGCTCCACGAGCCGTCCTTCTGCTTGGTCTGGCGCTGGACGTCGAGGCGGCGGTAGTTGGGGTGCGCGATCGCCTGGTTCTTGAGGGCCTTGCGGTAGTTCTCGAGCATCTGGTTGTGGTCGAGGGTCGCGGTCAGGGCGACCCAGCGCAGGCCCTTGGTGATCTCCTTGGGGGGCGGCCCCTGGGCCTTGGTGGCCGGGTCTTCCTTCTCCTCCTCATCGGCGGGCTCGTCCTTGCCGGCGAGCCGGGACGCGATCTCCTTCCGCTTCCGCTCGGCCTCGGCCTTGAGCTGCTTCTCCTGCTCGGGCGTCGGGGGCCCGCCGCCGCCCATCATGCCGCTCATCCCGCCGCCCATCATGCTGCTCATGCCGCCGCCCGAAGACCCGCTCATGCCGCCGCCGCCGCGACGGCGGCGGTTCCTGCGGATCGTGCTGGACTTGGGGACCGCCTTGGGCTCGGTCTCGACGACCCGCTTGCCGTCGGCGTCGAGCTCGTAGACGAGGGCGCCGCCGCGGCCGGGGTAGGCGTAGACGTTGGTCGGCGCGATCAGCTCGGGCTGGTCGCGGATCAGGCCCGCGCCGGGCTCGGGCGTGACCCATTGGCGGCGCGCCTTGAAGTCGTTGGCGACCAGGAGCATGTTGGACGACGTCTCGGCCTCCTTGGCGAAGTCGGACGTCTTGATGCCCTGTTCGACCAGGGTGTTGACGATCTCCTCGGTCGGCACCTTGCGGCGCAGGTTGGAGTCGGACTGCTCGGCCGCCTTCTTGATCTGGTCGGGCGAGACGTCGATCGTCGGCCGCGTGAGGGCCTTGCCCAGGCACATGAAGAAGACGACCGAGGCCAGCGCCACGGCGATCTTGTCCCCGAATCGCAGGCCGAAGTGCTTGAGCTTTTCCGCAGTGGCGTTGGCCATGCGAGGGTCTCCCTGGGAATTAGGCCCCCCGTGATCCGGGAGGGACGTGGTCTCTCGTTGATCTCACTCCGCGACGCGACGGATCGATCGAATCGAATCAGGGGGTCGGCGCGGGCGCCGGCGTCGGAGCCGGCGCCGGGGCCTCGGCGGGCTTGGCGGCGTCGGCCTTCGGCTCCTCGGGCTTGGTCGGCTCGACCTTGGGCTCCTCGGGCTTGGCGGCATCGGCCTTGGGCTCCTCGGGCTTGGCCGGCTCGGCCTTGGGCTCCTCGGCCTTCCCTTCGGCCTTGGGCGCCTCGGTCGGCGGGGCGTCGGCCTTGGGCTCCTCGGCCTTCCCTTCCTCGGCCTTGGGCTCTTCAGGCTTGGCCTCGTCGGCCTTCTCTTCGGCCTTGGCCTCTTCGGGCTTGGCGGCGTCGGCCTTCTCTTCGGCCTTGGCGGGCTCGGTCGCGGCCTCGCCCGGCGATTCGGCCGGGGCCGCCTCGGGGGTCGGCTCGTTGTAGAAGCGGGCCTGGCCGTAGACGGTGACCTCGACGATGTTGTAATAGGCGTCGAAATCGGCGGCGGGCTTGGCGGCTTCCAGGGCCTTCTCGGTCTCTTTGCGCTTCTCGGCCCGGTTCTCGCCGCGCTTGTCGACGCCCTTGCGATCCGGAGCCATGCCCGCGCCGCCCATCATGCCGCCCATGCCGCGCATCGATGCGGAGTTCATCATGCCGGGCATGCCCATGCCCATCTCGCCGCCTTCCATGCCGCCCATGCGGCCCCGATTCATCATGCCGGACATCATGCCGCCGTAGCCCATCTTGCCGCCGCGGCCGCCGGGCATCATACCGGACATCATGCCGCCCATCATGCCGCCGTAACCGCCCATGAAGGCCTCGCCCTTCTCGGGCTTGGTGACCTTCGCCGTCGGCCGCTGCAGCTCGAAGTCGCGGACCTCGATGGACATCGGCGAATTTTCGAACTCGACCAGCAGGTCCTGGACGTGGTCCTGATCGACCAGGACGGTGAGCATGATGGGGAGGATCTTGTACTGGGTGGCGTTGGGGGGCTTCAGGAAGAAGACGCTCTCGGCGGCGCCGCCCTTGGCCGCGCCCCCCATCATGCCGCCCATCATGCCGCCGCCGGAGCTCATCATGCCGCCCATGGCGCTCGAGCCCATCATGCCGCCCATCCCGCCGCCGGCGTCAACCTCTTCCTCTTCGGGCTCGTTGGGGGCCCGGATGGCCTCGGCCTCTTCCAGGACGTCGCCTTTGGAGAGCGAGCGCTGGTCCTGGGCGATGGCGCTGCCGACTTCCAGGGCCTTGATCTCCTTGACGTAGGCGGAATCCCAGTCCTTGGCGTTGCGGTTGACCTGGGCGATGACCTCCAGGGCCGTGCGCTGGACCCAGAGCCGCTCCTGGGCCGACCAGACCTCGCCGAGCTTGGGGAGCTGGACGGGGTCGAAGGTGACCTGGCGGAGGAGCATCTCCTTGGGGGCCGAGGCGACGACCCCCTCGCCGGTCTCGTAGTTGAACGGCCGGAAGACCTTGAAGACCTCGTCGACGTAGCCGGGATAGGCCTCGACGTAGTCGACGATCGCCAGCTGCACGGCGCTCGGGGCGATCTCCTCGGGCCACTTGCGGCCCCACTTCTTGAACCGCTCGGAGACCGTCTCGGGCCAGGTCAGCAGGGGGGCCTGGCGGTCGTAGAGCTGCTTCCACGCGCCGTCGACGTCCTTGGTCAGGACGGCCGTCTTCTCCTCGACGATCGGCGAGAAGTCGGCGGTCGGGACGGAGCTGGAGGCGTACTGCTGGACGTCCTTGTAGGCCGAAGTGATCTTGCCGGTCTGGTCGGTGGTCTCTTTCTGGACCGGCCCCGAGCCCAGGACGTAGGCCCCGGTCGCCAGGAGGGCCGCGATGGAGACCGAGATCCAGAATCGATAGCGGGCGACCTGCCACAGGAATTGCTTGAGCTGATCCATCGGTGGAGACCTCGTTCGCAGGAGCATGGGAGTGGACGGGTTGGGATCGCCGGCCGCCCGGGAGCTCCGCCCCGGGGGCCGGCGACGACGCCTCGACGGCTCAGGCCTTGGGTGCGGCGGCCTCGGGCTTGGCGGCCGGGGCCCCCTTGGCCGCCGGGGCTTCCTTCCCGGCCGGAGCGGCCGGTGCCCCCTTCGCGGCCGGGGGCGGCGTGCTCAGGGCCTTGTTGATGGCGCTGTCGATCGCGTCGGATTCCTTGCTCGACGCCTTCTCGATGTCGGCCTCGACCGGGATCGTGACGGCCGAATTCCCCTTCTCGGCCTCGCTCATCTTGCCGATGAC
This sequence comes from Paludisphaera mucosa, assembly GCF_029589435.1. NCBI lineage: Bacteria > Pseudomonadati > Planctomycetota > Planctomycetia > Isosphaerales > Isosphaeraceae > Paludisphaera > Paludisphaera mucosa. The sequence continues at coordinate 1,418,753 of NZ_JARRAG010000002.1, read as the reverse complement.
CTCCTGGAGCTGGGCCTTGCGGGCCTCCAGCAGCTCTTCGGGGGTCTTGGCCTTGTCCTCGTCGCTGGGGGTCGGGGGCTGCCAGACGAACTGGATCAGGAAGTCGGTGCGGGTGAGGGTGCGGATGTTCTTCTTGGCGTCGGCGTCCATGGCGCCGCCCATGGCGCCACGTCCCATCATCCCGGGCATCCCCATGCCGCCTTCCATGCCGCCCATCATCCCGCCCGAACCCATCATCCCGCCGGAGCCCATCATGCCGCCCATCGGGCCCATGCCGCCCATCTCGCCGCGGCCGCCGCGGCGGCCCATCATGCCCGAGCCCATCATGCCGCCCATCGCGCTGGAGCCCATCATGCCGCCCATCGCGCCTCCGCCCTCGGCGTCTTCCGGGGGGGCGGCGCGGTCGAGCAGGGGGACGGTGCGGCTGGCGAGGTTGTTGGTGGCGCTCCCCTTCTCGCTGGTCCAGGTCTTGTCGGAGCTCATCCAGGCCAGGGCGATGTGGGTGACGCCGTAGAGCCGCAGCGACGGCGAGTTGAGCTTGCGGAGGACCTTGCGGACGAGGAACTCGTACGGGCCGAAGTCGACCCGCTTGGGGTCGTCCGGGCTGGCCTGGGCGAGCCGCTGCTGGTCGGGGGTGGTGGGGTAGGGGTTGTAGTGGTGGCCGACGATCTGGACGACCCAGCCCTCGCCCGAGGGGGGGTTGGCGGCGTCGTACGGGTGCATCAGCCGCTTGTAGAGCGGGTTGAGCGCGTCGAACCAGTCGACGGCCAGGTCGGTGCGCCAGACCGGCATGATCTTGTCGATGTGCACGCCCAGCTTCTCGATCAGGTACTCGTCCTTGGGGTTGTCGGCCTTGAGGTTGTACTCGGAGACCGGGTCGGGGAAGTAGCTGCTGACGGTCTTGAGGAACGCCGGCCACATCCCCTTGTTGGACGGGTCGATGATCAGGGCCTTGCCCTCGTCGTACTTGGCCTGCCACGAGGACTTGGCCGCGTCGAGCCCGCTCTTGATCGAGGCCCCGTTCTTGGAGACGCCGGTCGCCTGGTCGACGGCCGACTTGAACTGGGGCGTGGAGATCTTGGCCAGGGCGCGGTAGTCGCCCAGGACGAACAGCGAGCTGAGGCCCAGCATGATCAGGGCCGAGGCCGCCAGCGCCCAGGGCTTCTTGGCCCGGATCATGCGGACGCGCTCGATCTCGGGGGGCAGGAGGTTCGTCCTCAGGGCCGAGCGGCCCACCCCCTGCAAGGCCAGGCCGTAGGCGACGGCGAACGACGCCAGGTTGTCCTGGAACTGGGGAGCGGCCTTGACCTCCTCGCCCTCGAGCCGCTGGAAGGCGTCGACCTTCTCGACTTCCTGGTTGAGGTTCTGCTGGAGGAACTTCTGGAGGCCGGGGAGCTTGAAGCCGTTGCCCAGGCCGACGACCTTGCGGATCTTGGCCGTCCGGTTGATGCTCGAGTAGAAGCCGATCGAGCGGTTGATCTCGCTGGCGAAGTCGTTGAACACGCCCCGCATGGCGGTGAAGATGGCGCGGGGGTCGGGGGCCTTGGTGGCGTTCCGCTTGAGGTGCTCGGCCTTGGCGAAGGTGAGCTTCATCTCCTTGGTGAGCGCCCGGGTGAAGTGGTTGCCCCCGATCGGCACGTTCCGCTGCCAGATCCGCACGCCGTCGGTGATGATCAGGTCGGTGTTGTCGGCCCCGATGTCGAGCAGGACGACCGAGTCCTTGGACCCGCTCCCCTTGATCTGGTCGTAGGTGATGTAGTTGTAGAGGGCGATCGGGGCCATCTGGACCACGTCGACCTCGATGCCGGCGACGGTCAGGGGCAGGATCGCGCGGGCGATCTGGTCGCGCTTCATGGCGAAGAGGCCGACCTCGGCCATGGTGAAGTCGTCGTCGCCCCCCTCCTCCTCGTCGTCGCCGATCTGCTGGTAGGCCCAGACGACCTCGTCGAGGGCGAAGGGGATCTGCTGCTTGGCCTCGAACTTGACGATGTCGGGGATCCGCTTCTTCTCGACCGGCGGCAGCTTGATGAACTTGACCAGGCCCGCCTGCCCGGGGACGGCGATGGCGACGCGGCACCCCTTCAGGTCGTTGCGGTCGGTGAACGTCGCCAGGGCCTCGCGGACCAGCTCCTCGGGCTCGGCGTCGGGCTGGCTGAGGAGCTTGGGGTACTCGATGAAGTCGAACGCCTCGGCGGTGACGTGCTCGGCGTCGGCCCCGGGGACCAGCTTGAGCGCCTTGAGCGCGGCCTGGCCGATGTCGATCGCCCAGACGGACTGGATCTTCGCCATGAGGTGAGACTCCTCTCGGGTCGAGCCGAGCGTGCCGACGGGCGGGCGGCCCGGATCCCCGCCGGGCCGCCCGCCGTATCGTCTGAGTTGCGTGTTGGATTCGGTTGTGCGGTCGCGAGTTCGGTCGACGGACGGGGCGGCGGGCCGTCCCCCCGGCGGGCGAGGTCGGGCCGCCGGGGCCGCCCGACGGCGGGCCTCGCCCCCATCCTTCATCCCTTCGATGCGGCGCGGCTGCGAAAAGTTCCGACGTTCCGGCGATTCGGGGGCCGGAAAACCCCCGCAAGTCTAGCACAATGTCGGGACGTCGCCGCGACTTCGGGCGTCAAGGACCGCCAGTCCAGCATCTCGCGGCCCCGATGTCAATCGGGGAGGACGGCGACCTCCGGGCGCGCCGGCCCGGACGGCCGCGAGGGCTCGCGGCGACGTGTTCCGGGGCCGGGCTGCGGCGGGGGGACGTCGGCCCCCCCTTTTTCAACGTCGGCGGCCGCGCGTTTGTTCAGGGGCCCCCGCGGCGGAGGCCGCGGAGGCGGCTGGGGAGGCGGAGGAGGGGAGGCGGGGGTCGGGGAGGCGCGGGACGCGGGCCTCGCGGGGGGCGTCGGGGTCGGCGGGGGCCTCGGCGTCGCCGGCCAGGCCCGCGTCGGGCTTCTCGGGCAGGTCGCCCCGGTCCTGCTCGACCAGCTCGACGCGGAAGTCGTCGAACCAGGCCTCGCCGTAGCCGGCCAGGCCCAGGGTCACGGTGAACTCGCCGTCGGCCGGGGCCTTGCGGTACAGGACGACGCGCGACCAGTTGGCGATGAAGTCGCTGCTCCGGAACTGGAGCTGCTCGCCGCCGATCGAGTCGCGGACGATCAGGCCCCCCGCGCCCGGCGCCGAGCTGATCGGCCGCCGGACCATCACCGAGATCCGCAGCAGGTTGTTGGCCTGCACCTTCAGGGCCGGCGAGCGGACGGCGACCAGGGGATGGTCGACGAACGGCGGCAGGGTGGTCTCCAGCTCCTTGGGGTCGACCGGCGTGGCGTTCATGCGGATCGCGCGGTTGTCGGTCGGGGCCGTGGCCTCGACGACGTCGGGCGGGACGACGGCCATCTTGGCGTCGATCCGCTCGGCCTCGTAGCTCATGTTCATCCAGCCGTCGTCGGTCATCTCCTGGGGGTCGTCGAAGGTCCCCGAGGGGACGCGGTTGGCGCCGAACCGATAGCCGGCCTTTCCGCTGATCCAGTCGAGCCAGACGTACAGCTCGGGCAGGGTGGCGAACGAGACCAGCGGCGGGCAGCTCGTCGGCTTCATCAGGACGGTCGCCGCGGGCGGCTTGACGGACGTCCGGGGCGTCCCTTCGAGCGGCTCGAAGTCGACGACGCCGGCGGCCGTCGAGAGCGCCTTGTAGGCGTTCACCCAGTGCGCGAAGGCCAGGATGCGGAGCGGCCTCTGGGCCCGCCGCGCCTCCTTCCAGGCCAGCCCGAAGTCCTCGCGGTCGCGGGCGTCGCGGGCCGACTTGACGCTGGCCTCGGCCTTCGCCAGGAGGTCGGCGGCGTCGTCGAACGGCTTGTTCAGCCCCAGCGCCTGGCGCTGGCGGACGTCGTCCTGGGTGGTGATGGTGACGCCGTCGGCGGCGAGCCGGCCGTTGATCTCGGCGACCTGCTGGAGCATCAGCTCGGCCTGCTCGATGGCGAGCTGGACGGCCGTCGGCCGGGCCCGCGCGATCGCCATCTCCAGCCGGTCCTTGAGGGCCATGTCGGTCGTGCAGAGGATCATCGACGAGACGCCGAACTCCTCGACCGTGATGTTCGTCCCCCCCGGCCCCCGCTTGTGCTCCAGGACCTCGACCCCCCCCGGGCTGATCTCGAACGCCTCGACCCCCTCGGGCAGGATGGCCCGGATCACCAGGTTGCGGGCGGCCATCTGGTAGGGCTGGTACTGGACGTGGTCGTAATAGTCGGACAGCAGGAGCAGGGCCCCCCGACGGTCGATCGAGATCGCCGCCGCCTTGTGGTAGGGCTTGGGGTCGTACTCCTTGACCGGCCGGACCCGGGTCGACGGCAGCGAGCCCGGCGGCGGCAGGACCGACGGCGGGGGGTCGAAGACCGGGTGGACCGGGATCGGGTCGGCGCTCAGGGCGAGGATCCTCTCGACCAGGTCGATCTCCTCGTTGAGCAGGGCGGACTCGATCAGCAGGGGGCGGCCGCCGGGCCGGGTGAGGTCGGCGTCGCCCTGGAAGATCAGGCCGCGATAGCCGGCCGCGAGCGCCAGGTAGGTCATCGCCCGGAGGTGCTCGGGCAGGGGCCGGGGGACGCCCCAGGCCGGCGGCGGGGCGTCGCCCCAGATCGCCTGCTGGAGCGCCGGCGGGGCCGAGGCCGGCAGCATCGCCCAGTAGAGCTGGCCCGCGTTGGCCTTGGCCGTCAGCTCCCGGCGCTGGGCCAGGAAGCGGAAGAACTCGCTCTGCTCCTGGGCCGAGGCCCAGTGGTTGGTCGGGATGGCGATCGTGTCCAGGTTCGAGGGCGCCCGCGCGTAGAGGGGCAGCTCTCCGCGCACCTGGCCGATCGTCAGCCGCGAGGAGGTCGGGGGCAGGGCGTGGATGGCGTGGATCAGCTTGCGGGTGCGGTCCAGCTCCTCCTCGCGGACCTTCCGCTCGCGGTTCCGCCCCAGGTCCTCGCCGACCATCCAGAAGGCGGTCGCCGCCGCGAACGGGAAGTCCCGGACCTCGCCGAGCTGGTCCTCGATCCCGTCGCCGGCCTTGGCCCGGGAGAGCCGGGTCATGAGCGTGAAGCCCCGCTCGACGGCCTCCTTGAGGCGGGCCTCGTCGGCGTCGGGGCCGTCGACCAGGACGTCGAACCCGTACCGCCGCAGCTCGGTGACGTCGGCCCCGGGGGCCTCGACGGCCGTGGGGAACCAGTCGTGCAGCCGCTGGTCGTCGCCCAGCCGGCGGAGGCGGTTGCGGTCGAGCCGGATCCGGTCGTACCTGGCGCGGGTGGTCGCGTCGGCCACGGTCGGCGGGGCCGGGGCCGGGTCGGCGGCGGGGGCCGCCGGCGGGGCCTCGGGCTTCGTCGCGGCGTCGGGGGGCGTCCACGAGGCGGCCAGCTCGGCCGGGACGGGCCCGACGCTCAGGTCGTCGAGGAAGACCTCGGCGCCCCCCTGGCCCCCCATCAGGTTGACGACCACGCAGTCGACGTAGGCCCCTTCCAGGCTCACCGGCCGCTTCGACGACGCCCGCAGCACCCGCGCCTGGCGCTCCACCGAGGGGGGCATGTGCGTCACTTCCAGCCGCTGCCAGCGGTCGACCCGGTCGAAGACCGTCCCGGGGACCAGCACGAACGACGGCGCCCGGCTCTCGGGGTCGACGTCCTTGGGGAGCACGACCCGGACGAAGACCTGCATCCCCGCCCGATTCGCCCGGACGTTCACGACCGCCTCGAGCGCGTCGTTCACGGGCACGTTCGGGATCGGGTAGCTGACGAAGAACTGGCTGCCCGGCTCGGCCTCGAACTGGAACCGCTCGGACTGCCGGCCGTCGTGCGCCGCCCGGTCGGAGCGGTCGTGGCCCAGCAGGGTGATCGTGGTGTCGGTGTGCTCGCGACGCCAGGCCACGGCCGGGGCCTCGAAGCCGTCGTGCAGGACGGCCGGCTCGGCCTTGGGGGCCTCCGGGTCGCCGTCCTTGATCTCCTGGGAGAGGAGCGCCGGGCCCGAGAGCCCGATCAGGGCCGTCCCCAGGACCAGCCGCCACCCCACGCGCGATCGTCGCCGGCTTGCCATCGGCTCGAGACCTCCCTGTACTCGGGCCACCCTCCTCAGGACCTCTGGAATCGGCAATCTACCCGCGCCCCGGCAAACCGAGAAGGGCAAACGCCCCCCGGCGGGCCCTCGCCTGCCTCCCGCGCGACCCGCCTCGCCGGGCCCGCCGAGGTCGGCTTCGGTTGGCTTCCCTATTGGGTCCGCCCACTTCCCATAAAATCGCGTTAAACGCTTACTCTTAAGTGACTTGCGACCTAGAAAATTGGCTTCATTCGGCGATTTTCGACCTCGTTTTTTCGACCCCGGCGTTCCCGACCCTGACGACTTTTCGGCGAGTTCCGCCACGCCCCCCTGGAGAATCTACATCCAAATCGCGTGAAGCGGAGGGCGATGTCGAGCGACGACCCTCGGGCTGTCTTCTAAGGTCGTAAGGCGAGGGCCTCCGACGCCTTCCCCCCTCGCGGGGAAGGCAGACCCCGGTGGGGGTCGGATGAAGGAAGCCCGCGTGAGGCCCCGTCGGAATTCTCAAGCAGATCGGATCTTAAGGCGCCGGCGTCCGTGCTCGTCTCCCCCTCATCCGGCCCTTCGGGCCACCTTCCCCCCGCGAGGGGGGAAGGCAGGGAAAAGTCGCCATCCAGCCTTGAAAAACCGCCTCTCACCGCGGGCCCTCGGCGGCGAGCCAGACGGGCTGGGTGAAGGCTCCATCGCCGGCGACGTCCCAGGCCTCGAACCGGACCCAGGTCCGGCCTGCGAGGTCGAGGGGGAGGCGGAGCCGGCGCGTGCCGAACTCCTCGGCGTCGGCGAGGTCGATCCGGTGGCGGAAGACGCGCCGGCCGTCGCCGGAGACGACCTCGGCGAACGCCATCGGGAAGGTCCATTCCAGGCTCGCCTCCAATACCGTATCTCCTCCGCCGATCGGGCCGAGGGTCTGGCCCGACGGCTTGCCGCCGACGGTGAACTCCGGGATCAGGACCTCGCCCGTGGTGGTGAAGAACCGCCCGCCGCGCAGGGCGTCGAGCACCGGCTTCCAGCCGTCGCCGAAGCGGGGGATCGCGTCGAGCTTGAGGTAGTTGATGTTCATGTGCGCGTAGGTCTCGTAGTCGGGCTCCATGCGGAACAGGTCCGCCTCGCCGACGAGCTGCTTCCGCGCGCCCTGGTTCGCCATGTCGTCGAGCAGGTCGAGGGCGCGCCAGCCGAGCGTGGGCCGCGACAGGTCCGCCTGCATCGCCTTCCAGGCGGCGCCCAGGAAATGCTCGGAGCGGAAGAACGCTTCATCCTTGTACCTGTCGGGAAAGCCGATCGACCCCTTGATCCGGGGGTGGGCCGTCCACATCAGGCCGTCTTCCCGCTCCATCAACCGGAGCACGTCCTGCGGGTCGCCGACGCGGTAGACCGTCCCGTAACCCTCGACCTCCTCGACGAACGGCTGGTCCCGCCGGCGGTTCAGCACCCAGTAGACGGGTTTCGGGAAGAAGCTGAGCCAGTGCCCGCCCAGGTGGACGTTCGCCTCCTCGCCCGGCAGCACGAGCAATCCCTTCTCGGAGAGGCGGGCGCACTCCGCATGGAGGAGCTTCAACTGCGGGAGCCGCTCGGCGTCGCCGAGCCTGGGCGTCTCGCCGATGTGGAACTCCGCGAGGTGGACGATCTCCACCCCTCTGGCCTTGAACGTCTCGACCAGGCCCGGCGTCTCCAGCCCGCGCGGCAGGCCTTTGGTCCCCTGTTCCTTCTGACGCCGGAGGTATTCGAGGGTGTGCTCGACGTGGTAATGGCTGGTGAACGTCCGGTGGCCCGGCAGGGCCTTGAAGCGGTCGCCGCGGGTGTATCTCGCGACGGCGTCGAGCGCCCGGCGACCGTCGCCCCGCGTCAGCAGGAGGAAGACGCCGAGATGCTGCTCCGTGCCCGGGGGCGCGTTGAACCAGGGCACGAACCGCTTGTCGCCGGTGAGCGATTGGCGGACGCCGATCCCGTAGCCCAGGGCCGAACCGCCGTAATCGCGGCCGTGCCAGACGAACTTCAGGTTGAACGCCTCGTCCTGGGGGTAGAAGAACCGGTGCGGCTCCGGGAACACGGCGAGAGCCCCGGCGCGCGACTGGGCCGCGACGGTCCGGCCCGAGACCGCGAGGGGGGTCGCCGGGGAATTCGCATCGAACGTCGCTTTCTTCGGGGCGCCCGCCGCGTCGGTCCAGGCGATCGCGTCCCAGCCCGGGCTCGCGCCGGCGAAGCCAGCGTCGTAGACGATCGCGCGACCGTCCTCCGGCGTGGAGACCACCGTCTCGGCATGGATCAGCGGGCTGTTGCGGTGGAACGTGAAGCGCAGGTCCCCGCGGAACGACGCGGCGGAGACCTCGGCCACGCTCACGGTCGTCCGCGCGCCTTCGCGGGTCACGACCGCCCGGCGCTTCCCGAGCAGGACGGGGTAGGTCTGGTGGGGCCGCAAGGGCGGGTTGTCGAAGAACGCCACCCAACCCGCCGGGTTCTTCAGGTCGCGGCTGCCCACGGTCAGGTACGTCACCGGGTTCAGGCCCGTCGCGACCGGCGTCGCGGCGCCGCCGGCGATCACCCCGAGCGATTCGACGAGGGGCTTCGCCGGGTCGAGGCTGAAGACCGCCGAACCGGTCTCGTCGCCGGAGATCGGCCAGGTCACTCGCACCCGGCCTTCCTTCTCGTCGACCTGGACCCCGGAGTCGGCGGCCCCCGTCGCCGCGACGCCCAGGCCGAGGATGATCCCGATGGCCGTCGCCCGGATGGGTCGAAGCGTTCGTGACATGCGTCCTCACCTCCTGCTGACCTGGTGGCTTCCCGAAGGAAGCGTACCCGAAGCGAGGCGAGGGAGCCACGGGCGCGACGCGATCGGCCGCCCGAGGCGGGGAGGGGGGGCCGTCCGGGTCGCTCCTCGGAAGCTATTTCTCCTTCGGAGCCTCGTGCTTGCCGCGCTCGTCGCGACGGCCGTGTTCGCGCTCCCGGGCGGCCGCGTTCGGGTCGGGGCCGGGCTGGCCGATGTCGCGGCCGCCGCGGTCGGTGGTCGCGCCGCCGCCCTTGTTCGCATCCTCGTCGCCGTCGAACTGGTCGTGTTTCTTGGGATCTTCGCTCATGATGGACGCTCCGGATTCGAGCTGGGGTGGGGAACCGTGTCTTCGTCGGCCCGATCCGATCTCCAGTGCAACTCCCGGACCTCGAGGCCGACTTCCGGCCGAGTCCTCGCCGATCGTCGCCGCCTGGCCCTTTCCTAGGGCCGACTCTCCGATAGGATCGATGATGTCGGGATCGTGAATCCTGGACGAGTTTCGGGGGAAGTTTCGATTCGGCGGCGGCGGGGGCGGAGTCTCTGGCGATGACCTGGCCGTTCCGCGAACCCGCCGGCCTCTCGTTCGACCAGTACCGCGCCACCCTGCGCAGGATCGTCGAGCCGCGGGCTGCGCAGAGCCGGCTGTCCCGACTCCGTCGCCGCGATCGGCCCGAGAATCCCCGGCAGCTCCTGGTCGTGGCGGACCGGATCGGCGAGTTCCTCACCGTCCGCCAGCGCCGGGCGCGGGTCCGCGCCGCCTGGCCCGAGCGGGAGCTGCTCGCCGCGGCGACCGGGACGCCGCTCGAACAGGTCGACCGGTTCCTGGCCGACTTCGACGCGACCGCCGAGGCGGCCTATCGCTATCGCCGCCTGGGCCTGCGAGGCCGCGTCCGGCTGCTCGCGGACGACGCGCCGATCTTCGCCTGGCTCTCGCGCCTCTTCCGCCCCGAGGACGACGGCCCGGATTGAACCCGCCGCCCCCGGGCCGCGACCTTGATACAGACGGGCCTTCGACCCCGTCGCGACGAGGTCACCATGACGCCCGACCCCCGATCCCTGCGCGACGAGATCCTGGTCCTGAAGCATCGCCTCGGCGACGCGTCGGCGTTCGACGAGCTGATGCGGCGGTGGGAGCCCCGGCTCCTCTACTACCTCCGACGCCTGGTCCCCCAGGAGGCCGACGCCTGGGACGCGCTCCAGCGCACCTGGCTGGCCGCCTTCCGCGACCTGTCGCGGCTGGAGGAGCCGAAGGCCCTGCGCGCCTGGCTCTACCGCGTGGCGCGGAACCAGGCCGCGAGCCACCTCCGCGCCGAGTCCGCCCGCCGGGGATCCGTCGAGGACGTCGACCCCGACGACCTGGTCGACACGTCCTGGACGCCCGACCCGGACGACGCCGAGGCCGTCCACGCCGCGCTCGCGATCCTGAGCCTGCCTCATCGCGAGGTCGTCGCCCTGCATTTCCTGGAACAGATGCCCCTGCGCGAGATCGCCGAGGTGGTCGGGGCGCCCGTCGGGACCATCAAGTCCCGGCTCCATCACGCCCGGCGACTCTTGCGACGCGCCCTCGAATCCCACGAGCCCGAAGGAGGCCGGATCCATGAGCCCCGATGACGTGACCCTGGGCGATCGCCTGATCCAGGTCGAGCCCCAGGACGACGAGCTGCGACGCCGCTTCGAGGAGGGGAAGCTCGCGCTCCGCGAGCGACGGCTCACGCCGATGCAGCAGGCCCTGGGCTGGATGGGGCTGCCGCTGAACTTCGGGCTGTCCTTCGCGCTCGGCCGGCGGCTGCTCGCGGGCGAGACCGGCGACCCCCCGGAGTTCGTCGCCCTCCAGGCGGTGAGCGTCGTCGGCCTGCTGGTGATCGGCGCCTGGTCGCTGTACGTCCTGGTCCGCGGCCGCGCGACCTGGCTCGCCGACCGGATCTTCCAGGGGCTCGCCGCGGCCCTGACCTGCGGCCTCGCCCTCGCGGCGTTCGAGGTCGCCCGGTCGCTGGACGACCCCCGCGCGGCCATGGGGATGCTCGGCGTCGCCGCCGTCATCCTGATCGCCCTCGGCGGCGGCCTGATCGTCGAACGGTCCCGCCGCACCGCCCTCGAGACCCAGGTCGCCCTCCTGGAGAACGAGCTTCGCGTCGCCGAGCTGGCCCGCGACGTCGCCGCCGCCCGCCCCCGGGGGGGCGACTCCCCGGGCGGGATCGAACCACGGTGACCCCCGGTTCGGTCGACCGCGCCGGGGCCTCTCCGGATCGCGTCAGTCGCCGGCGTCGGGGGCGGCCGGCGGGGCGATCCGCACGCCGTGCTGGTCGACGTAGGCCCTTCCTTCGCTCGCGAGGGCCCGATAGACTCGGCCTCGCCCGCCGCGGCGGTAGGAAGGGTCGACCCATGCCGCACGAAATCGACCGCATCGCCCCGACGCTCCGTCCCGACGGCCGCACGGCCATGCGTCAGCGCTGGGCGGAGCTGCTCTTCCTGCACTGGCCGGTCCCGGTCGAGGCGGTCCGGCCGCTGATCCCCGACGCGCTGGAGATCGACGCCCACGACGGCGTCGCCTACGTCGGGCTGGTGCCGTTCACGATGACCGGCATCCGCTATTCCTGGGCCCCGGCGGTCCCGGGGACGTCGCGGTTCCACGAGGTCAACGTCCGCACGTACGTCCACCTTGAGGGCCGCGACCCCGGCGTCTGGTTCTTCAGCCTCGACGCCGCGAACGCGCTGGCCGTGCGGGTCGCGCGGCGGTTCTGGAGCCTGCCGTACCACTTCGCGCGGATGAGCCTGACGCGCGGGGCCGACGAGATCGCCTACCGTTCCGACCGCCTCTGGCCGGGGCCGACCCCCGCCGGCTGCGATCTGGCCTATCGACCCGAAGGGACGCCCGGCGCGTCGGCCCCCGGATCGCTCGAACATTTCCTGGCCGAGCGCTACGTCCTCTATGCGACGCACCGCGGCCGCCTGTTCTCGGGCCGCGTCCACCACGAGCCCTATCCGCTCCAGCCGGCGCGCGTGCTGCGGCTCGAAGAGTCGCTCGTCGCCGCCGCGGGCCTGCCGCGCCCGGCCGACGTCGCCCCGCTCGCGCACTACGCGAGCGAGGTCCGCGTCCGCATCTACCCGCTGCGGCCGGTCGTGTGAGCGGCGGCGGCTTCCGCCTCGGCGATCCGTCGCGCGGCCCCGGCGGCGTCGCCGGCCGAGAGGGCGTCGGCCGCGGCGTCGAGGTTCTTGCGGGCCGGGTCCGCGGCGGGCAGTCGCTTGCGAAGCCCGTAGATCCGCGCGGGGAGCCGCAGGTCGGCGGGCCGGTAGGCGAAGGGCTCGCCGGGGAGCTTGCGGCGGGCCCCCTGGAGCGTCTCCAGCTCGCGATATCCGGCCTCGCGCGTGGGCTCGATCGCGGTCCCCTCGCCGTAGTCGTTCCAGGTGACGAGCTGGACGTACGGGGTCCCGGAACGCAGCGCCCCGTCGAGCGTGCGGCGGAAGGTCGCGCCGTCGCGGGCGTCGAGGAATCCGTGCGAAGGCTGCACGCCGGCCTGAGCGTAAATGTCGTGGAAGCCGGGGAAGGCGGCCGGGATCCTGGGGCCGTCCTGCTTGGCGAAGCGGTCGAGGTAGGCGTCGAGGGCCTCGTCGCCCAGCACGCCGTCCTTCGACGCCCACATCGGCGGCCAGGCGAACGCCCCCAGGGCGGGCGGCTTGCGCTCGTGGAGCGTGAAGAAGGCCGGGGCCGGCGACAGGCCCCGGAAGGCCGCATCCCATTGCGGCACCGTCAGGTAGTCGGGCCCGAAGACCAGGAGCAGCGGCCGGCCGTCGAGCGTGGCGTAGCCGGGCCGCCGGAACCAGTCGGCGGCGCACGTTTCGAGGTGCGTCCGCGCGTGCTCGACGGCCTGCGCGGGCGTCCAGCCCCCCTTCTCGGCCATCGCCTTCAGCACCCGATCCTCGTAGCAGACGGCGAAGCCCAGGCCGCGTCGTCCGAGCGCGTCGAACAGGGCTCCGGTCCGGCGATGGATCATGGCGTAGTCGTTGACGTCCTCGCCGCCGTACCAGTCGGCGATCGCGCCGTCGATCCCCGCGACCTTCATCAGCAGCGTCTGGTATTCCAGCACGTCCGGGTCGGCCGAGTCGTAGGGTCCGATCAGCGGATGGACGTGCGAGGCGATCTCGCGCCGGCCCGCGGCGTCGAGCCGCTCGGGATCGAACCGCCCCATGGTCCAGTGCCACCCCCAGCGCCCGCTCACCGCCTTCGACTCGAACCAGGGCATGACGTGCACGAGAATCTTCGGCCGCGCCGGGGCGTCCTCGGCCCGCGCGGCGGGGCCTGCCGGCGAGCAGCCCAGGAGAGGGATCAGGATCATGGTGCTGAGGACCGATCGACCCATTGGAGTCCTCCCCCGGCAGGCCGGGCGTCATGTCGGCGACGGCGGCCTGGCGACGGTCTCGCTCGATCCATCCCTCGATGCCGCCGCCGGCCTCCCTACTTTCACCGCCTGAAGCCTTCCATGCAAATCCTCCGCGGTCCGCCGACGTCGATTCCGGGCGGTCCCTCCTCACGGCCTTGAATCGATGCAAGCCGCCGAGGCGGCCGTCGATGCCCCGGAGGACCGGATCCCCCCGCCTTGAAGCGGAGAGCGTGCCGATCACCGCGGAGAGAGACGGCCGCGAGGGCGGCTTGCGGGGGCGATGCTCAGGGACCGTGCCGGCTCAACGCCGACGGAGGCCGATTCTTGCGAGCACCGAGGTCCGCTCGGCGGCCGGCGCGACGACGGTGGTCTTGCCTTCCGGCTTCCGCGCGGGCGCGTCGATCGCCGGGGGCCGGACCGGTGCCGACCCGGAGGCGGGCGCGGCGGTCGGCTTCACCGAGGAGTCGCGTCGCGCGGCGGCCGCGATCGGCCGCGGGATCCTGGGGGCGGCGGAGGCGCCTGGCGGGATCGGCGACAGGTCGGTCGCCGCCCCCCCGCCGCCCGGTCCCGAGGCCGGGTTGGGCTCGGGCCTGGGCGGGGGGGGCACGTCTTCGACGCCCGCCGGCGTCGGCGAGAGGGCGGGCGCGACCTGGCCCTGGCCCGTGGCCCCTGCGTCGACCGGGAGATCCGGCACCAGGTTCGGGCTGATCGTCAGGGCGCCCTCCGCCTCCAGCTGGACCACGTCGTGCGTGTCGCCCGGGAGAATCGGCGTGATCAGCACCTGATCCATCTTCAAGGCCGGGAGGGGATTCGCCTCGGGGACGAAGTAGTCGAGCCCTTCGAGCTGGTCGACGTACGCGGCGGCGATCACGCCCCGGTCCCGCTCCGTGATCTCATAGGCGCCGCCGCTGGCCGTCAGTGTGAGGGGATCGGAAAGCGGGATTTGGATGCGGCCCCCCCTGTGGTGCGCCAGCAGCGTCAGGAGCACCTGCTTGGGCGCGGCGCCGGTCGGGGCGTTCCAGTTGATCTTGATGTTGGGCGTCCCGGGGCTCGGGCGGCCGTAGCGGGCGACGAACCGACCGTTCCCGTCCTTGATCAGGTTGTAGTCGATGGCGAGCGTGGGCGTCTTGGCGCTGACGGTGTAGGCCGACTTGGGCTCGGCGGCCGCCGGGGCGGCCGACGCCGCGGGATCCGCCTCGATGAGCAGGTGGTTCGAGACGCCGTTGGGCGTGGCCACGTGGACGTCGATCACCAGCCGGGGCTTGCCGTCGAAGTCGGCCTTCGTCTTGATCATCCGGGCCTCGGCCGGGATCGCAATCCGCAGGACGTTGCGGCTGAGCAGCTCGACGTCGCCCACCAGCACGCCGCCGGCGACGGCCTTCAGCTCGTGGATGCTGAAGCCGGTCCCCACGATGAAGATCGACGACGGCCCGCCGTTCTGCTGGGGCTCGCCGTACCAGGTCAGCAGCTTGGGGGCCAGCCCGGCGTTCGACGACGAGAAGATCTCCGAGGCCGTCAGGTCGCCCTCGAACGGGAGCGTCACCCGGTGCGTCCGCATCGGCAGCAGGGCCTCGAGCTGGTCGAGGCGGTCGGCCAGCATCTGCATCTGGTCGGCGGGGTAGGTCTGGGCGTCGCAGATCCGGTCCATCGCCATCCGCGCGGCCTGGAGCTTCCGGCCCATGCGGACCATGTCGGTGGTCTCCATCGTCTGGCTCATGTGGTGCCCGTTCAGGTCGAACCAGTTGGCGACCGAGGTGAGGCGGAGCTGCGGGACGAAGTTGGGGGCGACCACGACGGCCACGCACTCGCGCGGGCCCGGCTCGATGCGGCGGTTCGCCAGGTCGTAGTTCAGGTCCGGGCCGCCCCGCCAGAGCAGCCCCACGGCGCGCTGGACGTTGTTCTGCGTCGGCGGCGTCTGGATCCGGGGATAGAACCGCCATCCGAAGGTCGTGTCGCCGGCCCCGAAGCCGACGGCCGTCCGATTGAGGTTGATCGTCGCCAGGTCGGTCTCGAGCCGTCGGGCGTAGGTCGTCGCGTTCTGGAAGTTGACCTGGCCGCTGGCGACGGCCGTGGCCAGGGCGAGCTGCAGCTCGCTTCGGCGGCTGAACAGGTCCAGCTCGTTCTGCTGGTCGACGGCCGGGTCGAGCGAGAAGACGTGGATCGGCCACTTGCACGCCACGTAGGCTCCGAACGCGCTGCGGGCGTCCTCGGAGGGGTCGGGCTCGAACAGCGACAGCCCCCAGGGCTCGCCGCAGGCGCACCCCTTGCGACGGGAGACCACCTCCATGTCGAACTTGATCTGCCGGTCGAGGTAGTACATCTGGATCATCAGGCCGAACGTCAGCACGTCGATCGAGTCGAGCTTTTCCTGGAACTTCGCGTCGTCCTCGGTAATGCTCACGTCGTTCAGGTCGGTTCCCGTCCGGCGGAGGATCAGGGCCTTGAGGAACGTCGTCCGCTCGATCTTCAGCTCGGCGTAGCGGCGCTGGAACGCCAGCTCGCCGAGGCGGTCGACCTGGGCGGCGTCGAACAGCGGGTCGCCGCGGCGGGCGCCGTCGCGGTAGAAGTTGTAGGCGGTGGCGAACTCGCCGAACAGCCAACTCAGGACGCTCGGGTCGTGGTGGTACCAGTCCTTCTCATCCAGCTCCAACTCCTTCTTGATGGTCTCCAAATTCGACCCGCCGTAGACGTCGAGCAGCTCCGTCGGCGAGATGGCGGCCTGAGAGGGGGTGGAGCCGCTGCCGACCTGGCCGATCGCAGGAGGGGCCAAAGCCTGCGGGGCGAATCCTCGGCTCGGAGCAGGCTTGGGAGCGGGCGTGCTCGTCGTCGCCGGGTTGGGCAGCGTCAGGTCGACGGACCCGTGGAGCGCCCGCGTGAGCATGTCCTTGAGCTGGAACGAGGCGTCGAGGATGACGACGCTGCGGAAGGTGACGGGGAGCAGGTCGGCGGTCGGCTCGTACTTGGCCTGGAGCGTGACCGAGGCGCCCTTGCCCTTCTGCGACTGCGCGCCCGGGAGCAGCGAGACCGGCATCCGCAAAAGGTAGAGGCCGTAGCCCGGCAGGTCGGTCGTGTCGTCGCCCAGGTTGTTGCGGCGCAGGGTGGACAAGTGGTCCAGGTAGCGGGCCTTCTGGTCGAGCACGATCGTCGGCTCAAGGCCGATCCCCTCGCGGTTCTCGGCGTTGTTGGCGAGGTTCGTGAAGCCGGCCGGGCCGGTCAGCAGGCCGGTCGACGTCCCGATCAGGGTGTTGGCGTTGGCCACCAGGCCGCCCGGGATCCCGGGGGTGTCCGGGATCTGGATGGTGTTCGTGACCGTCTGCGAGTCCGCCGCGGCGCCGGCCCGGGCGGGGCGGGCCGTGGGCTGCACGGCCGCCGCGATCGTCGTCGCCGACGTCAGCGCGGCCGCGTCGGAACGCCTCTGGTAGGCCTGGAGCATCAGCCTGAACTGGTCGACCTCGGCCTTCATTTGATTCTCGAACTCGGAGCGATACTTCGTCATCCGGTTCTGGCCCCAGACGTCGGGCGACTTCACCGCGACCTTGCCGTGGCGGAACAACTCCTTGTCGAGCCTGTCGATGAGGGCGGCGAGTTCCTCGACCGTGCGGATGTTCGAGCAGTCGACTTCCTGATCATGCCCGAACCAGTGCCCCGGCGCGCTTTGGGCCCCGACATCCCGGGCCGTGGGCCCGATCAAAACGGCCAGAACTATCGCCGGGCCGAAGCCGCCAAGGACGTTCTTCCTCATCGCCGAGCCTCCTCTACAACCCCTAAAATCGATTGGGCGGATTGCGGACGTTTTCTAGATCGTCCGGGCCCCCCTCCACAGCCAATGAAAATCACGACTCTTCACCCGTTCGGAACATTCCGCGGGTCGTTGATTGCTTTAAGCTTCGTTGTGAAACGGTTTTCATTTCCAAAGCAGTTAAAATGAAGACACGCCAGTCATTTTTTGGCAGGACCCTCTTGAACCTTGCAGAGTGCGGCCGCCAGGCTCGAAGTACGGATCGGGTCGAACCCGCCTAGCCCCACGGTGGATGCGTTCCGTTTTGAACGACAAACCTCAAGCTACACGAGCCTGGGCGACGAAAAGCGCGATCCGGCCCGGCCGTCGTCGCCAATACCGGGGCCGCCGCGGCGAAGACTCGTCCGGGTACGACGCTCACAACCTTGGATTTGAACAGGAATTCCGACGATGGAAGCGGATTGGGGAAGCGCAACGAAGCCGACGATCCAGATGCGGGACGTGCACATCGTGCCGAGGACGGGCATGAGCGTCTTGCCCTATTTCGGCGGGGCCCTGGCGTTCGGGCTGCTGATGCTGGTCATGGCGATCGCGACGGAGCACCCCATCTGGGTGCTCCCGGCCATCCTGGCGGGCCTCGTCCTGTTCTTCGGGCTGATCGGGCTGTTCACGGTGGGCCCGAACGACGCCAAGGTGTTGCAGCTCTTCGGCGACTACCGCGGGACGGTCCGCGAGCCGGGGCTGCGGTGGATCAACCCGCTGTTCACCAAGCGGACCATCTCGCTGCGGGTGCGGAACTTCGAGAGCGAGCGGCTGAAGGTCAACGACCTGGCCGGCAACCCGATCGAGATCGCCGCCGTGGTCGTCTGGCGAGTCGTCGACACGGCCGAGGCCCTCTTCCACGTCGACGACTACAACGACTTCGTCCACGTCCAGAGCGAGGCCGCCCTGCGGAACCTGGCGCTGAGCTATCCCTACGACCCCCACGTCGAGGGCGAGATCGCGCTGCGGAGCCACACGCAGGAGGTCGCCGAGCACCTCAAGGTCGAGATCCAGGAGCGGCTCGTGCAGGCGGGCGTCCAGGTCCTGGAGGCGCGGATCAGCCACCTGGCCTACGCCCAGGAGATCGCCCACGCCATGCTCCAGCGCCAGCAGGCCAGCGCCGTGATCGCCGCCCGGCAGATGATCGTCGAGGGCGCCGTGGGCATGGTCGAGATGGCCCTGGAACGGCTCTCGCACCAGAACATCGTCGAGCTGGACAACGACAAGAAGGCCACCCTGGTCGGCAACCTGCTGGTCGTCCTCTGCTCCGACCGCGGCACCCAGCCGGTCGTCAACGCCGGCAAGGGTTGACGGACCCCGGAAAACCCTGGCATGGGGAGGGCGCCCGATGCGAGGATGACCTGTCCGCGAGGTTCCGAATCGGACGGGACGGGGAAACGCCATGGCGGAAGAATCGATCCATGACGCGTGCGGACGGGGCGACGTCGAGGCCGTGCGGGCGATGATCGCCGCCGACCCCGGCGTCGTCGACGCCGACGACGAGCACGGCTGGCGGCCGATCTTCCACGCGGGCCTCTGGCGGCGCGAGGCGGTCGTGCGGCTGCTCATCGAGGCCGGGGCCGACCTGGCGGCCCACGACGGCGACGCGATGCACTACGCCGGCGAGGTCCCCGACAACAAGTCGATCGTCGCGCTGCTCATCCAGTACGGAGCGCTGGACGCCCACGTCCGGCCCGCCGACGACCTGTCGCGTCAGTTCCTCGCGGCGGTCTTCCTCGCGAACGCCGCCCGGGTGCGATCGCTCCTCGACAGGCACCCGCACCTGGCGGCCGCGGCCGACGGCCGGGGCGACCGGCCGATCCACCACGCGGCCCGGAACGGCGACGCCGAGATCGTCCGGCTGCTGATGGGGCGCGGCGCGGACGTCGACGCCATGACCACGCGCGGGCAGTCCGTGCTGTTCTGCGCCGGGGGGCACGGCCACCTGGGCGTCGTTCGGATTCTCCTCGACGCGGGGGCCGACCGAAACGCCAGGGCCGTCCGCGACGGCAAGACGTTGCTGGAATGGCTCGACCAGTTCCCCGGCGACCGCCGCTTCGCGCCGATCGCCGAAGAATTGCGGCGACGCGGAGCGGGGGCCTGACCCGCGGCGCGGGGACCTTGGTGAGTTAAGGAATCGCCGCCGCATTGCACGCTTGATGACCCGCCTCCGCGGAGGTAAGTTCGACGCATCGACGCCCCCTAATCCCGGCCTTGGGTCGAGGCGAGATCGGGGGCTCTCACGTCGGGAGTCGTCATCATGCGAGCGAGTCTCGGTCCCGTCGCGCTGCGTTGCGCGGTGCTGTTCGGCGTCCTGGTTTTCGCCTCCAGCCCCCCGGCGCGGGCCGACGAGCCCGAGGTGCGGACCTGGAAGGACGTCAGCGGCCGGTTCAAGATCCAGGCCCGTTACGCCGGCGTCGACGGCGAGAACGTGAACCTCAAGAAGGCCGACGGCAGCCAGGTGCAGGTGCTCCTCGACCGCCTCTGCTCGGCGGACCGGAACTACGTCGCCGAACAGCAGAAGAAGCTCGCCGAGGAAGACCCCTTCAAGCCCAAGCCGGCCGAGGACCCGTTCCAGCCCAAGCCCACCCCGGGCAGCGGCCACAACAACGGGATGGCGCGCAAGCCGGGGACCGCGAAGCCGGCCTCCGCGGACGCGCCCGCCTCGCCCGCCGGCGGCGAGCCCTTCGAGATCCAGCCCGACTGGTCCTCGGCCCAGCTCGCCGGCCTGCCCGCCGACGGCGAGTGGAAGGTCGCCGTGGGATCCGCCGGCGCGGCCCCGACCGCCAGCGCCTCCCCCCGCCTGCGCGCCGTGCCGATCCCCGCCACGACCGACTTCTTCGAGGGCCGCAAGGGGTACGTGCTGAACGCCCCCGGGACCCACGCCCTGGTCGGCTACACGCTCGACAACCCCAAGCCCGGCGCGACGCGGGTCGTGCTCTGCGACCTCAAGGCCGGCAAGCCCCTGGCCTCGATGAAGTCGGAGGGGCTGATGGCGCCGCTGGCCCTCTCCGACGCCGGCGACCAGGTCCTGATGCGCAAGGACGAGTTCGGCTTCGGCAACGCCGACCGCCTGGAGCTGTGGAACCTCGCCGGCAAGGGGGTCGTGAAGGTCTGGACGATGGCCCCCCACGGCGACGCGCAGGGGCCGGCGCGCGACGTGAAGTGGGCCGCGTTCCTGGGCCCGAAGCGGTTCGCGACCGTCGGCGGCGGCAAGCTGGCGATCTGGGATCTCGACCCGGTCCGGCCCACGACGACGCTGCAGGTGGCCGACGGCTGCGTGCCGGCCGTCTCGCCCGACGGCAAGTTCCTGGCGTTCGCCCACGACGGCAAGGTCGGCCTGCTCGACGTCGAGGCCGGCCAGGTCGCCGCGCTCCAGCCGATGCCCGTGCAGCACGCCCCCTGGCCGGCCTTCGGCTTCAGCCCGACCGGCAAGCGGTTCGCCTGCCTGGCCGGCGGCAAGATGTTCGTCTGGAACTCGGACGACGGCGCGCTCCATCGCGACGTCCAGCTCAACCCGATCGCGGTCGGCCCCAACGTGCCGCCGGCCTGGTCCGACGACGACCACGTCCTCGTCGGCGACCGCTTCCTGATCGACGTCGAGAGCCAGGTCAAGCTCTGGGAGTACCAGGGCCCCGAGGCCGTCGTCGCCGACCGCGACGGCGTCTGCTGGTTCCTGCTCGCCGCCCGCCAGAACCAGCCCGGCGCGCTCGTCCCGGCGCGGCTCCCCCAGGCGAACGTCCAGCAGGCCCTGAAGCAGGCCCTGGCCGACCCGAACTTCTTCATCCTCCGCCCCGGCGCGACGGTCTCGATCGACGCGTCCGGGATCGCCGACGGCTCGCAACGCGGGCGGGTCGTCGAGGCCCTGACGGCGAAACTCGCCGAGATGCAGGTGAAGGTCGCCCCCGGCGCCCCGCTCGTCGTGCTCCCGGCCGTCGAGGCCGGCAAGGAGGAGGAGATCTCGTACCGCACGATGGGCGCGGGGTTCCGGACCGACAAGTTCAAGGTCCGCCCCCAGCTCAGCCGGGTGAAGCTCGCCTACCAGGGCCAGCAGGCGTGGGAGTCGGGCTCGTCCACGCTCCCACACTTCGAGATCGCCCATCTCGGCCCCAACGAGTCGCTCGCCGACCACGTCAAGAAGTTCGAGAAGCCCAACTACGCGTTCTTCGAGCACGTCGAGCTGCCGCGCCTGCTCGCCCGCCCCAGCCCCGGCGGCTCGTTCACCCTGGGACGCTCGCAGGTCTCGACGGCGGGGGTGCGTTGACCCGGACGCGGCGAGCCTCGCCGCCGCCGCGTCCTCAGCCCTTGACCGCGAGCGTGCCCACGAACGTGAACCTCGACGGGTCGTCCATCGCGTAGTCGACGATCCCGCCGGGGGTGTCGGCGACTTCCGGCGCGATCTTCACCCCGGCCCGCCGGTAGGCCCCGATGACCATCTCGGAGCAGAAGACGCCCGGGGCCAGCGAGGTGCCGGTGAACTTCCAGGGTTTCCCGGTGACGGCGCGGAAGAACCGGAAGGCCGGCGTCAGCTCGGCGATCAGGCCGCCGGCGATGCCGGCCGCGCCGTAGATCTTGCCCCGGGATTGTTCGGCGGCGCGGACCACCGTCTTCGCCTGGGCGGGGGTCAGGTCGTTCACGCGGATGACCCCGACCACGCTGGCCGGGTCGGTCAGCTTCGCGAGCGGACGCCGGGAGACGACCGGGAACGTGGCGTCGATGATGTTCCCGCCGCCGACGTAGAGCGAGGCGTGGCTGAAGTTGGAGAACGTCAGCTTGCGGATCTGCTTCGAAACGAAGCTGTTCTTCTCGGTCGAGACCAGGATGTCGCCGGGCCGGAGCGAGCCCACGTCGATCACCGGCAGGCCGCGGAACGGGTCGGGGAACATCCGCTGCGTCGACTGGGCCGCGAGGCCCGACGAAAGCTCGACGACCTGCGGCGACGCCCCGGCCGCGGGCGCGTCGTGGGCCGTCATGCGGGCGACCCAAGCCGAGCCGTCCCCGCGCGGGGCCGCGGCCTGCACGACCTCGGCGGCGATCGTCGCCGCGAGCAAGGCGCGAGCCTCCATCGGCTCGACCTGGAGGCGGCTTCGGCGCCGCCGCAGAATTGTCGGCATGCTGAGACTCTCCCGGGTTCGCCGGAACGGGGGCCGGGGCGGCCTTCCGCCCTTCCGCCGGATCCGACCGTAGGAACCCTAGGATCCGGATCCACGCGGCGGGGCGCAGGTTCCGCAGTTCGTCCGGGGCTCCCCGGGTAGCCGTTCAGCCGACCTGGAGCCGGAAGCGCTGCTCGCCGAGCTGGAAGTGGAGGGTGCGGTCGACCGCGATCCGGGCCACGCGCAGCCAGAGGCCGTTGAGCGTGTGGTCGTGCTCGACGCGCCAGCGGCCCCGCGGACCGCGCCGGAGCCGGGCGTGGCGCGGCTCGCAGAACGGGTCGTCGGGCCGGGCGACGAGGCAGGACGGGTCGGAGCCGATCCAGCATTCCGAACCGGTCAGCACCACGCGGCCGCCGTCGATCGGCTCGCGGAGCGCGGGGGGGCGTCCGGAGCCGGGCCGAGGGTCGTCGAACCGGTAGCGGCCCCGGCCGACGAGGAACTCGGCCCCGTCGGCCAGGGGCGCATGGGAGACGCGCACGAACAGCCCGTTGCGGCTCCCCACGTCGACGACGGCCCACGAGGCGGACCCGCCGACCCCCTTGCGGACGATCTCGACGTGTCGCGCCGAGACCCGCGGGTCGTGGGCGATCCGCAGGTCCCCCTCGGTCCGGCCGATCACGAACCGCTCGCCCCGGATGCGGATCGCCTCGCCCTCGGACCGGCCGTCGTCGCACACGGTCAAGACGGCCGTCGGCGGCCGTTCGAGCGGCCGGAAGGTCGCGGCGCGGGCCGCTTTCTCCCTCGCTCGCGCCGCGAAGGCCCGGCGGACGTCCTCGTCCAGCTCGACCACCGTGCTCGCCATCCCCGGCGGGCGTTCTCGACCCCTCGACGACGCCATGACATGCCCTCCGATGCGGACGACGACGAACTCGAAGGCCGGGACGTTCGGGATCTCACCGCCGCCTCGCGGGCCGGACGACGGGACGGGGCCACTCGCAGATGAATCCCGGCGCGTGCTGGACCGAGACGGCCGGCTGGTCGGACCACGTGCCCTTAAAATCAACTTTGTTAAATGTGTCGATCATGACGAGGTAGTTCTCGCCGTCCCCCTTATTGTTCGGTTGGCCGGCGTTCCAGTTCGTATAGATGCCGATGTCGGGTTCGTCGGGATGCGGGATGGGCGAGCCGTCGACCCAGACCCATACCTTCTCGACCTGCTCGTCGGTCCCCCCGAGCCAAATCGCATCCACGCTCCGCTCCTTCAGCAACCCGAGGAGGAACGCGTTCTGGTCGGCGTCGCGAACGATCGCTAGCCGTCCGCCCATCTCGCGGCACTTGGCGGCCGCTTCATGCCAGGAGAGCTTCTGGGGGAAGAGCTTGTAGTGCGCGCCCCGGAACTCCCGGGCGTCGGCGGGCCGGGGGGCGACCGCCGGCGCGACGGCCGCGGCGGCGGTCAGATCCCGGAGTTCGACGTTCCGGTAGCGGATCGTCCCCGTGTGGCACTGGAAGCCGATCCGACCCGAGCGACGCCGGATCCCCTCCATCGCGTCGGGCTCCCTGGCCAGCAGCGCGAGATCGACGCGTTTCGCGAGGACGCCGTTGATGACGACCTCGAGCGTGCCTTCGCGGACTTCGACCTCCATCGCGTTCCAGGCGGCGGCCGCACGCGGCTCCACCGGCCGGTCGGGGGCGAGATAGTTGGTCCCGTCGCCGTTGTTCCGCCACCGGAGCGCCCCCGTCCGGGCGTTCATGCCCGGCGGATCGTCGAACCGCCGCAGGTTGATCTCGGGGGGCGAAGGATTCTCGCCGGGCACGGCCCGGAACACGACGCCGCCGTCCGAGTCGGGGGCGAGCTGGTACTCGAGATGCAGCGAGAACTCCGAAAACTCCCGATCCGAGAGCAGGTACGTCACGTCCCGATAATCGCCCGAGCCTTTCGAGACCAGGGCGCGGTCCTGCACCCGCCAGGTGGCCGGATCGCCCCGGTCGACCTTCCAACCGTCGAGGCTCCTGCCGTCGAAGAGCGGGACGAAGCCGTCGCGTCCGGCGGCCGTCGAAGCCGGGTTCTCCGGCCATTCGCAGATGAACCCCGGCGGCCCCAGCTTCACCTCGCCCTGGGGCGGGACGTCGTTCCACTTCCGTCGCGAGGCCGAGAGCAGCAGGTAATGCTCGGGCTCGCCGCGCGTGCTGCGGTTGGTCGGCTGGACGACGTCCCAGGCGCTGAAGCGGAGCGGCGAGCCGTCGAGCCACCTCCACTCGCCCTCCTCCTCCTCGTCGGTCGCCCCCAGCCAGGCCTCGTCGAGCTTGGCCCGGTTCATGAGATCGATCAGGAAGTCGTTCGCGGCCGCATCGGGGACGCGGGCCAGGCGGCCGCCCATCTCCTCGCAACGTCTCCGGGCCGCCTGCCAGGTTATCCGCTCGGGATAGACCTTGTAGCGGCCCGCCACGAAGATCACCGCGTCGTTCGGCGGCTTCGACGCGAGGGCCGGCCTGGCCGGCTTCGCCGGGGGCCGGACGCCCAGCTCATGGATCTCGATGCTCTCGAACTCGATGCGGGTCTGAGAATTGTGCACCTGGAGCGCGATGTGCCCCGAGAACGCCAACCGTTGCGAGTCGATGTAGTCGGCGGTGACGCGATCGTCGACCTTGATGACGATGTGGTCGCCCTCCGCGGTCATCTCCATCGTAAACCATTGGCCCGGGCGGATCGGCGTGTCACGCACGGCGGCCGGAAACCGGCCGTTGATGTAGAGGCTCCCGGTGCGGATCGGATCCCGATGCGTGCTGTTGATCTGGGCCTCGTAGCCGCCCGGCCAACGCGGGTCGTTCTGGGGCCAGACCGGCGAGCCCGCCGCGCGGAGGAAGACGCCGCTGTTGCCGCCGTCGTTGATCTTGGCCTTGACTCGCAGACGGAAGTCCTTGTAGTCGCCTCGATCGCTGTAGAGGTGGCTGATCCCCGGGGCCGTGCCGACGATCAGGCCGCCCTCGACCCGCCAGTCACCCCCCTGGGTCGGGTTCTTCGTCCAGCCGGCGAGGTCCTTGCCGTTGAACATCGGGGTGAATTCGTCGCGCCGCGCCACGACCACGGGGGCCGGCCGCGAGGGCTCTGGACTTGGCTCGCCCCGGGCGGCCTCGGCCGGGGGCCCGACGGCGAGTCGAACCAGGTGGAAATTCCCCTGGCCGCCATTGACGGATCCGAAGCCGATCCTTGGCTCTCCCAGGTCCCCGTATCGATCCCCCGGGCAGCCTGCAAGGGCTAGACGATCGTCGATGTAGAGATCGGCGAGCTTCGATTCCGGTTTGTATACGAGACGATAGGCGTGATGCGCATTCCCGGGCAGGGTCACGTGCCGCCCCGACGCCGTGTGCGCCGCGTCCGCCCCCGCCGCCCCGACGTCCTCGGGGACTAGGACGACGGTATCGCCGGCCTCGGTCAGCCCCAGGGCGATCTCATAACGCTGCGGCCCTATCTGGACGTAAGCCTTTGCGATGGGGAACCGATCGGATTCGGTCGATGCAGGCGCTCGGTTCCGCAGGGCGCGTGCGGCGAGGACCAACGCGAATCCCCGCTCGAGGGCGTCGGCCTCCTGGGAATTCGAGAGGGCGCGGCGATAGAAGCTCGGACGCCTCGGAGACTCGGAGGGCACGGACCAGGTCGGCTTTCCGAGATCGTCGGCCGTCTCCGAAGCGGCCCAATCGGCGTTCGGCGCGGGGTCGAGCGTGAAGCCTTCCGAGACGGGATTCCGGGCCCCGACGTGCTCGGCGACGACCGCGCCGAGGCCCGGCGCCGCCGCGTCGCCGACCTCGGCGGGGACGGTCGCCGGGGAGGCCTCCGCCGCATCGCCGTCGCCCCTCGCGTCGGCGGGGGGCTTCGGTTCCGACGCGTCGGGCAGCGGGTTCTCCCACGACTTCAGGCTCCCGCCGCCGGTGAAGATCCAGCGCCCGGCCGGGCTGAACTGGACGAACCCGAGGAGGGACCGCGTCGCGCCGGTGAGGGTGTCGAGGAGCGAATTGTCGCGCGTGTCCCACACGCGGACGAGGTTGTCCCGCGACGCGCTGGCCACGAGACGGCCGTCGGGGCTGAAGGCCGCATCGATCGGATGATCGTCGTACGGGCCGAGCGTGGCGAGGCATTCCAGGGTCTCCACGTCCCAGATCTTCAACGTCTTGTCGAAGCTGCAAGACGCGAGGCGGCGGCCGTCGGGGCTGAACGCGACCGAAGTCACGCGCATGGCGTGGCCGTCGAGCCTCCGGAAGGAGCCGGACTCGCGATTCCAGAGCATGAGCTCCATGACGGCAGGATCATTCTTCTGGTCCTCCCACGCGTCGCCGCTGCCGGACGCGATCCATTTCCCGTCCGGGCTGAACGCGATGCTCCAGATGCTGCCGGTGTGGCCGCCGAGGGCGGCCTTGTTCTCGCCCGTGGCCGCATCCCAGATCCGCAGCGTCCTGTCGATGCCCCCGGACGCGATCCATTTCCCGTCCGGGCTGTACGCCGCGGCGAGCACCGCCTGCTCATGACCGCGCAGTTGGCGGGCCTCCTCGCCGCTCGCCACGTCCCACAGGTGCACGAGCTTGTCGTTCCCCGCGGTCGCCAGGACCGAGCCGTCCGGGCTGAAGGCCGCCGCCCAGAAGAACCCCCGAAGTTGCAAGGACTCGGCGAAGACGCCGCTGTCGGGCGCCGACAGGATCCCGATCGTGCCGTCCGGTCGGCGGCAAGCCAGCCGCCGGGCGTCTCGGCTGAGGGCCAGCGGCCAGTGACCCGTCGGCATTTCGCGTCCGAGTCGGGTCGACGTCTGGGGCCAGGGGTGGGGCTCCCGCTTCTCGACTTCCGGGCGGGTCGGGATCGGGACCGGCCGGGACGGGTCCAGCTCGACGGTGAACGTCGTCCCGGCCTCGACGGCGATCTTCTCGCCGTAGACGACGACTCGTCCCTGCCGCACCTCGAGGCCGTGAGGCCCGGCCTTGACCGAGACCTCGCCGGCTCCGCCTTCGGTCCAGACGATCGTGGCCGCCTCGCCGTCGACGGCGACCGCGGCGCCTTTCGGCAGGCCGCCGACGCGGATCGTGCCGTACCGGGTCCGGATCAGGAGGTCCGAAACGAGGAAGGCGAGGCCGAGCCCCAGCAGCAAGGCCCCGACGGCGATCGCGGGGCGGGCGGGGATGCGGGACCAGGGCGACGAGGTCTCCAGCGCCGCGACCGGGACGGGGGCCGCGACCGGCGTCGGCGAGGGGCGGTCCGCCACGGTGTCCCGGAAGTCGATCAGGCTCTTCCACATCTCTTCGGGCGGGGGCGCGGGCTTGGGGGGCCGAGGCGGCGGGAGGGCCGGGGGCGCCGCGGGGCCGTCGAGGGGCGCTTCGGAGACGGCGACATCAGGGGTGACGTCCGGGCGCGGCCGGGGCGCGGCGGCCGTCGGCTTCTTGAAGAAGGGCGTCAGCGCCCGGGCGACCTCGGCCGGCGTCTGGAACCGCCGGTCCGGGTCCTTGGCCATCATCTTCGCCACGAGCGCCGCCAACTCGGACGGGACGTCGGCGCGGAGGCGATCGAGGAGGCCGGCGTCGCGCGAGATGTGGGCCTGGTAGAGGTCGTAGAGCGACGCCGCCTGGAACGGCGGCCGGCCGGCCAGGAAGTAGTACAGGGAGCATCCCAGGCTGTAGATATCCGCCCGGACGTCGACGTCGGGGGCGTTGAAGATCTGCTCGGGGGCGATGTAGTCGGGGGTCCCGAGCGTCTGGCCCTCGTGCGTCAGGGCGCTGTCGACCTGGCCCTCGCGGGTCGCCTTGGCCAGGCCGAAGTCCAGGATCTTGATCACCCGGTGCTTGCCGTCGTGCGTCAGCATCAGGTTGTGGGGCTTGATGTCGCGGTGGACCAACCCCCGCTCGTGGGCGTGCTGGAGGCCCAGGGCCGCCTGGTGGGCGAAGTAGGCCGCGTGCACGACCGGCAGCGGACCCTTCACCTTGATGAGCCGCGCCAGGTCCATCCCGTCGACGTACTCCATCGCGAAGACGAGCCCGCCGCCGAGCCGGAACGCCGAGTAGGCCGTGACGATGTTCGGGTGGCGGAGCTGGGCGACCGAGCGGATCTCGCGCTGGAAGCGATCGAAGACCTCGGGACGGCCCATGATGTCGGGCCCGATCACCTTCAGCACTTCGTCGCGGCCCATCATCCGGTTGTAGGCCAAATAGACGACCCCCATGCCTCCCCTCCCCAGCTCGCGGCGGATCGCGTAGTCGGGATGATCGGCGAGGCCGGGCGGGATCGAATCGGCCTGGGGAGGTCGGGGCGCGGGGGCCGACGCGCCGTGCGTCCACGTGGCGGCCTCCTCGCGTCCTCCCGGGGACGCGAGGATCCGTCCGCCCTGGGCGTCGCGGAGCCGGCCCAGGAACGAGTCGGACGAGACCTCGGCCGCCCGGCGACGGCAGGGGGGACAGACTTCCAGGTGCGAGCCGACCGCCTCGGCGCGGGCCTCGGCGAGCCGGCCCAGGCCGTATGAGCGGAGGTCGCGGTCGTTGGGATGCTGGACGTCCATCGGTCGTTCTCCGGATCCCTGCGACGAGCTGACGCCCTGGATCGCCGTGGAAGAAAGGCCGGGTCGCGGCCGGACCTGCCGCGAAAGCGGAAATTCAGCCCAGGAAATCCCCGGCCTCCGCCCGCAACCGCCTGAGGATCCGCGACTTGGCCTGGAGCACCGCGTTCTCGGTCTGGCCCAGCCCCGCCGCGACCTCCGCCGCGGGACGGCCCTCGAGGGCGAACCTCCGGAAGGCCTCCCACGTGGCCGCCGCGAAGTCGGGGCGGACGATCCCCAGCAGCTTCTGGAACACGAACTGGTCATGCTCGCGGTCCCACTCCCGGGCGAGTTCGCCGTCGGGGTCGGCGAGGGATTCGAGGAAGCCCGCCGACGGATCGAGGCCCGCGATCGGAAACCGTCGGCGTCGCTTCTGATAGGTCCGCACGCGGTTCACGGCGACGCACCGGAGCCACGCGCGGAACGACCCCTCGCGACGCCTGTCGAAACGGGGGATCTCCCGGGCCACGACGGCGAACACCTCCTGCGCCAGGTCGTCGGCCTCGGCGCCCAGGCCGGGCACGCGTCCGAGCCAACGTCGGAGCAGGGGGAGGTAGACGTCGTGCAGCCGATCCCAGTCGGACGCGTCGGGATCGGCCGCCCTGAGCCGATCGAGCAGGCTGAGAGAGGTGGGTTTCACGCCCGCCCGCCGGCGTCAGGCCGCGTCGAATCCCGACCGATGAAGGCGGACCCTCGAGACGACATGCCTGGATGATCGCCGGTCGGGACCGAATCGTCAACGTACCATCGAAATCCTTCCGCCTTCGGCAAGGAAAGCTCGCCTCCGGACGCCTCCGGTGGATCGACCTCGCGACTTCCTCGCCCGCGGTCGGGATGGGAAAATGGGCGAGACGCGACGCGACGATCGGCGGAAGGGGAGGGGAGGGCTTCGTGGGCGAGATCGGATTCACGACCATGACCGACGAGCGATACGCCGAAGGCGTGCTCGACCTGATGTGGGGCCTGCACGACGAGGACGGGTCGGCGGGCGTCGACGCCGGTCGGTTCCCGGCGACGATCCGGCACGTGCTCGATCATCCCGAGCGGGGGCGGGTCGTCCTCTTCCTGGACGGCGAGGCGCTCGTCGGCTATGCGCTCCTGATCCCGTACTGGAGCAACGAGTTCGGCGGGCCGCTCGTCTTCGTCGACGAGTTGTACGTCGCGCCCGCGGCCCGGGGCGTCGGGCTGGGGCGACGTTTCCTGGAGCGGCTGGCCGTCGAGCGGCCGTTCGACGCGGTCGCCGCGCTGCTGGAGGTCGGCCGGTCGAACGCGCGGGCCCGGCGGCTCTACGAGTCGCTCGGGTTCCGCGAGCGTTCCTACGCCACGATGGCGCTGCGGTTCGAGCCGCCGGGGGACGGCTAGTGGTCGCCGCAGGCGTGGGCGGTCCCCCAGGCCTGGGACGGCACGAGCAGCTCGGAGACGCGGGCGAGGGTCGGCAGCGACCAGAAGGAGGCCGCCAGGAACGCCGCCGCGACGACGATCAGGGGTGCGAGCCCGCCGAATCTTCGCGTCGACCGGCCCCCCCGCGACGCGGCTTCCCCGAGGAGCGACGGGGCGTCGCGGAGCAGGAGGGCCAGGTCGACGGCGTCCTTGACGCGCCGCGATGCGTCCGCGCCGCCCGCCGGTGACGCGGCGGACGACGCGAGATCGCGACCGGAATGCACCAGGGCCGAGGCGGCGTCGGAGCGGCGGGGGCGGCCCAGCCAGGCGAGCAGCGTCGAGAGCAGAATGCCGGCGCGGCCGAGCCGGCCGCGGAGGCTCTCGCGGGCCTGCGAGAGCCGCCACTTGACCGTGCCGGTCGGGCATTGCAGCAGGGAGGCGGCCTGCTCGCTGCTCAGGCCGTCCCAGTAGCAAAGCTCGATGGGACGGCGGTATTTCTCGGGCAGCCGCTCGATCTCGGCGCGGAGCGCGCGCAGGTCGTCGCCGAGGGCCGGGCCGCGGCGGTCGGCGACCTCGTGGAGGTCGATCGAGGTCCCTTCCAGCCGTCGCCGGCGGGTCGCCTTCATCTTCGCCCGTCCGGCCACCCGCCGGGCGACCCCGGAGAGCCAGCCGCCGACGTTCCCCGGCCGCCGGATCGCGTCGCCGCGGGTCGCGAGCAGGAGGAACGTCGCCTGATAGGCGTCCTCGGCGTCCTGGCCGTCCCCCAGCCATCGCCGGCAGATGCGCAGGACCCTCGGGCCGTGACGCCCGACGAGCCGCTCGAAGGCGGCCTCGTCCCGGTCGGTCAGGAAGCGATCCAGCAGCTCCCGGTCCGTCGTCGCGACCGAGCCCTCGTCCGGCCGGCCCGACAGCCACGGGAATTCCGCCTGATCTCCGACGAGCGAAGCTGACATGGGCGCGTCTCCTGAACGTCGGGGCCCCGGTTCCGGCCCGGGGCGGAGTGCCTGCATTTGGACGATCTCGGCGGCGGGATATGAGACAAGGACCAGGATAGGATCGCCGCCGAGATCGGGATAGTGTCGTGGTCCGAAATCAACGCCCCGGTCGCCGTCCCCCGACGCGCCGGAGGCCGACGGCCCCGCCGCCGGCGACGCCGAGGGCCGCCAGGGCCAGCGACGCGGGCTCGGGGACCGCCGTCGCGACGAACTGGGAGCTCTCGCCCTGCAGCGGGCCGCCCTGGTAGACGAACGAGGTGCGGACCAGGTCGGCCGGGTAGAAGGACGAGTTCCCGAAGACCTGCGTCGGCGCGTCGGCGCTCGTGAAGCCGAAGGTCAACGAGGACCCCGGCGCGAGCGCCTTCGTCGGGTCGGGCGAGGCCGCGGAGCCCGCGACCCAACGGACGCCGAAGCCGTCGGTCGACGAGTTCGGGACGTGGGTGATCGTGAACGACCAGCCCGCGGGCGACGTGACCGACGTCGGGGCCGTCGTCAGGAAGTTCCGGAAGGGCACCCAGCCGAACCAGAAGGTCCCGACGTCCACCGTGCTGGAGGCCGAATTCGTCAACGTGATCGAATAATCGTAGAGAGGTCCGTCCTGCTGGGCCGAGATCACCGCGCTCGCGATGAGGGCGGCCCTGGCCTCGGCACCCGACAGGCTGAGGGCCAAAACGGCCCCGAAAATGGCGATCGACTTCAAGGCATCCTCCGGATTCCTGCAGCTTCCCGGAGGACCGGCGAAGGTCCCCAGAGGTCCCCGGCCGACCCGCCGCGCGCGAGGCGCGGCGAGGCGGCCGGTGTTGAAGTGCCGGTCGGCGGGGCTGCGGTTGGGTTTTTCTTCAAGAATTTATCGAATCGACCCTCGCGCCCGATCCCGGAGCCTTCGCACGCCGGCGGCGGAGCGCGACGGCCCCTCCCAGCGTTCCGAAGGCCGCCAGGGCCAGAGACGAGGGCTCGGGGACCGCCGCGACGGTGAACTGGAGGCTCTCGCCTCGGAATGGGGCGCCCTCGTAAACGAACGAGGTGAGGACCGACGGATGATTGAAAAAGGTCGAGTTCCCGAAGACCTCGGACGGCGCGTCGGCGCTCGTGAAGCCGAAGGTCAGCGAGGAACCGGGCGTGATCGCCTTCGTCGGGTCGGGCGAGGCCCCGGAGCCGGCGACCCACTGGATCGCGTAGCCGTTGGTCGGCGCGTCGGGGAAGTGGGTGATCGCGGACGACCAGCCGGCGGGCGACGTGATTGAGGAGGGCGACGTCTTCAGGTAGTCCTGGCCCGGGATCCAGGCGAACCAGAACGTGCCCACGTTCACCGTGCTGGCCGCCGAGTTCGTCAGGACGATCGTATAATCGTAATTCGACCCGTCTTGCTGGGCCGAGATGGTCGCGCCGACCACAAGGGCCGCCTTCGCGGCGCCCCCGCCGAATCCGACGCAGAGCGCGGCCGCCCAGATCGCGATGCTCTTCATGACGCCTCCCGGTACGCCCTCCGATGCGGAGGGCCTTGAGCCATGCACTCGGATAACGGAACCGCCCCCGATGGGGGAGGTGGGTCGGACGTCATTAGGAGTGCAGCCCGCCCCGGGGATGGTTGGCTCTTTTTCAGGAAGTGGCGCTCATTCCGCCTCGCCCGTGCGGGGACGCGCCCGCGGCCGTCGTCGCGGCGGGGATGAGCGACGGCGTCCTCATGGGAGCGCGACGGTGGTCAATCGCCGAGTTCGCAGCGGCGCTTCAGCCCGTCCGCTTCGAGCGCCATGCGGCGCTCGCTCAGCCCGCCGATGAGCCATCCGACCAGCCCGCCGAGGAGGCCCTCTTAGCGGAGCGTGAGCGTCGGCCGGCACCCGGTCGGCGTCGGCTCCAGCACGTGGTCCGCGAAGGCGGCCGCGCCGGGGTGGCTTCCCGTCCAGGCGAACCGTCGGCCCGGCTCCCACGCCGCCGACACGGCGAAGACGGTCGTCTTCAGCCTGGGCTGCTCGACGCGGGTCATCGAGGCGGTTATTCGGGCCAGTGTCGGACGTCGGCCAGGACGTCCCAGGCGCGCGCGCGCGGGGCGGCGATCTCGACGGCCTGGATGAATTCGCGCACGGGCGAGGCTCCGCGGGCGGCGGGTCAGCCGCCCTGATCCCAGGCGACCCATTCGGAGAAGGGCCGGTCGTCCAGGGGTTCGGAGCCGAACCGCAGGACGTGGCCGTCCGGATCCTCGACGTGGAACTCGCGGGCCCAGGGGTAGTTCGTCGGCCCCAGCCGGATCGTCGCCCCCGCCGCGGAATACTCGCCGAAGAGGGGCTCGACGTCCTCGACGCCGAACCAGACCCAGGTCCCCGGGCGGCCCTGCGAGCCCTCGCAGAGCATCAGCCCGGCGCGGTCGCGCGAGACGCCGGCCATGGGGCCCGCCCGCCAGTCGAGCCGGAACCCGAGGACGCCTTCGTAGAAGGCCAGGCTCGCCGGCAGGCTCGCCACGCGGAGGATGGGCGTGACGCCTTCGAACCGGGCCGGGGTCGGCCGCAGGGCCTCGCTCTCGGGCATGGGGCTCGGGCTCCGTCCGGGGTGGCGAAGTCGGGGGGTCAGCCCGCCAGGACTTCCTCGGGGATGTTGTCGTTGGCGTAGACGTTCTGGACGTCGTCGTTCTCGTCGAGCAGGTCGCGGAGCTTGAGCATCCGCTTGCCGTTGTCGACGTCGAGGTCGACGTAGTTGGACGGGATGTAGCTCGTCTCGGCGCTCTCGGCGGCGATCTTGGCGTCTTCGAGGGCCTTGCGGACGGCCTCGACCTGCTTGGGGTCGCAGGTGACCTCGAAGTAGCCCTCGACCAGCTCGACGTCGTCGGCGCCGGCTTCGAGGGCGACCTCCATCAAGGCGTCCTCGGTCGTGTGCTTGGGGTCGACGACGAAGAGCCCCTTGTAGGCGAAGAGGTAGCTGACGCAGCCGGTCGCCCCGAGGTTGCCGCCGGCCGCCTCGAACGCGCGGCGCAGGTCGCCGGCGGTGCGGTTGCGGTTGTCGGTCAGGACCTCGCAGAGCACCGCCACGCCCGACGGGCCGTAGCCCTCGTACATGACCTCTTCGAAGTTCTCGCCGCCCAGCTCGCCGGCGGCCTTCTTGATCGACCGCTCGATGTTCTCCTTGGGGCAGGAGACGGATCGGGCCTTGTCGATCGCGTAGCGGAGGCGGAGGTTCATGGCGGGGTCGCCGCCGCCGTTCCGCGCGGCCACGTAGATGGCCCGGCAGAGCTTGCTGAAGAGCTTCCCGCGCTTGGCGTCGACCATGCCCTTGCGGTGGGCGATGTTCGCGGAGTGGGAATGTCCTGCCATCTCGGGTCTCGGCTCCTGGTCGGATCGGGTGGATCGGGCGGGTCGGCGGCCGCGCCGGGCCGGGTTCCATTCGGGTCGGGTTGCGAGTCGGTTGCGGTCGTCGCCTCGACGACGACGGGCCGACGCTGCGATCGCGCCGGCCCGATCGGAATCGCCGGGAGGTCGCGTCGCCCGGACGCGCCTCGCGCGGCGTCAGGGGTTCAGGCCGGTGGAGGCCTTGGGGGCCTTCTCCAGGGCGTCCAGCGAGGTCAGCTTCTTGCGGATCTCGTCCAGACGCTTGTCGTGGGGCTCGCTGCGGGCGGCGGCCTGCTCGGCCTCGCGCCACCAGGTCCGGGCCTTCTCGACCTCCTGGAGCTGCAGGAAGACGTCGCCGAGGTGGTCGGGCAGGGTGGCGTCGGGCGAGGCGAGCCCGCGCTTCTCGGCCTCCCGGTGCAGCTCGACGGCCTTCTGCAGCGGCTCGACGGCCTCCTTGAGCTTGCCCTGCTTGAAGAGGGCCCAGCCCAGGCTGTCGAGGTAGGCGTAATTGTCCGGGTCCTCCTTGAGGGCCTTGCGGATCATGGCCTCGGCCTTGTCGAGGTTCTTGCCCTGGTCGGCGTAGAGGTATCCCAGGTCGTTGTTGACGCCCGGGTCCTCGGGGAAGCGTTCGAGGGCGGCCTCGAGCTCGGCCTCGCCCTTGGCGTAGTCGCCCTGGTTGACGTAGACGATCGACAGGTTCGAATGGATCAGCTTGGCGAGTTCCAGGTTGCCGGCGTTGCGCGTGAGCATCTCGCGGAAGTGCTTCACGGCCTCGTCGTGGCGGCCGTATTTGGTGAGCAGGCCGCCGAGCAGGAACTCGTAGGTCGGGTTGCCGGGCTCATCCTTGATGAGCTTCTCGTAGATCGGCACGGCCTCGTCGACCCGGCCCAGCTCGGCCAGCAGGTCGGCCGCCTGCCTCCGCTCCTCGGCCTCGTTAGGGCCGAGCTTGATCGCCTCGCGGACGTTCTCGAGCGCCTTGTCGTCGCGTCCGGCCTTGTGATAGAAGCTCGCCAGGAAGGCCAGGAAGCGCGGCTTGCGCTCGCCGGGATATTCGGCCAGCATCTTCTCGAGCATCGCGGCGGCCTCGGCGTAGTGCGTCAGGCGCTGCTCGGTGTCGATGACTTCGAGATAGAGGGTGGGGTTGGGGGACTTGTCGAGCAGGAGCCGCTGGAGCTTCAACAGCCGCTCCAGCCGGGCGGGCTTGGGGTCGCGGCGGTCGGGCAGGGCGATCAGGCCCAGGATCCGGAAGGCGGCCGCCTGCGGCAGGCCCGGGGGGTCGGCGGCGAGTTGCTTGAAGCCCTCGTCGAGCATCTCCTCGGCCAGCGCGTCGTCGGACGCGATCGCCTGGAGCTGGCCGCCGACGGCCTCGGCCCCCTGGGGCCGGGCGACGGCCTCGCAGAGCACCTTCAACAGGTCGCCGGCCTTCTTGCGCTTCACCAGCGAGGCGGCCAGGGCCCGGTAGGTCTGGGGCGTCGGCTGGCTCGCCAGCAGGGTCTTGTAAAGCGCCTCGGCCTTCTCGACCTGGCCGGTCTCGCGGTAGCGGTCGGCCAGGACGTACTGCAGCGGCACGTTCTTGGAATCGCGCTGGGCGGCCTCCTCGAGCCGGGGCGTGATCTGGTCTTCCCGGTTCAGCGCCTTGAGGACGCGGGCGAGCAGCTCGTAGGCCTCGATCCCCTGGGGCTGCCGCTTGACGAAGCGGTCGACGAGCGCCAGGGCCCTGTCCCCCTGGTTCGACTTCAGGTAGGTCTCGGCCAGGAGCAGGGGGATCTGGGGGTTGGTCTCGTCGTAGACCAGGCCCCGCTCGAACGCCTTGACGGCCAGGTCGTCGCGCTTGGCGGCGAGGAAGACGAGCCCGAAGCCGAGGTACGCGACCGCCGGCTCGTTGCCGAGGATCCGCGCGATCTCGGCGGGCTTGAGCTTGTTCGACTCCTTGTCGTCGAGCTCGGCGACGACCTTGGCGTAGGCGTCGGCCGCCTTCTCGGGGTCGTTCAGGCCGGTCGAGTAGAGCCGGCCCAGTTCGAACCAGGCGACGATCCGCCCCGGCGCGTGGGGCTCCAGCTTGGGGTTGGCGAGGACTTCCTGGAGCAGCGACTCGCACTCCTTCAGCTCGTTGCGCTGGAGGTGGAACTGGAAGAGCCGCTCCAGGGTCTCGGTGTCGCTGGGGTCGGCGGCCAGGGCGCGCTTGCCGAACTCGACGGCGAGGTCGGGCCGGGCCAGGGGGCCGACGTAGAGCCGGCTCAGCCGGCGGGCGATCGCGACCGAATCGGGGTCGAGCTTGAACGCCTGCTGGAGCACGTCGACCGCGTCGGCGTACGCCCGGCGGTCTTCCAGGGCCCGCGCGGCGCTGTAGAGCCGGACGGCCTCCACCCGCTTGCGGTCCTCGACCGACTGGGCGTTGAGCGGGACGAACGGCCTGGGCGGCTCGGTCCCGGGGCGGTCGAACAGCTCTCCGAGGTCGGGCTTGGGCTGCGCGGGGGCCGGCGGGGCCTCGGCCTTGGGGGCCGGCGCCGGCTCGACCGGGGCCTGGGCCCGCGCCCGGCCCGCCGTCGCGCCCGCGACGAGCGCCCCGCCCGACAGCACGATCGCCGTCCAGCCCGCCCGGAACGCCGCAGAGCTTCGGTTCGGCCCGACCATGTCCACCCCCCGTCCTCGATGCGTCCTCGTCGGGATGACGGTCCCTCGTCCTCATCCCATCCCGGCGCGATCTCCGCCGAGAGTATCGTCCCAATCCTATCAGCGGACGCACGAGCCTGCCAAGACGTCCTCGCGCCCGCGCCGCCCCGGGGCGGCGCGGGCGTCCGGCGGGTTCGTCAGGGGGTCTTGACCTCGACCAGGGTCATGGTGGTGTTCTTCCTGGCGCCCGGGACCCGGGTCACCGACTTGACCAGCAGGCCGGGGACGTCGTCGGCGTACCAGGCGCGGACGACCGACGGCCCCGCCTCGGTCTGGCCCTTGGTGTCGAACCATTCGGCGTGATACGTCCGGCCCGCGGCCTCGACGTCCTCCTTCCCCTCGTCGTCGGCCTTCTGGGGCCGGCCGAGGCGGGCCTTGTCGACGCCGGCCGGCAGGGCGAAAGTCCGCCGGTGGGTGTACTCCTGGGGCTCGGACTTGGTCACGCCGGCCGACGATTCGGTCTCGATCACCTCCTCGACGACCGCCTTCCCGGCGGCCAACGTCTTGAGGACCCGGCGCTTGGTGACGACGAGCCGTTCGCCGCCCCCGCCCTCACGCTCGGTCACCTCTCGGACGACCACCGTCGTCCCCGGCCGACAGCGCGCCCAGCTCGTGTAGATCGGGTTCTCGACCTCCTCGGCCGAGCCCCGCGACGCTCCGGCGATGATGGCAAGGACGGCGAGCATGATGAGTCTATGCATGGCGTCTCTCCGCACAAAATGAATCGCTGCAAGGCCCGACGTCCGGGCCGTCGAACGTCCTTAAACTATTCATCAGCTAAGCCTTCCGCCATCGCAATCGACCGCCTCGGGCCGATGTTCTCGGGAACTTCCCGGCTTAACCGTGCGACTTTCCCGGACCTCGCGCAAGACCTTCCCGATTCGTGGCTAGGATCGGTCGCGAGGGCTTCGACGTCCTCACTCGATCCATCCTTTCTCTCAGCGCGAGGTGACCAGACCGTGTCGCAGATTCGTCCGATTCGTCCGACCCGCCACGCCTTCACGCTCATCGAGCTGCTGGTGGTGATCGCGATCATCGCCGTGCTCATCGCCCTGCTGCTCCCCGCCGTGCAATCCGCCCGCGAGGCCGCCCGCCGCACCCAGTGCACCAACAACCTGAAGCAGCTGGGCCTCGGCTGCTTCAACTTCGAGAGCGCCAACGGCTACTTCCCCCAGGGCCCGCACGACGGCCACCCCCAGGCCGTGACCAGCTCGGGGGCCCCGGATCCCAACGGCTTCAATTACGACGAGGTCTCGCCGGCCTACGGCGGCACGACCTGCTGCAACGCCTGGCATCCCGACGGCTGGAACCAGTTCTTCAAGATCCTCCCCTACGCCGAGCAGCAGGCGGTCTACAACCTCGCCAACTTCTCGGTCCTCCCCTACAACGGCGGTCAGAACGTCAACGGCGACCTCGACGTCTCGCGGGTGGCGATCCCCTACCATTCCTGCCCGACCCGACGGGCGCCCCAGCGTTACGGGACCGACCCGCTGACCGCCATCTCCAAGAACGACTACGCGGGCTGCGCCGGGTTCTTCACCGGGCAGTTCATCGACTGCGACTTCGGCGTCGCTGACCCCGGCCGGTTCATCCCGCCGGCGCCCAACGGCGCGACGCCCAACAGCGACGAGCGGTCGACGATCAACCAGGCCAACACGGGCGGCCGCAAGGGCGCGATCGCCTGGTCCGGCCGGGGCGTGAAGCGGAAGCTCGCCGACATCTCCGACGGCACGAGCAACTCGATCCTGATCGGCGAGAAGGGCCTGCCCCCGGACCGCCACGCCGGCGAGGGGGGCGACAACGAGCGCTGGAACAACGCCGGCTGGGATGAAGACGTGATCCGCTGGCACTTCGTGCCCCAGCCCGACCGGCAGGCCCCCAACGGCACCGGCGCGTGCGCGACCCCGCCGACC
Source organism: Paludisphaera mucosa (assembly GCF_029589435.1). Lineage (NCBI taxonomy): Bacteria > Pseudomonadati > Planctomycetota > Planctomycetia > Isosphaerales > Isosphaeraceae > Paludisphaera > Paludisphaera mucosa. Next base: position 1,379,856 of record NZ_JARRAG010000002.1, on the reverse strand, counting down.
CCCGGCGGCGCCAGCATCTGGCGGCGGACCTTCGGCAGCTCCCACCCCGGCGGCGCCAACATGCTGCTGTGCGACGGCTCGGTTCGGTTCTTCAAGTTCACCGTCGACCCGGGGACGTTCCGCAAGTTGGCCGTGGTGGACGACGGCGAGCCGATCAGCTCCGACGCCTACTGAGCCGACGTCACGAACCGCGAGGAGGACCCCGATGCGCTCCCGGATCCATGCCACCCTCTTCCTGCTGGCCGCCGTCGTCCCGGCGGCCTGCGACGACGCGGGAACCCACCCCCCGGTCGCCGCCGACGAGCTCCCGCCGCTGGCGGCCGAAGACGTGAAGAAGATCCAGGCCGAGGACGCCCGGATCGAGGCCGAGGAGCGGGGCACGCCCGTGCTCCCCGGCAAGAAGAAGAAGGCCCCCGGCGCGACCAAGCCCGCGCCGACCCAAGACTGAGGCGGCCGCGCCGCGGCTCGCCGACCCCCGTCTCGCTCCCCGCTCGGCGCGGGGCGGGCTCGTTATTCGCCCGGCTTCCCCTTGCCGCCCTTCTTGGGGGGGGCGGGGGGCGGCTCTTTGGGCGCGGGCTTCTTGGCCTTGGGGGGGGCGGGGGCGGGCTCGGGCTCCGGCGCGGGCGCGGCCTTCGCCTTCCCCTTGTCCGGGGCCTTCGTCGACCGGGCGGGGGCCTCGGGGACCTCCTTGGAAGGCTTGCCGGGCTTGCCCTGGTGGGCCCAGCGGGGGACCTTGGAGTCGGTCTCGATGGCTGGGTCGTGGGCCATGTCTTCGAGGAGGTCGAGGAACTCGGCGCCGCGGTTCTTGGGGATGGCGCGCTCGATCAGGCCGCGGAGCGAGGCGACGTCGGGCTCGTGGAGGCCGAGCTTCTCGAGCGCCTTGCGGGAGGCCTCGTCGATGGGGATGGCGTGGCCGCCCAGGGCCTGCTGGATGACGGTCGCGGTGACGTAGTCGGAGGTGAACGCCTCGAACCCGTGGAGGCTCTTGAGGGCCTCTTTGAGGGGCTTCTTCACGAGCTGCTCGAGCGCGGTGAAGCTGTACGTCCGCTCGAAGAGCTGGCGGAGGAAGCGGCGGATCCGCTGGGCGCGGGCGGCCGGCTCGGGGACGTCGGCGAGGGTCTCCTCGACCTCCTCCAGGGGGCTGACGCGGACCTCGTTCCAGTCGAAGAACTGGTCCTTGAACCGCGAGAGGGCCTGGTTGGCCTGCTCGCGGGTCGTGTCCTCGTGGCAGATCCCGTAGACCACGGCGTCGATCACCGGCAGCCGGGCGGCGGCGGGGCCGGGCTTAGGCTTGTAGCGGCGCTTCAGGTAGGCCTGGAGATCGGCGAGATATTGGGTTTTGCTTTGAGTCGCCATGAACCTGTCGGGGGTTGAATTCGCTTCGTCCGGGCCCGGTTCCGGGTCCGGGCCGCCTGGGGGCGGGCCGGGGCCGCTCAGGCGTCCTCGGGGTCGTCGTTCGGGGATTCGGGCCCGCCGGGGGCCGCCTCGGGCTCGTCGTCGGCTGGGTCCTCGTCGTCGTCGGGCTCGGCGCCCGCCTTCTTGTCGGCCGCGACGGCCTCGTCGATCAGGCGGCCGATCTCGACGGACTTCTTGACGCTGTCGTCGAACTTGAACGTCAGGATCGGGGTGTAGCGGATCTGGAGCCGGGCGGCGACCCGCGACTGGATGAAGCCGCAGGCGCTGCGGAGACCCTTCATGGCGGTGGCCTGCTCGCCGTCCGAGCCCATCACCGTGACGAAGACGGTCGCCGTGCGGAGGTCCTGCCCGACCTCGACGCGGAGGACGGTGACGCCCTGGATCCGCGGGTCGGCGACTTCGAACAGGACGGCCGAGGCGACCACCTCGCGAATGGCTTCGGCGATGCGGAGGCTGCGGTGGAAGGGCATCGGGGGGCTTTCCTCGGTCGGTCGATCGGTCGTGCGGGGCCCGGGACGAGCGGGCGGGGCGGGGCCGCGGCCCCCGCGACGACGACCCGGTCCGGGCCGGCTTGGCGCCGGCGCGGCCCGGGTCGCGGTGGGGGCGTGCGGGGCCCGAGGGGCGGTTACAGGGTGCGGCGGATCACGTCGACCCGGTAGGCCTCGATGACGTCGTCGGACTTCACGTCGTCGAAGTTGGTGATCTTGATGCCGCACTCGAAGTTCTGGGGGACTTCTTTGACGTCGTCCTTGAACCTCTTGAGGGCCTCGATGGCGCCCTTGTAGATCTCGCGACCCTCGCGGATCAGGCGGACCTTGGCCGAGCGTTCGATGACGCCCTGGGTGACGAAGCAGCCGGCGACGGCGCCGACCTTCGAGATCCGGAAGACCTGGCGGACGACGGCCCGGCCCAGGTGGACTTCCTTGATCTCGGGGACCAGCATGCCCTCGACGGCCTTCTTCACGTCGTCGGTGACCTGGTAGATGATGTCGTAGCGGCGGATCTCGATGTCTTTCTCGTCGGCCATCGTGATCGCCCGGTCCTCGGGAGCGACGCGGTAGCCGATGATGATCGCCTGCGAGGCGTCGGCCAGGATGACGTCGCTCTCGGAGATGCCGCCGACCCCCTTGAGGAGGATGCGGATCGGCACCTCGGCGTTCTCGAGCTTCTCCAGCTCCTTGATGATGGCCTCGATCGAGCCCTGGACGTCGGCCTTGACGATCAGGTTGAGCGCCTTGACCTTGCGCTCGGCCATCCGGTTGTAGAGGTTCTCGAGCGTGACGGTCTGGCGCTCGGCCTGGGCGGCGTCGCGGGTGCGGAGGCGGCGGGCCTCGGCGACCTCGCGGGCGCGGCCGACGTCGTCGACGACGGCGAAGTTCTCGCCGGCGTCGGGGACCACGTCGAGGCCGGAGATCTCGCACGGGAACGACGGGCCCGCCTTGTCGATCGAGCGGCCCTGGTCGTCGAAGAGGGCGCGGACGCGGCCGTAGCCGTCGCCGCAGACGACGACGTCGCCGACCCGGAGGGTGCCCTCGCGGACCAGCACGGTCGCCACGACGCCGCGGCCCTCGGAGATCGAGGCCTCGAGGCAGGTGCCGGTCGCCGGGCGGTCGGGGTCGGCCTTCAGCTCGTGCAGCTCGGCGATGGTCTCGAGCGTCGCGAGCAGGTCGGAGACGCCCAGGCCGGTGGTGGCCGAGGTCTTCACGACCTCGACGTCGCCGCCCCACTCGACGGGGTTGAGCCCCTGCTGGGCCAGCTCGCCGAAGATCTTGCTGACGTTGGCCGCCGTGTCGACGTTGGGGATGTCGATCTTGTTGAGCGCCACGACGATCGGGACCTCGGCCGCCTTGGCGTGCGCGATGGCCTCGACGGTCTGGGGCATCACGCCGTCGTCGGCGGCGACGACCAGGACCACGATGTCGGTCACGTTGGCGCCGCGGGCCCGCATGGCGGTGAACGCCTCGTGGCCCGGGGTGTCGACGAACGTGATCGGGTGGCCGTTGTACTCGACCTGGTAGGCGCCGATGTGCTGGGTGATGCCGCCGCTCTCGCTCTCGACGACCTTGGACTTGCGGATCCGGTCGAGCAGCGAGGTCTTGCCGTGGTCGACGTGGCCCAGGATCGTGATGACCGGCGGCCGGGGCTGCAGGGCGTCGGCTTCCGCCGCGGGGGCGAAGGCCTGCATGAAGTCGTCCTCGGCGGTGCGCTCGTGCACCACGTCGAGGGTCATGCCGAATTCCATCGCCAGCATGACGGCCAGCTCGTCGTCGATGTTGGCGTTGATGGTCGCCATCGAGCCCATGGCCATCAACTTGCGCAGCAGGTCGTTGGCCTTGATGCCCAGCGCCTCGGAGAGCGTGCGGACGCTGATCGGGGCGTCGACCTCGGCGTGCGACTTCCGCGCCAGGGCGGCGGCGGCGTGGCGGCCGCCGCCCTTGTGGTGGGGCCGGCGCCCCGAGCGGCCGCGGCGCGCCTCGTCGTCCTCGTTGAGGAGCGAGGCGGCGGGCATCGGCGAGCTCACGCGACGCTCGGTGGCGCGCTCGTTGCGGCGGGCGCGACGGCCGGCGCGGTCGGCGGAGGAGCCGACGCCCTTGCCCTTCTTGCGGTCGTCCTCCTCCTCGGAGGTCGTCGGGGCCGGGGCCGGGGCGTGGCCAGGCGGGCCGGGGCCGGGCCGCGGGCGACAGGGGCCGCGGCTGGGGCCGCTGGCGGGGCCTGAGGGCGGCGGGCCGGGGGGCGGCCGGGGCCGGGCGGCCGACCAGGCCGCCGCCGCCGGGGCGGGGGCGGGGCGCCAGGACGCGCGGGCCCGCCGGGACAGGCCGGGGGCGGCGGGCGTGGCGTTGGGGCCGATCTGGCCCGACCGCATCAGGGCCAGCATGTCGTCGCGGGTCATCCGCTTCTCGGGCCGCTGGCTCTTGACCTCGGCCGAGCCCGGCTGGGGGCGCGGCGGGCCGCCCGCCTGGGGCCAGGGCCCCTGGGACGACGAGGGGGCCACGGGGGAGCGGGCGGCGCGGGCCGGCGGCGTCGCGGCGCGGGCCTTCGCCCGCGTCGTCGGGGCGCCGGGCTTCATCGCCGGGGCGTCGGCCGGAGCCCGCGGGGGCCTGGTGCGACCCGGTCCGCTGGACCGGGGGGCGGATTCCCGCCGAAGTCATGTATTCGCTCCGCTTCAGGGGTTGGAACGACGACGAGCCGCCTCCCGACGTCGGGGGGGAGGCCGAGACCTGGCCTTGCTGCGAAGGGGGCCTCGGGTCGCCGGGGCGGACGACGCCGCCGGTGCGGTGAGGCGTGTGGCCGGAGAGCGGGCCGCTCGCCCGGGCCAGCGGGGGGGCCGCCGCGGCCGGGGGCCGGCGTCGGGTTGAGGCCGAGGCGGGGCGGCGGCGGTCGGCGGGGCCAGGGCCGTCGTGGATGCGGCGGGACGCGGCGGTCGCGGTCGCGGCGGGCGGCGGGCTGGCTCGGCGGCGGCGGCCGGGGGCGCGGGCAGGGTCGCGGCGGGGGCCGGGCTTCCGTCGTCGGCAGGGGCCGCGGGCCGGGGGGCCGCCGCGGCGGCCGGCGGGGCCAGGGGGGCCTTGGGGCGGGGGAGGTCGAGGCCGCCGGGGCTTCGACGGGCTTCGCAGCCGGCCGTCGCGCGGTCTCTTCGGCGGCCGCCGGCTTCGGGGCCGCGGCCCCGCCGTTCGACTCGCGCGCCATCAGCTCCCGGACCTGCTCCACGGTTGGGGGATCGACCACGGCCAGGGCGTTCGCCTTCACGTCCAGATTCCACTTCTGGATCCGATCCAGCAGATCCTGGCTCTTCAATCCCAGCTCTTTCGCCAACTCGTGAACACGCGTGGACAAAGGCAACTCCTCCCGGAACCGGCTCCGGCTGGCCGCGACGGCCGCGACCCGTAACGAATGTCTCTGAGATATCGATTATAGCGAGGCGACCGGCCGCGCGGCGAGCCCGTTCGGCGGGCGGCGGCGACCTCTCGGGGATTCCAAACGCCGAGGGGGCGGGCCCGCCCGCGCCGAGGGGCGCGACGCCGCGGGGGGCGTCGGCCGTCGGGGCCGAGGGCGGGGGCCGGCCCGGGGCGCGACTCGCGTCGTGTCGGGTCGGGTTCGTTTCGGGTGCGGCGGTCGGGTGCGGCGATCCTCGATTCCTGTGGGCGGAGTTCGCGCCGGCGACGGCCGGCGTCCGGGTCCCCGGGGCGGGGCCTCCGGATCAGGGCTCCTCGTCGTCGGCGGTCTCGGCGACCTCCGGGTCGCGGCCGGGATCGGCGTCGAGGCTGGGGGGCTCCTCCCCGTTTTCGACCACGTCGGTGACGAGCCGCATGGTCTCGTTCTGGTCGGCGTCGCTGGGGCGGGACGTCACCTCGCGGCCGCCGTTGGACCGCCGGCCGGTCTCCTCGGCCAGGGCCACGTCGCGGCCTTCGCCCCCCTCGGCCTCGCCATCGTCCTCGTCCTCACCCGGCTCGTCCCCCTCGGGCTCGGCGTCCGGGTCGTCCTCGTCGCCGGCCGGCTCGGATTCGTCCGCGTCCCGAGAATCGGCGGGCAAGGCCGACTCGAGTCCGCTCTCCGACCCCGACTGCGACCCGTCCTCGTCCCCTTCGATCGGGGCTTCGTCCCCTTCGATGAACCCCTCGCCTCCGCCCTCGACGGCGGCCTCGGCGGGGGGCGTGCCCTGGTCCTCGACCAGGGCGGCGGCGTTGCGGCCCGACTTGCGGCGGGGGAGGTCTTCGGTCTCCTCCGCCAGCTCCTCGGCGCGGCCGACGACGTAGGCCGCCAGCTCCTCGTCGAGGCCGTCGATCGTGGCGACCAGGTCGGCGATCTCCATCACCGACAGGTCGTCGTAGCTCAAGATCCCCTGCTCGACGAGCCGCTCGGCCAGCTCGACGTCGACCCCCTCGATCTTCGAGAACGACCCGACGGCCTTCTCGATCACCTCGTCGAGCTCCTCGGCGGTCATGATCTCGACGTCCCAGCCGACGAGCTTCGAGGCCAGGCGGACGTTCTGGCCCCGGCGGCCGATCGCCAGCGAGAGCTGGTCGTCGCGCACCAGGACGATCGCCCGGCCCAGCAGGTGGCAGAGCATGACCTCGTCGATCTCGGCCGGCTGCAGGGCGTTGGGGATCAGCACCTGGAGCGACTCGTTCCAGCGGACGATGTCGATCCGCTCGCCCCCCAGCTCGTCGACGATGTTCTTGATCCGCGTCCCCCGCACGCCGACGCAGGCGCCGACCGCGTCGATCTTGGCGTCGATCGAGGTCACCGCCACCTTCGACCGGTAGCCGGCCTCGCGGGCCAGGGCCCGGATCGCGATGGTCTGGTCGGCGATCTCGGGGATCTCCAGCTCGAAGAGCCGGCGGACGAAGTCGGGGTGGGTCCGGCTGAGGATGATCTTGACCCGCTGGCCGACCTTGCGGACGTCGAGGATGACCGCCCGGATCCGCTCGTTGGGGTGGTAGCTCTCGCCGGGGATCTGCTCGCCCCGGGGCAGGATCGCGTCGGTCTTGCCCAGGTTGACGATGACCGCGCCGCCCTCGAACCGCTGGACGGTCCCCGTCATCAGGTCGCCGCGCTGGTCCTCGAACTCGTCGAAGAGGCTGTCGCGCTCGGCCTCGCGGATCTTCTGGATGATCACCTGCTTGGCCGTCTGGGCCGAGATCCGGCCCAGCTCGGCGGGGTCCATCTTGACCCCGTCCTTGGTCGCCTCGATCACGCCGCTGTCGCGGTCGATGTGGACCTCGATGTCGGCGGCCTCGGGGTAGTGCTTCCGCGCCGCGGTGGCGAGCGCCGACTGGATCCCGTCGAACAAGATCTCCTTGGAGATGTTCTTGTCGCGATGGATGCTATCGACGATCCGGACCAGGTCGACGCTCATACCTTCCCCTCCGAGGCGTGCATTCAAGAGAGTTCACTCGACGGCGAGGCGGCGGTTTCGACCGTCGGCCGCGTCGGGCGGGCGGATCCCGGCAGGGAAGGCCGCCCCCAACGAAGCCGAGCCTCACCCGGTGTCGGGCGGGGCTCGGGTTGATGCCGCGATACCATCGAGTGGGCAGCGCCTCCTGGGCCGCTCCCCTCGCCCCGCCGGCCGCACGACCGGGGCGCAGGCGCAGGAACGAACCCCACCCCGCATGGGCCGAGCCGAATCCACCGGTCTTCCGAAGGCCCCGGCCCTGCTGCATCCTATCCGGATGTTGACAGTTCTGTCAAGCGTTCCGCACAATGGGGACCGCCGGCCGACCCGCCGCACCACGGACCGCCCTGGAACCGCGATGACCCCGACCCGCCTCGATCACGACGCCCTGAGCGACGCGCTGCAGGCCGCCGGGCTGCGGCCGACGGCCCAGCGGCTGGCGGTCTACGATCAGCTCGCGGCCATGGACCAGCACCCCACGGCCGAGCAGGTCTTCCGGGCCGTCCGCCCCCGCCTGCCGCGGATCAGCCTGGCCACCGTCTACAAGGCGCTCGAGGCCCTGGTCGCCGTCGGCGCGGTCGACCGCCTGGGGGCCGAGTCGGCCGCCGGCCCAGCCCGCTACGACGCCCGCGGCGACCGCCACTACCACTTCCGCTGCCTCCGCACCGGCGCGATCCACGACCTGCCGGTGCAGTACGATCCCAAACTGATCGAACGCCTCGACCCGGCCCTCGCCGACGACCTGCGCAGCCGGGGCTTCCAGGTCACCGGCTATCGCCTGGAACTGCTGGGCTACCAGGACGACGGCCGCGACGCATGAGCATGAGCACGAACCCCGACCCCGACGCCGTGAAGACCAAGAAGGCCGGCCCGCCCCCGCCCCTGGAGCCGCTGGTCGACACCCACGCCCACCTCGACGACCCCCGCATGCGGCCCCACCTGGGCGAGATCCTGGCCCGAGCCCGGCGGGCCGGCGTGGTCCAGGTCGTCGCGATCGGCACCACGGCGGCCGACTCGGCCGACGTCGCGGCCATCGCCGGCGAGCAGCCCGGCGTCTTCGCCGCGGTCGGCTTCCAGCCCAACAACGTCGTCGACGCCGTCGCCGGCGACTGGGGACGGATCGTCGAGCTGGCCGCCCGCCCCCGGGTCGTCGCGCTCGGCGAGACGGGCCTCGACCGCCACTGGGACCGCTCGCCGTTCGGCCTCCAGCAGGAATGGTTCCAGCGCCACCTCGACCTGGCGCGGGAGCGCGACCTCCCCGTCGTGATCCATTGCCGCGAGTGCGAGGCCGACGTCGTCGCCCAGCTCGCCGGGATGGGCGGCCCGGTCCGCGGGGTCTTGCACTCGTTCACCGGCGGCCGCGAGCAGGCCGAGGCGTTCCTGGGGCTGGGCCTGCACATCTCGTTCGCGGGCATGCTCACGTTCGCGAACAAGAATCTCGACGCCCTCCGCGAGGCCGCCGCCGCCGTCCCCCTCGACCGCCTCCTGGTGGAGACCGACAGCCCTTACCTGACCCCCCACCCCCTGCGGGGCCGGGGCAACGAGCCGGCCTTCGTCACCTGGACCGCCCGCAAGCTCGCCGAGATCCACGGCGTCTCCGACCTCGAACTCGCCCGCATCGTCACCGCCAACGCCCGCGCCCTCTTCCGGCTCCCCGACGCCGACCTCATCCTCGCGCCGGCCCGGGGCGAGCCCGGCCGTCCCGCTTCGGCCTGAAATTTGCTTCCTGGCGAGACGAAGTTACTATTCTTCGTCTCGACGGATCGGCCGACTTCGCGTGTAATGCGCGAGGCGCGATCCATCGAGCGGACGACTCGTCGAAATATCGCCGCGCCTGCGGGCCGGGAGCGTGATCGGGATGGACCTGAACCACATCATCGCCGTCTTGCTGGTCGCGACGCCGATCCTCACCTTGCTGCTCGTCGGCGTGTTCATCGCCACCCGCAGCGGCGTCGAACGGGTCTCTTCGCCCCGGGACCTCGTGCAGATCGCGGGCAACTTCTCGGCCGTCCTCCTGCGGGTGGCCGGCTACGTCGTCGGCCTGCTGCTGGTCCAGCACTTCATCGGCCTGCGGTCGACGTTCGGCTGGTGAGACGGACGTCGAGGGCCGCGAGGCCCCGACCGATTTCAGACGCCCCGCGCCCCGGGATCCCACAGGATCTTGTGGAGCTGCACCTGCAGGCGGATCGGCAGCCCGGCGTCCAGGATCCAGGCCGCCAACTCGGTCGGCTCGACCCGGCCGAACACCGCGCTCATGAGGACCGGGCATCGCCGCGCCAGGTCGTGACGGCGGACGACCTCGACCGACCAATCAAAGTCCTCGCGATCGCCGAGGACGAACTTGACCTCGTCGGTCGGCCGGAGGCGGTCGAGGTTGGCCCAGACGTTGGCGTCGGCCTCGCCCGAGGCCGGCGTCTTGACGTCCAGGATGATCCGGACCCGAGGGTCGACCCGGTCGGTGGCGACGCCGCCGCTGGTCTCCAACAAGACCGTCCAGCCCTTGTCGGCCAGCCGCTCCATGAGAGGATAAGCCTCGACCTGGAGCAGCGGCTCGCCTCCCGTCAGCTCGACGAGCCCGCCGCCGAGCTTCTCGACGGCCTCGACCACCGCGTCCAGGCCCATCGCGGCCCCGTGGCGGAAGGCGTGCGCGGTGTCGCAATACACGCAGCGCAGGTGGCAGGCGGTCAGGCGGACGAAGACGCAGGGCAGGCCGGCGAACGTGCTCTCGCCCTGGATGCTGCGGTAGATCTCGTGGACCAGCAGCGTCCCCGCGGCCTTCCCCTCCAGCGGCTTGAGTCGACGCGCGATCGCCGCCGCATCGCCGCCGAGGCCGGCGGGGGCGGTCGACGCGGCTCGGTCGTCGGTCGAGGCGAGGTCGTGCATCGGCGTGGTCGGGATCTTTCCGGGGTCGGGGAAATCGGCTGCGTCTTTCCATCCTAGCCCCGCGGGGTCGGGCCCGCCCAGAGCAAGATCGAGGACCAAGACCGAAGAAATACAAAGACGCCCGGTAGGACCGAAAAAATTCCGTTTACCTCAAAAGTCGCCTGGCGGCATCCACCATTCGTTCATAGATTATCTCCTCCGCACACGCCTGGCTCTCGACTCGGGGGGATGGATGGCGGGAGGTCGGCGTCCGGGATGGACGATCGATCAGGATCACGACGGCCGGGAAGCGCCGTCGGCATGATGCAACATGAGGAGCGAGGACCATGGACGAATTGAAGCGTGCCGGGTGCATCCGGCGGGCGGCGCTGGCGATGGCCCTGATGCTCGTCGCCGGCCTGGGCGTCGAATCGCGGGCGGGGTCGTACACGGGGCTCGTCGTCTTCGGCGACAGCCTGTCGGACGTGGGGAACACGTTTGCGGCGGCGACGTTCCCCGGCGCCCCTTACGTCGGCGGCCGCTATTCGGACGGGCCGATCTGGGTCGATTACCTGGCGGCGAGGCTCGGGATCGCCGCGCCCACGCCGAGCTTCCTGGGCGGGACCGACTACGCCTGGGGGTTCGCCCAGTCGGGCGCCGACTTCAGCTATCCGATGGGCCCCATGGGCCCGGGCGTACCGAACCTGCTCACGCAGGTCGGCGGGTTCCTCATGGGCGGCGGGACGTTGAACGACGGCCAGCTCGTCTCGGTCTGGGCGGGCGCCAACGACTTCCTGAACAACGGCGTGACCGACTTCGTCCAGGTGGCCGACAACATCATCACGGCGATCACGACGCTGGCCGCCGCGGGGGGCACGCACTTCCTGGTGGGCAACCTGCCGTTGCTGGGCATGCTCCCGCTGACCCCGGCCATCTCGGACGCGCAGCGGGCGGGGCTGAACATGCTGACCATGGCCTTCAACGCCACGCTCGGGGCGAAGATCGCGGGCCTCCAGGCGGCGATGCCGGGGCTCGACATCCACTACTTCGACGTGAACGCGAAGTTCCAGCAGATCATCGCCGATCCCGCCGCCTTCGGGCTGACCAACGTGACCGACGGGGCCATCTTCAAGACCAACCCGGCCGACGGCACGGGCTATCTCTTTTGGGATGAGGTCCACCCGACGACGGCGGTCCACGCGCTGATCGCCGACGTCGCCTTCGCGGCGGTGGTGCCGGAGCCCTCGTCGCTGGTCCTGGCGGCGATCGCGGGCGGGTCGGTCCTCGTCGCCGCCCGCGCGACGCGCTCGCGCCGCGCGGCCTGAATCCGACTCTCGAAGCCGTCCCCCGACGACGCGCGGGCCCGCGCGTCGTCGGGCGCCCCCTGGCGGACCGAGCCGGCGCGAGGTACTCTCTGGTAGGCGTCTCGCCGATCGAGGGCGCGTCGGTGGGTCCGCCGGGAGGTCGTCGCCATGAGGGTCTCGAAGGTCTTCTGCCTGGTCGTCGCCGCGGCCTTCTTCGCGACGTGGCAGGCCGAGGCGCGCGCCCAGTCCGCGCCCGGGACGCATTTCAACCGCACGCGCAGCGGCGACGCGGGGGCCTCGACGCCCACGCGGGCCCCGGCGAGGCGGGCCTCGGCGTTCGAGGGGACCGCGGCGAGGACCACGCGACTCGGGGCCGACCCGCTCGCCCCCTACAGCTCGCGGCCTCGCGAGGGCTCCGGGAGCCCCGCGTCGGCGGCCCCGCCGGCCCCGCCGCCGATCACGCCGCCGGTGGTCCGCAATTACTACCCGACCGCGCGGTCGGGGCAGGTTCGGCACCACTGCACGCCGTCGCGGGCGGGCGTGTATGGATCCAGTCGTTGAATCAAGGAACGCCGCCGGGGCCGCCTCGTCTCGAGCACCCCGGCGCGTCCCGCAAGGTGACATGAACCGAACCAGCGAAGTCCGGAAGATCGCGTTCGTCGGCGACTACTTGCCCCGCAAGTGCGGGATCGCCACCTACACCCACGACCTCTGCACGTCGACGGCCACCCAGTTCCCGTCGGCCGACTGCTTCGTCGTCCCCGTCAACGACCTGCCCGAAGGGTACGACTACCCCCCGGAGGTCCGCTTCGAGATCGAGGAGCAGGAGCTCGACTCCTACCTCCGCGCCGCCGACTTCCTGAACTTCAGCAACGCCGACGTCGTCTGCCTGCAGCACGAGTACGGCATCTTCGGCGGCCCGGCCGGCAGCCATATCCTCCGGCTCCTGCGCAACCTGCGGATGCCGATCGTCACCACCCTGCACACCGTCCTCAAGGAGCCCAACGAGGACCAGCGGCGGGTGATGGACGAGATCCTCGAGCTCTCCGCGCGGGTGATCGTGATGTCGGAGCGGGCGCGGACCTTCCTGCGCGAGGTCTGGAACGCCCCCGAGGCCAAGATCGACCTGATCGCCCACGGCATCCCCGACATGCCGTTCGTCGACTCGGCGTTCTACAAGGACCAGTTCTCCGTCGAGGGGAAGCACGTCGCCCTGACGTTCGGCCTGCTGGCGCCGAACAAGGGGATCGAGTACATGCTCGAGGCGATGCCGGCGATCCTCGAGGAGTTCCCCAACTTCGTCTACATCGTCCTGGGGGCGACCCACCCGAACCTCGTCCGCGAGCAGGGCGAGCGCTACCGGATCAGCCTGGAGCGGCTGGCCCGCAAGCTGGGGATCCGCGAGAACGTCAGCTTCTACAACCGCTTCGTCGACCTGCCCGAGCTGATCGAATTCATCGGCGTGGCCGACATCTACGTGACGCCCTACCTGAACCCGGCGCAGATCACCTCGGGCACGCTGGCCTACGCCTTCGGCTGCGGCAAGGCCGTCGTCTCGACCCCCTACTGGCACGCCGAGGAGCTGCTGGCCGACGGCCGCGGCGTGCTCGTGCCGTTCGCCGACTCGGGGGCGCTCGCGACCGCGATCCGCGACCTGCTGCGCGACGAGTCGCGGCGGCACGCCATGCGGAAGCGCGGCTACCTGATGGGCCGCGAGATGATCTGGAGCCGCGTCGCCCACCAGTTCGTCGAGTCGTTCCAGCACGCCCGGCGGAGCCGGCTCGACGTGCTGCCGATCAAGCCCCTGGCCGTGCGGACGCTGGCCGAGCAGCCGCTCGACCTGCCGGGCTGGCGGCTCGACCACCTGGTCCGCATGAGCGACTCGGCCGGGATGTTCCAGCACGCCACGTTCACCATCCCCAACTTCGCCGAGGGCTACTGCACCGACGACAACGCCCGGGCGCTCCTGCTGACCGTGATGCTGGAGCAGCTGGGCCAGGGCTCGCTGCAGACGGCCCGGCTGGCGTCGACCTACGCGGCCTTCCTGAACTACGCGTTCGACCCCGCGCGGGGGCAGTTCCGCAACTTCATGAGCTTCGACCGCCGCTGGCTGGAGGACGTCGGCTCCGACGACAGCCAGGGCCGGGCGATCTGGGTGCTGGGCGCCTGCGTCCGCCGCTCGCAGCGCCACGACCTGCAGTTCTGGGCCTCGCACCTGTTCGACCAGGCGCTCCCGGGCCTGCTGGAAACCTCGTCGCCCCGCGCCTGGGCGTTCGGCCTGCTGGGCGTCTGCCACTACCTGCAGAGGCTCGCCGGGGCGAGGCCGGCCAGCCAGGCCCGCGACCTCCTGGCCCAGAAGCTCCTGCAGCTCTACGAGGCCGTCGCCACCGACGAGTGGCGCTGGTTCGAGGACCGCCTGACCTACGACAACGCCCGGCTCTCGCAGGGCCTGATCGCCGCCGCCCGCAACGGCGGCCCCCCCGAGGCGCTCCAGGCCGGGCTCGACTCGCTCTCGTGGCTGGTCGAGCATCACAAGGCCCCCTCGGGCTGCTTCCGGCCCATCGGCTGCAACGGCTTCTACGTCCGCAACGGGATCCGCGCCCAGTTCGACCAGCAGCCGGTGGAGGCCCAGGCCATGGTCTCGGCCTGCCTGGAGGCCTACCGCGCCACCGAGGACCCCTCGTGGCTCGCCGAGGCCCGCCGCGCGCTGGAATGGTTCCTGGGGGGCAACGACCTCGGCCTGGAGATCTACGACGCCAAGTCCGGCGGCTGCCGCGACGGCCTCCAGGAGGACCGGATCAACCAGAACCAGGGCGCCGAATCGACCCTGGCCTTCCTCCTCTCCCTCGCCGAGATGAAGCTCATCGAGAGCGTCCTGTCGCACCAGCGCCAGGTCCAGTCGACCTGACCCGACCCGACCGGAGCCCGAGCCTCCGACCCCCGCGTCGCCGCGGACGTCGCAACGCATCCCCACGTTTCAGGATCTCCCCCGCATGGACGTCACTACGACCACGGCCCGCCCCAACGTCTCGGGAAGCCGCACCCCGCCGAAGGTCGAACGCACGGGCATCGTGCTGCGGCCCAACAACAGCCGCGTCGTGATCCGCCCCTTCCAGCCGGCCGACGACCATCGCGTCGAGCGGATCCTGGGGCGGATCTGCGCCCTGTCCGAGGCCCAGGTCGAAGCCCAGCTCGAAGAGGTCATGCGCGAGTTCCGCGACCGCCACCAGAAGATCCGCCAGTACTTCCTGGAGCGGTTCGAGAACGTCCGACGCCTCCTCCTGACCGACCAGCCCATCGGCGAGGGCCGGCGGCTGCTCATCGGCGCGTATTTCACGCAGGAGTACGCGCTCGAGTCGGCGGCCCTCTTCAACCCGTCGATGATCTGGGCCCCGGACCAGTCGGGCGTGCCCGACGGCTCGAAGCGGTTCATCATCAGCCTGCGGGCCACCGGCGAGGGCCACATCTCCTCGATCACCTTCCGCAGCGGCCTCGTCGACGCGGCCCACCGCATCCACATGGACGAGCCCACCCGGTTCGTCACGGCCCCCGACCTCGTCCCCAACACCCTGTACGACAAGTTCCTGTTCCTGCGCAAGCTCGTCGAGCTGCGGATCGACGGCCCGTTCGCCGAGCAGGTGATCGAGACCCTGGGCGACCGCTTCACGCTGGAGCAGCTCGAGGCGGCCATCGACCGCGCCCTGAACCTGAGCCGGCCGCGGCACCACGAGCTGGAGCCCCTGGCGCAGGGCATGCGGACGCTCGTCCGCGCCAACTACGAGGTCGCCTTCGACCCCGACCTCAACGTCTCCGAGCGGATCATCTTCCCGTCGTCGCCGACCGAGACCAACGGCATCGAGGACGCCCGCTTCGTCGAGTTCCGCGAGGACGACGGCTCGACCAGCTACTACGCCACCTACACCGCGTTCGACGGCAAGGTCGTCCTCCCCCAGATCCTCGAGACCAAGGACTTCCTCCGCTTCAAGGCCAGCACCCTCAACGGCCCGGAGGTCCGCAACAAGGGCCTGGCGATCTTCCCCCGCAAGGTCAACGGCCTCTACGCCACCCTCTCGCGGCAGGACAACGAGAACATCTTCCTGATGTACTCGGACATGCTCCACTTCTGGTACACCAAGGTCCCGATCGCCAAGCCGACCTACGCCTGGGAGTTCGTCCAGCTCGGCAACTGCGGCTCGCCCATCGAGACCGACGCCGGCTGGCTCGTCCTCACCCACGGCGTCGGCGCCATGCGCAAGTACGCCATGGGCGCCTTCCTGCTCGACAAGGACGACCCCTCGCGGCTCATCGGCCGCCTCGAAGAGCCCCTTTTGGAGCCCAACGCCAACGAGCGCGAGGGCTACGTCCCCAACGTCGTCTACTCCTGCGGCGCGCTCGTCCACGAGGGGGTTCTGATCATCCCCTACGCCATGTCCGACTACGCCAGCACCTTCGCCACCGTCCCCGTCGACGACGTCATCGCGGCGATGGTCTGAGCCCCGACGCGGTCGCCTCGGGACGGCGCTCATGCTATCCTTGGGATTAGAGAGGGGGACGATCCATGCAGACCGACCGCTTCAACGACCCCGTCGCCTTCCGGGACTTCCTGGACGCCAAGCTCGCCGGGGCCCCCCCGGATTTCACGCTGCACGACGCCCTCGCCCAATGGGAGTTGGAGAACCAGGCCGATCGAGGCGAGAGCCTGGCAGCGGTCCGACGCGGCTTCGAGAGCCTCGAAGCCGGGAAGACGGTGGACGCCTTCGAGTTCGTGGAGCGGATGCGACGCAAGATCCGTCCGCTCCCCCCGAGATGACCTACGACGTCCGCCTCACCGACGGCGCCGAGGCCGACGTGGAGCGCCGGCTGACCGAGTTCGCCGCATTCTCGACCAGGGCCGCCGAGCGGCTCAACGACAGCTTCGAGCAAGCCCTGATGAGGCTCCGCGACTTCCCCCCTGTCTTGCGGTCGGGCTTACGAAGCCGACGCCTTTCCCGAAGACCTGCGGCACATCCTGTTCTGGAGTCATCCCAAACGGAAGCACCGGGCGATCTTCGTGGTGCGGGGCGGCACGGTCGTCGTCCTCGCCGTCCGGGCGCCAAGGGAAGGCCCCGTCGAGCCGGAGGACGTCGAACCCTGAGCCAATCGAGGCCGTGCCGGCCGCGAACGTGAAAGGCCCTCTTCATGCCGACCGATCGTCTCAACGACCTGGCCGCCTTCCGCGCCTTCCTCGACGCCAAGCTCGCCGATCCCGGCAACGACCTCACGCTCGCGGAAGTCCTCACGCTCTGGAAGGCCGAGAACCAGACGGAACAGGAGGCCGAGGAGGCTCACCGCACCGTCCGCGACGCCCTCGCCGAGGTCCCGGCGAACCGGCCGGATCCGGGTCCGAAGCCCTGAATCGATCGAGATCACGTCGACTCGCCCGGGCTTCCGACCGGCGCTTCGAGCGGGTCGTCGATCCGCTTCCTCCCCTCGCGACGCTTCCACAGATAGGCCGCCAGGGGACCGGCGAGCGAGATCGAGGCCAGGGCCAGGAAGATCCGCGTGTGGAGGCGGATCGTCGCGCGGGGCCGCCAGTCGCCGTCGCCCTCCTGCGTCGCCGCGAGACCGTACATCGAGAGCATGAGGCCGATTCCCAGCGCGAACCACGTCCAGGCCATGCGGTCCGCGAGCGACTTCGGTGCCTCGACGGGTCGTCTCCAGATCCGCCAGGCGAGGGCGGGGAGGACGACCGACCCGAAGGGCAGAATCCAGCAGAACACGAGCGCCGTCACCGTGGCCGCGGCACGCCGCCCCACGGACGGACGCGCCCTCTTCTCTGAAGCGATCGGCCCCCAAATCCAGCAAGCCGCGATCGCCAGGCACGGCAGCCCCACCAGGCCGAAGATCCGCAGGAAGCCCCACATCATTTGGTCCGAACGGCTCCCATTCGCTTGACGGTCGAAGGGTTAGGTCAGAGGCTCCGGGGCGGGAAGCCCCGCGTCAGCGCGGCCAGGAGGGCCACGGCGAGGAGCAGGCCCACGACGACCGCCGCCCGGCCCAGGCGATCGCGGCGGCCGGCCCCGGCGTGAAGGCCGAAGCCGACGCCGACCAGGATCGGGGCCGCGACCGCGAAGGGGAGGAGGGCCGGGACGCCCCTTCCCCCGGCGCGGGCGTCGCCGGCGACCTGGGCGACCTCCATCGCCGCCAAGGCGGCGAGCAGCCATCCCACGACGAGGAGGACGGCCCCGACCGCCGGCGCAAAGTTCCCCGGCCGCCGGATCGCCGTCGAGGCGATGAAGCAGGCGACGGCCTCCGCCAGCAACGTCGGGATCCCGAGCAGCCCGCGGATCGCGGCCGGCGCGATCCACGAGCCGACGAGCATCAGGACGAGGCCCGTCCGGCTGCTCGCCGCCAGGGCGCGGGAAACGGCCGCGAATGGCCTGGCAGCATCGCCTTCGGAGCCGGACGACCACGGCTCGGACCGGTTCCGACGTCGCGTCCGACAGCCTGCGAGGACGCCGCCGAGCAGCCAGCCGGCCGTGTAGAGCGTCATGCCCGAGGGGATGGCGAAACGGCCTCCCTCCGCCGTCCCCGGCCCGACCGCGACCAGCCCGAAACCGCCGACCACCATGAGGATCGCCAGGCCCGGCAGCCACCTGCCCATGCTCGCCCTCCGGAGTTCCGCGCCGTTGGGATGGTCGCCGAGCTTCACACCTCCACCAGCGCCCCCAGCACGTCGTCGCGGCGGAACTCGACGACGGCCGAGGAGGAGTCGGCGGCGCCGTAGTAGACGAGATAGCCGTCGGAGGTCTCGACGAGGGCGGTGGGGAAGACGACGTCGGAGACGAAGCCCTTGCGCTCGAAGTCGGCGGTCGGCTCGAAGATCGAGTCGGGGGTGCGGCGGAGCACGCGCGAGGGGTCGTCGGCGTCGAGCAGGAGGACCCCGGTGGAATAGGCGCCGACCTCGCCGGGTTTCGTGGGGCGACGGTTGCCGTGGTAGATCTCCAGCCAGCCGTCGGCGACCCGAACGGGAGGCGTCCCCGCGCCGACGCGGCCGGTCTCCCACGAGCCGCCGCCGCCGTGGAGGGGGGCGTGGCGGCCCCAGTGGATCAGGTCGGGCGAGCGGGCGATCCACATCTCGGGGCGGTTGAACGGGGTCGCCGGGTTGGGTCGGTGGATCGCCGCGAATTCGCCGCCGATCCGCTCGGGGAAGAGCACGACGTCCTTGTTCTCCGAGCAGAAGATCACGCCGTGCCGCTCGAACGATCGGAAGTCGGACGTCGAGGCCAGCGACGTCGACGCCCCGTGCCGCGACACGGAGACGTACGTGAAATAGTAGCGGCCGTCGAGTTCCGTGATCCGGGGGTCCTCGACGCCGAACTCCTCCATCGGTCCCTCGGGGACGAACCGGACGTCGGTCGTCGCGGCGACGGATCGGCCGTCGCCCAGGCGGACGACTTGCAGGTGCGAGGTGAACGTCAGCCGGACCAGGCCGTCGGCCTTGCCCTCGACGACGCGGGGGTCGATCGGCCGCAGCTCGTCGTCGGCGACCCAGTCGACGGTCAGCCCGGCGTCGACGTCCCAGCGGGGCAGGGCGGTGTAGCCCGGACGCACCTCGCGCGGCCGCTCGGCCACCCGGACGAGCATCACGACCTCGTCCCCGAACCGGATCACCCCCGGGTTGAACGCGCCGACGACCTCGAAATCCTCGCGCGAGGGCTTCACGTCGGCGGGCGTGAGCAGGAGCTTCTCGAATCGCCGGGTCAGGATCATGGGTCGCTCCGTCGTGTAGCGAGGCGTGCTCGGTCCAGGTCCGTCCCTCAGCTTATCGACGCCGTAGCCCCGCGGCGACCTCCGCGATTCGCCGCCGGGCCGGCACGCCTCTTGCGTTAGGGAATCTCAGGACGATCCGCCGCCGGGCGGTACGACATTCCACGACGTACACGAGGACGACATGCACGACGAACATCCCAACAAGTCGGGCGCCTCCCTGGACGAAAGCACGGGCCCGACGGGCTCGCCCGCGGACATCCGCGAGCACATGGAGGTCTACGCCTCCTGCGGCACCAAGGTCGGCGTGGTCGATCACGTCGAGGGCGATTCCATCAAGCTGACCAAGCGCGACAGCGCCGACGGCCAGCACCATCGCATCCCGCTCTCGTGGGTCGCCAAGGTCCACGACCACATCCACCTGAACGTGGATCACAAGGAAGTCGAGAGCCAGTGGCAGCCGGCCTGACCGCCCGCCCGGGCCTCGCGACCATCCGGCCGGGGTTCGTCCCCGGCCTTGCTTTTTTCGGAGGATTTCCGATGCCGGACAAGCCCGTCCCCGACGCGATCCCGACCCCGAACGAGCCGGCCCCCGCGCCGCCTCCCACGCCCGACTTCCCCTTCATGCCCAAGCCCGAGGAGCCGCGGTCGCCGTTCCCGGCCCACCCCGACCCCTCGCCCGGCTCGCCCACGCCGATGAGCCCGCCCTCGTCCTCGCCTCCCGGCCCGATGGCCTGACGGCCCTCAGGCCGACGCCTGCGCCAGGCGGTCGGCCTCGCAGGCGAGCACCAGGGAGTCGCGGCCGTTGGAGTCGGCCACTTTCCGCACGTGCGAGCGATCCCGGATCCAGGCGAGTTGATCGGCCATCATCCTCCGCAGCAACTCGCCGTAGCGGTGCGACTTCACCACGCCCTCGCCCCAGGACAGCTCCAGCGTCTGGTAGACGTCGAGCATCTTGTGGCGGGCGGCGCAGGCGCGATCCTTGGGGGCGTAGCTGGCCGTGCAGTCGATCCGCGCCCCGGGGAAGAGCCCGGCGAGCGCCCGGGTCTGGGCCTCGTCGGCGACGGCGTGGATCTTGACGACGGTCGGGATCCAGCCGTAGAGCGTCACGTCGCCGCGTTCGAACACCAGCCGCAGCTCCTGGCGATCCATCCGGCCGGGCTGGTGGAAGCCATGGTAGAAGTTGATCAGCACGTCGTCCGCGTACCTCACGGCGCACTGGACCTGCTCCTCGATCGGCGGCGAAGAGCCCGGGCGGATCCCGCGCTGGGCGGAGACGACCTCGCCCGCGCCGAGCCAGCCGGCGAGCAAATCGAAGAAGTGGACGCCGTGCTCCACGAAGATGCCGCCGCTCTTGGCCCGGTCCCAAAACCAGTGCTCGGGGCCGAGGTTCTCGTCGGACGCGTAATTCTCGAAGAACCCGTGGATCGGCTCGCCGAGCACCCGGTCGGCGATCAGCGTGGCGACGGCGTCGTACACCGGGTTGTAGCGCTGCATGAGGTTCGCCGTCAGCAGCAGGTCGCCGCGTTTGGCCTCGGCGATCATCGCGTCGGCCTGCTCGACGGTCATGGCCAGCGGCTTTTCGCAGACGACGTGCTTGCCCGCTCGCAGCGCCTGCATCGCCTGGGGGAAGTGCAAAAACGGCGGCGTGGCGATGTAGACGAGATCCACGTCGTCGCGGGCCAGGAGGGAGTCGACGGACTCGACGTCGGGGATGCCGAACCGCTTCGCCGCGGCGATCGAGGCCTCGCGCGCCGTGCCGGCCATCGCCACCGGCCGCACGCCCGGCACCTGCACGTACTGCTGCAGCGCGTAGAGCCCGAAGCCCCCGCAGCCCACGACCCCGACCCGCAGATCGCCCTGGTCCGTCATCCGTCGCACCTCCTGATCGGCCTCGCCCTGGATAAGGGGCTCATTGTCGCCGCGACGGCCGGCCCGGTCAAATCGCACGAAACCCGCGGCGCATCCCGAGACAGGGTGGGCACCGGCGGGCCCGAGGCGGATAATAGGTTGAAGACGGGGGGCGGGACGTCCGAAAAGAGGGGGACCCCCGACGCCGACGTCGATCGTCACCACCCGGGAGACGCGCCATGCTCGAATCGCCAGCCGGGTCCGCCTCGGTCACGGCCCTGTTCGTCGGCCCGACGCCCAGCAAGCCCATGCAATCGGTGGGCGAGGTCGTCGCGGTGGCCGAACACGGGCTGGAAGGCGACCGCAAGTTCCGCCGCGAGGGCCGTCCCGCGCGGAAGGACGGTCCCGACCGCGAGGTCACCCTGATCGAGGCCGAGGCCGTCGAGGCCGTGAACCGCGACGGGATCGAGCTGGACGCGATCGAGTCGCGGCGGAACATCCTGACCCGGGGCGTGGCCCTCAACCCCCTGGTCGGCCGCGAGTTCCGGGTCGGCCCCGTGCTGCTGCGGGGGATCCGCCTGTGCGACCCCTGCGACCACCTGGAGAAACTGACCCGACCGGGCGTCTGCAAGGCCCTCGCCGACCGCGGCGGCCTGCGGGCGCAGGTCCTCGAAGGCGGCGTCATCCGCGTCGGCGACCCCGTCGCGGCGGCCGATCGACGCCCCGACGCGTGACGCGGAGAGCCGCGGGAAGCCCATGGTCAAGCCCCAAGAACAGAGCGAAGCGCCCCTCGTCGGCGTGGTGATGGGCAGCAAGTCCGACTGGGAGACGATGCGGCACGCCTCCGAGCTGCTGACGCAGCTGCAGATCCCGCACGAGACCCGCGTCGTCTCGGCCCACCGGACGCCCGAGCGGCTGTTCGCCTACGGCCGCGAGGCCGAGGGCCGGGGCCTGGAGATCATCATCGCCGGGGCCGGCGGCGCGGCGCACCTGCCGGGGATGCTGGCGGCGATCTCGATCCTGCCGGTGCTCGGCGTGCCCGTCGAGAGCCGGACGCTCAAGGGGGTCGATTCGCTCCTCTCGATCGTCCAGATGCCGCGCGGGGTCCCGGTCGGCACGCTGGCCATCGGCGCCTCCGGCGCGGCCAACGCGGCCTTGCTGGCGGCGGCGATCCTGGGCCGGAAACACCCGGCGGTCCGCGAGGCCCTCGCCGCCTTCCGCGCGGCGCAGACCGAGGCGGTGGGAGAGTCGCCCCAATGACGGCCGACGCGCCGGACGGCGTCTTGCATCCCCCGGCGTCGATCGCGGTCGTCGGCAGCGGCCAGCTCGGGCGGATGTTCATCCAGGCGGCCCAGCGGATGGGCTACGAGGCCGGCGTGCTCAGCGCGACGGCCGAGACCCCCGCCGCCCAGGTCGCCGACTGGACGGTCCTCGGCCCGCCCGACCATCTGCCGGCGCTGCGGGCGCTGGCCGACCGCGCGCTGGCCGTGACGGTCGAGTTCGAGAACGTCTCGGCCCCGGCCCTGCGCTGGCTGGCGCGGCGGCGGATCGTCCGGCCGGGCTGGCGAACGCTCTGGGTGAGCCAGAATCGGCTCCGCGAGAAGACGTTCCTCGCCCGCCACGGCATCCCCCACGCCCCCTGGCGGCCGGTCCGCACCGCCGACGAGCTGGCGACGGCCGTCCGCGAATTGAAGACGCCGCTGATCCTCAAGACGTCGGACTCGGGCTACGACGGCAAGGGGCAGGTGCTCGTCGAGCGCGACGGCGACGCCGAAAACGCCTGGAGCAGCCTGGGGCGGACCTCGTGCGTCGCCGAGGGCTGGGTCGAGTTCGCCGCCGAGGCCTCGGTGGTCGTCGCGCGCGGCCGCGACGGCCGGGCCGTGGCGTTCCCGGTCGGCCTGAACCACCACGAGCGGCACATCCTGGCGACCACGACGACCCCCGCGGCCGTCGGCCCGATCGTGACTCAGGAGGCCCACGACACGGCCCTGGCCGTGGCCCAGGCGCTCGGCGCCGTCGGCGTGCTTTGCGTTGAGTTCTTCCTGACGTCCGCCGGCCGGCTGCTCGTCAACGAGATCGCGCCCCGGCCCCACAACTCGGGCCACCTGACGATCGAGGCCGCGTACACGAGCCAGTTCGAGCAGCAGGTGCGGGCCCTCTGCGGCCTGCCCCTGGGCTCGTGCGACCTGACCTCGCCGGCCGCCATGGTGAACCTGCTGGGCGACCTTTGGGCCGGCGGCGAGCCGCGCTGGGACCAGGCCCTGGGCGACCCCGGCGTCAAGCTCCACCTCTACGGCAAGCGCACCGCCAAGCCCGGCCGCAAGATGGGCCACATCACCGTCCTGGATCCCGACCCGGCCCAGGCGCTCGCGCGGGCCCTGGCCGCCAGGAGGGCGCTGACGGAGCGGGGTTGATGGGCGAAGATCTGTAGGCGACGGCTCGAATCGATCATCCTTCTCCCGCCGGGAGAAGGTGCCGCGCAGCGGCGGATGAGGGTCGTCGGAGTTCGCGAGGAGCTTGGTTCGCGAGGGCGCCCCCGAAATCCCATGACCCTCATCCGGCCCTCCGGGCCACCTTCTCCGGGGGGGAGAAGGGCCCTTGAGTCGAACGCACTTCGACCCGCACCTGATTTGCGAGGCACCGCATGCGACTCGCCCAGCCCTTCTGGCTGATCCTGCTGGCCTTCGCGGCCCTGCCGCTGGTGCGCGAGCGGCTGCGGGGGCGGACGGCCTGGCCGAGCCTGGCCCCGTTCGGCGGCGGCGGGGCGGGGGCGTCGCCCTGGGTTTGGGTCGCGTGGCTGCCGGCGGCCTTGCAGGGGCTGGCGATCGCCGCGACGGCCGTGGCGTTGGCGAGGCCGCAGGCGATCGGCGGCGTGGTGCGGATCGCGTCGCAAGGCGTGGCGATCATGGTCGCGATGGATCAATCCTCGAGCATGAGCACGGTCGACTTCCCGGCCGACCTCGACTCGCGGCGGATCAGCCGGCTGGAGGCCGCTCGCGAGACCTTCGCGCGGTTCGTGGCGGGTCGCCGCGACGACCTGATCGGGCTGACGGCGTTCGCGAACTACCCCGACCTCGCCTGCCCGCCGACCCTCGACCACCGCTTCCTGCTGGAGGCCGCCGCGGCCGTGCGGCCGGCCCGGCCGGGGGACGACGGCACGAACATCGGCGACGCGCTGGCCTGGTCGCTCGAAGCCCTCCGCCGCGCGGCGCCGGCGAAGAAGGTGCTCATCCTCCTGACCGACGGCAACGACGCGCCCGCCGTCCCGAACCCTTTGAATCCCGACCGCGCCGCCGCGCTGGCCCGCGACCTCGGCGTGACGCTGCATACGATCGCCGTAGGCCGCGAGGGGGGCGTCGTCCACGGCCTCGACAAGGCGGGCCGCCCGGTACTCGCCGAGCGCGAGGGCCCGAACGTCGAGCTGCTCGAACGGCTCGCGGCGACGACCGGCGGCCGGTCGTTCCGCGCCAACGACGCCGACGCCCTGGACGCCGTCTTCCGCACGATCGATTCGCTGGAAAAGAGCCGGATCCGCGACGAGGTCCGCACCCGGTACGACGAGCGGTTCGCGCCCTGGGCCGCCGCCGCGGTGGGCCTCCTGACCCTCGACCGCCTCCTGACCTGCGGCCGACTGCGACGCCTCCCCTGACGCGACGAGGCCGACCCGATGGACTTCGAGAACCCGCAACGCCTCTGGCTCCTGCTCGGCCTGCCGCCGCTCATCCTCTGGGCCTGGCGGGCCGCCCGGCTGCGCGCCCGGGGATGGAAGGTCCTCGGCCAGTGGGGGGCCCCGCCGCGGGACCGGTCGGTCGGGATCCTGATCGCCCTGACCTTCGCCGTGCTGGCGCTGGCGCGGCCGAGGATCGGCTTCGCGCCCGACGAGCCGATCGGCCCGGGCCAGGACGTGATCCTGGCGTTCGACGTCAGCCGCAGCATGGCCGCCGAGGACGCCACGCCCAACCGCCTGGGCCTGGCCGTCGAGACCGCGCGGAGCCTGGTCGACGTCCTGGCGCGCGAGCCCGCCGACCGCGCGGGGGTCGTCGCCTTCGCCGGCCGCGGCGTCCTGCGCTGCCCGCTCACCCAGAACATGGGGGCGGTCGTCGATGCGATGGACCGCCTCCGCCCCGGCGACGTCAAGCCCGGCGGGACCGACCTGGCCGCGGCGCTCGACGCGGCGGTCGAGGCCTTCGACCCGACCGAGTCCGAAGAGGGCCGGACCGTCGTCGTCTTCACCGACGGCGAGGACCACGAGGGCCGCTGGGAGGAGGCCCTGGAGCGGGCGATCGCGCGCGGGGTGGTCGTCCACGCGATCGCCCTGGGAGACGCGGAGGACGGCAACCCGGTCCCCTCGGGGACGCCCGATCAGCCCCTGACCTACCGGGGCGAGCCGGTGGTCTCGAGGCGGAACGACGCCGCGCTCGACGCCATCGCCGAGCGGAGCGGGGGGGCCGTGCTCAAGCTCGGGCTGGCGACGGCCGACCTGGGGCTGCTGTACCGCGAGCGGATCGCGCCGGTGGCCCTCGCCCGCCGCCGCGCGTCGAAGGCCGCGGATCGACCCGAGCGGTTCCCGCTCTTCCTGGCCGCGTCGCTCGGCTTCCTGATCGCCGCCTGCCGCCCGGGCGACCGCGTGCGCCGGCCGCGACGATTCCCACGAAACGCCGCGAGGTCCGTCATACTCGGGCTCGCCTTGACCCAGGTCGGAGCCGATCCCGCGCCCGAGACGGCAGCCGCGGCCGTCGCGCGGGGCCGCACCGCCTACGACGCCGGCCGGTTCGCCGAGGCGCTTGCGGCGTTCGAGGCCGCCGCCGCGAGGGCTCCCGACCGGGCCGTCCCCGCCTACGACGTCGCCGCGACGCTCTACCAGATGGATCGTCACGCCGAGGCGGTCGCGCGCTATCAGGAAGCCCGCGTTCGCGCCGACGCCGCGCTCCGGACCAAGATCGACTACGCCCTGGGCAACGCCGCGATCGGCCTCGGCGACCTGCCCAACGCGGTCCGGCACTACGATGCGTGCCTGGCGTCGACCGCCCCGGGCGAGGCCCTCGACGCCGTGCGGAGCGACGCCGCGATCAATCGCCGCTTCGCCCTCGAACAGCTCCAGGAGGCGATCTCCCGCCAGGACGAGCCGGCCCCCGACGACCCATCCGACCGCAAGGACACGCCCGACGGGACGCCCCGAGGCGGCGAGGCCAAACCGGACGACGGCCCCGGCGACGACCCCGAGGGCCGCTCCGGCGACGCCGACCCGTCCGGCGGCCGCGAGACCGACCGCCCCAGCCCCCGCAAGCGCGGCGGGGCCGGCGGCGACGACCCCAGCCCGCCCGGCGGATCCCCCGACGCCCGCCTCGACGACGCCCTCGAACAGATCCGCGACGCTCGCCGCCGACGCCTCCCCGACGAACCCCCGCCCGACGCCCCCCGCGCCGAGGGCAAGGACTGGTGAGGCGATGACGGAACGATCCATGGATATCTCGATCCCTTCTCCCCTGGTGGGGGAAGGTGGCCCGGAGGGCCGGTTGAGGGGGACCATGATCGTCCCATCGCCGCCGCCCCAGCGACCCGCCGCATCCTCGGACCGCGAGGCCGCCAGAGCCCGCGATGCGAACAGCCCGGCGTCGGATGACGAGCCCCTCATCCGGCCCTCCGGGCCACCTTCTCCCACGGAGGGGAGAAAGAGGTTTCGCCACGCCCGCTCGGGCGTCTTCGACGGAGCACCATCCGGGAAGAAGATGATCCGGATCGCGATTACGCTTTTCCTGTTTTCGAAGATCGCGCAGGCCGAGGACCTGACGGTCCGGATGCGGACGCGGGGGGTGCGGGTGCTGGTGGGGCAGGGGGTGGACGTGTTCGTGGACGTCCCGGCGCGGGATCGGCGGCCGAAGCTGGAGTTGCCGACGCTCAGGGACGCGCGGATGTGGCCCGTGGAGGAGTCGTTCCGGCCGATGGGGATGAGCGCGATCGGGGAGACCGTCGCCAGCGACAACGTCTTCTCGACGCGGCTCCGCCTGGTCGCGACCGCGCCCGGCCGGCTCGACGTGCCGCCGGTCGCGGCGCGGCTCGATGAGCGGTCGGGCCGGTCGGCGCCGCTGCGGCTCACGGCCGAGAATCCGCCCGTCGCGGGCCGGCCGCCGGGATTCCTCGGCGGCGTCGGCGACTTCGACGCCTGGGCCGAGGTCGAGCCCGCCCAGGCGCGCGTCGGGCAGGAGGTGACGTACCGGATCCGGATCGAAGGCCCCGGCGCGTGGGGCATGACGACCCGGCCGGGCCTCGATCGGCTCCGCGCGCTGGCGGTCGAGCCCCGGGTCGAGGATCGGCCCGACGAGACGACCGACGAGCCCCCCGAGCGGGCCTTCGTCTACCGGGTCCGGCCCATGAAGCCGGGCGAGGTCGTGCTGCCGCCGGTCTCGATCGCGGCGTTCGACCCCCGGATCGGCCGCTACATCACCCGGGCGACCAACGGCGTGCCGCTCAAGGTCGTCGCCGTCCCCGCGTTCGACGCCGGCGGGCTCGATTACCACCCGCCCTCGCCCGGGATTTCGCCCTGGAGGCTGGCCGCGGTCGTGGGGCTCATCGTCGGGGTCCTCGCCGTGCTGGGGCTCGTCGCCTTCCGACGCCGAGTTGCGAAGTGGCTGCGTCGTCGGCTCGTCGGCGGACGCGGCGCGCGGCGATACGCGGGCGAGGCCGCGCGGCGGTTTCATAAGAGCGACGGCTCGGGCGACGACCCGGCGCAGGCGGCGATCGACGCGCTGATCGAGTACGCCCGACTGGGGGTCGGACGCCCGCCGGGCGCGTTGACGCCCGAGGAGGCCGGCGCGGCGGTGGCGGGGGCGAGCGGCTCGGACGAGCTGGGTCGCCGCGCGGCGGGCCTCGCCGCGCGATGCGATCGGGTCCTGTTCGCCGCCCGGGGGCCGGACGGCGGTCGGGACGAGTCGGACCGCCTGAGGAGAGACGCCCAGGAGCTGTTCGAAGCCCTCGGGCGCGGCGGCGGTCGGGGTCGGGGGTGGCGGGTCAGCGGGAGGCGAACGAACGCTTGGTGACGGTGTTGAACAGCTCGCGGGCCTTGGGGGCGGTGGCGGACTGCCGGACGACCTCGAAGCCCTCGACGTGGTGGACCGGGATGACCTTGTTGATCAGGGTCTCGATCTCGGTCAGGGGCTCGCCCTGATCGGGGCCGA
The DNA here is from genome assembly GCF_029589435.1 of Paludisphaera mucosa. Classification (NCBI taxonomy): domain Bacteria; kingdom Pseudomonadati; phylum Planctomycetota; class Planctomycetia; order Isosphaerales; family Isosphaeraceae; genus Paludisphaera; species Paludisphaera mucosa. Next base: position 1,351,609 of record NZ_JARRAG010000002.1, on the reverse strand, counting down.
CGAACAGGTAGGCGATCCCGTCCTTGCCCATGCGGCCGGTGCGGCCGATGCGGTGGACGTAATTTTCGGGGTCGTCGGGGATGTCGTAGTTGACGACGTGGCTGATGCCGGCGACGTCGATGCCGCGGCCGACGACGTCGGTCGCCACCAGGATCGGGATCGACCCGGCGCGGAAACCGGCCATGACGCGGTCGCGGGCCGTCTGGGCGAGGTCGCCGTGGATGGCCGCGACGCCCGGGACCGTCCGCCGCAGCCGCTCGGCCAGCCGGTCGGCGCCCCGCTTGGTGCGGGTGAAGACGATGCACTGCCGGGGCTTGTCGCGCCGCAGCAGGTGCACGAGCAGCTCCATCTTGCGGTCGTGGTTGACCGAGATGTAGAACTGCTGGATCGTCTCGACCGAGGGCTCGTCCGTCGACAGGTTCAGCTCGACGGGCTCGTGCATGTAGCGGTGGCTGAGCGTGCGGATCTCGGGGCTGATGGTCGCCGAGAGCAGCATCGTCTGGTGGGGCGTGGGGACCTTCCGCAGGATGCGTTCGATGTCGGGCCGGAACCCGATGTCGAGCATGCGGTCGGCCTCGTCGAGGACGACGTGGAAGATGTCCCCGAGGTACAGCGTGTGGCGCTCGATGTGGTCGAGGACGCGGCCGGGCGTGCCGACGGCGATGTCGATCCCCTGGCTGAGCGCGCGGATCTGGCGGTCGATGGGCTCGCCGCCGTAGAGCCCGCAGATCGCGACGTCGGCGCGGTTCTGCGCCAGCTTCTTGATCTCGACGACGATCTGCTGGGTGAGCTCGCGGGTCGGAGCCAAGATGATGGCCTGCGGCCCCCGTCCCCGGGCTTCGAGCATCTCGATGAGGGGGATGCCGAAGGCGGCGGTCTTGCCGGTGCCGGTCTTGGCCTGTCCCAGGACGTCGAGGCCGTCGAGGGCCTTGGGGATGAACTCGGCCTGGATCGGCGAGGGGGTGTGATACCTGGCGAGGGCCAGGGCTTTGAGCATGCTCGGGCTCAAGGCCATCGAGCGGAAGCCCGAGGCGGGATCCTCCTGAACTGGGCGAATCAAAAAATCCTCCGAAAAACTCTGCGATTGCGATTTGGGATGAAGTGTGAGGGCCGCCTGCGGCTTGTCTCGCCGCGGCCCGCGTTCCGTTTCGATTCAATTCTCCATGGTGGAATCTAGCAGATCGCGACGTCCTCGTCAAAGGCAAGACGAAACTCGCCCTCCGACGGTTCGCCCGGGGCCGCCGGTCCGAGGGAAATCGTCGCCGGGCGCTTGCCCTGGGCGCGGCCGGCGATGGACAATCGGGGGCGGGGCTCCGAGGCGCGTGCGTCGCCCCGAGGCCCGCCCCCGACCACGACATGCGAAAGGAGACCCGACGTGCCCGAGCCCACGCCCCAGTCCCCCGACCTCCAGCAGAAGTACCGTCAGTTCCTCGACTTGCTGCCCCTGACCATCGCCCTGGCCGGGCTCCACACCAGCGAGGGCCGGCCCTTCACCGAGGACCAGATCGACGGCCGCGGCCTGACCATCAAGATCGCCTACCGCGTCGCCCGCAACGTCGCGAAGGAATGCCTGGGCGGATCGTAAGACCGATGCCGGTCGCATCCGACGGGGGTCGGGATTCTCCACCCCGACCCTGTTCGAGCGGCGCGGGGGATCCGATAAGAAGCCTGACGAACCTGGCCGATGCCGGTCGAGGGAAACGCCCCCCGTTCGCCATCCCTCCACCGTCGGCGACCCCACGCGAAAGGCCCCCTCCGCGATGATCACGATTCAGCCCGAGACAGCCCGCCCTCGTCGCCTCCGCGCCGCCATCATCGGATTCGGGCTCGACGGCGGCGACGACCTGCAGCGCCTCACGCGGAGCGCCCAGTGCCTGGTCGTCGGCGGTTCCGAGGAGACCCACGACGCGATGCGCGAGGCCGTGATCCGGATCGAACTCGAACTCGAGGCGATGCAGCGCGAGCTCGGGGACCTCGACGCCGACGACCTCGCCGAGCTGGCCTTCCGGGTCGACCTCCCGGAACTGGCCCAGATCGCCGAGCGGCTCGACGCCGGCCTGGAACGGCAGGGGCGCTCCTTCGGCGAGCTTTCGGCCGAGGAGCTGACGGCCCTGCTCGACCTGGAAGACCTCGGCGCCGCCGTGGGCTCCTGAGCCGAGCCGACCGACCCCCGATCGCCCGCCCGCAACCGTCGGCGGCGCCTCGGCCCTCTGGGGACCGACGCGCCGCCGACCGGCGTTTCCGGGCCCGCCGATCGCCGGCCCGGCAAGAATCGGCGAGAATGGGCGAATCGCTGAAACGAGGCCCCCCGCCCCCGGGTAACACCCCTCGACCGGCGCGTGGTCGGCGAACGCCCGGGGGAGGACGGACGGGCGACGCACCGGGCGGGCTGATCGACGATGGACGACCGCTTGCTGGTCGAGGCGATCCGGACGGGCGACCCCCAGGCCCCTCGCGAGCTGATCGCGCGGTTCCAGGGGGTGGTCTTCGGCCTCTGTTACCGGATGCTCGACCATCGGCACGACGCCGAGGACGCGATGCAGGAGACCTTCGTCCGGGCGCTGAGGGGGATTTTCGGCTTCGACGCGACGCGGCCGATCCGGCCCTGGCTCCTGGAGATCGCCGCCAACCGCTGCCGCACCGCCCTGGCCTCGCGGTCCCGACGGCCCACGCCGGCCGAGCCCGCCTGGTTCGGCGACCAGACCGACGCCCGCGCCGCGCCGCCCGACCCCGACGACCTGGCCGGCGAACTGGAGCTGGCCCTGGGCCGGCTCCGCCCCGATTACCGCCGGGTCTTCGCGCTCTTCCACGAGCAGGGCCTGTCGTACGAGGAGGTCGCCCGGGCCGTCGATCGGCCGGTGGGGACCGTCAAGACCTGGCTGCACCGCGCCCGCGGCGAGCTCGCCGCCCACCTCGCCAGCCGCGGGGTCCATTGCTGAGTGATTCGGCGGATCCGAATTCGACGCCCCGAACCGGACACGGACCATGAACTGCCGCGATTTCGACCAGATCTGGAACCAGTTGCTCGACGCCGAGTCGGCCGCCCGCCGCGACGACCCGGGGATCCGCCTCGAACGCGAGGCGAGCCTCCGCGAGCACGCCGAGGCGTGCCCGTCGTGCCGGCTCCGCCACCGCCAGTTCGAGGCCCTCCGCGTCGCGATGCGGGCCTGGACCGCGCGGCCCCGGCCGGCGGCCGAGGTCTCGCCCCTGGTCGCCGAGCGGATCCTGCGGGCCGCCGCCGAGCCCGAGATCCTGACGGCCCGGCCGCGACGGCAAGGGCGGCGGGTGGGCCTCGCCGCCTGGGCCCTCGCCTCGGCCGCGATGCTCGCGCTGTTCGTGCTGAAATCCGATCCGCCCCGGGACGTGCGCCGACCCCAGGTCGCGGCCGGGGCCCCCGCGCCCCGCTCGCTGAACGTGGCGGTGGCCGACGCCCGCGCCGCATCGTGGCGGCTGGCCCGGACGGCCTCGGAGCCGGCCGCCCGGCTGGGCCTGGCCATGCTCGACGCCTCGCTGGCCGGCGACGACGCGCCGGCGGCCGAGGCCTCGCCGACCTCGGCGCTCGACCCCTGGGCTTCGCCGCCGGCGCTGCTCGACCAGGTCGGCGGCTACGCCGCCGCCGGCGCCCGCCCGCTCTCCGCCGCCGCGCGGCAGGCCTTCGGGTTCCTCCGCTCGCCCACCTTCGACAAGCCCGAGCGAGCCCCCGGCCCGCCCGCCTCCTCCAAGGGAGCCTGAGATGACGACGACCTCGCACCAAGTCCGGCGTCCGACGTCCTTCCCCCCTCGCGGGGGAAGGTGGCCCGAAGGGCCGGATGAGGGGGGGACGAGCACGACGGCTCTTGGTGCTCGAGGTCGGCGGCCGTGCCCATCGGAAGACGGCCGTATGCACCATCCTCGACCATTTGATGCGTCCTTCCCTCATCCGGCCTTCGGCCACCTTCCCCCGCGAGGGGGGAAGGGAATTGCCGCCGGTCTCGTGACGTGCCTGGTCCTCGTCCTCGCCTCCGCCGCCCGCGGCGAGGAGGCGACGGCGTCGGCCGACGCGCTGCTGAAGCTGGTCCCCGCCGAGGCCGGGGCGGTGCTGGCGGTGGACGATTTGCGGGACCGCTGGGCGGCGATCGCGGGGTCGCGATTGGCCCGGGACGTCCAGGAGCTGCCGGCCTTCCGCGCCTGGCTCGACTCGCGGAGCGCCGGCGACTTCCTCGAGGCGCGCGACCGGATCATGGGGTTCCTCCAGACCTCGCATCGCGAGATCCGCGACGAGATCCTGGGCGACGCCGTGGTCCTGGCGATCCTGCCGCCGGAAGACCCCGCGCTCGACGCCTCGCAGTCGCGGGGGCTGATGCTGCTGAAGGCCCGCGATCCGAAGCTGCTCAGAAGGCTCGTGGACCAGATCAACGCCGTCCAGAAGCAGAACGGCGAGCTGGCCGAGGTCGTCGAGGTCCAGCGGGCGGGCGTCGGCTACTTCACGCGTCGGTTCCCGGAGGGCTCCGGGCAGATCCCGGAATCGTTCGCGATCTTCCCCGACGGCGTCTTCGCGTTCTCGAACGCGGAGCCGTTGATCCAGGAGGTGATCGACCGCAAGGCCGGGCCGAGCGGAGAGGGGAACGGCAAGGGCCGAGGGGCGTCGTTCGTCGAGGCCGCCGGCTTCGCGGAGGCGTCGAAGGCCCTGTCGGGCCGCCCGCTGGCCCGCGCGTTCGTCTCGCCCGACTTCGTCGCCCGGGTCTTCGCCGGCCTGCCGCCGGCCGCGGATCCCGAGCTGCGGCGGGTCGTCGACGCGGGCCGCGCGTACCTCGGGGCGATGAGCCGCGCCGGGGCGGCGCTGGTCGTCGAGGACGCGAAAATCCAGCTCCAGCTCGTGCAGGCGTTCAAGGCCGGCTCGTTCCGCCGGCTGGGCGGTTCGATCCTCTCCGCCTACCAGCCGGGCGTGGAGCGGCCCGGGCCCGGGCCTCGGCTCATGGCGCTGCCGGCGACGGCCGTGGCGGCCGCATCGCTCCGCGTCGACGTCGCCGGGATGTACAGGTTCCTCATGGACCTGGTCCCCGCGAAGGACCAGGCCCGGATCGCCAAGCTGGAGTCGATCGCGGGCGTCCTCTTGCTGGGCCAGGACCTCCGCAACCGGATCCTGCCGACGCTCGGCCCCCGGCTGGTCGTCTACGCCGACGCGGCCGACCTCTCCGCCCCTAAGCGGACGGCCGAGGCGAGTGTGGGCGGCTTTCCGTTCCCGATCGTGGCCTCGATCGAGATCGACGAAGAGGCCGCCCTGGACCGCGACGGCGGCGTCCCGCGCGCCTCGACGGCCGCCGCGGTCCACAACGCGCTCAACGGGGTGCTGACGGCGCTCGCGCTCGACGAGAAGCGGGTGCCGGCGACGGCCAACGTCGTCGTCCGCGACGGCGTCGCCGCGCTCGACGTCCCCTATCCGTTCGCCTTCGCGATCGACCCCCAGGGCCGGTTCCTCTCGGTGGGCACCTCGATCGAGGCGGTCGCCCGCTACCTCCAGGCCGGCGCGCGCGCCGACGCCGGGGCCCGCTTCCGGGGCTTCCAGGCCGCGGCCTTCCCGGACTGCGAGGCCTTCGCCTGCGTCGACCTCGCGGCGCTGGGCGAGCTCGCCGTCAAGCACAAGGACCGCCTGACCGCCGCCGTCGCCCGCCGCAACGGCCGCCCGGCGGAGGACGTCGCCCGCGACCTCGACCAGCTCATGGGCCTCATCCGCCTCTTCGACGCCGCCTATCTCGCCGGCCGCGTCGACGTCCCGGGCGTCCTCGTCGACCACCGGCTCGGCCTGCTCGCCCGGCGTGCGGGCGCGACCCCCGCGACCCCCTGAGGGGCGGCCGCGGCCCCGGGCGTCTTCCCGCCCGGCGGACTCCGCGGCTATCCTGGACCCGGCGGGCGTCCTATTCCCAGGTAACGTCGACGCCCCGCCCCCGGTCCCGCTGGAGCCCCGCTCGCGCCGTGAAGATCCTCTACCTCAAGCACGAGCAAGGCCGCCCGTTCTTCTACGCCGAACCGTCCGAGGTCGCGGCGGCGGCCGACGAGTCGACGCGGCCGACGGGCGCCTGGGGCTGGGCCGGGCGCAAGTGGAACGACCTGGAGGCCCGCTGGAAGGGGGCCGAGGGGGTCGCGGCCAGGTCGTCGCGGCGGCTCTGGGACTGGCTGCACACCTGGAGCCGGCCCGACGAGCCCCTGCTCACGCGGCTGGGCACGGCCGAGTCGATCGCGATCCGCCACCCCGCCTCGATGCCCGAGAAGAAGGCCCGCTCGGCCTGGAAGCGCTACCTCACGGCCCGGGCGAGCACCCACCTGTTCTGGCTGATCGTCGACGGGATCCTCGCCCCGGTGACCGGCCTGGCCCTCTGGCTCTTGCCGGGGCCGAACGTCGTCGGCTTCTGGTTCACCTACCGGGCGATCAACCACTACACGATCGTCCGGGCCATCCGGCGGGCTCGCTGGCGCCCGCCCCCGACGACGTTCGAGGCCGACGAGGCCCTCGACGAGCCCGTGCGCGAGGCCGAAGACGACGCCCCCGCGCACGACGCGGTGGAGGACGCCGCGAACCTCCGCCTTTACATCGAACGCCGGAAGGCGTCCGACGACGTCGACGCCCACCCCCACGACGACCAGGACGACCCCGCCGGCACGGACGTCCAGCCTTCCGGCAAGGCGTGACGCCACGCCAGCCACGAACGGAGCCCGCGACCAAGCCCATGCGCATCTTGAGCTACAACATCCACAAGGGGATCGGCGGCCGCGACCGCCGCTACAAGCTCGACCGGGTCATGCAGGTCGTCGAGCACGAGAACCCGGACCTGATCTGCCTGCAGGAGGTCGACCGCGCGGTCAAGCGGACCCGGCACGACGACCAGCCCCGGCGGTTCATCGAGGCCTTCCGCCCGGCCGCCCACCTGTACCAGCTCAACGTCAAGCTGAAGGAGGGGGGCTACGGCAACCTCGTCCTCTCGCGGTGGCCCTTCCAGGCGCACCACCAGGTCTCCCTCCGCCAGGAGAGGCGCAAGCCCCGGGGGGCGCAGATGTGCGTGGTGGCGACGCCCGAGGGGCCGCTGCACCTCGTCCACTGGCACCTCGGCCTGGCCGAGAAGGAGCGGCACTGGCAGGCCGAGCACCTGCTCCAGCACGCCCTCTTCCGCGAGTCGTGCCACCTGCCGACCCTGATCATCGGCGACTACAACGACTGGCGCAACACACTGGGCCGCCGCGGCGCGCTCGGCCGCGACGGCTTCCACCAGGTCACCGCGCCCCGGTCGCGGTTCCGCTCGTTCCCCTCTTACCTGCCGATGACGGCCCTCGACAAGGCCTACACCCGCGGCCCCATCGCCGTCCGCCACGCCCGCATCGCCCGCTCGCGGCTGGCCCGCGACGCCTCCGACCACCTGCCGCTGGTCATCGACTTCCACCTCGAACCGGGCCCGGGCGGGGCTCAGCGGGTGTCGGAGATCAGCTGATCCACGGCCCGTCGCCCGGCCTCCAGCGCCTCGGCCAGGGCGGGGTCGTCGCTGCGGTCCCGGGCCTCCGACGGGTCGGTCGCCAGGTCGTAGAGCGACTCGCGGCCATCGCCGCGGCGGATGTAGACCCGGCCGTCGACGACGACGCTCTCCCACGGGCCCGACGCCGGGTCGTCCGCGGCGGCCGGCCGCGCGACGCGCTCATCGACCGGCCCGAGCAGCTCGGAGAAGGCGGGGGAGATCACGCCCGGGCCCTCCCCGCGCAGGCGGGCGGCGAGCGAGTCGCCGGGCAGGGGGGGCATCTCGATGGGGACCCCCGAGAGGTCGAGCGCGGTGGCGGCGACGTCGCGCAGGCTGACGTCGTCGCGCTCCACCCGGCCGGCGGGCACCAGGCCGGGGGCGCGGATCAGGAGCGGGACGCGGACCTCCTCGTCGTACAGGCTCAGGCCGTGGCCGAACCCGCCGTGCTCGCCGAACTGCTCGCCGTGGTCGGCCGTGACGATCAAAACGGTCCGGTCCAGGACGCCCCGGGCGCGCAGGGATTCGATCAGGTCGCCGAGCTGGGCGTCGAGGGCCGCGAGGCAGTCGTCGTAGGCGTCGCGGGCGGCGTGGACGTCGCCCGGGGTCAGCTTCGCCTTGTCCACCCGCTGCCAGTCGCGGAGCAGATGGGGCGTGTCGGGCCGCGACGATCGGCCGAACCGGAGATCGAAGCCCGGGGGCGGGATGTACGGGTCGTGGGCGTCGAAGAGGTTCAGGAAGGCGAAGAAGGGCCGGCCGCCGTTACGCCCCAGCCAGCCGAGGAACTCGCGCGAGACCGCCGCGGCGTCCTTGCGAGAGAAGTCGAGGTCGACGTCGCGGACCGCGCCGGCGGTCGCGTGGGCCTCGATCCGGGCGTTGAGCCGGAGCCACGACCGGGCCAGCAGCCAGCCCAGGCTCGACGAGCGGAGGACCTCGCCGGGCGTGATCGGATAGTCGGCGTAGACCTGGAACCCTCGCGCCAGGCCCGAGCCCCGGCCGCAGAAGAAGGGGTTGGCGACGAATCCGGCCGTCGCGAAGCCGGCGTCGCGGAACCGCTCGGCCACGGTCGGGGCCGACCCGTCGAGCCATCCCCGCCGCTCCACGCTCAGCTCGCCGGGCCATCGCCCGGTGAACAGGGTGGCGTGCGACGGCAAGGTCCACGAGGCCGCCGCGCGGGCCTGGTCGAAGACCGTCGACTCCCGCGCCAGCCGCGCCAGGTTGGGCGTGGTCTCGCGGTCGTAGCCGTACAGGCTCAGGTGATCGGCGCGGACCGTGTCGAGGACGACGAGCAGGACGTTGCGGACGTCGCTCGGGGCCTCCTCGACGTCGCCGTCCCGCCAAAACGCCTCGCGGGCGTCGCGGACGAAGCTCGCGACCGCCAGGCCCGCGAGGACGACGCCGAGCGTCGGCAGGCTGCGATCGACGACCCGACGCAGGCCCTCGCGGCGGGCGTCGAGCCACGGCGCCCCCCGCGCCGCGAACCCCAGGGCGATCAGCCCGCAGGCGACCGCCTCGAGCCCGCGGACCAGCAGGAACCAGCCCAGGAACGCCGTGAAGACGTACAGCCCGAGGACCGCGCGACGGGCCGACGCCCGCGGCCCCGCCCACGCGACGAGAGCCGTCGCGAAGCCCCCTTCGGCCGCGAACAGGATCAGGACGGACGTCGGGACCATCCAGACGAAATGCCGGCTCCGCAGGATGAACCCGCCCTCCTGGACCTCCACCCGGAGGACCAGCAGGAGCAGCTCGACGAACCCGGCCGCCAGCCCGAACCAGAGGGCCGTGCGGAAGGCGTCGAGGGCGGCCGGGAGCCGCGACGACCGGCCCCGCCCCACCATCGGCCGGGGGGCGTCAATCGCGAGAGCCTCGACGCAGGCTCGACGCCCCCACCCGCTCCCACAACCGCCGGGCCGCACGCGCCGGCGCGGCGCCCGCGATCATCAGCATGCCGACGACCGACGCCAGCAGCGAGGCGAGCGGCATCTGGACCTCGGGGCCGAAGTAGGCGAGAAGCGGTTCCATGCGCGGACCTCCGAATGCGTCGTGATCATAAAATCACAACTTCATAAATAAATAAACGCGACGGCGCGTCCTCGCCGCGGCGGGCGGCGTGGACGGATCGACGACGGGCCCCGCAATCCTCGCGGGGCGTGGACGAAAACGGGCCGGGCGTCGTCGTGCGACGACCGGGAATGCGACCGCCCCTGGGGCGGGGCGGGTCTCTTAAAATCTTGAGCGACATCCGGACGCGGGCCGTCCCCGAACTTTCGGCGCGTGTCCGAAAATCATAGAGGGTCGATTCGCGACGGCGGCGTCGATCAGGCCGCCCGGCGGGGGGCGTTCCAGAAGGCGAGGAGGGCGATCAGGGCGAGGACGGGGACGAGCCCGGCGAGGAACGTGGGCTCGGCGTAGGAGCCGGTCCGGTCGATCCACTGGCCGATGGCCTTGTGCATCGCGCCCGAGACGATCCAGGTCGTGAAGCTCAACACGCCCGTGACGCGGCCCATCCAGCGCGTCGAGATCTCCTGGGTGAACGCGTAGTAGGTCGGGAACTGGCCGAGCGAGCCGAAGCCGATCGCCAGCAGCAGGCCGAGCAGCAGCCACGACGCGGGCGCGAACGCCGCCAGGCAGCTCAGGCCCGTCAGCGCGACGCAGGCGGCGAACGTCGCCATCCGCGCGCCGTGGACCGACCGGCCGCCGGTCGCCAGTCGCCGCGAGAGCACGCCCGCCGCCAGGCAGCCGACGCCCGCCGCCAGGTAGTACGCCGAGGAGAAGAGCTGGACGTCCCGCTTGCCGTAGCCGTGCTCCTTCTCCAGCATCTTCGGCATCCAGGCCCGGAAGTACTGCCAGCAGAGGTTGATCGCGATCACCACCACGATCAGGACGGCGATGCGGCGGATCGCCGTCGCCCGGTCCGACGGCGCGACGTCGCCGGCCTCGCCCGGGGCCGAGGCGCGGTCGGGCGCCTCCAGGTCGCGGGGGCGGATCAGCACGAGCCAGGCGACGACCCACACGGCCCCCAGCGCGCCGATCACGCGGAAGGGGGTCCGCCAGCCGCCCAGGCCGCCCGAGTTCAGGGCCAGCACGATGAGCGGCGTCGCGATCGCCCCCAGCGACGCCCCGCTCTGCAGGATGCTGTTCCCCAGCGCCCGGTTGCCGCGCGAGAGCAGCCGCTGCGAGGCCGCCAACGCGCACGGCCACTGGCCGGCCTCGAAGAACCCGAGCAGGACTCGATACATCAGCAACTCTTCATACGACCGCGCCCCGCCGGTGAGGTAGCCGACCGCCGACCAGGCCAGCAGGATCGCCGGGTAGAGCCAGCGCAGGCTGAGCGCGTCGACCAGGAACCCGGTGGCGACGCCGCCGACGGCGAAGGCGATCCCGAACCAGAATTCGAGGTTGCCGTAGTGCTCGTTGCTGAGGCCCAGCTCGGCCTGGACTTCGCTCGCCTGCTGCGCCAGGGCCTGGCGGTCCATGTAATTGAGCGCCGTCGCCAGCAGCATCAGGCCGCACGCGGCCCAGGTCCGCCAGCCGATGGGGGGGGCGGACGTCGCGGTCGCCTCGTCGGTGGTGCTCATGCGCGGCCCTCGTTCCCGGCCCACGTGCGGCCGTCCCAGGCGACGACCTTCTCCAGGAAGGCGACGACCTCGGCGGAGAAGTGCTGGAACAGCCGCTCGCCCTTCTCGGCGCCGGCGTGCCGGGGCCGGCCGATGTAGCCGGCCTCGCTCCGGTCCCTGGTGGTCCACCCGTGCGCGGCGGGGGCGAAGCCGTCGGAGCCGCTGACGAATTTCAGCGAGTCGATCGGCCCGACGAGGTGGGGCGCGAGCCGGAGGATCATCGACGTCTCCCACTCGCAGGCGTGTTCCATGTGGTCCTGCTCGAAGTCCGGCCCGAGGTCCGGCGGCTGCGGCCCGGTCGCCCAGTAGGTCGCCGAGAGCAGCAGCAGGTCCTTGCGGTCGCGGTGCCGCTGGCGGGCCTCGAAGACGGCCTGGCTCGACGGCACGATGTTGCCGCCGTGGCCGTTCAGGAAGACGATCCGCCGGAAGCCGTGGTGCAGGAAGTTCTCGACCAGGCCGGCGAGGACGTCGAGGTACGTCCGCGGCTCGGCCGAGACGGTCCCGGGGAAGTCCATATGATGATGCGAGTTGCCGAGCCAGAGCAGGGGGGCCCAGACGGCCCGGTCGCCCAGCGCCTCCTCGGCGCGGCGGGCGACCTCGCCCAGGAGCATGCTGTCGGTGAACACGGGCAGGTGCGGCCCGTGCTGCTCGACGGCCGCGATCGGCGCGACGATCGGCACGTCGCGCGACAGCGCGTCCACCTCCGGCCATTTCAGGTCTTGCAGTCGCATCGGGGGCCCCCTCGCCCGGGATCGAACCTCACCGCCGCCCGCCTCGCCTCGCGACGAGCCGGCGGCACGGGGACCAGTGTAGTCGACGGCCCCACGGGTTCAAAGCGTCGAACCCCGGGAGACTCGCCGGGACGCGGGGCCCGGGCGCCGCGGGCGAATGACGCCGGAACCGGCACTTCGGCGTGCGGGACGTCGGCCTTGTGCATGAGTCCCGGGCGAAACCGCGCCGAAGTCGCCCGGGGCCGAGGCTCGACGCGAAGCCACATCGGCGGGGCCGGCGTTGCGGAATCACGACGTGCTCCGATCCGAAAAAGCCACGAGCCCGGCCGGCCCGTGCCGCGGGCGAACCGCCGAACTTGCGAGGCCGTAGCAGCGAGAGAGGGCGAGGGCCGCGACGGCCCCGCGTCCCCCGATCGGCGCGAAGGCGTCGGGGCGTCCCGACGTCGCGCCGATCGTATCCTACGAAGGACCATCATGACGAGTTTCCTCGGATTCGACGGCCGGAATCGGCGTGGGCGGAGCAGGCGCGGCTCTCGGCCGAGCCAGGAGACGCTGGAGGTGCGGACCGTCCTCTCGGGCGTCGCCGCGGCCTTCGCCGTCACGCAGGACTGGGGCTCGGGGCTCCAGGCGACCGTCACCCTCACGAACCGCCAGTCGGCGGCCGTCGCCGACTGGGTCCTCGAGTTCGACTACACGGCCGGGATCACTCAGATCTGGGACGCGCAGGTCGTGAGCCACGTCGGCTCCCACTACGTGATCCGCGGCGCGGGCTGGAACGGCACGCTGGCGGGGGGCGGGACGGTCGCCTTCGGCCTGATCGCGAGTCCGGGCGGGTCGACGGCCGCCCCGTCCAACTACCGCCTCAACGGCGCCCCGCTCGACGGCGCCGCGCCGCCTCCGGCGACGCCGACGCTCAGGGTCGACGACGCCGCGGCCGTCGAGCCGTCTTCGGGCTCGACCCCGCTCGCGTGGACCGTGAGCCTCTCGTCGCCCTCGGCCTCGGCGGCGACCGTCCGCTACGCCACGTCCAACGGCACGGCCGTCGCGGGGACCGACTACGTCGCGGCCTCGGGCACGCTCACGTTCGCCCCGGGCGAGACCGCGAAGACCCTGACGACCGCCGTGCTGGCCGACGCGCTCGTCGAGGGCGACGAGACGCTCAGCCTGACCCTCTCCGCCCCGGTCGGCGCGACCCTGGCGAAGGCCCGCGGCGCGGGCGTCATCCGCGACGCCGCGCCCGCGCCTCCGCCGGCCGGGGGCGACTTCTCGTTCCAGGTCACGAACGATTGGGGGGGCGGCTACAACGGCCGGATCACCGTGCGGAACAGCGGCCGCAACGCCTGGACCGCCTGGACGCTGGAGTTCGACTACGCCGGGGCCTTGACCTCGGTCTGGGACGCGGTCGTCGTCTCGCACGTCGGGAACCATTACGTCGTCGCCAACGCTTCGTACAACGGCGGCGTCGATCCCGGCGCGTCGGCGAGCTTCGGCTTCACCGCGAGCCCCGGCCACCCGGCCGCGGGGCCGACGAATTACGTCGTCCGCGGCGGGGGCCCCGTGAACCACGCGCCGGTCGCGGTCGACGACGCCGCGTGGACGGCGCCCGGTCGTCCCGTGACGACGACCGTCCTGGCCAACGACGCGGACGCCGACGGCGACCCCCTGAAGGTCGCGGCCGCGGCCCAGGGACGGCACGGCACGACCGCCGTGGGCGCCGACGGCGCGATCACCTACACCCCGGCCGCCGGCTTCACCGGCCCCGATTCCTTCACCTACACGATCTCCGACGGCCGCGCCGCGACGGCGACGGCCACCGTGACCCTGACCGTCTCGAACCTCGCGTGGCCGGCCCACGTGTTCGCGCCCTACGTCGACATGGGGCTCTACCCGACCTACGACCTGGTCGCCGCGGCGAAGTCCCAGGGGCTGAAGTACTTCAACCTGGCGTTCATCGTGGCCGATGCGGGCCGCCCGAGCTGGGGCGGCTTCGCCGCCGTCGACGGCGGCGCGTTCGACATGGCCGCCCGCGCCCAGATCAACGCGCTGCGGGGCATGGGAGGCGACGTCGCCGTCTCGTTCGGCGGCGCGTCGGGCTCGGAGTTGGCCCAGTCGATCACCGACGTCGACGCCCTCAAGGCCGCCTACCGGACCGTGGTCGACGCCTACGGGCTGACCCGCGCCGACTTCGACGTCGAGGGCGCGGCCGTCGCCGACCGCGCCTCGGTCGACCGCCGCTCGCAGGCCCTGGCCGGCCTGCAGCGCGACCTCGCGGCCGCGGGCCGGCCGCTGCAGGTCTGGTTCACCCTGCCCGTCCTCCCGACCGGCCTGACGCCCGACGGGCTGTACGTCGTGCAGTCGGCCCTCAAGGCCGGCGTGAAGCTCGGCGGCGTCAACGTCATGGCGATGGACTACGGCGATAGCGCGGCGCCCTCCCCCCGGGGACGGATGGGCGACTACGCCATCCAGGCGGCCACGTCCACCTTCGGCCAACTCCGGCCCCTGTTCGGCGCGGCGGCGACCGACGCCCAAATCTGGGCGATGATCGGCGTCACGCCGATGATCGGCCTGAACGACGTCGTCACGGAGACCTTCACTCAGGACGACGCCCGCAAGCTCCTGGCGTTCGCCGACAAGACGGGCCTCGGCCAGGTGGCCATCTGGTCGCTCAACCGCGACCAGCAGAACCCGAGGGGCGCGGTGAACTACGCCGAGCCGACCTCGAGCAGCATCGTACAGGGCCTCTTCGAGTTCTCGCTGATCTTCAAGCCCTTCACGTCCTGAGCCGCCCGGCCGCCCCCTCGATCGCGGATTCAAGCCGCGTCGGGGCGGGCGGAGCGGGCGAGCACGTCGGCGAGGTCCTCGGGGCGCTGGCTGCCGATGAGGAGGCGGGAGCCGTCGGCGAGGACGAGGCGGACGCCGCGGTCGCCGCGGGCGGTGAGGGCGCGGTCGCCGTCGGCGAGGCGGCGGACGCCCCAGCCGCCGTAGTCGGCGATCGGCCGGTAGCGGACGACCTCGCACGACTTGACGTCGGCCAGGTTGATCGTGCGGCGGTAGATCGGCACCCAGCCGTACCAGACGGTCACCACGTCGGCCGCGGCCTCGGTGGTCATGTGCAGGACCGAGACGATCAGCAGGAAGGGGAGGCCCAGGCCGGCGGAGAGCCCCAGCAGGAACTCCAGCGACCAGGCGTGCGTCAGCAGGCCGGCGACGTCGGCGCGGTGGGTCCAGCCCAGGATCGCCAGGCCGCAGAGGGCCTCCAGCGAGCCGATGAGCGCGTAGACCTTCCAGTCGAAGTATTGCTCTTCGTGGAAGAGGGCCGCGGCGGGTCGCATCGTCGCCACGCTCGACACGCTCAACGCCCCCCCCGCCCCGCGGCGGACTCGCGGCCGGCGTCGGGCCCGTCCCCATCGCCCCAGCGGCCCAGCGTGCGGGTCATCGCCTGGTGGCCGAAGTCGGCGATCCGGTCGACGGGCGCGGCCCAGAGCGACGGGTTGAGCACCTCCAGCGACACCGGGCCGTCGTAGCCGATCGCCCCCAGGTGGTCGAGGATGGGCGCGATCTGGAAGTCGCCCTCGCCGGGGAAGATCCGGTCGGCGTCGCCGGCCAGCTCGCGCGGCGTCCCGGCCAGGTCGCAGACCTGCACCCAGGCCAGGTTCTCGCGGTTCAGGTAGGCGAAGTCCTCGAACTTGCTGGGCCCGGTGTAGTAGTGGAACAGGTCCAGGCAGACGCCGACGTGCGGCGACTTGCACTGGGCGATCAGGGCCAGGGTCGTGTCCAGGCTGGAGCAGAAGGCGGCCCCCTTCTGGAACTCGAGGGCGATCTTCACCCCGTGCGAGCCCGCCAGCGCGCCGGCCTCGGCGAGCGAGGCCGCGGCCAGCGGGTAGTCGTCGTCGGTCAGGGTGCGGTTGAAGTCGACCGCCACGACCATGACCGGCACGTCCAGCTCCTTCAAGAGGGCCAGGCGGCGGCGGAAGAGGTCCCAGTGGACGCCCCGCTCGGCGCCCCGCGAGAGGAGGAGCCCCCCCTGGCCGGCGGCGGCGGCCGGAGTCAGGCCGTTCGACTCCAGGAGCCCGAGCAGGTCGGCGACGGAGTGGTCGCGGAGGTAGCCCTCGACCTTCGTCAGCCAGAGCTCGACGAGCGACCAGCCGCCCCGGCCGTAGGCCTGGAAATCGGCCTCGAGCGGGGCGTTCATGGTCGTGGCTTGGCTGATGCAGGGCTTCATGGGCGGCACCGATTCCCGCGGGGGGGCAGGGGGGACGCGACCGGGCCGGGGGCGGTCACTCGGCCCCGGGGACGGCCTTGCCGTCGAGCAGGTCCCGCAGCGCCTGCACCGCGCCGGCGGCCGGGACGCGCCACTGGCGGCAACTGTCGCGGTCGCGGAAGGTCACGGTGTCGTCGGTCGCGGTCTGGCTGTCGATGGTGATGCAGAACGGCGTGCCGGCCTCGTCCTGGCGGCGGTAGCGGCGGCCGATCGCCCCCTTCTCGTCGTAGTAGACGTTCTGGGAGCGCTTCAGCTCGCGGTAGATCGCCTCGGCCTTCTCGGGCATGCCGTCGCGCTTGACCAGCGGGAAGACGGCGGCCTTCACGGGGGCGATCCGGGGGTGGAACTTCAGGACGGTGCGGGTCTCGCCGGCCACCTCGTCCTCGACGTAGGCCTCGCACAGGAAGGCCAGCGTGGCGCGGTCGGCCCCGGCCGAGGGCTCGATGACGTGGGGGGTGAACCGCTCCTTCTTCTCCTCGTCGAAGTAGGACAGGTCCTTGCCGCTGAACTTCATGTGCTGGGTCAGGTCGTACGCGCCGCGGTGGGCGATGCCCTCCAGCTCGCTGACGCCGAAGGGGAAGGCGTACTCGATGTCGGCGGTGGCCGTCGAGTAGAAGGCCAGCTCCTCGGGGTCGTGGTCGCGGAGCCGCAGCTTCTCCGACTTCAGGCCCAGGCCCGTGTACCAGGCGAACCGCAGGTCGCGCCAGTACTTGTACCAGTCCTTCGCCTCCTCGGGCCGGCAGAAGAACTCGATCTCCATCTGCTCGAACTCGCGCGAGCGGAAGGTGAAGTTGCGGGGGTTGATCTCGTTGCGGAAGCTCTTGCCGACCTGGGCGATGCCGAAGGGCAGCTTGACCCGCGCCGTGTCGACCACGTTCTTGAAGTTGGCGAAGATCCCCTGCGCCGTCTCGGGCCGCAGGTAGGCGACGTTCGACTCCGATTCGAGCGCGCCGACGAACGTCTTGAACATCAGGTTGAACGAGCGGGGCTCGGTGAGCGTCCCGGTCTCGTCGGTCGAGGGGCCGACGACCTTGATGCGGTCGTCGGCGGCGATCTGCAGATAGGGGGTGACGACCGGCGGGTCGGCCGGCTTGCCGAACTTCTTGGCGAGCTTCGCCGCGCGCTTCTCGACGGGCTCGGCGGCCTCCTCGGGCGAGCCCCCCAGCCCGGCGAGCCAGGCCTCGGTCGGCTCGCCCTTGGAGTTCGTCGCCGGGAAGACGTAGGCGAAGACGTACATCTGGTCGGCGCGGTAGCGCTCCTTCGTGGCGCGGCAGTCGACCATCGGGTCGCTGAACCCGCCGACGTGGCCCGACGCCTCCCAGACCCGCGGGTTCATGATGATCGAGCAGTCCAGGCCGACCATGTCGTCGCGCATCTGGACGTTGTCGCGCCACCAGGCGTCCTTGATGTTCCGCTTCAGCTCGACGCCCAGCGGGCCGTAGTCCCAGAACCCGTTGATCCCGCCGTAGACCTCGCTCGAGGGGAAGATGAACCCTCGCCGCTTGCACAGCGAGACCAGCTTGTCCATTTCCAGTTCCATCGTCGTTCCCACTTTCCCCTGAGGCCGATCCGGTCGTCGTCGATCTCTTGAATTTGAAACGGAAAACCCCGCCCCGAGGCGCGTCGCGGCCGGTCGGATCGGGCGGTCGCGGCCCTAGTCCGACGCCAACAGCCGCAGGGGGTCGCGGGCCAGCTCGACGACCAGGTGGCAGTCGGGCCGGTTGAGGGTCGCGGCGGCCTCGACGTCGTCGGCCAGGCCCAGCTCGATCACCCGCCGGCCGCCGGCCCCGCGCTTCAGGTAGCGGACCAGGGGGGGCTCCTCGCCGGGCCGGAGGCCGTGGTCCTCGTGCGACCAGACGTTCTCCTGCACCCGCTCCCAGAGGCCGCGGGCGATCTCGGCCTCGTCGTTGCCCAGCTCGTGCTCCAGGTCGACGAACCGGCCCGCGAACGCGCCGGCGAGCAGGGCGTCCTCGTAGCTGACCGCCCCCTCGGTGCCGGCGCAGACGAGGTGGACGGGCCGCTCCTCGTGGATCAGCCGCTGCACGGTCGCCGCGAAGTTGACGAACGACCCGACCAGGACCGTCTCGGCCTCCAGGCTGGCGAGCAGGGCGCGGGTGCCGTTGGTGGTGGTCATCACCAGCGTCCTGCCGCGGCAGGCCTCGGCCGTGTACTCGCCCGGCGAATTCCCCAGGTCGAACCCCTCGATCGGAACGCCGTGGCGCTCGCCGCCCAGCAGCGCCGAGCCCCGGGGCAGCCCGGCGGCGACCCGTCGGGCCTCGTCGATCTCGCCGCACGGGATCACGGCCGTACAGCCGTGCGCCAGCGCGTGGACGATCGTCGTGGAGGCCCGCAGGACGTCGATCACGACCGCCACCCCCCCGCGCAAGGCCCCCGACGGTATCAAAGACGGCAGCAGATGTACCGAGACCATCCCCAACCCCCTCCCATCCGGCGCGCCGCCCGCCGCGGGATCGACGCCCGGAATCCACCCCGCGATTATGGCACAGCCCGCCCCGCCTGGGGAGCCCCCGCCCCCTTCGCGTCGGGGCCGGACCTCGCTCTCCACGCCGGAGCAAGCCGATCGGAACGACTGGAGGAGGGGCGTCGGGCTGCGAGGAGCCCAGGGATGTCGTATGCGTCGCAACCGCCGCGGCGAATCATCGTTCTCCCCTCGTGGTGCTCTGTCGAGAAGCCATTCGCGAGCCTCCTTCTCCCCTGGTGGGAGAGGGTGGCCCGAAGGGCCGGATGAGGGGGCCCCCAATCGTGGGGTCCTCGGACTTCGAGGCCGATGCGGCGATGTGAATTGCGAAGGGCCGGCGTCGAATGACGAGCCCCTCGTCCGGCCTCCGGCCACGTTCTCCCACGGCGGGGAGAAGGACGATCGCCCGGGCTCGCGAACGACTTTTCGGCAGGGGGCCGTGAGGGGAGAAGGTCGATCGGACGTCGACGGGTCCGCGGCGGCGACTTGTCGTCGCCGGCCCACAGGCGCAAACTCCGGGAAAGCGTGTCGTCCCCCCGCCGTTCCCCGAGGCCCCTCCCATGCGTCCCGCTTTTCCCCGACCGCTCCTCGCCCTCGGCCTGTTGTCCCTCGTTGCGGCGACCGCGCCCGCGCAGGCCCCCAAGCCCGCGGCGATCCCGATCGACGACTTCGAGTCCGACCTCAAGGGCTGGAAGTTCGTGGGGGGCGAGGAGTTCCCGGGGGCGAAGGGGGCCCTTGAACGCGACGCGACGGCGGCGCGGGCGGGGAAGGAGTCGCTGCGGCTGGACGGCGATTTCCGGGGCGGCGGGGCCTACGTGGGGTCATGGAAGGACCTTGACGGGCTGGATCTTCCCGACGTCGACCAGTTCCGTGTGTGGGTGCGGGTCCGCGACCTGAACGGCCTCGGCGTGCGGCTCGTCGATGCCACGGGCCAGTGCCACCAGGGGCGGGCGACGATCCCCGACGGCGCGGAGGGCGGCTGGCGCGAGCTGGTGCTGAACGTGGCCGACCTCGTCGGCGGCGAGCACTGGGGAGGCGCGAACGACGGCAAGTGGCACGGCCCGGCGAAGGGCCTGGGCCTGAACGTCGGCAAGGACGTGGTGAAGGGCGAGGGCGGACGGAGCAGCCTGTGGCTGGACGACCTGACCGCCGTCCCGGTCGCCGCGGGGACGCCGACGCTCGTCTCGTGCACGATCGAGCCGACCGCGTGCCGGCCGGGCTTCGGATCGCGGATGACCTACGCCTGGGACGCCGAGCCGCTGGGGATCGATTGCAGCGTCTTCGTCCACTTCCGCAACGAGAAGGGCCAGATGGTCTTCCAGGCCGACCACGACCCGGGAGCGCCGACCAGCCGCTGGAGCGGGCGGGTCGAGTACGCGAAGACGATCGTCGTGCCGAGCGAGACGCCGCCCGGCCGCTACGAGGTCGTCCTCGGCTTCTGGTCGGGCAAGCCCGTCGCCAAGGGAGGGGGCCGCAAGACCTTCCGCGCCGGGGCGGGTTCGAACCTTGCGATGGTCGAGCCCGACGCCTGCCGCGTGGGCTATCTTGACGTCCGCGCCGACGCCCCCTTGCCGACGCTGCCGCCGCCGAGCCTGAACCTATCGGGCTGGAAGCGGACCTTCGGCGAGGAGTTCGACGGCCCGCTGAGCGTCTCGGCCTGGGGGCCCGGCACGCGCTGGATCGCCCACACGCCGTACGGCGGCGACTTCGGCGACGCCGGCTTCGCCGACCCCCAGCCCGACTTCCCGTTCACCGTGAAGGACGATCTCCTGCGCATCGAGGCGAAGAAGGTCGAGGGTCGGTGGCGGTCGGGCCTGCTGTCGTCGGTCGACGCGAAGGGCGAGGGCTTCTCGCAGAAGTTCGGCTACTTCGAGATGCGGGCGAAGTTCCCCAAGGGCCCCGGCACCTGGCCCGCCTTCTGGCTGCTGGGCGTCCCGCAACTGCAGGAGCCGAAGGATAAAAAGACGCTCACGCAGATCGAGCTGGACGTCGTCGAGCAGTACGGCGTCAACGACAACGCGCTGCACACCACGACCCACCTCTGGCCCCCCGTCGCCCCCCACACGGGCGACGGCGACGTCGCGCTCGTCCCCGACATGACCGCCGACTTCCACACCTACGGCGTGATGGTCGACGACGCCGTGATCACCTACTACTTCGACGGCGTCCCCCTCCGGACCCACCCCACGCCGCCCGAGGCCAAGGTCCCCCTGTACCTGCTCGTCGACCTGGCCCTCGGCGGCGGCTGGCCCGTCGACAAGACGCCGGACCCGTCGATCATGATCGTCGACTACGTGCGGGTGTACGCGAAGGAGTGACGCCGCTGCGTCACATCAGTTTCTTCAGGAGCCCGATCTGCGCCGCGTGGTAGGCCATGTGCTGGGCCGCACCGCGGACCATGTGGGCGATCGAATAATCCTTGCCGGCCACCGTCTCGGGAAGCCGCGCGGGGTCGAGGTCGGCGAGGACGTCGAGCAGGGCGGCGTGGCGGGCGTCCAGCTCGCGGAAGTCGGCGGCCCAGGCTTCGGGGCCGGCGCCGACGACCGCGGGGAAGTCGCCGACGTCGGGCTCCTCCATCGCGCGGCGCTCGGCGATGCGACGCGCGACCACGTCGTCCCAGGCCGCGAGGTGGGCGACCAGCTCGCGGATCGTGTGCCCGCCCGGGACGGGCCGCGCATCGGCCGCCTCGGCGGTCACGCCTTCGAGCACCTTGCGCAGCGAGGGCCCGTGCCACGGCTCGCCGTCATACCCGCGGCGGAGGTCGTCGATGAGGCCTTCGAGTTCGGCCCGGTTCGGCTCGGCCATGATGACTTCTCCCAGTCGTCGAGACGCGAGGCCCGACGCCTCGCCGGGACGCACCATCGTACCACTCGCGGCCGGCGGAGCACGACGGCCGCCGGCCTCGACGCCACTACCTACTACAAATGTAAAAATTCCCTCGCCGACGAGCTTGACATCGCGACGCGCCGCGACCAAGATCGACGACGCATGTCGATCCGAAACTTATAAGACCCCCCCGTCCGGAGGCGGCCTCGATGCACGTCGCGACGGTGATGCTGCTCGGCCTGGTGGCGAGCGACCCGACCCCGCTGGAACGCTTCCGGGCCAATTACGCGTTGATCCGGGCCGAGATGGAATACGTCCTCGAGCACGATCCGCCGCCCGCAGGCGAGGAGCCTGCCTGGCTCGAGGACGTGGACAGGCCGACCGTCGGGGCGTGGGCCTGCGACGGGGCCGCGGAGTACTACCGCCCGGGCCTGTACCAGGGTCGAAGCTCCCGGAGCCGGTGGACGGAGATTCCGCGCGGCGGAGGGGGCGAGGCGTACGGGAACGAGGGACCGTCCCCTTTCGGCAGCCTGGGCCAGGACCTCCCGAGCATCCTCAAGGCCCGCTTCGCCGGGGTGGATCCCATTCGCCAGCCGGGCGTGCGGGACGGCCGGCGCGTGACGGTGGAGAACTACCGCATCGACGAGGCCGACCGACGGGTCGACCTCGTGGTCGCCTACGACCCGTCCGTCGGCTGGCTCCCGAGGTGGCTCCGCCTGATCGAAACCCACCGCCAAGATGAGATGGAACAGGGCCGCGAGATCGAGCTGGTGGAAGCCCGCCGCTGCGCCTCGGGCGGGTTCGTGCCGACGGAGTGGCGCGGCAAGCTCTGGCTCCTCGGCGGCGCCTTTCAGGCCGCCCCGAAATCCCGCCGGCGCACCTGGTCCAGCCGATTCCGCGCGACGTCGTTCCGGGACCTCGGCGACCTGGGAGAAGTCCTCCGCCCGGCCGCCCCGCCCGACGCGACGCCCGACGCGACGCCCGACGCGACGCCCCTCGGGCCGCCCGACACCGCGATCGAGACCGCCGCGATCCCCTCGCTCCCGGCCGACGAGACGACGCAGCCCCCCCCGCCGGCGAGCCCCGCGGAGGCCCAAACGCGGGCCGTCCTGCTGGCCCTGGCGACGACGGGGATCCTCGCCTGGCTCGGCCTCCGCGGCGTCGCCCGGCGGCTCGCCTGAGGGGCGATCACCATTCCTGGACGTAGCGGAAGCCGTCGCGGTCGAAGCCTTCGACGTAGCCCATCGAGGCGAGCGATCGATCCGCCTCCGCCCGGAAGGGGAAGCCCTGGAGGTCGGCGACGAAGTACCGATCGGCGAGGTCCTCGGCCGCCGCGAAGTAGGGCGTGGGATTCCGGCCGAGCTTCATCAGGGCGTCGTACAGCGGGGCCAGGCGGAGGATCCCGTCGCGGGGCTCGACGGCCCGGGCGCCGAGCGTCGCGGCTTCGAGGCCCTCGCGGACGTGCTCGGGGTCGCCCGTGCGGACGGCCAGGGCGGCCATGCGCTCGGCGAAGAGCAGGCAGAGCATCCCGTGGCGGTCGCCGAGCTTCCGCCACAGCTCATCGCGGGTCGCCGGGTCCGCCCCCCGGATCCGCCCGACGAGCCGGCGGACCAGGTCGTCGACCGCGTCCGGGATCGGGCCCGGCCCGTAGCCTTGGGTCTTGTCGGAGTCGAGCGACGCGAGCAGCTCGGCGAGCGCTTCCTGCGGACTCATCATGACGATCCCCTCCCGGGGAGGGCCGTACGTCTTGAGCGGGGGGCGGGCCGGTCCATCGCAACGCGGCTCAGGCGTCGCGATGGTCGCGGAAGAATTCGACCACGGCCGCCTTGCGCTCGGTCGCGATCGAGTCGCTCAGGCGCTTGCGCTCGTCGGCCGGCATCGGCGCGAAGGCGCGGGCGATCTCGATGTTGCGGTCGATGAATTCGAGCTTCGGCATCCCCAGGCTCGCCAGGCTGACGGGGAGCGACAGCGCGTAGGCCATCAGCTTCTCGACCGGCGCGGCGCCCAGGATCTGCTCCTGCGCGAAGACCTTCATGGCGATGACGCCGAGGCCCTTGCGGACGGCGACCGGCAGGGCCAGCTCCTCGAAGCTCCCCTCGGCCATCGGCGTGGCCTTCATCCCCCCCTTGGCGTCGGCCATGCGGGCCATCGCGGCGTTGAGGGCCATCTGGGTGGCGTCGAAGTCGTGCCGCTCCAGGGCCGTCTTGAGGGTCGCCGGCGCGGCGTGGCAGCTGATCCCCACGGCGCGGACGACCTTCTGGTCGCGGGCCTCGTAGAGCGCCTTCAGGACCCCGTCGGCCGCCTCGATCCGGGCGAGGTCCTCGTCGCCGGAGAGGGCGTGGATGTGGACGACGTCCAGGTGGTCGGTCTTCAGACGCTTGAGGCTCGCCTCGAGCTGCCGCCTGGCGTCGTCCCCCTTGCGGGCCCCGAGCTTGGTGGCGACCGTCACCTTGTCGCGCCAGGCGGGCAGGATCCGGCCGATCCGCTCCTCGCTCTTGCCGTCGCCGTAGCCGTTGGCCGTGTCGATGTAGGTGATGCCCAGCTCGAGCGCCCGCGTCAGCGCCTCGAGGGCCTTCTCGTCGTCGTACATCAGGAACCGGCTGCCCGAGCCGAACCCGATGATCGACACCTCGAGCCCCGTCTTGCCGAACGCCCGCGTCGGCAGCTTGCCCGCGGCCCCCGCGCCCATCGCCGGCGCGACGGCGGCCCCGGCGGCCGCGGCCTGGATGAACTGGCGTCGAGAAAGGTCCATGACGGCTCCTCGCGGAAGGGATGACGACGACGTGGGACGCGACGCTCCGATCCGGGCATCGTATCCCGTCCCGCCGCGCGGGGCCATGGCGTCGATCCGCGATCGGCCCTGTAAGACCCGAGGGGCGACGGCGTATCGTTCGAAACATTTCCGAATCGGGCCGCGTCGCGGTCGGTCGTCGAGTGGCCCTGGGCCCCAGACCCGGAACGTCCGGGAGGAGCGGTCGTGATGCAGCGCATCCTCTCCATGACGATGGCCCTGGCCTCGCTCACCCTCGGGTGCAGCGCGAGCCGGGCCGCGTCGATCACCTGGGGGCCGGCGACGAACATCGCCGGCGACGCCGACGTCCGCACCGGGGGGAGCCTGGTGGCGGCCTACAACTTCGGCGGCCGCGACGTCGGCGTCGCGACGATCAACGGCGTCGCGTTCCAGCCGTTCGCGGTCGCGGGCAACCCCAGCACCCACGGGGGCGTCACCATCGCGGAGTCTCCCGGCATCCTGCTCGGCCTGGACGATTATTTCGGTTCGGCCTCGGCCCCGTTCACCGACCTGTCGTCGGCGTACCAGGCGATGCTCCGGTCGGGCGGCTTCACCATCTGGCAATCGACGCTCACGCTGACCCTGGACGGCCTGGCCGTCGGGCAGGCCTACGAGATCCAGATCTGGTCCAACTTCTCGGACGCCGGCAGCCGGAGCGCGAGCCTGGAATCGGGAGGCTCGGTCGACCTGGACTGGAACCCGTCGGGTGTGGACGGCGGCCTGGGCCAGTTCGTCGTGGGCTCGTTCGTCGCCGACTCCGCGAGCCAGTCGATCCGCATCACGGGCTCCGCCGATTTTGACACGGGGGTCCTCGTCAACGGCCTCCAGCTCCGCACCGCCGCCGCCGTGCCCGAGCCCGCGGGGCTCGTCCTCATGGCGGTGGGCGCGGCCTCGATCGCGTGGCTCGCCTCGCGCCGTCGGACGGACACGCCTCAGCCCGGCGCGGGGCCGCGGGTGGCGTCCCGGGCCTCGACGGCGGCGAGGTCGACGGGCTTCCCCTCGCGGGCGGCGCGGTAGATCGCCTCGATGATCCGGATGTCCTGAAGGCCTTCCTCGCCGGGCGTGTGGGGACGTTCGCCGGCGGCGACGCGGCGGGCCATGTGGTCCATTTCGAGGGCGAATTGGTCGTGCTCGGGCAGGGCGATTGCGGTGGTCAGCTCGGCCTCGTCGCGGGCCCGCGACGTCTTCATCCGCAGGCCGTGGTAGGCGAAGGCGGGGTCCATGTCGATCCAGCCCTTCTCGGCGAGCACCCGGCAGCGGCGCGACTCGTGCGCGGAGTAGAAGCTCTGGCAGACCGCCAGGACGCCCGAGGGGAAGCGGAGCTGGAAGCTGATTCGGTCCTCGACCTCGCGGAACCGCGGGTCGGACGGGTCGACGGCGATCTGGGCCGTCACCTGCACGGGCTCCTCGCCGGTGATGTACCGCGCCGCGTTGAGGCAGTAGATGCCGACGTCGGGGAGCGAGCCGCCGCCGGCGAGGGCCTTTTTGTGCCTCCACTGGTCGGCCGGCCCCTGGTTCTGGCCGTTGGACGCCTCGATCATGCGGATCGGCCCCAGCTCGCCCGAGCGGGCCAGGCGGATCATCTCGCGGTGGTGGGGCTCGTACTGGCAGCGATAGGCGATCATCAGCAGCCGCCGGGCCGACTCGCAGGCCGCGATCATCGCCTCGCACTCGGCCGAGGTGTTCGCCATCGGCTTCTCGCACAGGACGTGCTTGCCGGCCTTCGCCGCGCGGACGGTGAACTCGCGGTGCATCGAGTTCGGCAGGATGATGTAGACGACGTCGACCGTCGGGTCGTCGGCGATCCGGTCGAAATTCTGATAATCGTAGATGTGTTCGGGGCCGATCCCGTACTGGTCGGCGACCTTCTCGGCCTTGGCGCGATCGCCGCTGACCAGGGCCGTCGGGCGGGCGTACTTGCAGCGGCCGAAGGCGGGGAGCACCTCGCCGAGCGCCAGCTCGCCGAGGCCGACGACGGCGAACCCCAGTCGCTTCGCCGGCGGCGCGGGAGCGGGGGGCGGGCCGGCCTGCGCCTCGGTCTTCGCCTTCATGCCGGGGACCTCGACGGCCTTCGGCGGCTCGTCGATTTTTGGGGCCGTCGCCTGCGAGGCGACCGCCGCCGCCGCGCCGGCCGCCAGGAACCCGCGGCGCGTGGCCGCCTCGATCGGATCGTGCATCGCGTGAACCTCGTGCGAGGATCGGCCGGCCCGGGGTCGCCCCGGACGGGACACGGCGGGATCTCCTCGCATCGGTCGTGCCGACGTTCGCAATACGGCGCGGCGAGGGTCGGGGAGGTATGGAGATTCGGCGGATTCCCGACCCACGCCGGCCGTCGGGCGTCAGCCGCGGGGCCGCGACCGACGGGCCGCGAGGCCCACGCCGACGGCGGCGACGCCGAGCATCAGGAACGTCGAGGGCTCGGGCACCGACGTGATGGTGATCGTGGCGATCAGGTCGCCCGGGCTGATGAGGTGGGAGATATTGTAGCCGTACGGGGTCGCCCGGCCGTCGATGCTGGCGAGATAGGCCGACTGATCGATCGATCCGCCGAAGACCCGGGTGATCACGCCCCCCTCGGCCACGTGGTCGTGCGCGTCGTCGCCGGCGATGAACGCGGCCCCGAAGCCGATGTCGTTCACCTCGCTCCCCGCGTCCCAGGCGCCGGCGCCGAAGATCTGGATCGTGATCGGCCCGGTGAACCGGCCCTGGGCGTCGAACAGCCGGAACGCGAGCGGGTCGGCGTTCCCGAAGAAGAAGTCGTTGGAGGGGACGACCATCGACGCGAAGCTCAGGTACTGCTGGGTCGTCGGGTCGGCGACGTCCAGGATCGTCGACGCCGAGCCCCCCGGGCCGATCGGCGCCGAGCCGGCGACCGCCCCCGAGCCGTGGCCCGCGAACGCCGCCGCGAGCGCGGACGGGTCGCCCAGCTCGGCCAGCGCCTGCAGGGCCGGCCCGACGGCCTCGCCGGGCGTGAACGTCCGGTAGGTCCCGTCGTGCACGCCGAGCCAGACGGGCGAGATCCCGAACCCGCCCCCCGGCTGGTTGTTCGTGACCGTGACCGCGAGCGGGCCGGCGACCGCGGACGCCCCCCCGAGAAGCGAGAGGAGCGCGACGAGCGCGAGCGAGCGGGCCCGCCAAGCGTGGGTGTTCAGCATGAATCGTCCTTTTTTGTCGATCCGGGTCGGATCCGGGCTCCTGGGAATGGCACGGCCCGACGGCCGTCGCCTCCGCATTAGTCGCGAGGGTCCACGTAGCGTTACGGGGTCGACCCGATCTTTTTTTCGTGCGGCTCGGCCTCGAATATCCCGACGGCGGGCGTCGTCTGGTGATCGACCGCGACCGGGGCCCTCGCCCGGCGCGACGCCGAGGCGACCGGATCGCCCCGGCTTCGGATCCCTGGCGAACCAACCGGGAGGCCCCCTTGAACCTTCGCCGCCGAACGCTCCTCGCGCTGGTCCTCGCGGCCGGCGTCTGCCGCCCCTGCGTGGCCGCCGACCCCGACCCCTCGAAGCGGATGGTCCTCGTCGAGCTGTACACCTCGCAGGGGTGCGACATGTGCCCGACGGCCGAGGAGATCCTGGGGAAGCTCGCCGCGCAGGACTCGAGGATCGTCCCCGTCGCCTTCCACGTCGACTACTTCAACACGCCCTGGCGGGACGTCTTCTCGGACCCGCTGTACAGCCGCCGGCAGGCGACCTACAACGAGGTCTACGCCGGGCCCAAGCCGGAGTCGTACGGCCTGTATTACACGCCCATGCTCATGATCGACGGCGAACGCTCGGTGAACGGCCGCGACCCGGCCGCCGCCGTCGCCGCGATCCGCGCGGCCCGCTCGAAACCGCCCGGGGTGAGGCTCGACGTCGATCTCGACCTCGCCGCGGACGAGCTGTCGGGCAAGGTCAAGATCCGCGTGACCCGGCGTTCGGCCCGCGTCGGCAAGGCGCCGCTGCTGGTCTGCGCGGTGCTGCGCGAGGACGGCGTGGCGACCGACGTCCCCTCGGGCGAGAACGCCGGCAAGACCCTCGTCGCGCGGTTCCCGGCGCGGCGGACGGAGTACGACGACGTCGAGCTGAAGGACGACCTCCCGGCCGCGAAGGAGTTCGCCTTCACGATCGACCCCTCGTGGAAGCGGGACAAGCTGCGCCTGGCCGTCTTCGTGCAGGACAAGCGCACGGCCGCGGTCCACCAGGCGGTCGACCTCCCCTGGAAGCCCGCCGCACCCGCCACGGGATCGCCCGCCGCGTCGGGCCGCTGAAAACCCTCGCCACTTCGCATCGACCGCATGAACCACACAGGAATCCCCCCGATGTCCCGCAGACCTTTCTTCGGTTCGATCCTCGCCTTCTTCTGCGCTGCGGCGACGTGTCACGCCGCCCCGCCCCGGGAAGGCGAGTCGGCCGCCGACTTCACCTTGAAGACGCTCGCCGACGAGCCGGTCCGCCTGAAGACGCTCCTGGAGCGCGGCCCGGTCGTCCTGGTCGTGCTCCGCGGTTGGCCCGGCTACCAGTGCCCGATCTGCACGGCGCAGGTCCGCGAGCTGGTCCGCGAGTCCAAGACTTTCGAAGCCCGCAAGGCCCGGGTCGTCCTGGTCTATCCCGGGCCGGCGGACGGCCTGAAGGCCCACGCGGCCGAATTCGAGCGCGGCAAGGGGCTGCCGGACGGCTTCCAACTGGTCATGGATCCCGACTACGATCTGACGAAGAGCTACGACCTGCGATGGGACGCCCCCGGCGAGACGGCCTATCCCTCGACGTTCGTGATCGACCGCGAGGGCAAGGTCGTGCTCGCCAGGGTCAGCCGCAGCCACGGCGGGAGGGCCAAGGCCGGCGAGATCCTCGAAGCCCTCAAGTAGCCGGCCTCCCCCGGGGCGGGCGCGTTCCCTCGTCGATCCCGACCCGACGGCCGCGAGGCGTCTTGATGTCGAAATCCCACCCCCGCCCGGACCCTGACCGGGCGGGTCCCGAGCCCGGCGCGACGCCCGATCGGCCGGCCGACGAGGCGGCGGACCCGGCGGGATGGCTCCACCTGCACGGCGACGCGCTCTACCGCTTCGCGCGGACGCGGGTCGGCCGTCGCGAGACCGCCGAGGACCTCGTGCAGGAGACATTGCTGGCCGCGCTCCAGGCGTCGGATCGCTTCCGCGGCGACTCGCCCCGCCGCACCTGGCTGACGGCGATCCTGCGCCGCAAGATCGCCGACTTCTACCGCCGCGAGCGGGCGTCCGCGCCGACGATCGAGGCCGACCTGACGGCCCCCCCGGGCCGCTCGTCGTCCCCCTTCGACGCCGAGGGGAACTGGCGGAACGCCCCTTCGAACTGGCGTGGCCCGCAGGCGGCGCTCGACGACGCCGACTTCTGGCGGGTGTTCGAAGCCTGCGCCGCGCGGCTGCCTCGGCACCTCGCCGAGGCCTTCCTGCTCCGCGAG
The DNA here is from genome assembly GCF_029589435.1 of Paludisphaera mucosa. Classification (NCBI taxonomy): domain Bacteria; kingdom Pseudomonadati; phylum Planctomycetota; class Planctomycetia; order Isosphaerales; family Isosphaeraceae; genus Paludisphaera; species Paludisphaera mucosa. The sequence continues at coordinate 1,322,002 of NZ_JARRAG010000002.1, read as the reverse complement.
GTGGAGGGGCTCGACGTCGAGGCGCTGCGCGCGGCGCTCGACGTGGGGGCCGGAAACCTGCGCGTCCGACTCCACCGGGCGCGGCTCCTGCTCCGCGAGTGCCTGGCGAAGAACTGGTTCGGGACGGACCCTCCGAGATCGGCGGGGCGACCATGAACGGGCCGCGACGACTCCTGCGGATCCTGACCCTCCGCTGCGCCTCGGCGTCCGAGCTGGCCTCCCAGCAGCTCGACGGCCCGCTGCCGACGCCCGAGCGGCTGGCGCTCGCGGGCCACCTCCTCGTCTGCTCGTCATGCCGGCGGTTTCGCGGCCAGATCCGCTTCCTGCGCGAGGCCTGCCGACGCCGGGCCGCCGGGCCTCAGGCCGACGCGATCGGCCCCGAGGCCCTGTCGGCCGAGGCCCGCGGGCGAATCGCCCAAGCCCTGCGCGAGGCCGCGGCGGATGACGACGGAGCTTGAACCGCCCGAAGGCCCCCTCGACTGGATTTCGAGGTGATTCGGCTCGTCCTTTGCTCCGCAACCGATGGAATTGAACCATCGAGATCGAAGGACGAGACGACCATGAGTGAAGCATCGATCGGAGCGGAGGTCCAGGACGTCATCCACGCGGCGACCGGCACCGGGCCGCTGCTGCAACGCGACTACATCGGGGCGATCGAGGGGGGGCCTTGCTCCCCCGAGGACCTGGCGAAACTCGTCCGAACGCACTTCACCGAGTTCGGGCCGCCGGAGACCGCCGCATTCCAGCGCCGGGGCGAAGAGCACAAACCGCTGGAGGTCGGCGACGAGCTGTCCATCCGGCTCGCCGGGATCATGCCCTGCGGCGTCCGCGTCGTCCAGGTCGACCCCCTCTGCCTCACGCTCCGCACCCTCTGCGGCCATCCCGAGGCCGGGCGGATCAGCTTCAAGGCCGGACGCGACGACCAGGGGCGGGTGACGCTCCACATCCGCAGCCGGGCCCGATCGGGCGGGCTGATCCATTACATCGGGTTCCTGGTGCTGGGCCGGACGATGCAGGCCCGCTGCTGGATCCGCTTCATCGGTCGCGTCGCCGAGGTCTGCGGCGGCCGGCTGGACGGCCCCGTGCGGGTTTCGACGTCGCGCGTGGACCTCGGCGCGGCCGACTGCGGCGGGCCCGATCGCTCCACCTTCGAATGCGAGGGCTGAGCGGATGGCCCTGTTCCGGTTCGGCCGGGGGTGGAACGACCGCGAGATGCGCGGCTACCTCGACGCGCTCAAGGACCGCACGGTCAACTTCGACACGCCGCTCGAGGAGATGACGGTCGCCAACGGCTGGATCGTCGACGGCAGCGACGACGAGATCGGCACCGAGCCGAAAGGCCCGCCGGTCCCGGACGGCGTCTTCGAGCGCGCCAAGCAGGCGATCATCAACTACGACTTCTCCGACCCCCGCATCGTCGTGGGGCACTTCGACCCCGACACCCCGCCGGTCGGCCGCGACATGCTGCTGGAGCTGAAGGTCCTGGGGTTCCGCTTCCTCTGCGGCGTCCGCGTCCACAGCCTCCGCGAGGAGGACTTCGGCGACGTGAGCTACTTCGGGTTCCGCTACGACACCCTTGAAGGCCACGTCGAACGCGGCTTCGAGTGGTTCCTGATGACCAAGGACCACGAGACGGGCGGCGTCCACTTCAAGATCGAGGCGCACTGGCGGATGGGCCAGTTCCCCAACCTGTGGACGAAGGTGGGCTTCCGGGTGATCGGCGAGCACTACCGATCGCTCTGGCGTCGGCGTGCCCCCGAGAGGCTGCGGCGCGTCGCCCACCAGCCCGTCGTCAAGCCGGTGGCCGAGGCGGGCGGACTCGCCCATCGCGGCGACCCCGCGCCGGTCCGGACCGACCCGGAGCCCGCCGGCTGATCGCGCCGGGGGCCTTCGGGTCGGGTCGGCTCAGTCCGATCCCTGGAGTTTGACGAGCTTGTTGTAGAGCCCCATCAGCATGAAGGGCGCCACCCACTGGCCGACGAACTGCGCGTCGCGGTCGCGCCCGCTCAGCTTGAGCGCCAGCGAGATCCCCACCGAGCCGAAGGCCAGGCCGAGGTAGAACCCCGAGGGGACCTGACTCGTGTACTGCTCGATCAGCTTGGTCCCGAAGCCTTCCTCGTGCTCACGCGCCTTGACGCCCACGCCCTCGAAAACCGCTTCCGTCATCGTGATTCTCCTGGTGTTGAAGGATCGATACGTGTCGATCGATATCAGAATCGAGGCCTGAAATCGGCCCTCCGCCGGCCGGGCTCAGGCCAGGATCGGGGCGGGGGGGAGGCTGGCGAAATCGAGCGGACGGCCCGGCCCATCGGCCGGCCGGCCGTCGGTCCTGACCACGTCCAAGGTGGCGACGTAGAGCCGGACGCCCCCGCGTACGGGGCCCGGTTCGAAGCCGCTGCGGACGATCCGGAGACGGCCCGCCGGGAAGCCGGCGAAGGGACGGTCGTTGCAGCAACCCTGGACGCCGGCCTGGACCTGCTCGGAGCAGCCGATCTCGACGCGGCGACACGTCGAGCCTCGGCCGTCGCCGGGGCCGGCGAAGGCCTCGCGGACGGCGTCCTCGAACGGCCGGAAGCGCAGCGTCGGGGCCGCGTCGGCCGGGGCTTTCAAGGCGTCGGCCCCGGCCCGGACGCTCTCGCCCAGCCCGAAGGGGAGCGCGGCGCCGAGCGCGGAGAGGACGGATCTTCGGCTGTGGGGCATTTTCGGAGGGTCCTTCGAGTTGATCGCGAACGGTACGGCGACCATCGGCCGGGAAGGGAGACGACTCAGCGTTCGGCCCCGGCGCGATCCCAGAAGCGGAGCTTGCGGCAGGCCGTCACGAAACCCGCGGCGTCGGCGGCGGCGTTGAGGGCGATGAAGCCCTCGTCGAGGCCGGCCCCCGCCTTCTCCAGCAGCGGCGTCGCCGCGGCGACGTAGGCGATGAACTTCCGGTGCGCGGCGGCGTCGGCGACGAAGTCGCGGGCCGCGGGGACCGAGGCCAGCATCGCCGCGCCTTCCTTGGAGGGGAGGATCGCGACGGCGTCGAAGAGGACCGACGGCCCGCCTTCGAGCTTCTCATGCGCGTCGTGCCAGGCCCCGGCCGAGTCTTTCACGCCGCCGACCTCGGGCGCGACGAGCTTGAGCGTCGCCCCCTCGGCCTTGAGCGCCTTCTCCAGCGCGGCCAGGACGTCGGCGTCCACGCCGTCGGTCACGAGCGCCCCGACCTTGCGGCCGGCGAAGCTCCTGGGGCCGTTGAGCACGACGCTCAGGGCCGGCGAGGGCTTGAGGTCCTGGCGCGTCGGCTTGAGGGCGTCGGCGGCCTTGGGCATCTCCTTGAGCCGGATCTGCTTCGCGACGGTCTCGGCGAGGCCCGCGTCGATGTTCATCAGGTGCGCGACGATCCGCGACCGGATGGCCGGGGTCTCGACCTTGCTCAGCTCGAACGTGATCGCGTTGGCGATGTGCGTGCGCTCGATCGCGGTCTGGCTGATGTAGAACTGGCGGGCCTGGCTGTAGTGGTCGGCGAACGTCTCCGAGCGGGCCCGGATCTTGGGGCCCTGCACCGGCTCGGGGTAGCTCCGGAAGCCCTTGTCGGGGCTCTCGCGGGGGTTCTCGGCGGCCGTCCACGAGTTGGGCTCGTAATTCACGCGCCCGCGGGGGTTCCGCATGGCCATGTGGCCGTCCTGCTGGAACGTGTGGAACGGGCACTTCGGGGCGTTGATCGGGATCTGGGTGAAGTTCGGGCCCCCCAGCCGCTTGAGCTGGGTGTCCAGGTACGAGAAGTTCCGGCCCTGGAGCAGGGGGTCGTCGCTGAAGTCGATCCCGGGGACGATGTTCTGGGTGCAGAACGCGACCTGCTCGGTCTCCAGGAAGAAGTTGTCGACGCAACGGTCGAGAACCAGCTTGCCCACCGGCTTGACCGGCAGGATCTCCTCGGGGATCAGCTTGGTGGCGTCGAGGACGTCGAAATCGAACTTCTCCGCGAAGGCCTCGTCGAAGACCTGCAGGCCAAGCTCCCACTCGGGGAAGTCGCCGGCGTGGATGGCGTCCCAGAGGTCGCGGCGGTGGAAGTCGGGATCGGCCCCGTTGATCTTCACCGCTTCGTTCCAGACGACCGACTGCAGCCCCTGCTTGGGCTTCCAGTGGAACTTGACGAAGGTCGACTTGCCCTCGGCGTTCACCAGCCGGAACGTGTGGACGCCGAAGCCCTCCATGAACCGGAACGACCGCGGGAGCGACCGGTCCGACATGACCCACATGATCATGTGCATCGATTCGGGCGTGAACGAGATGAAGTCCCAGAAGTTGTCGTGGGCCGACTGGGCCTGGGGGAACCCGCGGTCGGGCTCGGGCTTCACCGAGTGGATCACGTCGGGGAACTTGACGGCGTCCTGGATGAAGAAGACGGGGATGTTGTTGCCGACCAGGTCCCAGTTCCCCTCCTTCGTGTACATCTTCACCGCGAAGCCGCGGACGTCGCGGGCCAGGTCGGCCGAGCCCTTGCTGCCGGCGACCGTCGAGAACCGCACGAAGGCCGGCGTCTTCTCGCCGGCCCGCTGGAACAGGTCGGCGCGGGTGAGGTCGGCCAGCGGGCCGTAGTTCTCGAAGTAGCCGTGGGCCCCGAACCCCCGCGCGTGGACGACCCGCTCGGGGATCCGCTCGTGGTCGAAGTGGAAGATCTTCTCGCGGAGGTGGAAGTCCTCCAGCAGGGTCGGCCCCCGGGCGCCGGCCTTGAGCGAGTTCTGGTCGTCGGCGACCGGGATCCCCTGCTGGGTCGTCATCACCGGATGCGCGGCGTCGGCCGTCTGATGGGTCTCGCCGCCGGCCGCGACAGGGACGGCCTGTTCGCCATAGCGTGCGGTCGTGCGTGCTTCGTCTTTCGGATCGGCCACGGCGTCGCTCCTCCTCGGCTGCTTCGGGATGTCATCTCATGGGCCCTCATCCTGGCCCCCGGACCATAAGGCAATTCCCATTCCATCGGACGTTCGATCTCGTCCGGACTGCCCATTCCGACAGGGCCGACCCCCTCCCGTTCTACGGGGGCGGGCGACCGCTCGCCCCGAGCCGGCCGTCGCGGCCCTTTGGGAGCCCCGCCATGAGCGAACGATTCCTGCGACCCGAGGCCGTCATCCCGCCCCGCAGCCCGATCGAGCCGCCCCCCGACCCCTTCCGCCACGAACTCACCCGGGACCGGCCCT